>JAJQAC010000082.1 GCA_021204025.1 Clostridiales bacterium | reverse complement strand
GCCTGAATCAAGGCTTTGAGAGGATTTGAATTCAATTCAACTGTCGAAGACCCGAGAGGATTTGAATTCAATTCAACTGTCGAAGACCCGAGTTTAAAAATACAGATTGACATTCCAGCCAATCTGTGTTTTAATCAAGTCAGACAATTTTATAAAAGCTGTAAACCGCTGATGTGGAGATAACGATGATTGTGCACGCACAGAGAGTCCGGGAGGGTGTGAGCCGGGCCGAACGCAGATGATCAAATGGACCACGGAGGGCGCGGTCAAAGGGGGTTCGGGAAGCCGGCCGCTGAGTATTCCGCGACGTAGGAGCCTGCGTCAAAGGCCGGTGATATGATAGTATCACGATGAGAGTACAGAGATTCTGTAAAGCAAGGTGGCACCGCGAAGAGATTCGTCCTTGACAACGATAGGAAACTATGGTTGTCAGGGATTTTTTGTTTCACAGGAAAGGATATCTTATGGGGCAAAAAGTCCCCCGGGCAGGATTCTTTTTCACGAAATATTTAAGAACGAGGAGGCAGAGCATGTCAAAAGGAAGATTTGGAATTCATGGCGGGCAGTATATTCCGGAGACGTTGATGAATGCTGTGATTGAGCTGGAGGAAGCCTACAATCATTATAAGGACGACCCGGAATTTAACCGGGAGCTGACGGAGCTTTTTAATGAATACGCCGGACGGCCGTCACGTCTTTATTACGCAAAGCACATGACGGAAGATCTGGGCGGCGCGAAGATCTATCTCAAGCGCGAGGATCTGAACCATACCGGCGCGCACAAGATCAATAACGTGCTTGGTCAGGCGCTGCTGGCAAAGAAGATGGGCAAGACCCGTCTGATCGCTGAGACCGGAGCCGGGCAGCACGGAGTGGCGACGGCGACGGCGGCGGCGCTGATGGGTATGGAGTGCGTGGTCTTTATGGGGAAAGAGGATACGATCCGCCAGGCGTTAAATGTCTATCGGATGCGTCTGCTGGGTTCGGAGGTGATCCCGATCGAGAGCGGCACCGGTACGCTTAAGGACGCCTGTTCGGCGGCGTTTCGCGAGTGGAGCAGCCGGATGAGCGATACGCACTATTGCCTCGGTTCGGTTATGGGCCCGCATCCGTTTCCGACGATTGTCCGTGATTTTCAGTCTGTGATCTCGAAGGAAATCAAACAGCAGATCCTGGAAAAGGAAGGGCGTCTGCCGGACGCGGTGCTTGCGTGCGTGGGCGGCGGATCCAATGCAATCGGCGCGTTTTATCATTTTATTGAGGATAAGGACGTACGCCTGATCGGCTGTGAAGCGGCCGGACGCGGAGTGAATACCGCAGAGACGGCGGCGACGATCGCGACCGGACGGCTGGGGATTTTCCATGGGATGAAATCCTATTTCTGTCAGGATGAATACGGGCAGATCGCTCCGGTTTACAGCATCTCGGCGGGACTTGACTATCCGGGTATCGGACCGGAGCACGCGGCTCTCTATGACAGCGGCTGCGCCGAGTATGTGCCGGTGACCGATGAAGAGGCGGTGCGGGCGTTTGAATATCTGTCGCGCATCGAGGGGATCATCCCGGCGATTGAGAGCGCTCACGCGGTATCCTACGCGATGAAACTTGCGCCGACGATGAGAAAGGATCAGATTATCGTTATCAATATTTCCGGGCGCGGCGACAAGGATGTGGCGGCGATCGCGCGTTACAGAGGGGAGGATCTTTATGAGTAAGATTGCGGAAGCATTTGACGGCAAAAAGGCGTTTATTCCATTCATTACCTGCGGAGATCCGTCGCTGGAGGTGACGGAGCGGCTGGTGTACGCGATCGCGGAGGCGGGCGCGGATCTGATCGAACTGGGCATCCCGTTTTCCGATCCGACGGCCGAGGGACCGGTGATTATGGTGGCGGATGAGAGAGCGCTCGCCGGCGGGGCGACGACGGATAAAATCTTTGCTATGGTGAAGCGGATCCGGGAAAAGGTTACGCTGCCGATGGTCTTTATGACCTATGCGAACGTCATATATTCTTATGGCTCAGAACGTTTTATTTCTCAGGCTGCGGCGGTCGGTATCGACGGCCTGATCCTTCCGGACATCCCTTTTGAAGAAAAGGACGAGTTTGACGGGATCTGTAAACAGTACGGCCTGGATCTGGTATCGATGATTGCGCCGACGTCAAATGACCGGATCCGCATGATCGCAAAGGAGGCCAATGGCTTCGTCTATTGCGTATCCTCGCTGGGTGTCACGGGAGTCCGGCAGGAGATCACGACCGATATCGGCGCGATGATCCACCTGGTAAAAGAAGTAAAGGATATTCCCTGTGCGGTCGGTTTTGGCATCTCGACCCCGGAGCAGGCGGTCAGGATGGCGGCGGTTGCAGACGGTGCGATTGTCGGGTCTGCGATCGTGAAGCTGTGTGCGCAGTACGGAGAGGAATGCGTGCCGTATGTCGCGGAGTATGTGAAGAGCATGAAGGATGCAATCCGTGATCTGTAAATGATGAGGAAAAGATATCCATTTATCATTTGGATCAGTCACTGCCGTCTTGTCTAAGAAAATCCAGTTGAGTAGTTCGAAAAGCTCCAGTCAGGGATTATTGTTTCCCTGATTGGAGCTTTTTCTACGCGCAGGGCCGGGTAAGGAATTTTTGCGGCTTATGCCGCACCCGGCCCGCGCGGCGAGTATGAGGCGAAAAAGCCGCCTCCTACTCGATCGTACGGACGGATATGGAAATCTTGCAGCTGACGCTGCCTCCTACTCGATCGCATATGCGCGTTCATACTGGTCTCACAGGAAAATGCGCCCTATGGTAAAACCCCTCCGGGCAAGGCGCTTTGCCGCATTTTTTCTTTACGGCGGCGTGTAACCTGCGTTATGATGATTTTCAAAAACTACTCATTTTTCAAAAAGAAAATAGATAACTAAAAGAAAATCGGTAAAAGCTACAAATGTGAAATTTAGGAGGGGAATAACAATGGGACGAGTGATTACGGAACAGATGATTGAGGATTACAGACAGTCGATGATTGATGAGGAAAAGAGTATGGCAACTGTGCAGAAATATCTGCATGATCTGAAAGTGTTTCAAAACTATGCGGGAGAGGAGCCGGTTGACAAGGAGACGATGATCCGGTACAAGGAATTTTTACGAAAAAGCTACCTGGTAACGAGTATTAACAGCATGCTTGCCGGCGTAAACGGTTTCCTGAAATTTATCGGCTGGTATGACTGCGTCGTAAAAACAATCAAGTTACAAAAGGGGCTTTTCCGGAAAGAGGACAGGGAACTGAGCCGGGAGGAATACGAAAAACTGCTTGCCGTTGCGAAAACTGCCGGGAAGGTGCGCCTCTGGCATATCCTGCAGGTGCTAGGCTCCACCGGGATCCGGGTGAGCGAGCTGTGCTTCATCACGGTGGAAGCGGTACGGGCGGGATACGCGGACATTAATATGAAGGGAAAAAACCGCCGGATCGTCCTGCCGCGAAAACTCATTGCATTGTTAACAACCTATATCCGGGAAAATGGTATTCAAAAAGGAAGTGTCTTTGTCACGCGCGGAGGCAAGCCGATCGACCGGAGCAATCTCCACCATGAGATCCGGAACCTGTGCGAGATGGCGGGCGTGGCACGCAGCAAAGGCTTCCCGCATAATTTCCGGCATCTGTTTGCGTGTATCTATTATGAACAGGAAAAGAATCTTGCAAATCTTGCGGATGTTTTAGGACATTCAAATCTGAACACGACCCGCATTTACGTGCGGTGTGGATGGAAAAAGCAGGTGCAGATCCTGGATGAGATGGATCTGGTTGCAGCTTAGCCGTCTAAGAGAAAAGAAAAACCACATAATATGTGTTATGTGGTAAAAGTCTAACGGTAAATCAAAACACCTACTCAA
>JAJQAC010000041.1 GCA_021204025.1 Clostridiales bacterium | reverse complement strand
GTTCAATCTTACATTGTCAAGGTTCATCTCGCTGTCTTTTTCTCAGCGACAGCTTGTTTAATATATCACATCCGGCGTCACTTGTCAACAACTTTTTTTCGACTTTTTGAATCAATTTTGCAAATCAGCTTTTCTCTTCTGTTGTCAAACCAACTCAACAAAGTCAAACGCAGAAGGAGGGATTTGAACCCTCGCGCCGCTATTAACGACCTGCACCCTTTCCAGGGGTGTCCCTTCAACCACTTGGGTACTTCTGCAAAGCACCAATGCCTGAACATCAGCTTATATGATATTTATTATCTTACCGGAATTTAACCGGACTGATACAGTATATACTACTGATTCTGATTTGTCAAGAATTAGTACTTCAAAATTTTAACACTTTCGCTTCCTGTCTGAATGTGCTTCTCAGTTACTCTCAGTCTCATATTCCTTGATACACTTCAAAAACTTATCGCCATACTTCTGAAATTTAAACGTTCCAATCCCAGGTACTGACAACATCTCCGCCTTCGTCTCTGGTTTCGTCCGGCACATATGTATCAGTGTCTTATCCGAAAAAACGATATACGGCGGCACCTGCTCCTCTCTGGCGATTTCAAGCCGAAAGAGCCTCAGCTTTTCGAACAATGCCTTCTCCGTCGATGAGAGCTCCACTCCCATCGTTTTGTTTTTTCTGCTCTTCTTATCATTTTTTTCTTTTTCCTGTAGTTCCGGCTCTTTTGCCATCTTCATGACGTATGGCTCTGCCCCATCCAGTATTTTTCCTGAATTCTCTGTCAATTTGATAATCGCGTATTCATCCGATGTCACAGACAAAAAATCACGCAGCATCAATTCGTTCATCACCTGTCGTAGTTTATATACTGGAACTTTCGCCAGCACTCCGTAGTGTGGATTTCCTTCCATCCGATACTGTCGTATTTTTGCGGTATTTGCACCATGTACAGTATCCAGAATTACATTCACCCCATACCGCTGACGACTGGAAGATACGCACCCCACCAGAGCTTTTGCAATTTCTGTTACGTCTATGGATTCAAACTGTGTCAGATAGTTAACACAATTTCCACAGTAATTCGAGTGATATTCTCCAAAATATCGCAGAATATAATCCCGCAGACATTCTCTGGTAAAACAGTAAAATGTCATTTTGCGCAGGCGTTCCCGATCCCGCTCCATCACAATTTGCCGCGTTACCGCATCCAACTCCCTGTTTTCCGTGTTATGATCGATAAAGAACTGATTTGTTACAACGTCCTGTCCGCTGTAGTATAAAATACATTCTCCCGGTTCCTGATCTCTCGCGCAGCGTCCAATCTCCTGATAATACGCTTCGATGCTCCCCGGCATATTATAATGAATAATATACCTCACATTCGATTTATCAATCCCCATTCCAAATGCATTCGTTGCCACCATAATCAAACGGCGGTCATAGATAAAATCATCCTGATTACGCCGTCGTTCCGCGTCACTCAGACCCGCATGATATCTGGTCACAGAGAAGCCGTCATTCCTCAGTTTTTCGCTTACTTCCTCTACCAGTTTTCTTGTCAGGCAATAGACAATCCCGCCTTGTTCCGGATGCGTTTCCACATAAATTTTCAATGCCGCGTACTTATCCCCGGGAGCCTGAACTGACAGATACAAATTTGGCCGGTCATATCCGGTTGTCACCATGACCGGATCCTGCAGCATCAGAATATCGATGATATCCTCCCTCACTTCTTTCGTAGCCGTCGCTGTAAACACGCTGACAACCGGCCTCTTGGGCAGTCTCCTGATAAATTCCACGATTTTCAGATAACTGGGGCGAAAATCCTGTCCCCACTGAGAGACACAATGAGCCTCATCTACCGCTACCATCGCAATCTTACTATTCAGCGCGAAATCAAGAAATGACTCACTCTCCAGTCGCTCCGGAGCCACGTATATGATCGGATATCGCCCTGCTTTCGCATATTCCAGTGCTTTATAATATTGACCAGGCGTCAGAGAACTGTTCAGATAAGCTGCGTGAATGCCGGCCTGATTTAATGATGCCACCTGATCCTTCATCAGGGAAATCAAAGGCGAAACCACCAGTGTAATCCCATCCATTATCAGCGCCGGTATCTGAAAGCACAATGACTTACCGGAACCGGTCGGCATAACGCCAAAAACATCCTTTCCGCCTAATATACCATCGATCAGTTTCTCCTGACCTTCACGAAATCTGTCGAAACCGAAATATTGTTTCAAAATCCGATATTTATCCATAATTTCTAACAGCCTCTGCCCTTATTGCCGATGTTATCACTTTTATGATTCCGAAAAATAATCTGCCACTGTGCGCATACATGGTATTGCTCATACGTTGTATTGCTTTGCTAATTTTCATCGTGTCTATGTCTCTTTATGTTTTTACTGTTTTTCCGTTCATCTTCATCTGTCTCATACACCTGGCAGTTACCTTCATCCCTTCTTAATAAAATATGTCAGTCGATACCTTTGTAGGTCTCTGTTTTTTCAATTAGCGATTCCGGAAATCTATCAAGAAATCAGATATTCATAAAATACGTTTTATGCCACAGCCCAATTTCTCCATGGCATAAAACGTAACACAGGATATTTCTCAGATGTTCAGAAAGAAATCAGATATTCTTCACTGTCGCGATATCAATCAGCGTCAATTCCTTCGCACGGTTCTCCAGGCTGGTCGCCAAAGCCTCCGCCGTATCTACCGCAGTCAGCACATGTACGCCGGTCTCGATCGCGTTACGGCGGATCACAAAACCATCCTTGCTCCGCTCAGCTCCCTGCTGAGGGATGTCGATGACCAGATCAATCTCGTGACCGAGGATCAGATCGAGAATATTTGGAGACTCCTGCTCGATCTTGCGGATCGGAAGTGCCTTGACTCCATGACTATTTAACGTCTTCGCGGTGCCAAAGGTCGCGAAAATCTTGTATCCGACATTCTGGAAGCGTCTCGCGATCTCTACCATCTCCTCCTGTTCGGACTCCCGGACTGTGATGATCATATTTTTATATTTCGGGAGCTTGATGCCAGCCCCCTCAAATGCCTTGTAAAGCGCCTCGTTGAAGGTCTTAGCGATACCCAGACATTCGCCGGTTGACTTCATCTCCGGACCCAGACTGATATCTGCGCCGTGAATCTTCTCAAAGGAGAATACCGGCATCTTAATCGCAATATAGTCTGCCTTCTTCTGAAGCCCAGGCTCATAACCCAGTTCTCTCAATGTATGTCCGCAGATCACCTGCGTCGCAAGCGGTACAATCGGGATACCGGTCACCTTGCTGATATAGGGCACTGTCCGGGATGACCGCGGGTTTACCTCGATGATATATACCTTCTCATCCGCGACGATGAACTGGATATTGATCATTCCTTTCACATGCAATGCGCGAGCAAGTTTTTCGGTATAATCTACCAGTGTCGCCTCTACCTGCGACGAAATGCTGGGCGCAGGGTATACAGAGATACTGTCTCCGGAATGGATTCCCGTACGCTCAATATGCTCCATAATTCCCGGGATCAGGATATCCGTGCCATCGCATACTGCGTCAACTTCAATCTCCTTACCGACAATATATTTATCAACCAGAATCGGATGATCCTGTGCAATCCGGTTGATAATCCCGATAAATTCATTGATGTCGTCGTCATTGATGCAGATCTGCATTCCCTGCCCGCCCAGGACATAAGATGGTCTTACAAGGACCGGATAACCCAGTTCATTGGCCGCTGCTCTTGCCTCTTCCGCCGTGAAGACAGTCCGGCCGGCAGCACGCGGGATCTGGCATTTCTCCAGTATCTCATCAAAGAGTTCCCGGTCTTCCGCGGCATCCACATCCTCCGCGGCTGTCCCAAGGATCGGCACTCCAATCTTCATCAACGACTCTGTCAGCTTGATCGCGGTCTGCCCGCCAAACTGGACAACCGCTCCGTCCGGCTTCTCGATATCCACAATCGACGCCACATCTTCCGGCGTCAGCGGCTCAAAATAGAGCTTATCCGCGATATCAAAATCTGTACTGACAGTCTCCGGATTATTATTTACGATAATCGTCTCATAGCCTTCTTTGCTAAATGCCCAGGTGCTGTGTACGGAACAGAAGTCAAATTCGATCCCCTGGCCGATCCGGATAGGACCCGAGCCAAGTACCAGCACCTTTTTGCGTCCGCTGGTTTCTTCCGATTCATTTGATCCGTCAAAACAGGAGTAATAATATGGCGTCTCTGCCGCGAACTCTGCCGCGCAGGTATCCACCATCTTATAAGCGGCCACAATCCCATGGTCCATGCGCATCTGATGGATTTCCTTTTCTGTACGTCCGGTCAGTCTGGCAATCACTGCATCCGGGAATTCGATTCGCTTTGCTTCCTTTAATAATTCCACCGTCAGCGGTCCGGCTTTTAATGCTTTCTCCATCTCCACCAGGATCGCAAGTTTATCGATGAACCAGATATCAATCTTGGTGATCTCATGGATCGTCTGATAAGAAATCCCGCGGCGGATCGCTTCGGCAATCACCCAGATCCGCCGGTCGTCCACGACCGTCAGCTGACGGAAAAGCACCGCCTCACTTAAGCCAGAAAAGTCATAAGACAGCAGACTGTCCACATGCTGTTCCAGCGAGCGGATCGCCTTCATCAGGGCTCCTTCAAAATTTGTACAGATGCTCATCACCTCGCCGGTCGCCTGCATCTGCGTGCCGAGCTGGCGGTTTGCGCTGATAAATTTATCAAACGGAAGCCGCGGCATCTTGACTACGCAATAGTCGAGCATCGGCTCAAAGCTTGCGTAGGTCTTCTTCGTGACCGCGTTTTTGATCTCATCCAGCGTATATCCCAATGCGATTTTCGCGGCGACCTTTGCGATCGGATAGCCGGTTGCTTTGGACGCGAGCGCCGAGGAACGGCTAACCCTGGGGTTCACCTCAATCACGCAATACTCAAAGCTCGTCGGATGCAGCGCATACTGTACATTACAGCCGCCGGTAATTCCCAGTTCTGTAATGATGTTGAGCGCGGAGGTGCGCAACATCTGGTACTCCTTATCTCCCAACGTCTGCGACGGAGCTACGACGATACTGTCCCCCGTGTGTACTCCAACCGGATCGATATTTTCCATATTACAGACAGTGATTACATTGCCAGCGCTGTCACGCATCACCTCATACTCGATTTCTTTCCAGCCAGCGATGCTCCGTTCCACCAGCACCTGCCCCACACGGGAAAGACGAAGACCATTTTCCAGAACCTCCCGGCACTGCTCCGGATTTTCAACGATACCGCCGCCGCTTCCTCCCAGCGTGTACGCCGGACGCAGCACGACCGGATACCCGATCTCATCAGCGATCCGCAGACCGTCCTCCACAGTCTCCACGATATCCGACATCGCCACCGGTTCGCCGATCTTTTCCATCGTCTCTTTGAAGAGCTCCCGGTCCTCCGCCTTTTTGATCGTCAGAGGAGTCGTACCGATCAGACGGACGTTGTGTTCCTCCAGGAAACCGGACTCCGCCAGCTCCATCGCGAGATTTAAACCTGCCTGTCCGCCCAGGGTCGGGAGAACACTGTCCGGCTTCTCAAGTTCGATCAGGCGCTCCACTACTTCCACCGTCAGCGGTTCGATATAAACATGATCCGCGATGTCTTTATCCGTCATAATGGTGGCAGGATTGGAATTGAGCAGCACCACTTCGATGCCTTCTTCCTTAAGCGCACGGCAGGCCTGTGTCCCCGCATAGTCAAATTCCGCCGCCTGACCGATGACGATCGGGCCGGATCCAAGCATCAGTACTTTTTTTATCTCCGGAATCTTCGGCATTATTGATCTCCTCCCATCATGCTGATAAATTTATCAAACAGGTAACCGGAATCCTGCGGTCCGGGACAGGCTTCCGGATGATACTGGACGGTAAAGATATTTTTCCCGATATATCTCAATCCCTCATTGGTGCCATCGTTAACATTCTGAAATGCTTCCTGCGCAACCTTTGGGTCCAGACTTGCCGGATCAACGGCATATCCATGGTTCTGCGAGGAAATATAGACTCTCCCTGTTTCCAGATCCCGCACCGGATGATTCCCGCCTCGGTGCCCGTATTTCAGCTTATAAGTGTCCGCTCCGGTTGCGAGCGCCATCAGCTGATGTCCCAGGCAGATCGCAAAGATCGGCACATCGGATTCATAAAGTTTGCGGATTTCCCGGATGATCTCCACGTTTTCCTTCGGATCGCCGGGGCCGTTTGAGAGCATGATACCGTCCGGTTTTGCCGCAAGGATCGTTTCCGCAGGGGTATCGCAGGGGTAAACCGTCACCTCACAGCCGCGCTGATTGAGAGAACGGGCTATATTCCGCTTGGCTCCCAGGTCGAGCAGCGCAACCTTTTTGCCCTTTCCCGGCAAAATATATTTTTCCTTACAGGAGGTTGCTTTCACCACACCCTTCACCGTGTATTCCTTCATGCGCCGAATCGGTTCTGAAAGGTCATCGTATTCATGAACTGTAATCATACCGTTCATGGTTCCTTTTTCTCTTAATATCTTAGTCAGGGCTCTGGTATCAATGCCACAGATACCGGGAATATCATATTTTTCAAGAAAATGCTGGATCGTATCGACACTGCGGAAATTACTGGGGAGACGGGACAACTCACGGACAATATAGCCGTCCGGCCACGGACGGTCAGACTCCATATCTTCATAACAAATACCGTAATTACCAATCAGGGGATAGGTCATCACAACGGCCTGTCCCGCATAAGACGGGTCGGTGAGGACTTCCAGATATCCGGTCATAGACGTGTTAAAAACAATTTCACTTATCACCTCACGGGCGGAACCGATGCTTTTTCCCTCAAACACCGTACCGTCCTCCAAAATAAGGAATGCTTTCATGTAGAATTATATCCTTTCTTTTGCTGAATACAACTTCGCAGGCAGGACATATCCGTCCGGATGTGCCTGACCGCAGCCCAAATCTAATGCATTATAACTGATTTAAATGAGGAATGCAAGCGGAAATAAAAATTGAAGCATGAAACACGCACATCTGCCCGCAGAATCAAATCGATCGATCTGACTGCTGAAACCAGATGTGCGTTTCCCATAAAATATTTCGGTTTTGGTTACCTTAACTTTTCCTTAGCACCGGATCAGATCTGCCCGGCTCACATAAGTCGTGTGCAGCAGTTCCTCGCTTTTCTCTGACAATGGCTTATCCAGAAACTCTCTGTAAATCTGTTTAATTCCCTCCTGCTCGTGGCTCTTGCGCACAGGGAGCTGCTCGCTGTCCTGCTGATAGACGGCTTCCGTACGTTTCTTTACTTTGTCCCAGGTGCGGATCGGGTTGCCTCCGCCGCCGATGCAGCCGCCCGGGCATGCCATAAATTCAACAAATGCATAGTCCCGGAACTCTCCTGCCTCATAACGCTCCATAAATTCACGGGCCTTGCCCAGCGAATGGACGACCGCAACTTTGACCGAAGTACCGTCAAGATCAATGACCGCCTCCTTGATGCCATCCAGACCGCGCACAGCATGGAACTCCAGCGTCTCCAGCGTCTTGCCGGTATAAACCTCATACACCGTGCGAAGCGCCGCCTCCATCACGCCGCCGGTCGCCGCAAAGATCTCTCCTGCTCCGGAACCAAGGCCAAACGGGCTGTCAAAGGGGGTCTCCGGAAGCGTTGCGAAATCAATCCCCGCGGTGCGAATCATACGACTCAGCTCCTGCACCGTGATCGAACAGTCTACATCCTGATATCCGCTGTCATGAAATTCCGGTCGCTGACACTCGTACTTTTTGGCTGTACACGGCATGACGGAGACCGAGAAGATATTGGCCGGATCAATCCCTCTTTTCTTTGCGAAATAGGTCTTGATCACCGCGCCGAACATCTGCTGCGGACTCTTGGCCGAGCTTAAGTTCGGCAGTTCTTTCGGGAAGAAGGTCTCACAGAACTTGACCCAGGCCGGGCAGCATGAGGTAAAGAGCGGCAGCGTACCTCCCGTATTCATGCGGTTCAGAAGCTCACTCCCCTCCTCCATAATCGTCAGGTCCGCGCTGAAATCCGAGTCAAATACATAGGTAAATCCGAGCTGCTTTAACGCCGTTACCAGGCGGAAGGTGCTGACAGTACCGACCTCTTCGCCAAGCGCTTCCGCGATCGTCGTGCGCACCGACGGCGCCACCTGCACCGCGAGAATCTTACCCGCGTCAATCGCTCCGTAGATCGCCATCGTATCGTCATGAACCGTGAGCGCGCCTACCGGACACACCTGCACACACTGCCCGCAGTTGACACAGGTCGAGTCGATCAGCGCCTTGCCATACGGCGGCACCACCACAGTCTTGTATCCGCGGTTTTCCTTTGCGATTGCGCGCACGCGCTGAACATCCTGGCAGACTTCGACACAGCGTCCGCACAGAATACATTTGTTTGGGTCCCGGATAATCGATGGCGAAGATTTATCTTTATCCATACCACGGGATTCGACCTTCAGCATCAGACTTCTCTGCATATTGAGCTCTGCGGCCACATCCTGCAGTTCACAGGTGCCGTTGCGCTGGCAGCTGATGCACTTTAACGGGTGATGACTGTAAATCAGTTCGAGGATATTGCGGCGCACATGGATCAGCTTCGGCGTATTGGTACGCACGACCATACCCTCCGCGACCGGATAGGAGCACGCTGCCTGTAATAGTCTCTGTCCCTCAATCTCGACCACGCACATCCGGCAGTTTGCCTTTACCTCCTGATCCGGATGATAGCAGAGCGTCGGGATATGGATATGCAGTCTTTCCGCCGCTTTCAGGATTGTGGTACCTGCCGGTACAGTCACGGACTGACCGTTAATCGTAAGAGTTACTTCGTTAGTCATTGATATACACACTCCTTTCGGTTCGCGCACAGCATGCACAGTGATCACCGTCCAGATGGCGGTTGAAATCATCACGGAAATTTTCGATCGCGCTCAGCACCGGGACTGCTGAGGAATGTCCCAGTCCACAGAACGCGGCAATTTTGATGGTATTTGCCAGGTCGATGACATGATTTAAATCATGGACCGTCCCGCTCCCGCTGCAGATCTTATCCAGCAGCAGAAAGATCCGGCGCGTACCCTCGCGGCACGGCACACATTTGCCACAGGATTCCGCGCAGAAGAACGCCATATTATTGCGGACGATATCCAGTACACAATTGGTATCATCAACCACAAAGACTGTCCCGCAGCCCAGACGTCCGCCACCCGGAGCCGCATGGTCGATATCCAGGTTAAAATCAATCTGATCCGGATTGATGATTGCGCCGGAAGCACCGCCGGTCTGCACAGCCAGCAGCTTATGACCGTCCGGAACACCACCGCAGTAGTCAAAGATCAATTCCTTCAGATTAATACCCATCTCAAACTCGTACACGCCGCGGTTATTCACATTGCCGCTGACGGTAAAAAGTTTGGTGCCCCGGCTTCCTTCGACTCCAAGAGTATTGTACCACTCGGCTCCCTCACGCAGAATGTGACTCATGTTTGCCAGGGTTTCTACATTATTTAAACAGGTTGGTTTGCCAAAGAGTCCATGAGTACCCGGAAATGGAGGACGGATACGTGGTTCGCCACGGCGTCCCTCAATGGATTCAAAGAGCGCCGTCTCTTCTCCACAGACATACGCGCCTGCTCCGAGACGGATGCAGAATTCAAAACTAAAATCACTTCCGAAAATGTGCTCTCCTGCACAATGATTCTGCTTCGCACTCTCGATCGCATTTTCAAGAATCGGGAGAACATAAGGATATTCCGCACGCAGATAGATATAACCTTTGCGCGCGCCAATCGCCCAGCCTGCGATCATCATCCCCTCCAGCAGACTATGCGGATCATTCGTCATCAGTACCCGGTCCTTATTGGTACCCGGTTCGCCTTCATCCGCGTTGCACACAATATACTTGATGTCATCCTCTGCGTCATAGGCAAATTTCAGCTTCAGCCAGCTGGGGAAACCGGCTCCGCCTCGTCCACGCAGCCCGGATGCCTTTAATTCCTGAATCACTTCCCAGCCGGACATCCCGAGCGCACGTTTTAATCCCTGGTATCCGCCGGTTTCCATATATGCCTTGGCATCTGTCATATTCGGGCGGCCGTAATTTCTCAGAAGAATCCTCTTTTCTTTCATCTTTACACGTCCTCCCTTATGTAGCGCTTGATCAGTGAACGAGCACTCTCCGGGGTGAGATTGCCGTAAACCTTATCGTTGATCATAACCACCGGTGATATGTCACAGACGCCCATGCACGGACTGTTCTCCACCGTAAACCGTCCGTCCTCCGTGGTTTCTCCCAGTTTAATCCCCAGAAAATCCAGGATCGCTTCTCTAACCTCGACAGCGCCCCGCACATGACAGGGGGCATTATAACACATACGGACAATATATTTGCCCTTTTTCTTGACAGACAAACGTTCATAAAAGGTAACAAAAGAAAATACCCGGGACTCCCCAAGATTCATCTCCCGCGAAATAACTGCGGCGATTTCTTCTGAGATTTCGGGTACCAGTTTGTTGACCTCAACGATCACATTCATCAGCTTGTCATTCTGCCCTTTGTACTTAGCAGCGATTTTTGCCACTTCTACCAGAGTAGATGCCGGCGTGGTGTAGCTGTAGGTTTCCCCTTTCATCATTTTCTCCTCCTTGACTCCTGACTAACTCCTGCCCAAAACGAAAGAATCAAAAGTTTTTACTCCGTTTTGAGAATTTTTGTTCCTGCTAAAGTATAATAAAAAAAGAATTGTCTGTCAATAAAAGTTATTTATCTGTCACTTTCGTTACAATTTTATCGTTATTGAGAAAAAGTTTGTTAATTCTCAAACAGCCAGGAAGTCATAGATTTGGATATTTCCTTAAAAATTTATCCTCATTTTTTGGTTGATTTGCATAAATCCAACTCCGTTTTTACAAAAAAACTCTGTTTGGGCAAAAAACTGCCGGACAGAAATTCTCTTCTGCGTGCTATCTATTTATTAACAATCGATTGCATTATGTCGGACTTATCTGCCTTTGTCTTTGCTTCCTTATAAATAAAAACAGAGGTCAAACCATTTCAGCACACCGGAACATTTGTCCTCAAAAACCGCCATTGCGCCTAATTCTTTCAGTACAAAATAGTTTGAAAATTGAAAACATTCAACAACCAAGGGGCAAAACCTGCCCCTTTCTTATGTTATATTAATCATACAAAAAGTACCAATCATGCATGGGGGGAACAAAAAACATGTACATTTTCAACAAAATGTCGCGAAATTTTGTTGAGACTGTACAAAAAAGAAAAGGAGAAGAACATCATGAAAAAGTGGCAGACAGCTCTGTGCGCCGTGGTCACAGTCGCAGGAATCCTGGTCGTAGGATCGACATTTTTCTCGGTCTCAAACGCAGCCGGCAGTGACACTCTCGTGATCAACATGGCACACAACCAGGCAGGTGGTTCTGAGATTGCCGGTTCCATCGCCAAAATCGCTGAATTTGTGGCTGAGGACCCCAGCCAGCAGCTGGCCGTTAACATCTACGACAGCGGCGTACTGGGATCCGAGAAGGAAGAAATCGAGCTGGTGAAGGCCGGCGTACTGGATATGGCGAAGGTAGGCGCCCAGACGCTCAGCCAGTTTGAAGATAAATATTCCGTCTTCGCACTCCCGTACCTTTTCCAGAGTCAGGAACACTACTACGAAGCCTGTGAAAACAGTGAGAAGATCAAGGAGCTTTTCACATCGACTGCTGACGACGGCTACATAGCGATTGGTTACTACGCAAACGGTTCCCGTAATTTTTATCTGAAAGAAAACATCGCAGTTACCGATCCTTCTGTACTGAAAGGTAAGAAAATCCGTTCCATGCAGAGTACCACATCCATGGATATGATCGAAAAGATGGGCGGTTCACCAGTACCGATGGCCAGCGGCGAGACCTACAGCGCACTGCAGCAGGGCATTGTAGACGGCGCCGAAAATACAGAGCTGGTTCTTACGGTTGACGGACATCAGGATCTGGTCAAGGCCTACACCTACACCGAGCATCAGTATTCCCCGGACATTTACATCATCAGCACCAAGACCTGGAATCGTCTGACCGACGGACAGAAGGAGCTTCTGACCACTGCCATCCAGAAAGCGAATGACAACTTTAAAAATCTGTACAACGGCATGATGCTGGAAGCAACTCAGGAGGCCGAACAGCACGGCGTGACGATCTATCGTGACATTGACAAAACGGCATTCATCGAAGCGGTTCAGCCCATCCATGCGGATTACACGGCAAAGGGTGACGACTATAAGGCGCTGTATGATGACATCCAGAAATACGCGCAGTAAGGAGGACATACAAAATGAAAATCGTTGATAAAATTCTGGAAACCGTATTGAGCCTTCTGGTCGCCATCATGGTACTTGGCTGCGTCTGGCAGGTATTCACCCGGTTTGCCTTAAACAGCCCCAGTAAATATACTGAGGAGCTGCTGCGTTACCTGCTGATCTGGACGACCATGCTCGGCGTGCCATACGCATATGGCAAGGACAAGCACCTGTCCATTAACCTGCTCACAACTGCTTTTACGGAGAAGGGTAAATTCTTCGCCCAGCTCGCGACCCGGATTCTCATCATCATCCTGAGTATTACCGTCATGATCATCGGCGGATATATGGTAACGACTAACGCCGCAGGCCAGATCTCTCCGGCTCTGCAGCTCCCGATGGAAGTTTATTATGCCTGCGTACCGATCAGCGGCATCCTGATGCTCATCTACAGCGCCAATCATCTGATCAAAATGGCAGCAACCTGGAAGGAGGTCCAATAAATGCAGATTCAGGCAGCAATTGTTCTCGTCATTGTATTTTTCCTGTTACTGGCCTACAGCGTGCCCGTATCATTCAGTATCATCAGCGCCGCTCTGGTCACCATCATCATGTTCCTGACGCCGAACTTCGGCATGTTTATCTCCGCCCAGAAGATGGTCGGCGGTATCGACAGCTTCTCCCTGCTTGCCGTTCCCTTCTTTATCCTGGCCGGACTCCTGATGAGCAGCGGCGGCATCGCCCGGCGGCTCGTTAACCTGGCTCTGCTCTTCCTAGGCAGAGTTCCCGGCTCCCTGGCACTGACCAATATCGCCGGCAACGCAATGTTCGGATCGATCTCTGGCTCCGGTATCGCAGCGGCGACCGCCATCGGCGGCGTGATGAATCCGCTGGAAAAAGAGCATGGCTATGATGAAACCTATTCCGCAGCAGTCAACATCGCTTCCGCCCCGGTCGGACAGCTGATCCCGCCAACCACCGCTCCGATCATTTACTCCACCGCAGCGGGCGGCATCTCCGTATCCGCTCTTTTAATGGCGGGCTGGATCCCGGGTATCCTCTGGGCATTGCTATGTATGATCGTCGCAATGATCTATGGACAAAAACATGGCTACATTATCAAAGGAGAAAAGGTTTCCCTCTCCCAGGCACTTTCCACCATCTGGCAGGCAGTACCCAGCCTTTTCCTGATCGTGATCATTGTCGGCGGTATTCTCTCCGGTCAGTTTACCGCGACAGAGGCTTCCGGTGTGGCAGTAGTTTATGCGTTCATACTCGCCGTATTCATTTACCGTACGATCAAACCGTCTCAGATCATGGGTATTCTGCTGGATACCGCTGTCATGACCACCACCGTCATGCTGATCATCGGCGCATCCTCTGTCCTGAGCTTTGTTCTCAGCTTTACCGGACTTCCGCAGGCGATCAGTTCCCTGTTACTTGGAATCACGGACAATAAGATCATACTCCTGCTGATCATTAACCTGATCCTGCTGGTTGTCGGTACCTTCATGGATATGGCTCCCGCACTGCTGATCTTCACTCCGATCTTTCTTCCGGTTGTGAAAAATCTGGGTATGGATCCCATCCAGTTTGGCGTCGTCATGATCATGAACCTGGCTCTCGGCACGATCACACCGCCGGTAGGAAGCGTGCTTTTCATCGGCAGCAGCGTCGCTCACCTGCCCGTCGAAGCCGTTATAAAAAAGTTAATACCTTATGTACTGGTTGTCGTATTCGGACTGCTTCTGGTAACCTTTATCCCGGCATTCTCGATGTGGCTCCCGACAGTACTGGGGCTGGTATAGCATTCATACATCGAGCAGAAAACGTTTTTTCCTCATGCTCACCGGGCGGGTGCGGCATCAGCTGCAAAATTTCCATATCCGCCCGTGCGATCGAGTAGGAGGCGGCTTTTTCGCCTCATACTCGCCGCGCGGGCCGGGTGCGGTATCAGCCGCAAAAATTCCTTACCCGGCCCTGCGCATAAAAGAATCCCATGCTGTCATCACAGCATGGGACGCTCGGTAAACTCTGCTTTCACATTATTGGTATAAGTCACCGTATTCAGGGTCTTGCGGTATTTCAGGGGTGAAACCGTCATATATACCTTGAACGTCCGTTCAAAGTAAGTCATGCTCTCAAATCCCAGTGCCTCCGCAATCTCTGTTATACTCATATCCGTCTCCTCCAGATAACGCTTGGCACGGCGGATCCGGTGGATATTGTTATACTCACTGATCGTATAGCCGGTGATTTCCTTGAAGATCCGGCACAGGTAGGATTTACTCAGGAAAAAACGCGCGGACAGATCATCCAGTGAAACCTGATTCTCACAGTGCGCAGACAGATAATCCGCAATCTCATAGACGGTTTTATTTTTGGGATTGTCCAGATCGTGCGGAACCTCCTTGTGTTGTCGGAGAATATAGGTTTTCAGGCGAAACAGCCATGTCAGGATATCCAGATCAATACCGGTCTTATAATCATGGCCGCGGTCGGTCAGTGCATAGCGCAGCCGGCGAAACAGTTCCAGGATCAGGACCTGCTGTTCCCGGTCCAGATGATAGACGCCATAATGATTGTCCAGCAGACGCACCAGCTTGAGCGAAGGAAACAAGGTGTCGTAATACTCCATCTTTTTCCGGTCAATGTAAAGAATAATCCGATTATGTCCCTCTGTGGAGCCATCCACCGAACGGGTCATATGAATCAGATTGGACGGAATCAGGATCAAATCTCCGGAGTGTGCGACATACTCACGGTTATTAAAGAAAAAGACTCTCTCACCTTCTACGATATAAAAAATTTCGTACTGCATGTGAAAATGTTTGACGCGCATGTCGAATTTGCCGTAGCGAACCATCTGTTCGAGTGAGATACCGTCTGTTTCACCAAAATAAGTAACTTTTTCCATAACAACACCTGCATCCTTTATAAGCGATCTGACAATTAGCAGCAATCAACAAATGTACTTAAAATTATACAATAAATACTATTTAAAATCCAGCATTGGAGGGCAAAATGAAAGGTATCAATCAAAAAGATCTCGAAACCAAACTGAATCTTATTATTGAAAAACTGATGAACCTCGGAGGTCCGGAGGACGAGACAGAATTGGCTGAGGGCGGAGAGAAAATCGGCTTCTTCCGCCGCGACTTCGGCATCCATGAGTGGGACTGGCCCCAGGGCGTCGGTCTTTACGGTCTCTTAAAGATCATGAAAATCAAAAACCGGGATGATTATCAGGATTTCCTGTACCGCTGGTTTAAGGACAATATCAGCGCCGGTCTTCCTTCCAAAAACATCAACACAACCACTCCGCTCCTGACTCTTGTTGAATTAAATGAGAGCTATCACGACGAACAGTTCGAAGAGCTGTGTCTCAAATGGGCCGACTGGCTGATGAACTGCCTGCCCCGCACCAAAGAAGGCGGATTTCAGCATGTAACCAGCGCCAACGGCGACCGGCAGGGCGTCCGTCTCAATGAAAACGAGATGTGGATCGATACGCTTTTCATGACTGTACTCTTCTTAAACAAGATGGGACAGAAATACCAGCGTCAGGACTGGATCGACGAATCCATCCGCCAGGTGCTCATGCACATCAAGTACCTCTATGACAAACAGACCGGTCTCTTCTACCATGGCTGGACCTTCAACGAATACAATAACTTCGGCGGTATCTTCTGGTGCCGCGGCAACAGCTGGTTTACTCTGGGTATTCTTGACTATGTTGATATGTTTGAAGGAACGCTGAATGCCGGAGTCAAGAGCTTCATCATTGACACTTACAAAGCCCAGGTATCCCGGCTCAAATCCCTCCAGGATGAAAGCGGCCTGTGGCATACTGTCCTCACCGACAGCACCAGCTATCTGGAGACTTCCGGCAGCGCAACCATCACTGCCGGCATCCTCAAGGGAATCCGCTATGGCATCCTCGACGACTCCTATCTCCCCTGCGCGACCAGAGCCATCAACGGCATCCTGCAGAATATCGACGACGACGGCACTGTCCTCAACGTATCCGGCGGCACCGGGATGGGCTACAACGCGGAACACTATAAAAATATCCTGATCGCTCCCATGGCCTACGGACAGTCTCTGACCATCCTCGCTCTGGCGGAAGCTCTCGCTATGTAAAGGAGGACGGATCAAATGGCAGCAATTACTGATTTAAAATTTGTACAGGGATTTATCCGGATGTGTAACGACGGCTGGAATCAGGGCTGGCATGAGCGCAACGGCGGCAACCTCTCCTATCGCATCAAACCGGAGGAAATCGAATCAGCCAGACCGTATTTTCATGAGCCGGGTGAATGGCGAGAGATCGGAACCAGCGTTCCCGGGCTCGCCGGAGAATATTTTATGGTCACCGGAAGCGGGAAATACATGCGCAACGTCATTCTGGACGCGGAAGACTGTACCGCTGTCATCGAGCTCGACGAAGCCGGTGAACATTACCGGATCCTCTGGGGACTCTCCGGCGGCGGACGTCCGACCAGCGAACTCCCCAGCCACCTGATGAACCACGAAGTGAAAAAAGAGGTTTCTGGGGGAACTCACCGCGTGATCTACCATGCCCATACCACCAACGTCATCGCGCTGACCTTCATCCTGCCGCTGACCGATGAAGTCTTTACCAGAGAACTCTGGGAGATGGCGACAGAATGTCCGGTCGTATTTCCGGACGGAATCGGCGTCGTGGGCTGGATGGTACCCGGCGGCCGCGACATCGCGGTGGCAACCAGTGAACTTATGAAGAAATATGACGTCGCGATCTGGGCGCATCACGGCATGTTCTGCTCCGGCGAAGACTTCGATCTGACATTCGGACTGATGCACACGGTTGAAAAATCCGCGGAGATCCTGATCAAGATGATGTCTGTACAGCCTCAGAAACGCCAGACCATCACACCACAGAATTTCCGCGACCTCGCACGGGATTTTAAGGTAACGCTCCCGGAAAGATTTCTGTATGAAAAGGAATGAGGAATGAGATGAAAATCGGAGTTCGTGCCCACGACTATGGGAAACGCAGTATCACAGATATGGCGGAATTGCTTCATGATGAGGGCTACCGGGCAGCTCAGATTGTCCTGCCCAAAGTTTTTATCGAAATTAACCGTTATGAGGATGTCACACCCACACATCTGGAAAAGATCCGCAGAGAATTTTTTAAAAACGATATCACGATCGCTGTCCTGGGTTGCTATATGGATCTGGGAAATCCTGATCCGGATGTGCGAAAAGCCGGGATTCAAACCTTCCGGCAGTGTCTTGCTTTCGGCAAAGAACTGGGAGCCGGGGTCGTCGGCACCGAGACCGCTTACCCTCACCTCGGTCCCGAAGACCGCAAACGCTGGAAACCGTATATGCTCGACAGCATCCAGCGCATTATGGAAGAAGCGCAGCGCGTCGATATGCAGGTCGGCCTAGAGCCGGTTTACTGGCACCCACTGACAGACCTGGATACCCTCATGGAAGTTATCCATATGGTAAATGATCCGGAACATCTGCGCATCATCTTTGACGCGGGCAACCTGCTTGAATTCCCTGATCAGACGGATCAGGGAGCCCTGTGGACAACGTGGCTGAATACGATCGGCGAACAGATCGATGTCCTTCATATCAAGGACTTTACGCTTGGGCGCCACGACGTTTATCAGCCGGAGCCACTCGGAAAAGGGCTCATGGATTACTCGGTGATCAGCCAGTGGCTGCAGAAGCAGGGACGGGAGATTCCACTGATCCGCGAGGAAATGAATCTGCTGTTTGCGAAGGATGATATCGCGTTTATGCGGAATCTGTAATCCGGCTTATCTATTACCACGAAAAACCTGTCCCTTGGAGGGAAAGGATATCCTCAGAGGATATTCTTTCCCTCCCAGGGACGATTTCATTGACAAAGATTATCCCGTATGATTCGCGACAATATGAAACAGCTATCTATCAGACAGCAAAACCAGTTGAAAATAACCGGCTTTACAGACTGGTGTATCCGCCGTCCACCGGCAGGATGCAGCCATTCACATATGTGCTGGCCGGAGAAGCCAGAAAGATGGCCGCGGTATCCAGCTCGCCCTCTTTTCCATATCGCGCCAGCGGGATCATGGTGTGGGCGTAATTCTGGAAGAACTCTGTCTCCAGAGTTTCCTTCGTCAGCGGAGTCTCAAAATACCCCGGACAGATGGCGTTTACATTAATCCCCTTCTCGCCCCACTCGCAGGCCAGCGCCCTGGTCAGGTTGACCACGCCGCCCTTTGCCGCGTGATAAGGAGAAGCGGGAGCGATCTTATTGCCCACCAGGCCATACATGGAGGCAATATTGATGATACGTCCATAACCGGCGGGGATCATCGCTTTCTTCGCTACCTCGCGGGCCATCTTGAAGCTGCCGAACAGGTCAATATTAACCTCGTTGGAAAACTGCTCATCTGTAATATCTTCTGCCGGAGCCACAGCGCCGGTGCCCGCGTTATTAATCAGAATATCGATACGGCCAAACCTGTCCAGAACCGTCTGGACAGCCGCCGCTACCGCCTCCGTACTGGTAATATCGCAGGAAACGCCGATAGCCTCCACTCCATAGTCAGCACTCAGCTGCGCGGCCACCTCTTCCACCATGTTCCTGCGGCGGGCTAACGCTACGATCTTCGCTCCCTGATTGGCCAGCGCTTTCGCCATCTGGACACCCAGTCCACTGGAGCAGCCAGTGACCACCGCCACCTGGCCGGTCAGGTCAAAATAATTTTTTGACATGATTTCATTCCTCCTGTCATATAAATTTTTTAAAATTTTTCTGTTCTCTCCCCTCGCCATACCCGCATCGCCGGTAAAACTCGTGAGCTCCGGTTCTGGTAATGCCAGATACCAGGCGGACTCCCGCGGCGCCGTCTTCCTTCGCCCACTCCTCAATCTCATGGAACAGCGCTCTTCCGACGCCATTCCTTTTACAATCTGTCCTCACTACAATCCCCATAATGTTTTTCATATGTCCCATATAAAGCACATCATAATCGTTTGCGTGGATGTAACCCACCACCTCACCTGACAGCACCGCAACAAGAATCTTATCACTTCCATAACATCGCTTCTTATCTGTCAATAAAATCCAGTTTCGACGGTTACCCGCCCTCAGTCTAAATGATAATCCACCTTCATTAAACACAGCCCTTTTGCCGGAGCTGTAAATCCTGCCAGGGCACGTTTTTTCGCATCAATCAGATCCGGTATGCTCCCCGGATCCCGGTCACCCCAGCCAATCTCCAGCAGCGTTCCTGTCAGAATACGAACCATATGTTGCAGGAACCCCGTTCCGTGGAAGGTAAAGTTCAGATAATCGCCGTTTCTCGATATATCGATCCGATCCACTTTACGGACAGTGGATTTTTTCATCTTTGGATTTGCGCAAAAGCTTGCATAGTCGTGCGTACCGATCAGGTCCTGCGCAGCCCGCTTCATGCGTTCAATGTCCGGCATCCGCTCGCAGACATACACATATCTGCGGTTAAACACCGGCTTTAAATCCCCGACATAGCACGTATAACAATAGGTCTTTCCCAGAGCGTTATAACGGCTGTGAAAACGGTCAGAGGCAACCCGCACTTCCCTGACGCAGATATCATCCGGAAAGTACCTGTTCATATAATCCCGGATCTCGTCAGGCTTCATCGGGGTATCCATAACTGCGTTACAAACCATGCCCTTTGCGTGAACGCCGGCATCCGTACGCCCGGCGCCGATCACCTCGATGGTTTCCTCTCCCGTCATCTTCTGCAGGACACTTTCCACCTTACCCTGAATCGTCAGATCCGTGTTGGGCTGATGTTCCCAGCCGTAATAGCGGCTGCCGTCATATGCCAGTATCATCTTATAATTTATTTTCATCCTATCACCACCAGCAAAGTAGTCTCTGAAAAGAAAGATCTCCACAGCGGTCCTCAAAGGAGATTCTACCTTCACAGAAGCGGGCTGTTATCATAAAAGCCACATTTAGCACGCATATCCCTGCGCCCGCGCGATCATCCGATATGTCGGCAGCTCAACCCCATATTCATCCGCCATGCGCACAACCTGAAACAACAGTCCATCGATCTCTGACTGCTTTCCCTTCCAGATATCCCGCTGCATCGAGGTCGAAGCCGTCGGCGACAGGGCATCCGTGATATCCATATTTTCCTTCACGATATCCTGCTCAAATGTGATCCCCATCGCTCCGGCCAATATGTTGATCTCTCCCAGCAGTGCGGCATAGGTATCCCGTACCTTCCCCGGTTTCTGAAATTCACCGACTCTCGCGTCATAATAAAGCCCGCAGGATGCCGCTGCGGATACATAAGCGTATTTGCGCATCGTATCCCTGCGGATATGATCAGAAAGAACCGGCGTGATCCCGCTGTCCAGCAGATCCTGTTTCACGATTTCAAGGAGCGGCGTTTCCTGTGACTTTTCTCTGACGCCGTAAACGATACGGAAAATATCTCCGTTCATCCACAGACAACCCGGCTCCCGGATCTCTCCCGCAATATAGATACAGCCGTCCGTCACGATCATGTCCGGCAGCATTTTCTGCAGGCGGCTCCCGGTACCATAGATATTCAGAATCGGGATCACCAGCGTACCGGGCCGCGCAATCCTCCGGATAAAGGGTACCGTGTCATCCAGAGAATACCCCTTCACGCAGACAAAGATCACATCCGGGTCTCCCGTATAGTGCTCCATATCCGTCGCCTGAACCGGGCTTACCACATAATTGCCTTTTTTCGTCGTCTCCATCCGCAGACCGTTCTCCTGCATCGCTTTCAGATGCGCGCCCCGCGCGATCATTGTCACATCCTTGCCGACCTCCGTCATATAAGCGCCGATGCAGCCGCCGACGCCGCCGGCACCGATAATCAGATATTTCATTTTATCTCTCCTGTCAGTCAATATAATACACGTAATTTTCTTTTCTCGGAGCAGCCTCCGGGAGCGTCACGGCTGGATAACCGAGAATGCAGTGGCCGATTCCTTCATACTCGCCTTCGATTCCCAGAGACTTCAGGATTTCCTTACCCTCCTCACTCTCAAACTCTTCTTTCGCCCGGTGAATCCAGCAGCTTCCCAGCCCCAGACCCTCAGCCGCGAGCATCAGGTTGCCCATCACAAGACTGCCGTCGTACACGTATGTCGGCATCTTCTTATCTGCCAGCATAATCAGTACAGCCGGAGCGCCGTAAAACGGATCAAAATCCTCGCCTTTTCCCATGAAACGCGCATTCATATGGGACAGGCGATCCCGCATTTCCTTATTGGTCACTGCAATGATAATCGGAGACTGGCGGTTCATCCCGGTCGCAGCATAGGTACCTGCCTCAACAATCTGCTCAATCAGCTCTTTCGACGGGAGTTCCGGTTTGTACGCGCGGATACTTCTTCTCTGTTTTAATGCTTCGATCATCTGAGTCATAGTATAAAATCCTCCTGAAATTATAATTTTTATCACATACATATTATAGGAACCCGCTTCGCGGAACCCTATAATCGGATGGACGGCGCAAAAGC
>JAJQAC010000039.1 GCA_021204025.1 Clostridiales bacterium | reverse complement strand
ATAAGGAAAAAATTTCTATTATCTAATCTACGAAGTGGCAAACTCGGGAGGAATTTACCGACGCGGCAATCCGCATTTTAAATGATCAGGACCGTCCGATGGTGTTTATCCTCTGGGGACGCCCGGCACAGATGAAGAAAAGTATGTTAAATAACCCGAAACATCTGATCTTGGAGGCGCCGCATCCGAGTCCACTGTCGGCATACAGAGGATTTTTCGGCAGCAGGCCGTTCAGTAAGACGAATGAATATCTGGAGCAAAACGGACTGACGCCGATTGACTGGCAGATCGAGAATGTATAAGGGGAGTAGAACGGTATGCTTGAATTATTGAAGATTGTGGTGCTGGGAATTGTCGAGGGTTTTACGGAATGGCTGCCGATCAGCAGCACCGGTCATATGATCCTGGTGGATGAGATTATCCGGTTGAATGTGTCGGAGAGTTTTAAGTCGGTCTTTCTCGTTGTGATCCAGCTGGGAGCGATTATGGCGGTGGTGGTGCTGTATTTCCGGAAGCTCAATCCATTTGACCCGTCGAAGAGCTCCAGACAGCGGCGCGCGACCATGCGCCTGTGGATGAAGATTATCATTGCCTGTGTGCCTGCAGCGGTCATTGGCCTGCTGTTTGACGACTGGATGGATGAGCATCTGTATAACGCTTATGTCGTAGCGGCGATGCTGATTTTATACGGAGTGCTGTTTATTGTGCTGGAAAACCGGAATGAGGGGAGAGAGTTCCCGATCCAGAAGGTAGGGCAGATTTCGGTGCAGACGGCGCTTCTGATTGGGGTATTTCAGCTTCTGTCCCTGATACCGGGGACGTCGAGATCCGGCTCGACGATCCTGGGAGCGATGATTCTGGGATGTTCGCGGGGATGTGCTGCGGAGTTTTCCTTTTTCCTCGGCATCCCGGTGATGTTTGGCGCGAGCCTTCTGAAAATCGTGAAGTATGGTTTTCATTTCAGTGCCATGGAGGTTATGTATCTGCTTGTGGGTATGGTGATCGCGTTTGCGGTTTCGGTGTATGCGATTACGTTTCTGATCGGTTTTGTCCGCAAAAACAGTTTTAAGGTCTTTGGATATTATCGGATTATATTAGGTGTGATTGTGTTGGCGTATTTTTCCGTTACGGCGTTGATGGGATAAATGGTTACATATCACACGTTAGTTGGCTGACGTGTGACCTGTAACCATAAGAAACAGGAGGGGTGACTGTGGGGCGGACGAAACAACTGACGAGGAAGCAGAAATTTATGGTACTGGCTCTCGGGCCGATCTATTTTATCATTGTGGGGTTTTTATTGCAGCCGTTTGGGAGCGTGTTTCACGGCTTGTATCAGATTATGGTGGAGCCTGATTTCCTGATTACGGATTATTTCGTCGTGGGAGGACCGGGAGCGGCGTTTTTAAACGCCGGAGTTTTGTCGCTGCTCAGTATTGCCATGATTTATCATCTGGGTCTGGAATTTACCGGTCATACGGTTACCTCAGTCTGTCTGATGTTTGGCTTCTCGCTGTTTGGCAAGAATCTGATGAACATCTGGCTGATCCTGCTCGGTGTGGTTCTCTATGAGAGATATCACAAAACACCGCCGGGACAATATATCTATATCGGGTTCTATGGGACAAGTCTGTCGCCGATTATCACACAGGTACTCACCGCTCATGAGCTTCCCTTTATCGTGCGGATGTTGCTCGGCATTTTTACCGGGATTACCATTGGTTTTGTTCTGCCGCCGCTTGCGACGCATGTTCACTATGCGCACAGAGGATATTCTCTGTACAATGTAGGATTTGCGGGCGGTATCATCGCTACGGTTATCATTTCTCTCTTTAAATCTTTCGGATTTCAGGTAGAATCGCGTCTGATCTGGTCCAGTGGAAATAATCAGCTTTATTTTGATGTGTTGGCGGTACTCTTTATCGGCATGATCGTAGGAGGTTTTTTCCTTGATCAAGACGTATGGGAAAAGTATCGCAATATTTTGCGTACTTCCGGACATGGCGGAGTGGATTATACAAAGACGGAGGGCGGAACTGCGACCATGGTGAATATGGGTATCAACGGTATGGTGGTGCTCATCATTCTGATGGTGCTGGGAGCGGATTTAAACGGTCCGACGATCGGCAGTATCTTTACCGTGATCGGTTTCAGTTCAACCGGTAAGCATGTGCGCAACATCGTCCCGGTAATGGTCGGCGTAATCCTGGCAAGCTATGCCAAGCAGTGGTCAATTACGGATCCGTCCGCCACGCTGGCACTGCTGCTCTCGACGACGCTGGCGCCGATTGCGGGAGAGTTCGGACCCATCGCGGGTATCGTGGCAGGTTTTCTGCATTCATCGGTCGCACTGAACGTGGGGATCGTGTATGGTGGGATGAATCTGTATAATAACGGATTTGCCGGTGGACTGGTGGCGATTTTCCTGGTGCCGGTGATCAGCTCGGTGAGAGACCGGAGGGCAAAGGCGAAGGAGAAGGTGTCGCTGTAAGCTGCCGGAACTGCTTCCATTTCCGGAGTATGGAAAGAATTTGGCGGGAGCGATTATTCCCGTATGGGGAAAACAGAGTAGAAGGGCGTGGATGCTTATGTCATTCACGTCCTTTTATTATCTTACAGGAAAGTTCGTCCTGTAAGATAAAAAGCCCTCCGGGCGGGATGCGCACTCGCGCGTAGGGAATTATGTCGCTTATGCGACCGCGCTCGGCGCGAGAATCCTGCTTCGCAGGATTCTTTTTTATGGTGCGCCTGGCGGCGCACGTTTCTAACTGGTGAAAGTCCGGAATCCGCCTGGTAGTGGGAAGGATACAGCCGAAGGCAAGGGTGTCCATCGCGAGGTGGAATCTGAAGGAAGCTGGATGTTGGGAACATACTAACCAACGGGCAAACCTCTGGTCTGACGAACAGAAATCGCATATGAGGCTACACATGGGGGTAAGGCTGCCATACAAGTCAAAGCCCAATAACTACACGGAACCATGTTTGGTAGATGCGGCAGATAGATGGAGGGAAAGAAACGTGTGGTACCCGGGGAGATCTGCACGGAACGCTCTGAAAGGAGTAACCACCGCACAAGGAAACGAGGCGGTGCGGAACGTGCAGAGGTCAGCAGAGGCCATAGTAAGCCGAAAGGACGAAGGGCCGAATCAGTAGGAGTCTAAAGTACGACTGGGAAAGGAGGACGGACAGATGGATGCAGAAAACATAGGAAGCTGCTCACAAAGAGAGAACGCGGAACGTAAAGGGTATGTGAGAGCGCACCGTTCGTTCAACCGGATATGGAAGGAAAGGGACAGTGCACAGCCGGAACTTCTGGAGAAGATACTGGACAAGGACAACCTGAACAGGGCATTCAAAAGGGTGAAGGCAAACAAGGGTGCGCCGGGAGTCGATGGGATGACAATAGACGAAACGGCGCAGTACCTGAGGGAAAATCAGAAAGAACTGATCGGAAGAATCAAAAGGGGAAAATATACACCCTTTCCGGTAAGACGGGTTGAGATTCCCAAACCAGATGGCGGAGTGCGGAGACTCGGCATTCCGACAGTAACAGACCGTGTCATACAGCAGGCCATAGCGCAACAGCTGATGCCGATTTACGAGCCAAAGTTTGCAGAGGGAAGCTATGGGTACCGGCCGGGACGAAGTGCCAAAGATGCCATACTCAAAGTGAAAGAGTATGCGGAACAGGGATATACTTATGCAGTATCGCTCGACCTGTCGAAATATTTTGACACGCTGAACCACACGAGGCTTTTAAATATCCTGCGTGAAGACGTGAAGGATGAAAGGGTGATCCAGATGATAAAGAGATACCTGAAAAGCGGAGTGATGGAAAATGGCGTAGTGATGGAGACGGAGGAAGGGTCACCGCAGGGAGGGAACCTGTCGCCGCTTCTGGCAAATATTTACCTGAATGAATTCGATCGGGAATATCAGCGGCGCGGAGTACCGTGTATCCGATATGCGGACGATATCGTTTTACTGTCATCCGTCAAATTATTCGAGGGTGATTTCGTCAGATTATTTTATGGCAGTT
>JAJQAC010000077.1 GCA_021204025.1 Clostridiales bacterium | reverse complement strand
CGGGTTTCATAGCCCCATTGGTGCCTTTCGCAGAAAGGCGGAATATAAGTATGGAAGACCGGCATCAGAAACCAATCCGAGAAGTGTTAGAGGAACTACGTTCATCAGAAAATGGCCTGACGGAGGCGCAGGCGCAGGAACGGCTGAGGAAAGAGGGGGAAAACCGAATCATCGAGGGCGCGCGCAAAAGAATATGGCAGGTCTTTCTGGCACAGTTTGAAGATCTGCTGGTGTTGATTCTGATTGGAGCAGCTGTTGTTTCCGCGGCGACTGGCGATGCGGAGAGCACAGCAGTAATCCTGGCAGTGATTACGTTGAATGCAGCGCTGGGAACAATTCAGCATGAGAAAGCACAAAAATCTCTGGACAGTCTGAAAAAACTCACATCTCCGATGGCAAGAGTGCTGCGTGACGGCAGAGAGTGCGAGATTGACTCCTCTCAGGTGGTGCCTGGGGATATTCTCTTTCTGGATACCGGAGGCCTAGCGGCCGCGGACGGCAGGGTGATCGAGAGTCACCATCTGATGGTAAACGAGAGTTCCCTGACAGGGGAATCGGAAGCGGTGGAGAAATCGTCCGCAGATGACAGGGTTTTTGCCGGCACCCTGATTGTCGGCGGCCGCGGAAGGATCGTTGTGACAGCGACGGGGATGTGTACCCGGATCGGGGAGATCGCGTTGATGATGAATGAGACCGGGGAGAGGAAAACTCCTTTGCAGGTCAGCCTGGATCAGTTCGGCGGCAGACTCGCAGCAGGGATCATGCTGATCTGTCTGCTGGTCTTTGGCCTGAGCCTTTATCGGGGAATGGCTCCGCTTGACGCGTTGGTGTTCGCGGTAGCGCTGGCGGTCGCGGCGATACCGGAGGCGCTGGGGTCCATCGTAACGATCGTTCAGGCCATGGGGACGCAGCGAATGGCAAAGGAGTGTGCAGTTATCAAGGATCTGAAAGCGGTAGAGAGCCTGGGCTGTGTATCCGTAATCTGTTCCGATAAAACCGGGACGCTCACACAAAATCGGATGAGCGTTGAGGAAGTATATGTCGGAAACCGCAGGCAGGAGCCGGGAACTCTCAGTCTCTGTGATCCGGTACACCGGCTTTTCCTTTATACCGCAGTACTGACTAATGACGCAGGAAACGAGAGCGGGGAGCCGACGGAGACGGCACTCATTCAGATGGCAGGGATGTGCGGAGTCGACAGTGAAGTCATGAGACAGCATTTTCCAAGACTGGGCGAGCTGCCATTTGACTCAGAACGTAAGGAAATGAGTACGCTGCACCGGATCGACGGAAAGCTGATACTGATGACTAAGGGAGCTCCGGATGTGTTGCTTGCGAAATGTACCGATATATTGACGACAGAGGGAAGACGTCCCCTGCATCGCGTGTGGAGACAGAATATTCTGGAGATGCTTCAGGAATGGTCGGGCATGGGACTTCGAGTGCTGGCAATGGCTTATAAGCCAGCCGGAGAGGAGATATCCGCGTGTACCGTGGAGATGGAAGATGGGTTGATATGGCTTGGCATGGCAGCTATGATGGACCCGCCCAGACCAGAGTCAAGAGCGTCGGTTATGAACGCGAAGCGGGCCGGGATCCGAACGGTAATGATCACAGGAGATTACGCGGTCACGGCACAGGCAATCGCACGGCGGATTGGGATATCTGGAGATCGGGATCGGATTGTCACAGGAGATAAACTTGACAGGATGAGCCGTGAGGAACTCCTGTCACAGTTGGAGCAGATCAGTGTTTACGCGCGCGTCTCGCCGGAGCATAAGATCCGGATTGTCGATGCCTGGCAGCAGAAAGGTCATATCGTGGCGATGACCGGCGACGGAGTCAACGACGCTCCGGCACTAAAGAAAGCGGATATCGGTATCGCGATGGGAATGACAGGAACCGAGGTGTCCCGCGACGCGGCGTCCATGATCCTGATGGATGATAATTTCACGACGATTATCAAAGCGGTGGTGAACGGCCGCAACGTATATCGTAATATCCGCCATGCGGTAGAGTTCCTGTTGTCCGGGAACATAGCCGGGATCCTGTGTGTGCTGATTACCTGTCTGACTGATCTGCCGATGCCGTTCGCGCCGGTACACCTGCTCTTTATCAATCTGCTTACAGATTCCCTGCCGGCAATCGCGATCGGGATGGAGCCACAGGAGGTTGGACTGCTGGATCAGCCGCCGCGAGATCCGAAGCAGGGGATCCTGACAGGAAATTTTATGCTGGCCGTAGCACTCCAGGGAGGCCTGATTGCTGCCGGCACGATGGGAGCCTATCATACAGGACTTCAAACCGGCGGAGCGGGAGTCGCAAGCACGATGGCATTTGCGACACTGACACTCGCCAGACTGTTCCATGGTTTTAACTGCAGAAGTGAGCGTTCCATCGTGCAGCTGGGTTTTGGCAGTAATCTGTGGAGCGTAATGGCATTTGAGACTGGCGTTATCCTGCTGGCAGCCGTACTCTTCGTTCCGCCGCTGCAGGTCATATTTGCCGCCGCAGACCTGAATCCCGCACAGATTGTTACGATTATCGCAATGGCATTGCTGCCGACGGTGGTCGTGCAGGTGGGGAAGATAGTGTTAAGATAAAGCAATAAAGTAGTCCCTGAGAGGAACACATATCCGCAGAGGACATTTTTCACGTCGGCACTTAGCGAGCAGGCTTTTGCGAGCTTAGTACCGCTACGTGAAAATCTAAGTGCGAGCGGTCCTCGGAGGATATGTGTTCCTCTCAGGGATGGACGATTACCAAATAAAATAACCCCAACAAAACCGCTGGAAGTTTTCCTATATCCGTGATATATTATGGACAAATATCGATAAATAAACTCATGTTCAAAAAATATAACTAAGGAGTCATAATGAAAACAGGAAAAGAAACAGAAACAACGAACCGGTCCGGTGGATTCCGTGATACGCTGATGACGCGGATCGCGTCCTTTATTGTGAATAAAAGAAATGCCTTTGTCGTCCTTTTTATTCTTGCGTGTATATACAGTATCCTGTCTGTTTCCAAAGTAGAGGTCATCAGCGAACTGACAGACTATCTGCCGGATACAACGGAAACAAGGCAGGGGCTGGATATCATGGAGGAAGAGTTTCAGACCTTTGGCACAGCTAAGGTTCTGGTGACAAATATTACTTATGAGAAAGCGCTGGAAGAGACGGAGGCACTTGCGGACATCTGGGGTATTTCATCCGTTGATTTTTATGATTGGGAAGAGGAAGACGATATCGATGACAAGGAGAAGGAGATCGGGGATTATTATAAGGATGCGAGCGCTTTGTATACGCTGACTTTCGATGAGGAGGAGGATACGGAGCTGTCGCAGCGGGCGATCGCCGCGGTGAGGGAGAGATTGTCCGGGTACCAGGCATATTTTTATACCACGATAGATAAGGATGACGACGCGCAGCTTCGTGAAGATATGAAGGGTATCCTGGCTGTGGCCGCGGTGATTATCCTGATTGTACTCTTTTTTACTTCAGGGACCTATATGGAGATCGTGATTTTCCTGATCACATTTCTTGCCGCGATCCTGATCAATTCGGGGACGAATTATCTCTTTGGCAGCATTTCATTTGTAACAAATGCGGTTGCTGCGGTGCTGCAGCTGGCCCTGTCGATCGATTATGCCATCATTTTCTTTCATCGGTTTATGGAAGAGCATGAGACAAAAGAGACGCTGGAGGCTGTGACAGCGGCGCTTGCCAAGGCTATACCGGAGATTTCATCCAGTTCTCTTACAACAGTATCGGGGATGGTCGCGTTGATGTTTATGCAGTTTGGGATCGGTATGGATCTGGGACGGGTGCTGACGAAAGCGATCGTGATCAGCCTGCTGACAGTCTTTTTGCTGATGCCCGCACTGATCGTGATGTTTTCCCGATCCATTGAAAAGACAGCTCATCGCAGTTTCGTGCCCAGGATCACGCTGTGGGGAAAGATGATTGTCAGAATGAGGTATCCGGGCCTGATCCTTTTTATCGGGGTTATGGTCGGCGGGTGTATCCTGTCCGGACGCTGCGAGTATGTCTATGATCATGATTCGATTCAGGCGGCCAGGATGAATGAATACCTGACAGCAAAGAGCCGCATCAGCCAGAGCTTTGATGTGGCCGGGACGATGGCGGTTGTCGTACCGAAGGGCGATTATCCGAGCGAAGCGAAGGTGATCGAGAAGCTGCGGGAAGTTGATATGGTGGACAGCGTTACAGGATTGAGCGATATCGAGGTGGATGACGAGGGAAAATATATTCTGGTAGACAGCCTGAATCCGCGGGAGTTCGCGGAGGTGGCAGACCTCGACCTGGATGTGGTGAGGCTTTTGTACCGGTTTTACGCATTTGACCAGAAGCAGTATGGAGCTTTTATCCGGGAGCTGGACAGTTATCGGATCCCGGTGATCGATATGATTGACTTTATTTATGATCAGAAGGAACATGGAGGGCTAGATCTGGGAGAGGAACTGTCAGAGGATGTGGATGATCTTCATCGACAGGTTACGGATGCCAGGGAGCAGCTGGAAGGAGAAAACTATGCCCGGATCGTATTTACCATGCTGGGCCCGGTAGAGGGGCGGGAAGTCTTTGAACGGATCGACGAGGTCCGTTCGATCGCGGAGGAGTATTATGATGAGGTATATGTTGTGGGAAATTCGACGAGTGATTATGACCTGAGTAAGTCTTTTCAGACGGATAATATCAAGATCAGTGTTCTGACGGCACTTTTTGTGGGCATTATTCTGCTCTTTACCTTTCAGTCGGCGGGTCTTCCGATCCTGCTGGTGCTGACGATTCAGAGCAGTATCTGGATTAATTTTTCGATTCCGGTAGTGCGGGGTGAGACGATGTTCTTTTTGAGTTATCTGATTGTCAGCGCGATCCAGATGGGGGCGACGATTGACTATGCGATCGTGATTACAAGCCGCTATATGGCGTTGCGGGAAACCGGAGAGAATAAGAGAGATGTTGTCATACGCGCATTGAATGAGGCGTTTCCAACCATTATTACATCCGGTTCCATCCTCACCTGCGCAGGTTTTGTTGTGGAGAAGCTGACGTCTAATGCGATTATTTCGTCTCTGGGCCGTACACTGGGAACAGGAACGCTGATTTCCATGATCCTGGTAATGACGGTGTTGCCGCAGCTTCTGATGGTTTTTGATGGATGGATTGCAAAGACAGCATTTAACAGAGGGGCAAAGGATATCGCGGTGACAGTGGTGCTGGCGGCGCTTCTTGTGCCGGCGCTGCCGACAGTCTCATCTCGTGCGGCAGAGACGGAGAGCATGTTTCAAACGGCAGATGATGAGAATATTGTGATTACTTCAGTGGAGGAACTGGAACGATTTTCCCGCGCCTGCAGAGAGGAAAACTTTTCTAAGGGAAAACATGTGAGTCTCGCGGCGGATCTGGATATGAGCGGGGCTTTGAATGAAAAGCCTTTTGAGCCGATACCGGTGTTTTGCGGTTCTTTTGATGGAAATGGTTATACGATTCGAGGTCTTGCGATCAGACAGAATGGGTCTGGCCTGGGATTTTTTCGCTGTGTAGAAGAAGGCGCTGTGGTGGAGAACCTTAATATAGAAGGAGAACTGTCGCCACAGGGAAGCCGCAAACAGATCGGAGGGATCGTGGGAGTCAACCGCGGCACGATCCGTAACTGTACGTTTGACGGAAGCGTTATGGCCGAGGAGGATATCGGAGGGATCGCGGGGAGAAATGAGAAGAACGGAAGGATTGAAAGCTGTGTCAGTTACGCTGAACTGAGCGGAAAATTACATGTTGGAGGAATCTGCGGCAATAATGAAGGGATCATTATCGATTCCTCCAATGAAGGAGTGGTTAATGTCTCACCGGATGCGATTTCTGAGGATATTTCGATTACGGATTCCCTCACAATTTCGATGGATATGGAGGAAAACCGGTCGCTTTTGTGGAAAGATCTGCATGTGGAAAAGGTCTATGACATTGGCGGGATCGCGGGGGTTTCGTCCGGGATGATTGAGAATTGCAGCAATAGTAACCTGGTTGGTTATGAGAGTGTCGGATATAACATCGGTGGCATTGCCGGCAGGAGCAGCGGTCGGATTGTGTCCTGCGAAAATCATGGCAGGATCACCGGGCGCAAGGACGTCGGCGGGATCACCGGACAGCTGGAGCCGGTTCTTGCCGTGGATTATGGGGATTCAACGTTGGACAAGGTTTCCGGAATTGTCGATGAGATGATGGATACGGTGGATTCTCTTTCGGAAAAGATCGAAGGAACCAGCGATCAGAGCGCTGATATTGCAGATCGTATGGAGACTATTCTGGAGGAGATCAAATATCTGCTGCGGAGTCAGAAAGAGATCCAGAGAGAGAGGCGGATCGAGTATGACGAGGAGGCAGGGCGATATCTGGATGATATCGATGACATTCTCGATCAATTTGACGTTGAGTTTGGCAGTAAGTCGGCAGACCGGGCAGAACACCGGGTTCGTACCGAGGTGTCGACGATCCGGGAATTGCTGGGGATGTTAGGTGGAGACGAGCTGATCCTGTCTGATGATGAGCCGGTGGAAAATCTGGCAACGATTCTTCAATATTATGCAGAGATTGTTACACAGCTGGAGACGCAGACAAATGATCTTCTCATCGATACCGATCAGATGATTACGGATCGGCTCTATGGCATTGAGAGGGGAGCGCAGGAACTGGAGGATCAGGCAGATGAATTGCTGATTGCGGTACGCGATCTGCTGAGCAGAACGCGTGAGTATAAGGATCAGCTGTTTGATGCTTTGGATGGGACGGACGATGAGGTGACCGCGCAGCTGGATCTGCTGTATGACGAATTTGACAACCTTTCAGGCACACTGGATGATGGGAAAAATCAGTTTCGGCGGGAAAAGGACGAGATCAGCCGTCAGGCAGATGATATCAAGGATACGATGGATACCGGGTGGGATCAGTTAAAGGAAGAAAGAGATGAATTGCTGGATGATGAGACGGATCTGTTTGAGGATGTCTCAGAGCAGATGTCAGAGATGAGCGATGGAGTCATATTAAACTGTACCAATCGGGGAACGGTTGCGGCAGATTATCAGGGCGGCGGTATTGCAGGCACTCTTGGCGTGGAGGCGAGTCTGGATCCGGATGAAGATATCCGGACTTCTGGCGAGCGGTCGATCATCCTTTCGCGGACAGCGCAGGCGTGCGTGCGCGGATGCTATAATGAGGGAAGGATTCGTGTGCGTAAGGATTATGCCGGAGGTATCGCAGGCGCGCACTGGCTGGGACTTCTGGAAGACAATCAGAATACCGGAGATGTGCTGTCGGAAGATGGAAGTTATGTCGGTGGGATTGCCGGAGGAAGTCTGGGGATCGTGAAAGGATGTCAGGTCATGTGTGAAGTATCCGGAGGCGATCATATCGGAGGAATTGTCGGAAGCGGACGTCTGGTAAAAGATAATTGCTCGATGGCTGTGATTATAAGCGAAGAGGGCGAGTCGCTGGGAAGTATCGCCGGCGGACGGGAAGACGGCTGCGATATCAGTGGAAACAGCTATGTGGATGAGGGCCTTGGAGCAGTGGACGGCGTCACATATACACGGGAAGCCAGAGGAGCGTCCTATGAGATACTGCGTGAGGAAGGAATCCTTCCGGAAGAGTTTGGCAGACTGAAAGTAATCTTCATGGCAGACGGAGTCGTAGTCCGGGAGATCATCTGTGATTATGGAGAATCGTTGACGGAGGATCAGATCCCGGCGGTACCGCAAAAAAAGGGATTTTATGAGAAGTGGGAGGATGTGGATCTTAGCAGCATCCGTAAAAATTATCGGGTCGAGGCAGTTTATCATCCGTGGGTGACAACATTGGCATCCTCCGAAGACTCGCTGCCTGAGATGCTGGCAGAAGGCGAATTTATGCCAGGAGCATGTCTGACTGTGTCAGAATCTGACGGAACGGAATTAAGAAAGGAAAGCGTACCGGCAGGTTATCGGATCGACAGGATGCTCTCTTATAAAGTCGAAGATCCGGAAAATGCGCAGACTCCTGAGACCGTTATCCTGCATGTATTGGCGCCGGATGCGGACGCTGTGGGGATTATGACAGAAGACGGGGTGGAGAGGACAGAGTTTACGAGAGATGGTTCTTATCTGGTGTTTGAAAGTCCGTCATCCGGTTCATTTGTGATATTGAAATCCTGGCCGGTCTGGAGTATGATAGCGGCGGGAGGGGCGCTGTTCATAATCGTCGCAGTGCTTTTCCGACGGAAAAAGAAGGCGAAGGGCCTGAACATAGAGGAGAACACAGATGATTAATTTTCTGAACCTGGAATATTTCCTGGTGGCCGCGGAAGAACTGAATTTTACCAAGGCCGCAAAACGGCTGTTCATATCTCAGCAGTCGTTAAGCAATCATATCAGTAATATGGAAAAGGAATTCCAGGTGATACTTTTTAACCGCACGACGCCATTAACGCTGACATACGCCGGACAGGCGCTGAAAGCGCGGGCACAGCAGCTGATTGCATTAAAAGATGAGACTTATAAGGAACTGGCAGACATCAAAGATTTTTCCGTGGGACAACTGACGATCGGGTTGTCGCACACCCGCGGACGGAGGATCCTGCCGGAGGTACTCCCGGCATACAGAGATCGTTTTCCTAATATCGAACTCAAACTGGTCGAGGGAAATTCATCAGAACTGGCAAGAGATCTGCTGCATGGCGATATCGATCTGCTGATCGATCTGCTGCCGATTCGCGTCGAACAGGTGGAGACGGTGCCGGTTTGTGCGGAAGAGATCCTGCTTGTCGTACCGGATGTCGTACTGGAACGTCAGTTTCCGGATCGTTTTGAGGAGGTAAAGGAACGTCTGAGGGAGCATACGGATCTCTCATTGCTCAGGGACTGCCCGTTCTTATTGCTTCATGAAGGAAATCGTGTACGTTCGATTGCGAATGAACTTTTCGAGGAGGCGCAGATGAGCCCGAAGATTATTCTTGAAACTGAGAATATCGAGACCACGCTGGCGCTGGTGATGAAAGGAATGGGAATCATCTTTTATCCGAGAATGTTTATTTCCGAACGCCTGGATCATATGATCGATCAGAACAGTGAGAAAGTGGGATTGAATTTCTATCCATTGGATCATGAACGAGCTCATCGGATGCTGGCAATCGGTTATCATAAAGGTCATTATATGTCGCAGGCGGCGAGAGAGTTTATTCAGATTGTCAAAGAAAGGGCTTGACAAAAGACAGGATCAACTATAAAATAAATATAAGAATCATTATTAATATTGATATCGTTCCGAGACCATCAGTAAGACAGATAAGAAACAACGGTCTGAGAGAATTACCGGATAAAAGAATAATGATACTATCAGGAAGATGATTATAGCTGAGAAGGGGGTGATGGTTCTTTATGAAGACTTTAAAACATAGCCGCCAGCGCGATTCGATTAAGGATTTCCTGCAAAGTCGTATCGACCATCCGACCGCGGACGCAGTGTTTCAGGCGATTCGTGAAGAGTCTCCGAATATCAGTCTCGGAACCGTTTATCGTAATCTGAATCTGCTGGTAGAGCTGGGAGAGGTTCAGAAGCTCGCCTGTGGGGATGGGAAGGATCATTTTGACTGGAACACCGAACCCCATTACCATTTTGTATGTCGGTGCTGCGGCGCGGTACAGGACGTTGCGATGGATCCGCTGACAGATCTGGAGACGCGGGCTGAAGACGGAGTGCATGGTCAGGTTGAAAATCACACCGTTTATTTTTATGGAATCTGCGAAGACTGTCTGGAGAAGGGCAAGAAGATTTCATCATGAAAGGAACCGGACCGGGAAAGTAAAGCTGCTGGTGTATCAGACATTGGCAGCTTTTTCATTGAAAAAATATTTTAAAATAAATGAAAAATATTGTTGACAAACAGAGAGGTATATGCTAAATTAATATCAGTAATCATTATTAATATTAATTTTAAATCAGAACAGGAATGATTATCAAAAAGGGTCAAAGTATAATTAAAATGAAAACACAAAATTCAATTCAGTAAAGGAGAAAGTCATATGAAGAAATGGGTTTGCACCGTATGTGGTTATGTTCATGAGGGAAATGAGGCGCCGGAGAAGTGCCCGCAGTGCGGAGTTCCGGCATCTAAGTTTAAAGAGCAGAAGGAAGAGGAAACCGCGTGGGCCTGCGAGCATGAAGTAGGCGTAGCTCAGGAAGTATCTGAGGATATCCTGGCAGATCTGAGAGCAAATTTTGAGGGAGAGTGCTCCGAGGTAGGTATGTATCTGGCGATGGCAAGAGTTGCTCACAGAGAAGGATATCCGGAAATCGGCCTCTATTGGGAGAAAGCAGCTTATGAGGAAGCAGAGCATGCAGCCAAGTTTGCAGAACTCCTGGGTGAAGTCGTTACCCCGTCTACGAAGAAAAATCTGGAGATGCGCGTTGCAGCTGAGAATGGCGCGACAGCCGGCAAGTTCGATCTGGCAAAGAGAGCGAAAGCCGCGAATCTCGACGCGATTCATGATACCGTGCATGAGATGGCAAAGGACGAGGCAAGACACGGCAGAGCATTTGAGGGCTTGCTGAAGAGATACTTTGGATAAGAAATATTTCAGATCAGAGGATCCCTGAAAAGGGCTGCTAAACAATCTGAGAGATGAGTAGAGGGACTACAGTGTGAAAAGGAAAATTCACACTGTGGTCTCTTTGTTATGCGCGCCTGGCGGATATGGAAATTTTGCAGCTGACGCTGCATCCGGGAGAATTTCCCTGTCAGATTACTTGCGTTTTGCAGATGCCGATATTATAATCATTCTGTGAGGTGATAAAAACATGGAGAATTCTGACAGATCTGGTCGCCTGTTTACGCTATTTCTGGTGATGGCAAAGATCGGATGCTTTACATTCGGAGGCGGCTGGAGTATCGTGACTCAGATGCAGAATGAATTTGTTGAGCGCCGGGGATGGATGACTGAGGAAGAGATCGTTGATTATCTGTCGCTGGCGAAATCTTTCCCGGGCATTATGATCGTAAATATGTCGGTGATCTCCGGATATTCCATGGCCGGGATACCGGGAGCGTTTGCCGCGGCCTGCGGTCTTGTTTTCCCTGCGTTTATAACGATCAGTATTGTTACATATTTTTATGTTTATCTGAAATCGAATCTGTATGCGCAGCGGATCTTAAACGGCGTACGGAGCGCTGTAGTTCCGATTATCCTCAGCGCGGCGCTGAAATTAAAATCGCGTTCTCTGATAGCAAAGAAATCCTGGGTGTTAATGATCGCATCGTTTGTCCTGTGCGCATTTACTGATTTCAGCAAGGTACTCCTTATCCTTGCGGGCGCACTTCTGGGACTCCTGCTGTGGTCTTCTGATGATGTGAAAGAGGAGGAAGTTGGAGAATGATGATGTTAGCGCAGCTTTTTTTCTCTTTTGTGAAAATAGGTTTTTGCAGTTTCGGCGGCCTTACGATGGTGCCGATTATTAACGATGAGGTGCTGGCGCACGGCTGGATGACGGCCGATGAAGTGATGGATATCGTTGCGGTCGCGGAGATGACGCCGGGATCGCTGGGGGTCAACTGCGCAACTTTCGTGGGACTGCGTTCCGCAGGGATTGCCGGCGCGGTTCTTGCCACAGCCGGAGTGATGGTGCCGTCGCTCACGCTGTGTCTGCTGGCAGCGATTTTCTTTATCCGTTTAAAAGGAAATACTGTTATGGAGCGTATCTTGCGCGGCGTGCGTCCGGTTTCCCTGGGGATGCTGCCGGCGGTCGCCCTGTCTCTGGGACAGTCCAGTTTCCTGGGAGCGGGCGGTATCGCCTGGGATCTGATTGCTATCGCAATTCTCTGCGGTTATCTGCTGGTGAAGAAGAATCTGTCGATTCCGAAGACTATTTTGCTGGCGGCAGTGCTGGGACTGGTGATATGAGCCTGGCAGTGTGATATGTACTTTTGCAATTAACGGTGACTGCCTGAGAGAAGAAGTGAGAGATGTTATGGGCGGAAAGGTAATTATGACAGAGGCGCTACGGATTTTAAATCAGGCAGGATTGGGGGAAGAGCAGAAGGAGAGGTAGAGGATCAATTTGAAAAGTATTTGTCGATGTTGAAGTGATTTGGCACATGACCGAGAATAGGAATATGTGCAGATGCAAAGAGGGAGTTGCTTCGTGGCGACTCCCTTTTTGTATGGCATTTCTGATATTCTGTGTCTGGAAGAATTCTGTATATCTATTACAAAATGAATGACAGAATCAGATTAAATAGTGTAGCTGCGCCGACACTTGCGGGCACTGCGAGAAACAGCAGCCACGGAAACATTTCATTCCGTTCCTCTTCGGTAGAGCAGGAGCCAAGGATCAGGCTTCCCCCGGAGGAGAACGGTGAGATGGCAGAACTCTGCGCACCGACTACGATACAGGTAAAGAGCACCAGCGGACTGATTCCGGCAGCATCGGCCAGACCCGGAACCAGCGGGAAGAGCGCCGGGCATACGACTCCGAGTGTGCTGGAGAAGAAACTCATAACTGCGCCGATGAGACTGAAAGCGATCGGTACGATCCATGCCGGGAGGCTGCTTCCTGCCCATGCGGCCATCATGTCCAGGGTACCGGCTTTAATTGCAACGTTAATCAGCATGCCGACTCCGCAGATCATGATGATGGTGTTCCACGGAACCTTGGCAATGACTTCTTTCTGAGGTGCCAGACGGAAGAACAGCGCGATGACAGAAAAGATAACGGCGACGAGACCGACGTCCAGCTTACTGTTAATGAAAGTGATCCAGGATACATCCGGCAGGATGATATGTAAGATTGGGAAGAGCAGGACAACGATGATCATGATGATCATTAAATACAGATTGACCTTCTGCTGACTGGTGAAAGGTTCCGGTTTTTCAAAACTCATTCCTTTGCCGATGCTGCGATTGCTTTTGGGAATATAGCGAAACGCGGCAATGAGCAGCAGCGAAAAGACGACGCTGGCAGCAAAGATGACGATGGAATAGGAGAAAGACTGTTCAGCCAATCCGGCTTCATCCATCAGACCGCGGAAAATGATACCGCTGCCGCTCGTCATAAAGTTGGCTCCGGATAACGCTCCGCAGTTGACAGCAACCGCTCCGGTCAGTTTGTCCATTTTTGCTTCTTTACAGATAAGCAGGGTGACGGGAGCCATGAAGGCCAGAACGGTGAAGAAACCGGCGCCAAGGGCGGCGATGACCGCGCTGGCAAAATACAGAGCGAAGGGAAGCAGACCGGGGAATCTGCGGCAGGCATATAACAGAGAACGGGCAGTCTTTTCGAGAGTGCCGTTAACGAGGGCAAAATTGTAAAACAGCGAGACAGAGAAAATGACAAACATCGTACTGATGGGCCAGCCGTTAATGACTTCTTTGGTACTCATGCCAAGTCCGAAGCAGCCGATCAGATAGGCAAAGACGATGGCAAAAAATCCTGTATTGTGACCGGTTTTATATCCGATTGCTACGGATATGGCAATACCGGCGATGATAAATAAACTTAACATAAATTACCTCCGTTTTGTTTGGTAAAAAAGAAAATGTGAGTTAATGAGAATCTTCAAGCCCCAAAAGTCCGGCCTGAATGGTGTGAGTCATATGGTAGAGCTGGTCCTGAGAGATTCCGTGATCAGCCAGATATTGCATATATTGTTCCAATGCGATTTCCCAGTGTGGATTTTCTACCTGACCTCCGTCTGTGCATACCATGACGTGTTGAAAACCACAGGCCTGGATCGCTTCCAGGTTCATCGGCAGGTTGCTCTTGTATTTTCCGCCCCCGAGAGGCTGGGCGAAGCAGTGCTCGAGAATGACATCATAGTCTTTGACGATGCGCACCTGATCATCCAGACTCATTCCGACCAGCTACCATTCCGGGTGAGTGACAACGATCTTACGAATACCGGCGTCCCGTGCGGCTTCTACGACCCGGAAGCATTCATCCGGTGAAATGTGGCCGGTGCCGAGAACGACATCATAATCCCGGACTAACTGAAAGACACTTTTTAATTCCGGTACGATACGTCCATCTTTTACGACATCGACGCAGGCGGATGGATCCAGATGGTTCTGGCAGAGATGGTTGCGGGCAGATTGCGTCGGCAGCCAGATCACTTTTGCGCCCAGTTTTAGTCCGCTTTCTACAGCCGCGGGGTTGATTCCGCCCATCTGCCGGTTCAGAGTGACGCTTCCAAACATGGTAAAATCATTGTCGCCGTGATGAACCAGCGCATTGTGCCGGTTGCAGAGATAGGCGCGATCTACGGTAGTGCCCTGATGTGTTTTGATGACGATTGCTCTGGCGCCCACACGGATCCCGGCTTCCATCAGTTCAAAATCATCGTAAGCCCTGTGACGGATGTCCGGATTGGAATGAACGTGTATGTCGATCACACCTTTTAAAGATACAGTTCCCATTTTTCTTCCTCCTGAAAGAATAATTTCGCAATGAATCCCTTATTGCGATTGTTGTATCTTTATCATATAATGAAGATAAAATCGGCGAAACCGAAAATATATTATATACTATATCGGAAAAACCGATGGCAAGGAGAAGAATCGATGTATTTAAAAGAATTAAATTATATTGTGACGCTGGCGGATGAACAGAGTATTTCGCGGGCTGCGGACAGGCTTTACATGGCGCAGTCAAGTCTGAGCCAGTTCCTGCAGCAGTATGAGGCGGAGCTGGGGGTAAAGCTGTTTGTACGGACGTCGAAGGGCATCCGTCCGACAGCGGCGGGAAAGGTGTTTATTGAGAATGCAAAGTCGATCCTGATGCACTATCGTCTGCTGCAGAATGAATTGTGGGATATGGGAAAGCTGGAGGGCGGAAATGTGATACTTGGGATCAGTTCGTTCCGCGCACAGCATATGCTGCCGGAGATCCTGACAGATTTTCGGGAAAAGTATCCGAAAGTACAGGTCGATATTGTAGAAGCGAACAGTATGGCGTTAGAGGATATGCTGGTGGCCGGTTCTGTGGATGTCGCTGTTATCGCTTTGCCTCTGACTCGTTTGAAACATCAGGTGGAATTCCTGAAAAAGGATGAGATTGTGCTGGTGGCAAATGAGAATCATCCGATTATGGAGGTTGTGCATAAGCGGGAAGGAGAATTGTATGATTGGGTAGACCTGAAAGATATGGAAAAATTTGAATATATTCTCAGCGATTATGATACGATTCTGGGTGGGGTCAGCCGGAAGCAGTTTCAGAAAGCGGGAATCCAGCCGATGGTACATTATACCAATATTACGGCGGCCCTGGCCGCAGCTATGGCCAGGAAGGGTCTGGGACTTGCGTTTACCTACCGATCCTGCGCAGAACCGCGTGAGGGCACTGTCTATCTTTCTCTGGGAGAGAAGGGGGTTTATCTGGAACTGGCTCTGGCACATCCGTATACCACGTACCAGTCAAAGGCGGCGAAGGCGATGGCGGGAGTAATTCAGGAGATTATGGGGAAAAGGTGAATGATACAGGAAAGAATAAGAAGTCAGGAAGCGGTTGCCCGGATGATAAGGACAGCCGCTTTCACAGAGTTTCCTTCGCAATCTGGATCAACACCCGCTCGGCCCGCGACAGAAAGCTGCCTTCGAGCGTGACGATACATAGTTCCCAGTCCGCGTGATAGGTGCGGTCGATGCTGAGAAACGCGGGATCGTATTCGTCCGACGGCAGCCGGGAATACTGCAGAGGCAGCAGAGTGACGCCGACGCCGACTGAGGCAAGAGCCTGAACAGACTCAAAGTTACGCATGGTAAGATAGATATCCGGATGGATGCCGGCCTTTGCCAGAGCGTTATCGGTGATCTGGCGGATACGTTGCGAGGGAGGCAGCATGAGAAAACGTTCGTTTTTTAAGAGCTTGAGGTCAAGCACCGGGTAAGCATAGCCGTTCTTAAGGACGGCCTGATCGATCAGAGGATGTTTTTTGTTGAGAACGATGACAAAAGGATCCCACCCCATACTGTCGTAGCGGAGCTGAGGATGGGCGTATTCAGCGGGAGGCGTGTGAGTAAACGCAAAATCCAGTTCGCTTGCCATCAGCATCTGTTCCAGACGGGTGGTGGTTTCTTCTGTGATTTTTACTTCAACGTTAGGATAAAGTTCCTGAAAGCGGGGAAGTACCTTCGGCAGGATCAGGGTACCGAGGTGGTTGGTGATGCCGATGTGGATACGGCCGGTTTTCAGGTCGTTGATATCGCTGATTTCCATCTCAAAGTCTTCATAAATTTTCAGTATCTGACAGGCCATATGATAATATCGTTCTCCGGCAAACGTCAGAATCATACCGGCGTTGGTTCGCTGAAACAGAGGGGTGCCGATGGATTCTTCGATCCTCTGGATCGACTGGCTTAAAGATGGCTGCGCCATATAGAGTTTTTTGGCTGCGCGGGAGATGTTTTTCTCATCGGCTACGGTTTTTACATATAATAATTCTTTGCTGGTCATCTTGTATTTCCTTTTATATTTCCTGACAGATAAATGATTACAATTTTATTGGTTTCGTTATATTCGACCATGAACTTAGAGTTTATGATCGTTATTTGTTGTATGCCGGAAGGACGCCGGTGTCCGTTTGAGGATTTGTACTCACTGGCACTCATTTTATCACAAAGATATAGATAAAATCAATGATAATTATAATAAATATAGTATTTTACTATATTTAAAATCAATCGTATAATGGTCACAGAAACAAAAAAGCGTGTCCGTGAGGCAACAGCAAAAAGGAGGAAATGTACATGGTAAAGTTACATGACGGCGGCGTATATCTCGTCCATGGAACGGAGATTGTGCCGGAGACAGAGGCAGAGCGGGTAAAGACTCTCACAGGGAAAGTCCTGCCGGTGGATAAGGAGGAGGCAAAGAAAGGGACAATCGCGTACTCCATTATCAAAGCACACAATGAGTCGGGAAATATGGAGCATTTAAAGCTGCGGTTTGACGCGATGGCTTCGCATGATATCACCTTTGTGGGCATCATTCAGACAGCAAAGGCTTCCGGTATGGAGAAGTTTCCGGTTCCGTATGTGCTGACCAACTGTCACAATTCTCTGTGCGCGGTAGGCGGTACGATTAATGAAGATGATCACATGTTTGGATTGTCAGCGGCTAAAAAGTATGGCGGCATTTATGTTCCGCCTCATATCGCGGTTATCCATCAGTATATGAGAGAGATGCATGCAGGCTGCGGACGTATGATCCTGGGTTCGGACTCTCATACCCGCTATGGCGCGCTGGGAACGATGGCGATCGGAGAAGGCGGCGGCGAACTGGTGAAACAGCTTCTGTGCGATACCTATGACGTGGCTTATCCGGGCGTCGTGGCGATCTATCTGACCGGAGAACCGGCGCCGGGAGTCGGACCGCAGGATATCGCACTGGCGATCATCGGAGCGGTGTTTAAGAAGGGTTATGTCAAGAATAAGGTGATGGAGTTTGTAGGACCAGGTGTATCTTCAATGGATACTGATTTCCGTAATGGCGTTGATGTTATGACGACAGAGACGACCTGCCTGTCCTCAATCTGGAGAACCGATGAAAATACGAAGGCATTTCTGGCGCTCCATGGCCGTGAAGAGGATTATCAGGAACTGAATCCGGATGAGGTTGCTTATTATGACGGCTGCGTTTATGTGGATCTGAGCACGATAAAACCGATGATCGCGCTGCCGTTCCATCCAAGCAACACTTATGAGATTGATGAACTGAATGCGAACCTGGGAGATATTTTAAGAGAAGTAGAGAAAGAGGCGGCAAGAGTCGCGGATGGAAGAGCGTCCTTTACGCTGACCGACAAGATCGTGAATGGTAGACTGCAGGTACAGCAGGGTATCATCGCCGGCTGCGCGGGCGGTAACTATACCAATGTCATTGAAGCGGCTCATATGCTGAAGGGCAGAAGCTGCGGCACCGGAGAGTTCTCACTGGCGGTTTATCCGTCGTCTCAGCCGGTATTTATCGACCTGACCCGTAAAGGCGTGATCGCAGACCTGATGGAGGCGGGCGCAATCATCCGTACCGCATTCTGCGGACCTTGCTTTGGCGCGGGGGATACGCCGTGCAACAATGGCCTGAGCATCCGCCATACGACAAGAAACTTCCCGAACCGTGAGGGCTCCAAACCGGGCAACGGACAGATGTCCGCGGCGGCTCTGATGGATGCGCGTTCGATCGCGGCAACGGCGGCAAACGGCGGTCTGCTGACAGCGGCGACCGAGTATGACTGCTGGGGCGATATCCCGCAGTATCACTTCGATCCGACGGTTTATAACAACCGGGTATATCAGGGATTTAAGAAAGGAAACGCAGAGAGCAGTCTGGTCTATGGACCGAACATCAAGGACTGGCCGGAACTGGGAGAACTTACGGATAACATTGTCCTGAAGGTCTGCTCGAAGATACTCGATGAGGTGACGACGACCGATGAACTGATCCCGTCGGGAGAAACTTCTTCCTATCGTTCCAATCCTCTGGGACTGGCAGAATTCACACTTTCACGCAGAGATCCGGAGTACGTAGGCCGCAGCAAAGAAGTGGCGGCTCTGGAGAAAGCGCGTAAGACAGGCGGGAATCCGGCGGCAGCGGATCCGGAGCTGGAGAAAGTATTTGAAGTCATCCGTACGATTCCGGGACAGGAGAGCGTGGAGATGATGGCAACCGAGATCGGTAGCATGATCTACGCGGTCAAACCGGGCGACGGTTCCGCGAGAGAGCAGGCGGCAAGCTGCCAGCGAGTGATCGGCGGTCTGGCAAATATCACGAAAGAATACGCGACCAAGCGTTATCGCTCGAATGTCATGAACTGGGGCATGCTCCCCTTCCAGATGGCAGAGGACGCGGAGTTTGAAGTCGGCGACTATATCTACGTACCGGGTATCCGGGATGCACTGGCAGGGGATCTGAAGGAGATCAAAGCGTATGCGATTTGCAAAGGAGCGGCAAAAGAACTCCATCTCTATATCGCGGACATGACACCGGAGGAGCGTGAGATTGTCAAGGCAGGCTGCCTGATTAATTACAATCGCAACCGGAAATCAAAGTGAAGACGTCGATACTGACGGAAACCTTTGCAGCAGACAATAAAATAACAGGAAAAACAGCGGACTGTCAGGTTAGAAATGCCGGACAGTCCGGCAAAAGAAAGAGCGAGGAGAATAATATGGAGATTAAGAAACCTGCAATAGCGGGAACGCTGGAATCCAGCGACTGCCAGGTGACCGTAGAGCCGGGAGACGGTTCCGTGGAGTTCAGCCTGGAGAGCGCCGTGATCCATCAGTATGGCAACCAGATCCGTAAGGTCGTGATGCAGACGCTGGATAACCTGGGAGTCGATAACGTCCGGATCTCTGTCGTAGATAAAGGAGCGCTGGACTGCACGATCAAAGCCAGAGTGGAGGGTGCGGTGTTCCGGTCCGTGGAACAGATGAAAAATATCCCATGGGGAGGTGCGGTAAAGTGATTAATGCGGAGAAAAAACGTCTCAGACGGACGATGATGTTTTTAAATGCCCAGAAACCAGGTCTGATCAAAGATCCTTATATCTATAAACCGGATTCCCTGATGCTGGATCTGGAGGACGCGGTAGCGGAGAACCAGAAGGACGCGGCGCGTTTTTCGCTGTATCATGCGCTGCAGGAGATTGACTATCACGGCTGTGAGCGCGTTGTGAGAATCAACGGGCTGGACACTCCTTACTGGGAAGAAGATATCCGCTGCGCGGTAGCGGGCGGCTGCGACGCGATCCGTATCCCCAAGACAGAGAGCGCAAAGGATGTCAAGCTGGTAGAGAGCGCAGTGGAGGCGGCTGAGATTGAGTTCGGCGTCCCGGTGGGACGAACGTTGATCATGGCGGCGATCGAGTCGGCGAGAGGCGTGATGAAAGCACTGGATATCTGCGAGTCTTCGGAGCGACTGTTTGGAATTGCGCTTTCGGGAGGCGATTACACCAAGGATCTGCAGACTCACATTACAACGACCGGCGTGGAACTGATGGGCGCCAGACAGAATATGATTATCGCCGCAAGAGCTGCCGGGGTGCAGTGCTTTGATACCGTATATACAAATCTGGATGATATGGAAGGCTTCCGCCGGTCAGTAGAGACGATCCATCTGATGGGATTTGACGGCAAATCCATCATCAACCCCAGACAGATCAGTATTGTACATGAAATCTTTACACCGTCGCAGAAAGACATCATCTTTGCGGAAAAGGTTGTAAGAGAAATTGACACCAAGAAGGCACAGGGAATCGGCGTATTTACCGTTGACGGCAAGATGATCGACATCGCGTTTTATGACGGTGCGAAGAGGACGATTGAGCTGGCAAAGGCGTCCGGCGTATATAAGGGGGATTTATAAGATGATCAATGCGGTTGGAAGAGATATTCCCGAAGAAATTTTAAAGATAACAGGAAAAGAAGTATTCCAGGGCGTTCATTACAGAGACGGCTATACATACAAAAAGGATGGCCCGATGACAAAGTGTGTGATCAATAGTAACGGTTCCAAGCTGCTTCCGAGCATCCATGACGCGCTGGTGAAGTGTGGGATCAAAGACGGTATGACGCTGAGCTTCCACCATCATTTCCGTGAGGGTGATTATATTGTGAACATGGTGATGGAAGAGGTTCATAAGATGGGGATCAAGGACATCACGATCTGCGCGAGTTCTCTGGGCAAGGCGCATGATCCGATCGTTCCCTATATCGAGGATGGGACGATCACGGAGATCCAGTCCTCCGGAGTCCGTGGCAAGATCGGGGAGGCGATCTCGGCAGGCAAGCTGAAAGGACTGGCGATCATGCGTTCTCACGGAGGCCGTGTGCGGGCAATCGAGAGTGGTGAGACTCGTGTGGATATTGCATTTATCGGAACTCCGACCTGCGATGATTACGGCAACTGCCGGGGCATCGGCGGCAAGAGCGACTGCGGAGTACTCAGCTACGCGATGGTAGACGGGGATTATGCGGATAAGGTGGTGGCGATCACAGACTGTCTGGTACCGTTTCCGAACTTCCCGGCTCATATCTCGATGACAAAAGTAGATTATGTCGTAGAGGTGGACGCGATCGGTGATCCGAAGAAGATCGCGACCGGAGCGGCGAAGCCGACCACCGATATGCGCAAGCTGATGATGGCGGATTACTGCACACAGTTCGTGGTCAATACTCCTTATTTTAAGGATGGATTCTCTTATCAGACCGGTGTTGGCGGCGCGTCGATCGCATCGACGATCTCGCTGGCAAAGATCATGAAGGAGAGAAATATCCGGATGCGTTTCGGTGTCGGCGGTCTGACCAAGCCGATGTGCGATCTGCTGGTCAACGATCAGGTGGACTGTCTGCTGGATACACAGGACTTTGACCTGGCAGCGGTCGAGGATGTAAAGCATCTGAAGCATTTTAGGATCTCGGCGGGCGAGTACGCGGATCCCTTTAATAAAGGTGCGGTTGTTAATAAACTGGACTTCGTTATCCTGGCGGCTCTGGAAGTGGATGTAAACTTTAACTGCAACGTGGTTGTGGGTTCTGACGGAGTGATTACAGGAGCGCAGGGCGGACATCCGGACACGGCTGCGGGCGCAAAATGTACCATTGTGATCGCGCCGCTTCTGCAGGGCAGGATCCCGGCGATCTGCTCCGAGGTTACGACGGTTACGACGCCGGGTGAGAGCATCGACGTGGTGATTACCGATTACGGCATTGCAATCAACCCGCTGAGACAGGATCTGATCGAGGCGATGAAGGGCGTGGATCTGCCGTTTAAGACCATCGAGGAGCTGCGGGATATCGCTTACTCTATCGTAGGGGAGCCGGAAAAGGTGCAGTTTGCGGATCGTGTGGTCGGCATCATCGAGAGCCGCGACGGTACGATTATGGACGTCGTGCGTCAGGTGAAGGAATTTACGTTTGCGGATGAGGAATAAAAACTTGATAACACTGTTGTCATTCGGTTTTTGAGAATCAGGGGCTGTGAAAAAAAGCCCCCTAAAATAAAAGAAAGCTCCTGATACGCATTT
>JAJQAC010000020.1 GCA_021204025.1 Clostridiales bacterium | reverse complement strand
CAAAAACATAATTCTGACCATCGATGCGGCCTTCCGCATGTCCCTCGATGCGCCCTTCGGCACGTCCCTCGACGCGGCCCTCAGCACGTCCTTCGGCACGTCCCTCAGCACGTCCTTCCCTACGCTCTTCATCCAACAATTCTCCAAATGTCATATACCGTCCCTCCATCCTTCGATCTTTCTTGATCTGCATGATTTTTTGTCTTAAGTTCCTTAAAAAATCATCCCCGGATACTTCCGGGATATCAGCGTCCTCGACATAATGCAGAAAAGCAACCAGTTCTCTTGGCACTTCCTCCGGATTCTTCCCCTTTGTATTCAGGAAAATCTTGCATGTCCCGTCGCCCAGCGGCTCTCCGTCCTCCACGCATTCTTCCCGATAGGTATAGCGGTACCGTCCTCGCCCAAACGGATCAAACAGACAGATAAAGATCACATAACTCTCCGGCAGTTCGTTAAACTCCGCTCCCGGCTTTAACGATTCCACATCTATCTGGCCCTGATAACAGCGGCTACGCTTCGGCAGGTTATGCTGATCGCTCACCTGCATCTCTATCGTAAAAGCCGTGCCATCCGCATCATCCGCTCTGGCGTCCAGACGGACTCCGCGATAATCCGGGTTCACGGTAAATGCGTGTTCTGTGTCGACAGTGACCTCCCGGATCGGAAAGCCCAGGATCCTCTCTAACGTCAGGCGGCAGATCTCCGCATCCGTCATCACCGTCGCGAACATAAAGGCGTCTCTTAATTCCAGTTCCCTAAATGGTTTCCGTTTCAAACAATAGCTCCTTCCCGGCGGGGCAGGAAGCGCTTATATAGCAACCCTTGGTTTGATTATAAAACATCGGTGAATAGATTTCAATTATTGTTTTATGTAATAATTCAGAGAGACTCTTTGATTAGAGAATGATAAGAAATTTGCGAAGTTAATTCACTATCAGGTTTGCCATATAAGAATTTTCATGCCCCGCTCATTCCCATATTTTAAATTTTCTTGTGATACAACCTGATATTTTTGAACAATCAGATATTAAGATTATTCCGGCAGACAGAACCTGCCGGAGATGTGCTGCCGGGGTCTCTCCCCGACAACTCAGGCATTTTGCACTTCACGGATATCATCCGTGATATGATACCGCGCAAACATCTCCTCGCGGAAAGTCTCATCCTCTGCCAGGCGAGGAACCTCAGCGCCCCGTCCATCTGCGGCCATTGCGTTGATCAGCGCAAAAACATAATTCTGACCATCGATGCGGCCTTCCGCATGTCCCTCGATGCGCCCCTCGGCACGTCCCTCGACGCGGCCCTCAGCACGTCCTTCGGCACGACCTTCCCTACGCTCTTCATCCAACAATTCTCCAAATGTCATATACCGTCCCTCCATCCTTCGATCTTTCTTGATCTGCATGATTTTTTGTCTTAAGTTCCTTAAAAAATCATCCCCGGATACTTCCGGGATATCAGCGTCCTCGACATAGTGCAGGAAATCAACCAGTTCCTTCGGCACTTCTTCCGGATTCTTTCCCTTTGTATTCAGGAAAATCTTGCATGTCCCGTCGCCCAGCGGCTCTCCGTCCTCCACGCATTCTTCCCGATAGGTATAGCGGTACCGTCCTCGCCCAAACGGATCAAACAGACAGATAAAGATCACATAACTCTCCGGCAGTTCGTCAAACTCCGCGCCTGGCCTCAGCGACTCCACATCCATCTGACCCTGATAACAACGGCTGCGCTTCGGCAGGTTATGCTCATCGCTCACCTGCATCTCTATCGTAAAAGCCGTACCATCCGCATCATCCGCTCTGGCGTCCAGCCGAACTCCACGATAATCCGGGTTCACGGTAAATGCGTGTTCTGTGTCGACAGTGACCTCCCGGATCGGAAAGCCCAGGATCCTCTCTAACGTCAGGCGGCAGATCTCCGCATCCATTACAGGTTATGCGTCAGCCAACTGACGCATAACCTGTAATAGCGGCGCCCACATTTAAAGTCGTCTACGACGAGGTGGGCACCGCTTTGGCTCCATTACGTACTAGCTCCATGCCACGCAGCACAGTGCGCGGCATGGATATGACCCGTAAGCTGATTTCATTATCAATTACCGTCGCGAACATAAAGGCGTCTCTTAATTCCAGTTCCCTAAATGGTTTCCGTTTCAAACAGCAGCTCCTTCCTGGCGGGGCAGGAGTTCTTATATGGCAACCCTTTTTTATGATGAACGACAAAAATAATCTGCCGTTCACGATAATTATAAAATATCAGTGAGAAAATTACAAACGTTATCTGTCAGAAATTCAGATCATTCTCCTGGCACTCATTCTTCTATCATCCTTTTATGGATAATCACACCGCACCGTCACCCGCGTCTGTCCGCCGTAGGTACAGGTAAATAACGAAAGCGGGTATCCGCTCCCCGTCATCTCCTCAATCGCCGTCGGCTGCAGGATCTCCGTTTCCGCCACGACATAGCGGGTTACGTTCCCGTCCATGTCCGTAAAAGTTATGTCCTCTCCACCCGCAAGATTCTTTAATAATCCAAAATGGCGGCTGTAATTGTGCGCGGCAATGATCAGATCGTCCGTCGCTGCCGAACCCATATAACGGCAGGGGGCGATCCGCAGTCTCGTATAATCCCAGTCCGCCATCACCGGGAGTTCCAGCCCCAGCGCCGGGATCGTCAGGATCCCGATATAATCATAGCCGTCAACCATCACGGTCTCTTCAACAGGTCCCGCTTCCGTCCCTGCCGCTTCCTCTGCCACCCCCATCACCGCAAAGTAGGGATCCTCACTGGCTTCGGACTCACGGGCGGCGATCTCCTGCCAAAGCGCCGGCACCAGCCCGGCGACACTCTCACCCGCCTCGCGATCTTCGTTACGGTTGTAGATTAACAGACCAATGGCCGCAGCCATCAAAAGGATGCCCGCGGCCATCAATCCAATCCCTGCTTTATGCTTTCTGTTCAAGACGTTTCTTTCCTCCAAAGAACAGTTTCCAGCCAGATGCAAACAATGCCAGTCCGCACAGCGTCAGTAACGGGATCGGCCAGTTAAGCTGCCCGGTCTGCGGGAGCTTGAAAAGCTCCGGGCTGCCGGAATCTATGGGAGTCAGTTCCCCCGATGATCCGGAATCCCCCTCCCCGGACGATGTTCCAGGTCCGCTGCTCGAAGACGATCCGCCGCCGGAACTCGAGCTGCCTCCGGACGATCCGCCTCCATGATGGCTGGATCCACCACCGGATGATTTCTTATCCAATGGCTCTGTCTTCGGAGCCGCATCCACATCATAAATATACTCTTCCCCATTCAGCATCGGTACAGTCACCAGGAACGGACTCACCGCATAGTAACCGGTCGCACTTGTATGCTGCACCATCAGATACAGCCCCAGCGTCAGTCCGGAAAACGTCGCAATGCCGTCGCTGCCGATCGTAACTGTGGTTCCCTCCAGGCTGTTGTCCGACACATACTCTGACAACGTCGCAGCCAGTACGGACAGATCCTGGGTATCCAGATCGGTAAGGGAAACGCCGCTTCCCGCAAATACATCCGTCAGGACATAGCTGTAATTGCCGTCGTCCTCGTACACCGAACCCACCTGATACGCGGTCAACGTGCCGCCTGAAACGGCAGCTCCGGTTGACTCACTTACCATCGTCACCGTAATGGAACCGGTGCGGGTGGTATCCGGCACAGAGGCAAAGGCTGTCATGCCCAATATGGCCGAAGCCAGAAAAATTCCGCTCATCAATCCCGCGATTCTCTTCCTTAATCTGTAATTCTTCATAGCTAGCTATCCCCCTTGATCCTTTTTACTGTCTGTTTGTTACTATCGGTAATTCTGATCTGACAATCTCACAGAACCTGTTCTGTCTCCATCCACTCATGCATCCGGACCCTTATCAGCACCGCTGCGCTCTTTCTCTTTCCTGCGCTTCCTCCCGTGCCGGATGATACGAACAAGGATATCGGAAATCAGATAGATCAATAGCAAAACGCCGATTCCCAGCGCTGCCCATTTTGCCCAGGCGGGCAATGCCTGCCGTTCCTGCTCTGCCT
>JAJQAC010000053.1 GCA_021204025.1 Clostridiales bacterium | reverse complement strand
CGGGTTTCATAGCCCCATTGGTGCCTTTCGCAGAAAGGCGGAATATAAGTATGATAAAAATACTGTTCATCTGCCACGGCAACATCTGCCGCAGTCCCATGGCAGAATTTCTATTCAAAGACATGGTTAAAAAAGCCGGCTTGTCCGGGCATTTCTATATCGCTTCAGCCGCGACAAGCACAGAGGCTATCGGCTGTGAGGTTCACTACGCGACACAGGAGCGGCTTGCGCGGGAAGGGATCCGTACCGGCTGGAAGATTGCGGTTCAGATGAAAAAATCGGACTATCAGGAGTATGATTATCTGATCGGGATGGATCGGGCAAATATACGCAATATGTTACGGATTACGGGCGGGGATCCGGAGGGAAAGATTCATAAGATGATGGAATTCGCCGGCAGCGACCGGGATGTGGCGGACCCCTGGTATACGGGTGATTTTGACGTGACATATCAGGATATCTATGAGGGGTGCAGAGGACTCCTGGAAATGCTCAGGGAAAAAGTAGCAGAGTGAGAATTAGAACAAGTGTGAAATCAATGGCATGCGGCTGAAAAATGCCTTCCCATGCGAGTGATTGTCACTCTCGGGGGAAGGCATTACGATATCATTGTGCAATAATCTCTGATGATTATCCGTTGACTCGATTTTTGTAAAGAGGCGTTGAACGGCCTTCGATGGGCTTATCTACGGAGGCTCTGTCTGGCATCTGCCTTTTAAAAAACAGATACTATTCGGAACAGCAGATGCTGTCTCGAAAAACAAATACCTTTCAGAAAACCAGATGCTCTTTAGAAAATTGATAAATGTGTGTCATCAGATTGCTTCCAGAGCCTGCGCAAGATCTGCGATCAGATCCTTCTTATCTTCCAGACCGCAGGAGATGCGGATCAGGCCGGCAGGTACTCCGGCGGCAGCCAGCTGCTCATCGTTCATCTGGCGGTGGGTAGAGGTTGCCGGGTTCAGACAGCAGGTGCGTGCGTCTGCGACATGGGTCTCGATTGCTGCGAGCTTCAGATGCTTCATGAAAATTTCCGCCGCTGGGCGTCCGCCTTCGAGCTCGAAGGATACGACTCCGCAGCCGCCGTTCGGCAGATACTTCTGTGCGATTTCGTAGTATTTGTCGCCCGGGAGACCGGAGTAGCTGACATGAGCGACCTTGGGCTGTGCCTGTAAAAACTCTGCAACAGCCTGACCGTTTTCGACGTGGCGCGGCATACGTACATGCAGGGACTCCAGACCGAGATTAAGGTAAAACGCGTGCTGAGGAGACTGGATACAGCCAAAGTCCCGCATCAGCTGGGCTGTGCATTTGGTGATAAAGGCGCCGCCCTTGCCGAATTTCTCTGCGTAAGTGATGCCGTGATAGGATTCGTCGGGCGTGCAGAGTCCGGGGAACTTGTCCGCGTGAGCCATCCAGTCAAAATTGCCGCTGTCGACAATCGCGCCGCCGACCGCTGTGCCGTGTCCGTCCATGTATTTGGTGGTGGAGTGAGTCACGATGTCAGCGCCCCACTCGATCGGACGACAGTTGATCGGAGTCGGGAATGTATTGTCCACGATCAGCGGTACCCCGTGGGTATGGGCAGCTCTGGCAAATTTTTCGATGTCGAGAACCGTGAGAGCCGGATTGGCGATTGTCTCGCCAAAGACAGCCCGTGTATTGTCCTGAAATGCTGCGTTAAGCTCTTCCTCGGTGCAGTCCGGGGAAACAAAGGTCGCGGTAATGCCCATTTTTGCCATGGTGACAGAGATCAGATTGAACGTGCCTCCATAGATGGAAGACGAGGCCACGATATGGCTTCCACATTCGCAGATATTAAACAGAGAGAAAAAGTTGGCTGCCTGACCGGAGGAGGTCAGCATAGCCGCGGTGCCGCCCTCGAGCGCGGCAATCTTGGCTGCTACCATGTCATTGGTCGGATTTTGCAGACGGGTGTAGAAATAACCGTTTGCCTCCAGATCAAAAAGTTTACCCATGTCTTCGCTGGTATCGTATTTAAAGGTAGTCGACTGGATAATCGGGATCTGGCGCGGTTCGCCGTTGCCAGGGGTATAACCGGCCTGGACGCATTTGGTATTGATGGAGTAATCACTCATTGGATTCGATTCCTTTCGTAAACAATTTCGTTTTCCTTCCTATTATAGTTGATAGGAGAAAATCATACAACCAATCACCATGATGGGTAAATGAGGGCTCTTGTGTGGCAGGTTAATTTATGGTATACTACAAGCGCAATCTGGAAAAAATGACCATAAGAACGAATACATAGGGAGATGGAGTAAGCATGAAAAATAACAGATATCGAAAATATCTGTATTTAGGTATCACAGCTCTGATTGTGATTATCCTTTCCGTCTGTTTTATTTTCAGTATTATGAGGACGTCCCGGGTGCGTGAATTAGTGAATCTGATTACCGATATTCTGGCGCCGATCATTTATGGAGCGGTGATGGCGTATCTGATGAATCCCGTATATAATCACGTAAAAGGCTGGGTTGACAGAGGCGTTCGTAATTCCCTGAAAAATGATTTGCTGAGGGGAAGGATTGCGGCAGTGATCGCGACTCTTTTCAGTACGGTATTTTTGTGTGTGCTCGTAACCGGTCTGATCGCACTGATGATCCCGGAGCTGATTGACAGTACGATCAGTATTGTGGAGTCGCTGCCGTCCAGTATTGCTAATTTTCAGAACTGGCTCGCGCAGACACTGTCAGGTCAGCCGGAACTGGAGGAACAGGTACTCGCGCTTTTTGGCCGGGGTGTTTCCTATGCACAGGAGACGCTGCAGACAGAGATCCTTCCCAATGTTTATAGTATCGCGGGAAAACTATCTACCGGTGTGATCAATGTTGTGGTCGTAATTAAGAATCTCGTGATTGGCGTGATTGTGATGGTTTATCTGCTGAATATCAAGGGAAAGCTGGTTACTCAGGCCAAGATGATCCTGTACAGTCTGCTGCCGCTGCGAATTGCCAATAAGACCCTCGAAGAATGTCGCTATATTCATCTGATGTTCGGCGGATTTATCATTGGAAAGATTGTGGATTCGCTGATTATCGGGATTCTGTGTTTTTTCCTGCTTTCTTTTATGAACATGCCATTTGTGCTGCTGGTCAGCGTGGTGATCGGCTGCACAAATGTGATCCCGTTTTTCGGACCGTTTATCGGCGCGATTCCGATGTCGTTTCTGATCCTGCTGGTAAGTCCGGTCAAATGTCTCTATTTTATCGTGTTTATTTTCCTGCTGCAGATTTTTGACGGATATATTCTGGGACCAAGGATTCTGGGAGGTTCCACGGGAGTCTCCAGTTTCTGGGTACTTTTTTCGATTCTGTTTTTTGGCGGGCTTTTCGGATTTGTCGGGATGATTATCGCAGTGCCGACGTTTGCCGTCATTTATAAGCTGTTTACGGAATTAGTTATACATTACCTGCATAAAAAAGGCCTCTCCTGTGATATTAATGACTATGAAGGGCTTTCTTATATCGATGGCGCAGATAAATCCTATCAGAAAGACAAGAGGGAGCTATGATCAATGGAAAACAGGCGGCGGGGCTTCTGGGAATTCCGCTGTTAGTGATTGTGCTGATGATTTATATTGTCCTGCATGAACCACCGCAGCCGGGTATCTCAAGGGCAGTAGCCGCGAGATCGGTCACGCTGGCGATGATTGATTCCGGGGAATTTGCGGAATGGGAAAACGAAGGATGGGCGTCTCATTTTCCGATGGATATGGAAAGAGAATGGTATGTTCCCTATATGGACTATCTGTATGCAAAAGGCTATCTCTCAACAGAACGGCTGTCCGCGGATCGTCAGACAGCCGAGGGAATCCTGACTTATGAGGATGCGGAGGAAATTGCCGCTGCGATTGAGGAATCCCTGGTGAGAAAGGTGCATGCGACAGATGCTAACCGTACGGAGGCGATGCCGGAGGACGCCTGGTGGAAATTTTACGACGCGTTATTAAAGGTGACCGATCCGGAGGGCAAGGTGGGCGAGGCTACGTTCGCGTTGTACGGGACGGTTGATAATCTTGCGTGGATGGATCCGTGGAGAGCCTGTACGGATGCCGGGACTTATATGTTTACCGGATTATCGCTGGATGCATACATAGACCGGGAACTGACAGTGTTGGCGCGGGACGATGAACTGATCCGTGTGATATCGGTGGAAAATGACGTTACTTACCACAATGTCTGGCTGGTTGACGGCGACGATGAGGCCGTGCAGATTTATCTTGATGGGGTTTTACGAAAAATTCCGTTCGGTAAGAAGATTCGCAATCTGGAGGATATGATAGAGAATCTTGCGGATCTCAGGCTTGAAAATGGAAAAATTGTAAAAATTTCCTTAAAGAAGGATCGAATCAACGGAAAGCTCCTGTCCGTACAGGAAGATTCTCTGGAGGTAGAAGGCTACGGAACTGTGCAGACAGATGATAATTGCCCGATTTTAAAGATTAACGGTACGCCGGAGACGCTTTCGCGGACCGATCTTCTGGTGGGCAGTGAAAATCTTGAATTTGTGACTGCGGAGGGGAAAATCTGTGCAGTTTTGTCAAAACAGGAAGTTACCGATATGCAGATCCGGGTGCTTTTGATGAGCGAAGGGTTTCAGAGCATTTATCATCAGCAAATTTCTCTGGTTAGTGACGCGCCGGTTATCATGACGCAGAAGGAAGAAGAGAGTGAGATCGATGCGGGAGAAACACTGGAGTTTTTACCAGGTGATGAAAGGCTTCGCGATGGCAGAATTATTTTAACTCCGCGTGCGGGCTCTGAGATCCGTGTAACGTCGATGGAAAGAACGGATGGCCAGCCATCCTATGCAGGACGGCTGGAAGTGCTGGATACGGAAAACGGTCTGATTCTGATCAATGAACTGGATATGGAATCTTATCTGGAACGTGTTGTCCCCAGTGAGATGTCAGCGAGCTTTCACGAAGAGGCGTTGAAGGCGCAGGCGGTGTGTGCGCGGACATATGCCTATACTCAGATGCAGGGCAATAAATATAGTCAGTATGGCGCACAGTTGGATGACAGTACAAATTTTCAGGTATATAATAACGTGGAGCCGGAACCATCAGCAGTGGCAGCTGTGCAGGCGACGGCCGGAAAATTGCTTTTCTATGAAGAAAAGCCGATTTCGGCATATTATTTTTCAACTTCCTGCGGTAATACGACAGACGGTTCTGTCTGGGGGATGGATCCGGAGGATGCTCCTTATTTGAAGAGTGTTGCGCTGCAACCCTCGCGCAGGACTTTTGACTGGAGCAATGAGGAAGAATTTCGTGTATTTATTAAACGGACGAATGTGAATGCCTATGATAGTGACAGTATGTTCTTTCGCTGGTCAATGACGACGACCGCGGCGATTCTGGAGGAGACGTTTGACGATATCGGGACGATTCAGGATGTTTACGTATCAAAACGCGGTGCGGGAGGCGTCGCGCTGGAGATGGTAGTTAAGGGCACGGACGGGGAGATGACAGTCAGTGGTCAGAGTTCGATCCGGGCGGCGTTGTGCGATCCATCACTTTCCTTAAAACGGAATGACGGAAAGACCGTACAGGGCTGGTCATCGCTTCCGAGCGCGTTCCTGATTGTAGAGCCGGATGGAAGAAATGAGGACGGGGTGCAGAAGTTTACTATTTACGGGGGCGGTTACGGACACGGCGCGGGAATGAGCCAGAACGGCGCTCAGGGGATGGCTGAAGACGGCATGGATTATGAAGAAATTCTGAAGTTCTTCTATGAGGGTGTGACAATCGGAGAAGCAGAATAACAGCTGGGAGAAAGGCAGGAGTGCAAATGTTATTTCGTAAAAAACAGGAGAAGAGAAATTACGATAAAGAGAATCAGAAACCGGTTTTGCGCTGCAGTATCTGTACCGGAGAGCAGGTGGCCGGATTTAAGGATATCCGTTCAGGCCGTTTTGAGGAGATCAGCCTGATCCGTTCAGAGAAGGATCTGAACGCATTTAAAGAAACGTATGGGATTGCGGATGAAGATCTTGCCAAAGAATATTGAAAAAGATTAACGGGAATTTCACGAAAAGCCATCTGGACTTTACAATATTAATGTGCTAAACTGTGAAGGTGCAGGCTTTGGCAGGCAGAAAGGAACGTTTCATGAACAAAAAATTAAAGACAGAGGCTGTGGACCATCTGTTTGATGCGATTCTGACCCTGGAGACACGGGAAGAATGCTATGCGTTTTTTGAGGATGTATGTACAATCAATGAGCTGATGTCGCTGTCTCAGCGCTATGAGGTGGCCCGGATGCTCCGGGAAAAGAGAACCTATCTGGAAATTGCGGAGATTACGGGGGCATCCACAGCCACAATCAGCCGCGTTAACCGGTCGCTGAATTATGGTAGCGACGGATATGATATGGTGCTGCAGCGGGTTGCCGGAAAACCGGAGAACCCTGTTGCATAAACCGGGGGCAAGGTTCAGCGCTTTTTCACTTTGCTATCAGTCGGAGTGTCTGCTCTGAGCTGGTCGATCAGGTATTCGACCATCTTGGTTTTCATGTAGACATCAAAGGAGAGTTCCCCGATCAGAGAGAAAAGCTGCAGGAACTGCCGGTCTTCAGGCTGGGCGTCTGTGAACGTGTTTTCCGCGATTTTGAGCTTGTCACGGACGTCTTTTTTCAGATGTTCCGTCTGATCGTCGGCGAGAGCGAAGACTTCTTCGTAAATGCGGGTGAGCTGGATATCGTTGTCGGTACGAAAATGCTTTTGTGTCAGAGGTTTGAATAACTGCTCGATGTCCCGGAAAGAGAGAAGACTCTTATAATAGTAAATAAAGAGCATCATCAGCAGATGCTCACGGGAGTATTTTTTCTTATCAGGGGCTGGAAGCAGATTATTTTTGGCATAATTGTTAATCATGGTTTTGGTTAAAACCTTGTCTTCCGGGTAGCGTTTTGTCTTTTTTAAAAGATCTTCCATCAGGGATGTAACCTGATCCATATAGAGCCCGATGTCAGGAAGACGTTCAATTTTGATATGATGGAGTTGGCTGAGATTGCCGAGCATCTCTTCCACCATGTCTTTATTTTTTTTCATAAAATCACCTCGTGGATACTTATGATACTTTTGACCCTGGTATCATCATATTATAAAGTTTTCAAAACCGGATGGCAAGTAAAAAATACAATTAAGATTCCGGAAAGGAGTTCGGATATGGCGTCATATGATACCTTAAATCCAAGACAAAAAGAAGCTGTGATGCACACGGAGGGACCGCTTCTGATCCTGGCGGGCGCAGGATCGGGGAAAACACGTGTGATTACATACCGGATCGCGCATCTGATCCAGGATCAGGGTGTCAATCCATGGAATATTCTGGCAATTACATTCACCAATAAAGCAGCCGGTGAGATGAGAGAGCGGGTAAACCGCCTGATTGAATATGGGGCGGAGAGCGTGTGGGTCAGTACGTTTCATTCCATGTGTGTCCGCATTCTGAGAAGGTATATCGATTATCTGGGATACGATACGAATTTTACCATTTATGATTCGGATGACCAGAGGACGCTGATGCGCCAGATCCTCAAACAAAGAGATCTGGATCCGAAGCAATTCCGTGACCGCGAGATCCTTTTCAGAATTTCTTCTGCAAAGAATGAACTGATCAGCCCGGCAGATTTTATGGATACCGCGCAGGGCAGTTATCGGGAGAGGAGGATCGCGGAGCTGTATCAGGCGTATCAGACGGAGTTAAAGAACAATAACGCGCTGGATTTTGACGATCTGATCTTTAAGACGGTTGATCTGTTGCGGACGAATCCGGAGATCCTGAATGCGTATCAGGAGCGATTTCGCTACATTCACGTGGACGAGTATCAGGATACGAATACGGCACAGTTTGAACTGGTTGCGCTGCTGGCGCGAAAATACAGAAATCTCTGTGTGGTCGGAGATGATGATCAGTCCATTTACAAATTCCGGGGCGCGAATATTAATAATATCCTTGGCTTTGAACATACCTTTGCCGGGACAAAGGTCGTCAAGCTGGAGGAAAACTACCGGTCGACGAAGAGGATTCTTGAGGCGGCGAATGCCGTAATCCATCATAACCGGGAGCGGAAGGATAAGACGCTCTGGACTGGCAATCCTGAGGGTGTGCCGGTGGAGTTCTGCCAGTATGAGCAGTCCTACGAAGAAGCGGAAGCAATCGTTTGCAGGATTCTGTCAGATCAGAAGGAAAGCGGACGCACCAGCCAGGATTATGCAGTGCTTTACCGCACAAACGCACAGTCACGTCTGCTGGAAGAAAAATGTGTGGAATATAATCTGCCGTACCGGCTGGTGGGCGGAGTGAATTTCTATCAGAGGAAAGAGATCAAGGACATCCTGGCATATTTAAAGACCATAGCAAACGGAGCGGATGATCTGGCGGCGGAGCGGATCATTAATGTACCCAAACGGGGGATCGGAGCCGCGACGGTGGCAAAGCTGATGGATTGGGCTCTGGCGCATGGTACGAGTTTTTATCAGGCGTGCAGGTATGCGGACGAGGTGCCGGGACTCGGCCGGGCAGCGGCAAAGGTCAGTCGCTTTGTCGAACAGATCGAAAATTTCCGCGAGCGGCTGATGGAAGGTGAGGCGATCAGCGATATGATTGAAGGTATCCTGGAGGAGACAGGCTACGCGGAGGAGGTTCGAGCGGAAGGAGACGTCGAATCACAGGCGCGGTTTGAGAATCTGGGAGAATTGATCAATAAAGCTGTGTCGTACGAAGAAACGCATGAAGAAGCGGATCTGAACGAATTTCTGGAGGAGGTCGCTCTGGTCGCGGATGTGGATCGCATGGACGAGTCGGAGAATCGCGTGACCCTGATGACGCTGCACAGCGCGAAGGGACTGGAGTTTCCGGTGGTATTTCTGGCAGGCATGGAGGAAGGGCTGTTCCCGGGAAGCCGGGCGATTAATTCCGATGATCCGGGCGATATCGAGGAGGAACGCAGGCTCTGTTATGTCGGAATTACCCGCGCGAAGGAGCAGCTGATCATGACAGGCGCAAGGCTGCGGATGACAAGGGGCGAGCTGCATTATTCGTCGGCCAGCCGGTTTATCGGGGAGATTCCCGAGGAGATGCTTGCTGAGAAGAGGGTAAAACCACGGGCAGGGCGTTCATATCAGCCGGAGCAATTTGTACAGGAGGATCTTCCGTGGAACCAGACTCAGAAAAAGTTAAATATTGAGCGCTTTGGCAAAAGGGCGGAAGCGCCGGCGTTTGGAAAGACATTTTCCGTAACAAAGCAGTCATCGCTGGATTATCAGGAAGGAGACCGGGTGCGACATGCCAAATTTGGTGAGGGGAAGGTATTAAAGATTCTCGATGGAGCAAAGGATTATGAGGTGACGGTTGATTTTGACCGGGCGGGAGTGAAAAAAATGTTTGCGTCCTTTGCGAGGCTCCAGAAACTGTGAGTCATAAAAAATCTAAATTTGAATAAAATAAGATAGTAAAAGCGAAAATTACATGGTATAATGATGACAGCTTAAAGAATCAGAGCAGTTGTCTGAGACCACTGTTCAGGGAAAGGATGTGGAAAAATGAATTTTGACCGATTTGACAGCATGAGCAGAGAGGCAATCAGCCGCATGGAAGATATGATTAATTCAACGAAATTAAACGAACTCCTGCACAAGCGGGAGGAGGATGAAAAACGCAGAGACTGCGTGATCTGGATTCTCGCGATTGTCGGTGCAGTGGCGGCGGTAGCCGGGATTGCTTATGGCGTGTACCGTTTCCTGACTCCGGATTATCTGGAGGACTTCGAGGACGATTTTGACGACGACTTCGATGATGATTTCTTTGATGACGAAGAAGAAGAGAAATCAAAAAAGGAAGAGAAGAAAGAAAAAGAAGAGGAATAAAGAACGGCAACGGAATCAGATAGGAGCCGGAAAGAGGGGGATTCTGGAGACAGAATCCCCCCGTTTTTGATGCACAGGGCCGGGTAAGGAGAATATTTATGAAAAAGGGAGATATTTTTGAGGGCGTGGTCGAGCGGCTCGACTTCCCCAATAAAGGTATCGTGAAAATGGATGGTCAGACGGTAGTGGTGAAGAATGCGCTGCCGGGGCAGCAGATTCGTTTTGCCGTGACGAAAAAACGCCATGGGAAAAGCGAGGGGAGACTGCTTGAGGTGCTCTCTCCGGCTGCAGGAGAGAAGGAGAGCGGAGTTTGTCCGCACTTTGGAGCATGCGGCGGCTGCCTTTATCAGAATCTGCATTATGAGGAGCAGTTAAAGATCAAGGAACAACAGGTGCGGGCGCTTTTAAGCGAGGTCTGCGATCCGGATGCCTGTGATTTTGAGGGTATCAAGGGGAGTCCGTCGGTAGATGGCTACCGCAATAAGATGGAGTTTTCTTTTGGCGATGAATACAAAGACGGGCCACTGGCACTTGGCATGCACAGGAGAGGTAGTTTTTATGATATCGTGACGACAGAAGAATGCCGGATCGTGCATCCGGACTTTTGTCGCATCCTGACAGCGACCTTAAGATATTTCTCGGCGGAGGGTGTCAGTTATCATAAAAAACTTTCTCATACCGGATACCTGCGGCATCTGCTGGTTCGCCGGGCGGTAAAGACGGGAGAGATCCTGGCTGCGCTGGTAACCTCCGGACAGTCGGACGGACTTCCCCGGGAGGAGAGCGAACTTTTGTCTGGGTGGACAGAAGTTCTGAAGAATCTGGAACTGGACGGCAGTTTTGCCGGGATCCTGCATATTGTAAATGATTCTTTATCTGATGTGGTTCAAAGCGACCAGACTGACATTTTATATGGGCGGGATTCCTTTGAAGAAGAGTTGCTGGGACTGCGGTTCCGTATTACGCCGTTTTCCTTCTTCCAGACTAATTCCCTGGGGGCGGAGGTTCTGTATGACACGGCGCGCAGTTATGTGGGTGAGACCAGGGATAAAGTTGTGTTCGATCTCTACAGCGGAACAGGAACCATTGCGCAGATCATTGCTCCGGTTGCAAAACATGTCGTTGGAGTTGAGATCGTGGAGGAAGCGGTGGAGGCCGCTCGTGAAAACGCCGCGGCAAATGGCCTTACCAACTGTGAATTTCTCGCCGGAGATGTTTTAAAGATCATTGATGAGATCTCAGAGAAACCAGATCTCATCATTCTCGATCCTCCCCGCGACGGTATCCATCCGAAAGCACTGGACAAAATCATTGATTTTGGCGTTGACCGTATGGTTTACATTTCCTGCAAGCCGACCAGTCTGGCGCGTGATCTGGTTACGCTGCAGGCGAGAGGGTATGAGGCGAGAAAGATATGCTGCGTGGACATGTTTCCGTGGACGGGGAATATCGAGACTATAGTAGGAATACAAAAAGTCAGTATGTAGAAGTCCTTGAATTTACACACTTTGTGGAGATGTTTGAGTTTAGCACAGATGAGGATAATTTCAAGTCAAAGAAGTTAATTGACAAAATCTCTGTTTCCGTTGTTATCAACCTCGGTTCGGGAGACACAACCAGGATATAAATGAAAATCAATAAAGATGCCGAGAGGTATCCTGAACAGCTTAAAAGGGCGTTCCTTCGAGATGAAGAAGGGATGCCCTTTTTGTGTGTTTAGGAGGTGGAAAATCCATGTTGATTCGCCGCAGGTTCGCAACAGTTCGTGTAGTCGGAGAGAATGACATTGATCTTCGGAAAATACTGCATATCGGGGATAAGATTTCCTATCGGAGTATCTTTATAGGGAAAATTACAGATGTCCGGAAAGATGGTTTCTGTGACGGATTGGGAGTCGTGCAGGAGGTTTATCGGTATCATGCGATTGTTGTCGGTAAATCAGGCCACCCTGAAGGGACGAACTGGTATAACATAACCGGTTTACATTATGGATTGAAGGAATATAAAGGAGATTTTGTTGCTTACCAGGCGCTCCTGTCGGCAATGGGGGAAAGGAGGGGACAGGAAATTGCAAATTAAAAAGATGGAGTTCGTAAGAGCTGCGGAAGCACAGGGACTTCTCAGTAAATTGGATGATCATTTTTTACTCTGCGACATCCAGGAAGATTCTTTTGAAAAGAGGTTTTATATCCAGTCCCTTCCGCAAAAATGCAGTTGTCCGTCCTGCGGGGAAATCACGGAAAGGAGACACGGGAGTTATATCCGGAACATTCAGGATGTCCCGGACAGGAACGGAAAGAAAGTTATTCTTCGCGTGATGCTGATGAAATATGAGTGCCATAACGAAAAATGCCGGAAGAAAGTATTTTCTGAACCGCTGCCGTTTTGTTCTAAAAACGCAATAAAGACAGAAGATTTGAATGAGATGATTATCCGGTTTGACCGGGGCGGTAGTTTGAAGGAAATCACGGAAACTCTGAATTCGCTTGGAGTAGAGATTTCGATTAACTCGGTACGCCGCTGTATCAGAAAGCAAGCCGGTTATGGATAGAGAGACGTGGTGGGAGAGAGAAAACGGAAGAGATCGGGGGATGCGCCTGATCCAGATGATAATTTTCATCCTGATCTGTATTTCCTTGTCACTGTCATGGGAGTCCGCCGGTTTGAGCGATTCTGAGCAAGTGGAAATAGATTATGAGGTAAGCGAGATAGTCCTCAGATACCTGGATGATGGCTGGAAATGCACAGTCGATGGAGCCGAGGTTGGCGGTGTCCAGGAGAGATACAGGAAACTGCTGAAATATTACATTGGAATGTTTTATGATGTTTCTTTTGATACAGAGAAAAGGATCATTATTATCACGTCAAAAGAGACGCAAAAAAAAATAAAGAAACCATAAAAAAGTGAAGAAAGGAGATCGTGATGATAGAAATAACATGTACCAGGAAGGAAAAGGAAAAACTTATTGACCAGTTATCTATGCTTGAGCCGCCGTGCATCTTTTCCAGACGGCCGAGACAGATTGAGTGCCTGTCATCGGAGAACCGGCATTGCGAGAAATGTCTGGAAACCAGAATCAAGTGGAATGTGCGGCACAGGACGCAGAGGGAGAGCTATTCAGTTAATCCGAGGTAAGGAAAGGGCGGTTGCAATCATTATGAGTATATTTTGTGTTTTGTTGGTCTTTGCGCTTTTCGTAGTAACGATTGTCTTATGCTGTCTGGCAGCAGCAGCTGGAAAGGAAAACAGGAGGCGGGAGAAAGAGACAAAAGTTCATGTGGAGTAAAGAAAAAGTCTGGATTGTAAGGGTAGATCAGTATCATGACGATCATTACGATGATTTTGATCCGGACAGTGAAGATGTTAATGAATATTTGGGCAGCGAGGAATTTTCATATCGCTCTTATGAGGAAGCGGGGAAAGCCGTGGAGCGATTCCGTAAGGAGGGCGAACAAGCGATGTTACTGTCGGAACCGGAATTCCGGGAAATATGGATGGAAGCAGAACCGGAACTGAGTCAGTCACCGCAGGCAGAAAAGACAGATAGAAATCGAAAAAGGAGGGGAAGGTAATGGCAAAGGTAATCGCGATTGCAAATCAGAAGGGCGGCGTCGGCAAGACAACAACCGCAGGAAATTTAGGAATTGGACTGGCGAAAAGAGGAAAGAGAGTGCTTTTGATTGACGCGGACGCCCAGGGAAGTTTGACAGCAAGCCTTGGTTTTGAAGAGCCGGATAAGCTGGATTGTACGCTTGCGGCGGTTATGGCGGCAATGATCAATGAAGATGATCTGGAGCCAGGTTATGGTATCCTGCATCATGCGGAGGGAGTTGATCTGCTTCCGGGAAATATCGAACTGTCCGGATTAGAAGTTTCCCTGGTAAATGTCATGAGCAGAGAACTGGTGCTGAGGAGTTACATTGACCTGGTACGAGCTAGCTATGATTATATCCTGATCGATTGTATGCCATCTTTAGGAATGATCACGATTAATGCGTTTGCCTGTGCGGACAGTATCCTGATCCCCGTGCAGGCGGCATATCTACCGGTCAAGGGTCTCCAGCAGCTGATCAAGAGATCGGCAAGGTAAAACGACAGATTAATCCAAAGCTGGAGATTGAGGGTATCCTGCTTACGATGGTAGACCGCCGAACCAATTACGTGAAGGACATTATCGACATGCTGAATGACGCATATGGAAGTCATGTGCGGATTTTTGAGAATGTAATTCCCATGTCGGTGCGTGCGGCGGAGACATCAGCAGAGGGCGTCAGTATTTATGAGCATGACCCAAAGGGGAAAGTGGCAGCTGCTTATCATTCGTTGACAGAGGAGGTGCTGAGCAATGAGTAATACCGGGAAAAAGCGTTTTGAGCTTACCAATTTTGATGATCTGATCGGTGGTAATACGGAACAGATTATCAAAGTACCGCTCAATGAATTACATACATTTAAAGACCACCCTTTCCATGTTGATGATGATGAAAAGATGGAAGAAACAACGGAAAGTATCCGTAAATATGGCGTCCTGGTTCCCGGTATTGCGAGGCCGAGGACAGAGGGAGGATATGAGATCATATCCGGCCATCGCCGCCGCCGTGGATGCGAGCTTGCGGGATTGAAAGAAATGCCTGTTATTGTCCGAAATTATAGTGACGATGAAGCTACTATTATTATGGTCGATGCGAATATCCAGAGAGAAAATCTTCTGCCAAGTGAAAAGGCATTTGCGTACCGCATGAAATACGACGCTATGAAGCACCAGGGTGTAAAAGGGGAAATAAATACGGCTGACCAGGTAGGAGAAAAAGCTGGAGACAGCGGGAGAACCGTCCAGCGATACATCCGCTTGTCCTATCTGATCCCGGAGCTTTTAGACAAAGTAGATTCCGGAGAGCTTGCTATGATTCCCGGCGAGAGATTATCTTTCCTGAGCCAGGAGAATCAGAAGATGGTCCAGAAAACACTGGAGGATTCCAATGTTAAGCTGTCAAAGGAAAAAGCAGAAGAGATAAAAAAGGCGGAAGCGGAGAATCTGTTGACAGAGGAGACGATCAATCAGATTTTATCCGGAAAAGGCCTGCGGGAGATGAAGCCCCCGGAACTGCTGTCGTTTTATGGGTTGCCAAAAACAGTAAGACCAGATGACTCACTGATTAAGACACCAGGCTGCGGCGGAAAATATGATTGCTTTTCCTGTTCTCGGGAATGCAGTATCCGTCAGGAGTCCAGGCTGTGTCAGGTGGCCACTCTTGGAAACCCATTTCCATGCAGCCTGATTGACAATGAGAAGTGGAAGAAAAATATAAAATTCAGTCTGTATCAAAAGGAGTGCCAGATACTTCATCCGGAACTGGCACCGATACGGGCGGGTGATCAGGAGCCGGAACCCTGCTGCCTGAATTGCCCGAATAAAACCTGTTATAACCGTTGTGAAACAGCAAAAAACCGCGATGCGGAGGAGATTAAAAGCCGACAGAAAGAGGAACGAGAGCGTATACGGGAAGAAGAAGCGAAGAAGCCGGAGCCGACGCCAGAGGAAATAAGATCGCTCTACGATCGATGGAACATGGAAATTAAGGATAATGTTTCAGCAGATGAATTGAAAGACAAATATAAGAATGCTGGAGGAGGTTGTGGAATCGTTAGCTGGAGCGGAAGCTACCGCGGCGTCCGGATTAATGGCAAACGCGAGCTTACCTGGGCGCAGGTTGCAAAAGCATTTAAGGAGATCCGGGCAGCCGGAAAAACAGGAAAAGAACTGAGTGAAGATCTTCTGTATGATTTTTATAGGGTGCTTTATCCCAGTATCCGGGCAATTATCAAAAACCGGAATGTAGCGGAGATCACCCGGACATTAAAAGAAGAATATGGCGCGGCTTATGAGAATGGAACAGGATACAGCTGTTATCCGGATAAGATTGTGTTTCGCTATTCAGGATCTCAGATACAGATTGTATGGGGGAAATTTACTACGAAGCTCCTGGCGTATCTGGATGCACATCCGGAGATAGAAGAGGAATCGGATCATTGCCATAGGACGGCAGAACCAGAATTTGACGAGAATCCGGAAGAACTGGTTGAGGGTACTGGAGAGAGCGCAGAAGATTACGCGGAGCAATCGGAGGAAGAGGAACTGTTATGTGACGATTGCACCAATGCGTCTACAATGACAGGGAATGTCAATTTATGCGCAAACTGTGGTCCGAGTGGAAGAAATTACGAATCGCGTCAGAATGGCCAGAATCCGGACGAAACGGATGAAATAGGGGAAATTATCGACGAAACCGAAAACGGCGTAGAAAAGGCAATAAAAGGCTTTTAGGACAATTCTGAGGCTTATCGTGCCTGGGATGTGTCTCAGATTCTGATCGATTATCGGCATGATCTGGAAACGTATAAAGAACTGGAATGTCCGGCGGATATGATCCAGAAACAGAGAATTCTGGTTGATGCTTTGACTCTTCTGGAATCATCGCTCGAGGAGAAGGAAGAATAAACTCAAGGAACAATAACTTCTGCTTTGCGACATAGTGTCGCAAAGCAGAAGGGAGGGGCAGACACGATGATTATTTACTTAGATTCGATCAGAAGTTGGTTTCCGTTGACGGCAATTTTAACCGGAGTAGGAATCGCTGCTATCGTATTTGGGATGACAACTATGGGATGTAATGAGATTTATCCGGCTATTTTCCTTCTGATCGGAAGCTGGCTGGTTCTGTCTGCCGTGGCTGTGCTGTGCAGGAAATGTATCATACCGATGAAAAATAAATGGCTTATTATCATTATACGCAATGCGGGTGATGAACAAACAGCGACAGGCGAGACAAGTTGATCAGGCGGCATCTTGGAGATAAATTCGTTGTGATGGCCGCAGCAGGGAGAAAACGATGAAGATTAAGTATGCGTTACTGGAAAAACTTTTTCAGCTAACAAACAGGGAAATCGATCTTCTTTTATATATAGCACGGTATCAGGATGATCACGGCCAGATCAGGGGAATTTATTACCGGACGGCCTGTGAAGCCTGCGATATGTGCAAACAAACTTTTTACAACAGTCTGCGCTCCCTTGAGAAAAAGGGAGTTGTTGAGGTTTCTCATGTTGATTCGGATTTTGACATTCGGATACTGGACAATGATTTTTCGTATCCGGAGTCGTATTCCGAAGGATATGTCAATGTCAACAGGCAGGTCTTTCGCTCAGCAGCATTCCGGAAGCTGCGGGCGAAGGAGAAAGTATTTGTAATGGTTCTGATGAAGATTACGCATAATGCGTACAGCAGCTATCAGATCGGAGTAGAGAAATTCTATGATAAATATATGCAGATGATAGGCGTAACCAAGAAAGTGCTGCGTTCTTATTTGCATACCATGAAAAACTTTTTTACCGTTGGGCGTAAAGATGGGAAATACTTTATCACGATCACGGCCAGGTTGTTAAAAATGAATCAGGAATTGGAGAGTGACCAGTATCTGAACCAGCGGATCGTAACAGGATGCAGACGGCATAAGATCACGATTAGGAAAGATAAGGATGTGAAAGATGTATCTGGACTGGTTAAGCAATACCGGTCATATGCCAGTGAAGTAGAAAGAGATATCTGGGAGATCATCGATCTGACGCTAAAACAGTGCCGGGGAACAGTGTTAAATCCAAAATACATACATAAACTTGTCCGGTCGCAGTTGGAGATGGCATAACGATCACAGGTAAGAGGCTTGCAGAGATGCAGGTCTGTTCCTGCATCCGGGCAATAGAAAACCACGAAATGAAAACAGAATAAAATAGCTGAATAAGCGCGGATGATCCATTTATGACGGACGATCGGCGCTATTTTTGCGCTGCAAGCTATAAAAATCAGTCCATTTTTATGGGTATTGAAAAAACAAATTCCAAAAATGTAGGCATGGAAGAGAATCAGATTCTAAAAATGAGATCATAGGATGAAATAATCAGTCCAGTTTCGTGGATATGAGAAATCGATCGAATTACTTGGTTTTATGCGGATTTAAGCCTTAAATTACGAGTAGTATATTATTCCTTAAAAACATATATTCTCTCTTTTGTAAATAAAATTTTCCTCTTCCCGGACAAGCTATGTAAAAACTACCGGAGAAAAATTTGATGTCTCGACCGGACATATATAAACCATCCTGATACTATCCTGAGTCCATCCGTTGGGCGCGCCGACCCACCGCCCCATGGGTTCCCGTCGCTCGCGCCCTGCCCCAGAAGAGCATCTGGGGCACCACTAGGTAAATAAAAAATTATAATCAAAGAAAATATTTCAAAATAATCTGATTTTCTGAAAATCATGACACTTCTTTTGTTAAAAAAATATCAATGCTTTATCCGCAAATTTTATCGAAAACAAAATCTCCCATATTGTCTTACGAAAACTTGTTGGACTACGCAGAGAAAGGAGAATATATGGATAAATATAAGCTGATTAAATTGTTGATAATCGTATTGTTTGCAGTATTTGTTTTTTATTATTTTCATATTGAGGAAGCAAAAGACATTTTGATTGACCTGATTATAAATTATATTTACGACCAGTTGATCAAAAAAGAATAAATAGACATGATAGTGCCTTGTAACCAGATAAGATAATTAATATACTATAATCTTATCTGGTTGCAATTTTGAATGAAATTGATATACTTCTTTAATGTATTTCTGCTGATGTCGTATTTTTTCATCAATGAAATCTGAGTGATGCTTCTGTTATGGATGTATTCCATGATATCTGCTTTGAGCATAGGAGACAGTTTATCTAGCTGGCCAGGTTTCCGGCCGCTCTTCTTATTGCTGGCCGCAATTCCGTCCGTAATTGCTTTGGATATATATTTGCGTTGTTGCTCCGCCCGGTCAAGTTCTACGATGATCAGCAGCTTGATAATTCCTTCCATAGCTGTCTTAGTCACGATATCCTGCCGTTCCGCAGTTGTAATCAACTGGCGGATATAATCGCTGGAAACTGTAGGATTATCGATAAATACAACGTTGATTCCTCTGTCCAGCCATTCCCTGTATTTTTTATAGCCATTTTCCGCTTCCCTGGTAAATCTTGAGAGGTCTTTAAATACTACGGTATCGCTGGATTGGATGATCTTGTCCAGCTTCTGGAACTGTGGCCGGTCAGAGAAATTTTTTGCTGATTTTTCCTCGGTAAAGTCGATCAGGAATTCAATGTGATGGTCCGCGGCATATTTCTCCAGGGATTTTGTCTGGCGGCTGAAATTCTGGCGTTCCTGGTCAGTGCTGATCCGTTTGTAGCTGTAGTAATTCCCCATGAATTGTCCCTCTCGCTGTCATTTTAACTATAGTTTATTTGCAACTTAATAATAGCGTCAAAATAACTTTTTGTAAAGATAATTTGACGCTATTATAAAAACATTTAGATAAAAGGTTAAAATGACAACCGCTTGTTAATCTTTATATGTAATTCCAGACATCTTCGCATAGTAAATAATCCAAAGATTTTATGTGTTCCTTTAATAAAGTATCCGTTTTCATAATGGGCCTTAAATCACAATAATAAACTCCATCTAAGGTATTCAGGCCAATAGTATATGCCTTAAAATGACCCGTTAAAAAAGTTTGCCCAACTCTGTAATTGGGTTCTTTTCCTACTCTTTGAACGTCATGTAAGAAGATAGCAAAATGAGGAGTATTAGTATTGGTTAATTGGTTATACATTATTTTGTCAAGAAAAATTTTATCAATCCGATCCTTACTGGATGTTTTAACAGAACCAATAGCTACAATGTCCCCATTGATTTTGATTTCAATATCATTTTGATATTTCATTTTTTCTTCGGTATGTGGTACCGGTACATTTAACGTTTCGGAATCAATCGAAAATCCCATTTGCTTCATGGTCAGCTGTATTAATCTTTCAAATAAGTCTCCATTCACTTTTCGAGAAGTATTGGTTTTAGATGCAGGAAAGGCATCTAAAGCACAACCAATAGTTTGCTGTGTTGTGTAAATAAATCGATTTATGTTGCCTCGTTCGATTCCGTTCTCTTTAATATCACGAATGTTCTCTAGCGTATTCATAAAATTTGTAGATAGGTGTTCATAATCTGGCAAATGAAAGAACAAATCTCCGTTTACTGGTCGTGTTATATTATATTCACCGTCTCTTTTATACTGAAAAAATCTGTAGTTTGTTTCGTTTTGGGCAACAATTTCAGCTTGCAATTCTTTTTCAATAAATTCTAAATAATATTTTGCAAATTCCATATAATTTTCTATTCTAAGGAATCTGTTTTTATCTGATACCCATGACATAATTTCCCATAATGTTTTCATCGTATAGTTCCTCTCCTTGATACAATGGATTTATCATATTGAATCCATTCATCAATAGATTTCTTTTGTATATTATTTAATCTATTAACTGCCCAAGTTAAATATTTTTCTTCATTATCGATCCCGATCCATTCGCGGCCTAATTGTTTTGCACATACAGCCGTTGTTCCGCTTCCCACAAACGGATCTAAAACGAGATCACCCTCCCTAGATGATGCCAATATAATTTTCCTCAACAATTCTTCTGGTTTTTGAGTTGGATGCGGAGTCTTTTCTCCCATTCCATTGCATGTTGTAGGAATTTCGATGACATCTTTTGGTTTAGCTCCTAAGGGATTTGGTGTCCAATCTTTTCTTCCTTTACCATTTCCGTATTGGCTTGTTTCAGCCTGTGGGTGTGCCGGATATTTTAAAGTATGTGAATTGTAAGGGATACGAATAGAATCAACATTCATGGTGTAATCCCTTGATTTTCTTAAACATAAAATACTTTCATGGCTTCGTCCCCAATCAGAACCTAAGTTTGCTTTGTTTTTATAATACCAAATTAGCCAGCGGCAATTATGAAAATATTTCATTGCAGGGTGGTGAATATCGGCTAAAATTTCAGAATACCCGCAGACATATAAAGTACCATTGCTTTTTAATATGCGACTTGCTTCTTTGATCCATTTTATAGAAAAATTGATATATTGTTCCTGGCTTTCAAACATATCCCAATCTGCTTTTTTTATGGAATATGGTGGATCGGCAAAAATCAAATCAACGGAGGCATCCTTGATTTCCTTTAGGACATTTATACAGTCGCCTTTAAATAAACAGCCTGAATTTTCATAGTAAAAGAATGGAGGGGCGGATTCTTTTAACACAGACTGATATTTCATACATGTAATTTGTTCCATATTTATTTCTCCATGATATGACTAAGATTTTGCAATTACAAATCATATTCTGATTATAGTTTCTTCGTGTGTAATTGCTATGCTTTAGACATTGGTGTGAATTCAATTTTTATACGCATACCAAGTCCATTTGCAAGGCGTTGCAACGTCTTAATGGAGGGATTTCCGTTGCCGCTCTCGTATTTGCTAATATCACCTTGTGAAATTCCTGTTTTTTCTGATAATTGTTTTTGAGTTATACCGATTTGATGTCTCGCATCAATCATAGCTTTCATTAAAGAAAATTCTGGTTCTAGAGCTTCATACTCTGCCAACAGTTCTGGTTTTTGAAGTTCTTCAATTTTAAATTTTTCATACATCTTGGTTGTATGCCATTCCTTTTCTAACAGTTTGTGCATTAATGTTTTGTTTGGTTGATTTTAAAAAATGTATATTCGTCTATAGAGGACCTTCCATGCTTATAGCTTTAATGATGCATCTATTATATGGATTATATCCAATATTGTCAAATTATTTTTCTGTATCGTAAGAAGTTTGCTTGACAACGTTATTTATCGCCTGTTGTCATAAATATAAAGAGATGATACCATGAATCGGGTAAACTTTAGAATTGATGAAGATGCAAAATTAAATGAAAAACCGATTTTATAAAGAAATGGGGCTATCTATGTCAACAGCAATCAACCTTGTTAATGTTGGAAGAGAGAAAGGGGTTCCCTTTGAAATAGCTGCTGATTCATTTTATTCAGAAGCGAATATGAGATACCTGAATAAGACGATTTCCGAAATCGAGAGTGGGAAAACAAAGCTTGTAGAACATGATCTGGTTGAGGTGGATGACAACTGATGAAATCATTATGGGAAGATATAGTTGCCTGTCATGTAATGCCAATATAAGTATTAAAACAAAGGATCGTTAAAAGTATGAGAGGAATATATCTAAATTTATGAAGGATAACGAACTGAGAGAAGAATATGCTGAAGATGTTGGAAATGATATTAGGACAAAACAGCGGAAAAGAGAGTATGATGATGCGATGCAGCTTTTGGCCAATATTGGGGTGCCATTTTCTCCAACAGGGGAGCCTTTAGGTATTGGATGGGATGATTAATGCAGCGAAGAGTCTTTGATTCATGGATTGGGATTTTTCGATCTTTAAATTAAATGTGGATATTGTAATTTGAAATCGTATATACTATAATGCCGATAGGCAAAAGATATGGCAAGTCCATTGGATAAAGAACGATAGCCTTCAACTGTGCGGCAACACGGTTGAAGGCTTATTCTTTGTGTCACAGTAAAAATAAACCCCCTGCTCTGCAGGGGGAGGGAAGATCTTTAG
>JAJQAC010000051.1 GCA_021204025.1 Clostridiales bacterium | reverse complement strand
AAATAGTGCTTGGATGGGTAGCTAAAATGCTGATTAAATCAGCGTTTCCCTAATCTCTGATCAGGCACACATTTAACTTCCACTGTGTGAACGATAATCCGAATCAATGATTTCCGAAACCATCTCGTCAATCGTCTCCCGCAATTTTCCGAGTCCATAAGGATGAACCTGATCATCTTTTTTTGTCTTTTCCAGAAGTGCTTTTACCGAATTCCAGCTTTCCTCCTGCGCTGCACGGCAAATCTCAAACCAGTAATCCTCATCGGATTCATAAAAGCCAAGGCTCGTACTTTGAATAGCCTTTCCAATCATCCGTTTCAATTCCGGGCGGTACGCTTCCAGCAGAGCCCGCAGCGCTCCCCGATACTCTTCTTCCTGTCCTGTGACTCCGTCATCCGTGCGCCCCATCCTTTTAAAGACTTCAGCCAGTGCCATTGCCAGCGCCACAATCCCTGTGAAAATGCCAAATTCCACAGCCGCAAATTTTTTCTTTGCCATTTTTCTTTCCCCTTTCTGATTCTCTTTATGATGTAGTTTCCTGTAAAATCCAGCCTGCTCCTGATGAAATTTTACTTCTTATGAAATTTTACCTCTTTTTTGTTTCAGAATTGTTACATGCGCATAAGATATTTCAGAAAATCATCCGGAGGGTTAGTCTATGGCTTATAAACTGACTGTTAAAAATCTATCTTATGCATATCACTCGATGGAGGGAGAAACACTGGCGTTAAAAGAACTTTCTTTTCACGTAGAAAACGGCGAATTTTTCTCTGTCATCGGACCATCCGGCTGCGGCAAATCCACGCTACTTTCCCTTCTCTGCGGCCTCCTCACAGCCGAAAACGGCGAAATCCTGATCGATGGCGAGCCGGTTCACGAACACCGGTCCTCGATCGGATATATGTTCCAGCGCGACCATCTCCTGGAATGGCGAACGATCCAAGCAAACGCTTCTCTCGGTCTTGAAATCCAGAAAAAGCTAAATGATAAAAGTAAAAAGGAATTATCAGAAATGCTCACTGCTTACGGTCTCGGCGGCTTTCAGGACGCAAAGCCCTCTGAACTCTCCGGCGGTATGCGCCAGCGGGCCGCCCTGATCCGGACACTCGCCCTGAAACCGGATCTGCTGCTTTTGGATGAGCCTTTTTCCGTGCTGGACTACCAGACCCGGCTCTCAGTCTGTGATGATATCAGCAGCATTATCCGCAGCACAGGAAAAACCGCCATTTTAATCACACACGATCTCTCCGAAGCCATCAGTATGGCAGACCGGATACTCGTACTGACGAAAAGACCCGGGACCATCCGGGCCCTCATGAAGATTTCCTTTCCCCCCGAATATGACACTCCTCTCAAGCGTCGCAACGCCCCGGATTTTGCTGGATACTTTCAGAAGCTCTGGGAATATCTGCGCGAGGGCGATTGAGCAGGAGGCGTCTTTTTGCCCCTTACTCGCCGCCCCGGTTGCTGTGTGCATACAACGACATGCCGCCAGTCTGAAATCCTGGCGGCATGTTTCCTTGTAGCAGGATTTTTTGATCAGAATAATCTCTTTTCCACCCATGTAATTCCCTGATACAGCCCTGCGGACAGCAGGCACAAAATTACGATTGACATCATTACCATGTCTAACTGGAAGCGGTGGCGAGGCATAATGAAAGTTTTGCGATCGTGGACGAAGCTGCTCTGACTTTCCCCGGCATCCCGCCAACTGCAAAGTTCTTTATTTAACCGGCAACTCCTCTATTTTACAATAGTGATCGCCATTTCTTGAATCATAAGTAATCCCAACTGCTAGAACGCGTTTCCCATGCCATACCTTTTCCCCTGGCAGACCGCTGAAAGCCCTGACATATCGTTTATCCTTAATCTGCTGAATCGCCTCTTCCGGCGTCTTATCCATCTTTAGTTCTACAATGATGCCATCATCAACAAGGTTTCTTGGATGGAAAATATAATCCACATATCCCTTCCCTCCCTGTTCTTCACGCTTCATCTCATACTGGTCAATCGCTGACAAATAGGCAAAAAATACAACAAGAGACAACTCTGCTTCGCTGTTATATGCCTTAATCGGTGAAACATTATGCACCTTTGTCAATGCAACCGCAACACTGTCCGCATCGCCGCTTAACGTTGCTTCCAGAATTCGCTTTGACACCAGTGACAGTTCATGATAATAACCCATGGAACTATCTTCCATAATCACTTTTGCGAATTCATCCATCAATTCCTTATTGGGAATCCGAACCGTTTTACTCCTGCTCTCATAGTTCAATAGCCCATAAACAACCATAGCAGAGAGGATTTCATCTCTGGTATTCAGGCTCATATTAATTGCCGCAATTTCCTGTATATTGACATCTACCGACTCACCTGACACCAACAAGGCAATATCCTTTTTTATTCCATCCACATTACCGGAAATATAATCCGATACCGCAGCATAAGAACCGGTCGCCGTCCAGTAATTCCGAACCATATTTCTTCTCAGCGCATACACAACCGAACGCGGGTTATACATCTTTTTATTTTTGGGCGTATGATACCCATCATACCAATATTCCAGATCTTCTCTCGAAACATTTGGCTTCGGTTCCCTTGCCAGATAGCGCTGGTATAAATCATCTACTTCGCAATCGGTAAATCCAAAATATTCACTGTACACATCATCCGTAGCCATCGTATACTCATCGAAATTATTCAATGTCGAACTGTCTGAATATTTTGCGATCGGTAAGATTCCCGTCATATATGCAAGCGAAACATAAGCCTGATCCTTCAAAAGATTCGCCAGAAAACCAATATAACTTTTCCGGTCTTCCTCTGTAATAAAATCCTTATGAAACACAGAATCCCATTCATCAAGTACAAAAATGAACTTTTCCTTCGTATGATTAAAAATCCGGTCTAAATCCTCCTGCACGGATCCCTTCGTCCGAAACCGCACATCTGGAAATGCTTCCCGCAAATCATCTTGTAAGATTTCCTGGATATCCATGATATAATCGCTATAACACTGGCAATTATCGGTACATTTACTGAAATCAATATAAATAACATTGTGCCTGTTCAGATGTTCCCGATAGAACTCACTTTCTGCAATCGCCAGTGAATCAAAAATATCGCTGCAATCATCCGCCTTGCAGAAATAAGCTCCTATCATATTTGCCATCACGGTTTTTCCAAATCTCCGCGGACGAGTGATCGCAACATACGCTGTCCCCTCCCTGACAAGAGGAATCAGCTCTGCAAGAAGTTTTGTCTTATCAACAAAATACGGTTTTTTCTTCTCATTCCTGTATAATTCCGCCGCTTTTGTATTGTTCAAATAAAAACCCATCCGTTCCTCTCACTCCCTTCAATATCCCCATTTTACCACAAACGTTTTCTTTTTACTATCGCATAAACAGTAAAAAAGAGAGGAAACGACACATCATCCATGTCTTTTCCTCTCTGCTATCCGTCATCGGGGCCTTCATGCACAATCCACTCCCCATGCCCTCCCCGCCCGGCAAAGGTAACGATTCCTTTTTTCTTCAATTGCCGGATTCTGGCGTTGATCGCAGATACACTGACCTGCTCTTTCTGCGCAATCATCTTGGCGGTAATCCGCGGATTTTCCCTCATGTACTGCACGATCCGCTCCCGCTCCGCTTCCTTTCGGCCCTCATAAAAGAATTCTTTTTCTAATGCTACTTCCCACTGCACGCCCTTTTCCAGACTATCTGTACCAGTTGCAAGAGGCTCTGCCAGTCCCCGCATATCTTCCATCATCTGTGCATCAATCCCCAGCACCTTATCTGGCCGAAATGTAATCCGAAGTTTATCCTCATATACCTCGATCTGACTGATGCTGTCTACCATGTCTTCTACCGTCGCCTGCCTCAGCATATTGGTTTCCAATCGCTCACGGATTACCCTCAGGCGCTGCTCAACCAGGGTCTGCGCTTCCCTGCTGTTCTGAATCATCTCCTTTTTCTCTGTCAGTTCTTTTATCTTCTCCGTCAGTTCCTGATTCCGCTTCTTATAATCCATATCAGAAATCACTTCGGCCAGAAGCTTATCCAGAAGTTTACTGCGTTGCTGCTCATATCTGTCGATACTTCTCTGCAGCTTTTTGATTTCCGACGATCCATCCTCCTCTCCTAAAACTTCTTCAAGCAGACGGATCGCCTTATTCATAATCGTCTGGTAATCTGGCCCTGACTTCCCATAATACTGCTCTGCCACCTTTTCGAGCAGATGATACAACTGTTCCGCTTCCAGGTGAACATTATCACAACCTCTTCCGGGTTTGATTTTAACAGTTCGAACAGAATCGCGTTTCTTATCCGCGCAGTTTCTCCCATACTGCAGATAGCGTTGGCATTTCCACTCAATCACCGGTTTTCTGCTTCGATAAGCCCTGCGTCTGGTCCGGTAATACGGGCCTTTGCATATCCCGCAGCGGATCTTCCCCGACAGCGGATACCTTCCCTGATTGACACCTCTGCAATCATCCGGACTTTTTCCCCTGTCTCCCATCTTTCTGCGATCCATAGCTTCATTTGCTTCCTTCCACTCCTCTTCGGATACAGCGGCTGGGACAGCGTTCCTATGTATCACCCACTCACTCTCCAGCACATTCACCGTCTTCTTTGTCTGAAAATCGAAATGCTTCCGGTTCTGTACCACCATCCCGCAGCGGATCGGGTTCCGTATGATTCTTCGGACAGCCTGCGAATCAACCGGCCTCCCATTTCGATTGCGATAGCCGTTTTCCTCCAGATAATGTGCGATGGAAGTACACCCCATCTCTTTACTCAGGGCAAAGATGATGCGGATCACCTCCATCTCTTCTTCGACCGGCACGAATTTCCCATCCGCATCTTTCTGCAAACCGAAGGTTTGGAGCGGCAGGAGAAAGTTCCTGCCGTCCTTCTGACGATGCTGGTGGGCGTTATTGATCTTTTTAGAGAGTTCCTTACTGAACTCCTCTGCCAGGATCGCCTTAATGCCGGTAATCAGGGCATCGTCAGCAGAATAAAATTTCCGTTCGAGGTAAAGATACAGGCGCTTCCCATTTGACACCAGACGGTCGATAAAGAGATACCAGTCCTTCGTATTCCGCATCAGCCGATCCTGTGACTTCACCTGGACGATATCAAATCGATCTGTCTGCAGATCTTCGAAAAGCCGATTATATTCACTTCGTTTCTCTGTGGTCGTTCCGCTTCTGGCCTCGATATACTCATCGGCCAGGAGCCAGCCCTGCTGCCTGACACATTGCCGGGACTCGATCACCTGCTGCTGGAGCGCGTTCTGCTGGGCTTCTTCCTCAGTACTGCAGCGGCAGTAGATAACCGCCCGGAGCATTATGCTTTCCCCCGACGAATACGCTCGATCAGACGGCGTTCTTCATCTATCGTAACGAGATGCTCATTCCGTAAGATCTCGATAATACGAATTAAAATATCCTGTTCCCGCATATTTTCCATCTCCTTTATCTCATGCCCATCGGCATACCCTCTCAACTCAGGATATGCCGATGAGACTCGTCTGTTCACTCACCGATCCTGAATCCTCTTTCGTCTACGTCTTGCCAGGTTTTACCTTATTAACGCTCTTTCCACCGGATTGAATAAGCTACCCTGGCGCCAACACGATGAAAGATTTCTTGCAAAACAGAAAAAGGCAGCCGGTTCTAATCCCGACTGCCCAGATCTTCATACGATCAAATTATCTCGAACCCTGTACTTCCTTTTCCACCACAACCCTGCATTTCTTCCTGCAGCACGCAATCCCATATTTCAGAATCGTCTGCATATCGTCTTTTTTTAATTCCACCGTATAATCCTGATCCTCAATTTGCTGCATTGCTTCTTTACAGGCCGCATCGAAGTCCTCATTTTCCGCATATTTCACCTCTATGATAATCCCAATCGCTTCATCCTCGATCTCAATCGCAATATCATAGTAGCCCACCCCGGATTCCCTGTTCGAGTCGACAGCCCAGTCGCTCTTAAAGCCCAGGATTCCCAGTAACATTCCATGATAGAAATTCTCCTTAAATTCTTTTCTCACTGCCGTATCCCGGATACTGATAGTCTTGGACATGAATTGCAGAAACAACCGCTCTACCTCAGAAGCATCTCCGACCTTCAGCGCATTGCAGAACTCTGCCACCAATGCGCCATCTTTTTCTACTTCCTTTTCAAACAAATTCAGGATATACTCGCTGAATATCAGGCGGACTTCCGTGTTTGGGATTGTCAGTCTGACCAGATTACCCGACGGTCTCCCGCTCTGGGTCAGATACCCGGTGGCAAACAACAGACTCCACATATTTTCGATGGAATCATACATGCTATCATACGTGAGCTGCTCTTCGATTTTCTTCTGGACTGTTTCTCCGGCAATCAAACGTTCCAGCTGTGCCTTTGTCACTCCATCGCCCATGCGCCGGATAAATCTGCGCAGTTCCTCATTCCCGCTGGAGTTTGTCCAAAAGCTTTTCGGCGTCTTATCCGGATAGGTCAGTAACTGATCACACCAGTTAATCACATCCCACGGATTATAAACATTTGCGCGCGCAACCTGATACCCATCATACCACTCTTTTGTCACTTCGTAATATTCGGAAAGTCCGTATGAGTCTAACATTTTTCTGACTTCCCCATCCGTAAAACCAAAATACTCATCACATCTGGCATCAAGGAGTGTATACATCTTTGGATTATTCAATCCCGTAAATATACTTTCTTTTGACACACGCAGGCAGCCGGTCATCACCGCAAATTTCAGGTTTGCATTGCTCTTGAGCGCCGCATCCAGCATTGCGCGAATCACCCGAATCATACTGTCATAATATCCTCGTTCAAATGACTTGGCAAGCGGGACATCATATTCATCAATCAAAATAATAACTTTTTGATCATAAGCCTTGTGTAGAAGCATAGACAAGGTATGCAGACTTGCTGTTACTACCGACTCTGGAAAGGAAAAGAGCCCCTGGGCTGTCTGATCCGGCTGAATCAGCTGAGCATATAACTTTTTTTCTTCTTCATTCAGCCTGTCGCTGTCCAACAAAGAACGAAACCGCAAAGCTTCTTTTCCTATGATCGTGCATAACTGGGACATTGCCCGCTCAAAATTATCTGAATGCGCTGTTTTCAGACTAATCGAGATAACCGGATACTTTCCCATGTGTTCTTCACATAATCCGGTTTCCTTTAAGATTTCCAGACCATCAAAGAGACTTTTATCCGCACCGATTTCCAGAAAACATTTGAGCATACTCATATTCAGGCTCTTACCAAACCGACGAGGCCGGGTAAACAGATTCACCTCACCCCAGTTTTCCAGGAGTTCTTTGATCATGCCTGTCTTGTCAACATAATAAAAATGATCGGTACGCAGTTTTTCAAAATCATCCACACCGATCGGCATTCTCAGTTTTCCCATACGGCACACCTCCAATCATCTGCCGAAGCAGTAATGTTTGCCTGTAACTTTCCTGCACTCATTGTAACATAGAATATTTTCAACTGCTATAGTTAAAATGGCTCCGCCACTGGTTGCCGGAATCAGGCCAAGCCTGCCCTGCAAATCTTTTCATAAATTTTCTGCGCCTGTCGATTATTCCAAAGATTGGCATATTCATTCTGATCAAACAGCCAGATTGTGTAACCTTCGCGTTCAAAGACTTCATTGAAATCTGTATCTTTCACACAAAACAGGTAATTGTGAAAAAGGCTCGCAATTACCTGTTCCTGCCATACGATCTTCGCCTGTCATGCTTCTTCAATTACACAGGTGTGTTTTTTTGCGTTCTTTCCCTTCCCTGTCTTATCATAGTTAATGCCAACGAGGAGAATCTTACCCGCATAATCTTTCAGCGCTCCACTGTAACGATTCCTTTTAATCTGATTAATAGCGCTATCTGCATCCTTATCATATTTTAACTCGATAATCATAGCCGGTTTATCACTATTTGGACGAGGAATGAATGCAATGTCTGCGAATCCCTTACCAGCAGGAAATTCCCTGATCATCATATAGTAATTTCTGGCAGTATAATAAGCGATCGTAAGAGCACAGCTCAAAGAATTTTCATCATTGTACTGCAAAACCGATGTCTCTGCAGAATGAATATTCTCCAGAGCCACGGCAACAGCATCGCTGTCCTTTCTGATCGTTGCTCTCAGCAAATCATCCGATCGGGCCAGGGCCTGATTGACCGCTTTCCAGTCTGTTTCCTTTACTGCGGTACGGAATGCATCCGCCACCTCAAGGTTGGGGATATAACCTTCCTTTTTCTCCCCGTCATATGCCACATATCCCAGATGAACCAGAAGCGTCAGCACATCGTCTTTACTGTGAAAGGATATCACATCATTTTGAAATGTGCTGATATCAATGTTCACACACCCGCCGCCCAGCATCTGGATAACGGCGTCTCTCAGGCCATCGAGATTCTGCGTAATATAGCCTTTCAGAGACGTATATGTCTCCGATGATGTCCAATAGCTCCGGAAGTTCTTCCTTTTTATCGCAGACATAACAGAATTCGGATTGTACACCGAACTCAGATTTTCAAAGGAGTAGCCATCATACCATTGTTTCATTTTATCAAAATCTATATTATTTTCGTCACACAACGATTTCACTTCAGGCTCTGTAAAACCGACATAAGGTGCAAGAATGTCGGGATTCGTAACCGTATATTCCTGAAAATCCGTCAACGCCGACTCTGTACCGTATTTTTTGATCGGAAGAATGCCCGTCATATATGCGGCCGCTATAGTCATATCGGTAACCGGACCACTTTTAAAAAGGCCTCGCAAAAGACGTACATATTCCTTCTGCAAAGCATCATCGTATTTTGCCTCGCGGAAAAGCGCATCCCATTCATCTATAATAACAATAAATTTTTTCCCTGTTCTCAGTGCGATCGCAGACATAACCCGCGGCAGAGATGTTTCTTCATCCCTTGCAATATCCGGAAAAGTCTCTTTTAACTCCCGGACTACACTGTTTTGCAGATCATTCACGACATTCCCAATATCATGAGCTGTAGAAATAAACCATGTGATATCCAGATAAATTACGTCATATTGATTCAGGTACTTTTCAAATGTCGCACATGCTGCAATTTCCAGGTCCTCAAAAAGCTGTCGCGAATCACAGCTTTTATCATAATACGCGCAGAGCATCTTCGCCGCAAAAGATTTTCCAAACCGTCTCGGTCTGCTGAAACTGGTCAGCCTGTCGGGAGATTTTTCTATCGTGCTGTTCATATACGCAATCAGGCCGCTTTTATCTACATAATCACTATTCCGGATTGCCCGGAAACCATCATTTCCCGGATTCAGATAACTTCCCATAAGCCTCACGCCTCCTCCTGACTACATAACCAGAAGTTCTCTTTTCATCCTATTATATCGGATAGAAATCCAAATTACAATGACAGGCTGCTCTTTTTGTCGGCCGTCTTTGTTCTCTCTGTCAAATTTTTCAAATATACCAAATTTTCATCCCGCTCTACGGACTTGTACGGTGGAAAGAATAAAAACGTTATCCATTTTATCATACAGCCTTCTCACTGCAACACCTGGCTACCATAGATAATCAGATATCCCAGCCCTTTCTTCGCCGCGAGAAATTCCCCGATGATGACCCCCACCAGGCAAAGGCCGATATTGACCTTCATATTGCTGATGATCAGCGGTGCACAACCGGGCAGCAGAACTTTAAAGAGGACGTCTGCGCGCGTCCCGCCAAGCGACTCGATCAGCCGGATCTTATCCGGATCTGTACCGGCAAACCCATGATAAAGTGTCATCACAGCCCCGAACACTGCCACAGATACCGCCGCCGTCACGATGGTCTGCGTATGGCTGCCCAGCCAGACGATCAGGATCGGCGCCAGGGCTGATTTGGGAAGGCTGTTACCGATCACCAGATAGGGTTCCAGGATCCGCGCGCCGATCCGGCTCGACCAGAGCAGCAAAGCTGCGGCGATTCCCAGAATCTCTGTCAGCAGAAAGCTGAGCAGTGTCTCTCCCAGGGTAATTCCGATATGTCCAAAGATACTCCCGTCCGCTGCCATGCGGATCAGGCACCGGGCGACCCGTGTCGGCGAACTGAAAATAAACGCGTCCATCATGCCCATTCTCGTGCAAAGCTCCCACAACGCAAGAAGGAGAACCAGCAGCATCGCACGACAGATCCTGACTGTTCTCCTGTAAAACATTTCTCTCTCAATATATTTTTGCTGAGCCGCGGTCGGCTCCGGTCTCCCTCGTTCCATAGCATGACCTCCTGTCGATAAGCATACACCGGGTCCACGCTTTCCGCATGTACTCGGTGTTTATCCTATCTTATGCATCCAAAGAAGGCGTCCGTGACATCAGCCATACAAAATCCGGATTACTTCTCCACAATATCAAAAAGCTGGTTCGCCTTATTTTTGTCCATACTGTGATTAAATTCCATGCACTCATAATCCAGGATCAGATCGCAGTACGGGCAGATCGGCGTACTTCCTTCCTCCCACTCATAATGAGAACCGTCTGCCGTGTAAAATCCAAATTTATGTGCCACTGGGAGGGTTTCGGACATCCTGAGCAGAAAATACTGGTAGGGGCTCATATCCAGATGAGCCAGATCCAGCATTTTCGAGGATAGGTAAATCGCACTCAGACGCCCCATATTCTCTGACGGCTGTTCATAGTTTGTCCAGATGATAAAAGGCGTCTCATACCACATCAGATGTTCCTCCATCGGAACATCTACGCTTCTCATCCCGGCGATATCATCATAAAATTCATCTTCAATTGCCGGCTGATGATCCCCGAACATTACTATCATCGTTGGTTCGTCATAGTTCTCAAAATATCCCAGCAATCCCTCCAGCGCCTCATCCGATATCTTCATTAATGACAGGTACTGATCAGCCATCGGATACTTTCCCTCCAGATCTCCGGTCAGATGAATATCCGCCCACCCGGTCAGCTTCTCATCCTCAACCAGATATCCCCCATGGTTCTGCATCGTAACATTAAATACAAATAAGCGATCGTCCGGATTTTCCTTATCTTCTACCAGCTCGATGATTTTCTGATAATCTGCCCGGTCGGTAATATAGGTCCGCAGCGTCTCCAGATTCGCGTAGTACTCCTCCGCAAAAAAGGTATCAAATCCCATATTTGAATAGCAGACATTCCGATTCCAGTTTTCCGCCGGGTAAGGATGCATCGCGACCGTCTCGTATCCCTGTGACTTCATGGTACTGACCAGAGACCGACAGCCTTCTTTGACATAAAACTGATACGCAGTCGTCCCTACCGGGAGGTACGCCATCGCGTTTCCGGTCAGAAATTCATACTCGGTGTTGCTGGTTCCAGACCCATAGACCGGCACACACAGGCTGCCCCGCACCGTATTTTTCGTCAGGCTGTTTAAAAATGGAAAATATTCCTCATTGACCGTAAACTCACCGGCTACGCCAAGATCCGAAAGACTTTCATTCATAATACAGATCACATTTACCGGCTGAACGGCATTTTCTCCATTTCCTTCTGCTTTTTCTTCCTCCATCTGACGGGTAATTTCTTCGTACAGAGAGTTCAGCTTTGCCTGTGAATAACCAGACGGCGGAGACTGAACCAGATAGGTCATCAACAGGGCCGTTGTCAGCATGTAGCCGTCATAGGTGTAATTGATCCCCACCTCCCAGAGGTTGAGCGTCATATGGTATCCTGGGACAAAGTACAGATAAAAAGAGGCTCCGATCGCCACGGCGCCGCCCAGACACCCGATCGCGGACGCCAGCCGCACCCTCCATCCTTTTACCCGGACCGGCGCGGTAAACAAAATCATGTTCAGAATTAACAGAATCAAACCGGATCGGACCATCTCCGGTTTCAGCGTCAGATCGTACTGCCCCACCACCGTCAGCACAGTTCCGGTAGCCAGAATATCTGACGGCATAATCGGCATCCCGCGATACAGTTCTACAAAGGTATCCGCAAGAGAAAAAACATAAAAAAATACGGACGCCAGCGGTACGGACAAACGCGAGGTTCCCGTAATACCAAATAAGATCAGATAAACCGCATAATACCACATGATATTTAAGCGGCAGTAAAAAGACTTAATATTCAGCAGATTTCCCGTAACGGTTTCAAACAACACAAAAGAGACGACGGGCATCGCCAGGATGCACGCGCCCCCTATCATACGCCAAAGGATGATCCAGCTCCTTTTATCTTTTACTTTTGTAATAATTTTCTCAAACACCGGCGTTTTTGTTCCAATCTTAAAATTTACTTCTGCTATCTTACTTTTTTATTACGAAAAAGTCAATATTAACTCAAAAATTACACAAATTTTACACAAATAGCAGCCCCTTCCAGCCGTATACTCATATATTTTGTATTGATACATTCCACTAAAAGTCCGGACAGCACGGATTCTTCTTTCCACGCGCTTACCGGTTCCCCCGGTCTTCACCGGGGTCTCCTGCCGGATAATACCAGATATGATAACTTTCTCTGGTATCAGCCGTCATTGCCTTCATCTTCACAAGATAAGAACTGCCGGAATCAAACCTCTGCCAGAGCTGATATGCCCTCCCGGATGTGGCTTCATCCCAATCGGTCTGATTTCCCGCACAGTAATCATAATAAATATCCGCATACAATTCACCCATCTCATCCTGAAGGTATTGCGGGATTGACGTCGCCTTTGAACGGATCTGATCACGGATCACCGTCTTTGTCAGCTCTTTTGCCATCTGCGCAAACGTCCCGGTTTCGTCCATGCGCTCGGTGAGTAAGGTCGTTTCAAAGCTCATCCCGCCATCCTCGTCCCACGAAAGCATCCCGTACTGACAGGGAGCTATCGAAAATGGCGCCATCACGATCTCGGTCAGTCCGTAAACGTCATCCGGCACGCCGGGTTCCGTCTTGTGTTTTTTAATCCTCTGCGCGTGCAGATGCCCGCTGATAAAAAGCGGGATCTCATACTGCTCCAGCAATGCGGTCACTTCCTCATAATTTTCCATCACGCATTCTGTCGTATAGATCCGGCTCTCCGACAGAAGATTATGATGCGCCACCGGGAGCACGGATGCCCCGTTCTCCCGCGCCTGTATGAGAATCTCCTCCATCCACAGAAGCGTCTCTTCGCGAATCCGCCCTTCGACATGATTGCGGTCCTCGTACCGGCACGAATCCAGCATCAGCATCCAGTGCGTTTCGTCCAGCGCGTACACGTAGCTCAGCGACGCCGGGTCACAGGAGAATGCCTGGTCATAACCAAAGGAATGGTAGATCTCCAGAAAGTCCTCCGCAGAATACAGATATTCCGTGGGCTCTTTTTCCTCGCCAAAATACATCGCAGCATTGGTATTCTGAATGTCGTGATTGCCTGGTATCAAAAGCACCTGGACCCCTGCCTCCTGCAGCTGCGCGAGCTTTTCTGCCAGGCGTTCATGATTTCCCCGCTCTCCGTCCAGCGTATTATCTCCCGCCATCACCAGCGCGGATGGCATCTCCTCCAGCGCTTCCTCCAGCAACGCATCCAGAATATCATCGCTGTATGGGCTCAGCTTGCCGTCATCCTCAGCCACCATCTGCTGAAATGCGCCTCCATCGTCATGCATTGTATCACTGATATAATGAAGGTCAGAAAGGATCATGATGGTCGGCGGTATGGATTCCTCTTCCTCAGCCTCACTCTCCTCCTGTGCCTGTTCCCACAGGCGTTTGCGGGATTCCGCATATCGCTCCTGCCGCTCACGGATACGCCGAGCTTCTTCCAGCTCTTTTTCCAGTTCTTCCCGCAGGTCTGTATCATCAGCCTCACCGGCTTCTGTCTGTTCTCTGTTTTCTTTCCTTTTTCCGGCTTCTTCCATTTCCTGTTCTGGTTTTTCAGGCAGATCATTCTCCGCAGCGGTTTCCTGGGTTTCAGTCTCCTGTCTCCCGGAATCGCCTTTCCACATGCCCGTCAGATCCGTAATCAGCCAGATCGCCACAGATCCCAGCACCAGCGACAAGAAAAGCTGTATCCAAATATATTTCTGAAATTTCTTCATTCACTTACCTCACATTGTTATAGTAAACGACTTTATGTCGTTTACTATCGCGCCGATCACGGGCTGCGTAAGCAGCCATTCCTTGCGCGATCGTGTGCATTATCTTTATAGTGAACGACAAATTATTTTTGTCGTTCACTATAAGTCAGCGAATACCGCATCATCTGCATAACTTCATATCCGCCCGAAGGGCTTTTTATCTTACAGGACGAACTTTCCTGTAAGATAAAATCAATTACAGGCCATGCACCGTCTTTGCGGTATATGACCTGTAAACTTTAGCATAAAGCCAATGATTATTCAAGACTCTTCACAGTTCCGTCACTTTCCAGACAGATCCCGTCCGATATTCCTTCCATATATTGAAAAAATTCATTTCTTTTTGATTCATCTGTCAGCATCTGCGTGTATCCTGACGCGGAAGTTCCCGGAAGCAGTGTGAGTACGGGAGACGCTTCTCCCGCCCACGTCACCTTTAAAAGCGCAGTTCTGGAAATCGAGCTTCCGAAAACAAAATTTCCCAGGCTGTAAACAATCGGCTTCCCCTGATAATATTCGATCCCCTGCAGTACATGTGGATGCGCTCCGATCACCAGATCAGCTCCCGCGTCGATCAGCTGCTTTGCCATCGTACGCTGATAATCCTGCGGAATCTCATCCCGCTCGATCCCCCAGTGCAGATAAGCGATCACTGCCTGATACTCTCCGCTCTGAGAGAGCGCGCGGATCTGTGAAATCAACGTTGACGGATCGTATGCCGACAACATTCCCGTCCACGAAGGTCCTGCCGCCCAGTCGGCCTGCGGAATCACCCGCGTTGCCCCGATTACGGCAATCTTAGCGCCGGACACGGTAAATACCGCCGGCTGCATGGCAGCCTCCAGATTTTCTCCCGCTCCGGTATGCTGAATTCCTGCCTGATCCAGTGTTTCACAGGTATCCAAAAGCGCTGTCCGACCGTAATCCAGTGCATGATTATTTGCCAACGTAACACCGTCAATCCTCATCTCCTGAAAGATCGCCGCCCGCTCCACAGGCAGACGAAACGTGTATTGCTTATCCGCAGTCGGTTCCCCGCGGTCACTGAATGCAAATTCTTCATTGGCAAAAAAGAGATCGGCATTCTGTATCTCCCTCCGGTATCCCGCATCCAGTACTCCGCTGATCCCACCAGCTCTCTGGTAGGCGTCCAGTACATACTCCGACAGATAAATGTCTCCGGCAAAAAGCATCGTTACCGAATCAGCGCCGCTTTCCTCCTCTGTTTCCATGACCGTCTCGTTCTCGATCCTGATTCCGTCCTGCACATCCTCCGTCTGAGTTCCTGCCTGATCGATTTGGATCTCAATTTCAGAATCCTTGTTATCGCTGTTTTCGCCCAAAATCCGGTCCGCAGACGATGTCATCTCTATCCCGACTCCGCCTGTCTGTTCTACCCGCTCATATTGACGAAAACCGCATCCGGTAAATATCGATGCGGTTCCGATCATAACGCAAATAAGAAAACTTTTTCTGAGACTTTTTCCCCTGTCCAGGTTCATAACCCTCCATCCTGAATATTTTAACTATATATTTCGAACGAATCTTTTCAATGAATCCGATGATACAGATCTCTCATTGCACCATTGCACGTCGAAATCGGAGCGCCGGAACCGGCTATCCGATCGTCAGGATCAGGCCGCCGTCTCCGGCATACATGGTTGATACGCCTGCCGCTTCCGCCACTTCAATCCCGGCAAACTGCGCTCTTTTTTGCAGTTGTGCGCAAAGCTGTGCCGCCCGTTCCGACGTATTTACATGAGTAATCACCACTCTGGCCTCCTCAGGATGTACCGTCTCGCTGAGGGCAATCTCACTCATCCGGGCAAGCGCCTTACTCAGTCCCCTCGTCTGGCTCTTCTGGATAATCACTCCGTGGTCCGCTCCCATGATGGGCTTGACATTTAACGTCGTGGCCAGAAACGCTTTCAGACCGCTCAGCCTTCCGTTTTTGCGGAGCGGCTCCAGAGTATCCAGCACAAAATATGTCTTCATCCCGTCGCGATATTTCAGAATCCGTTCGGAAACTTCTTCAAAACTAAACCCCTGACGGTAGAGCTTCGCGATCTCCAATGCGATATTTGTCTCGCCGGCCGCTGCGCTCTCGCTGTCGATCACCAGGATATTTTTATCTCCATGTTCCTCCCGGTACAGTTCCCGCGCCAGACAGGCACTGTTATAAGAACCGCTTAAATGGCTCGAGATTGTAATTACAAAGATATCATCTGCCTCACAGTCAAATGATTCCAGAAATGCTTCCGGAGACGGACATGAACTTTTCGGACAGTTTTCACTTTTCTTCAGCTTTTCGATAAAGGCGTGCTGATCGAAACTCTCATCGTCAATCACAGTCAGATCGTCAATCTGAAGCGTCAGGGGTACCCGCCGGATCTGTCCGCTTTTTTTCAGCTCTTCGGTCAGGTCCAGGCAGCTGTCTCCTACTATCTGATAGCTCATAGTTGTCTCCTTTTTTATTTGTCTATCCACTCATCCCTGAGAGAAAAGATTCTCCGGCATCACTCGCCTGCCATAATCATCATAAGCTCATTTGTCCGGTCGATAAATCCGGTCATGCGCTCGGGCGTCAGACTGCCGTGAGCCAGCAGTGCCAGATCATACAGCTGTTCGCAGAATTTTGGCGTATTCTCTGCGTCCTTATGATTTAACACATACTGAACCAGTTTGTTGTTGGCGTTTAACACCAGGGTTTGTCCATATCCGCCGAACATGGACGGATCACCGCCGTAACTGTACATCTTCATCATTTCTTCCATTCGACGGCTCTCTTCGGATACCGTCAGCATGGAGGATACGCTCTCGTCTTTCAGCTTCTCCACCTTGATCTGGATATTGTCATTTTCCAGAGCTTTCTTAAAAGTCTCTGTCAGGGACTCGGAAACTTTCTTGAATTCCTCATCATCCTCTTTCACTTCTTCTTTGAAGGTCTCGTTGAGATCCGCGTCGATACGCAGGAATTTGAGTCCCTCATTCTTCTGCTCCAGATGGTTGATGAACGGACTGTCGATATTATGCGGCAGGATCACCGCATCCAGTCCTTCTTTCTTGAACATATTGATGTACTGACTCTGTTCCTTCTCATCGGTGACATAGAATACCGTATTCTCGTGCTTCTCTTTATTTTCCTCCAGGCAGTCCTTTAAGGTCAGATACTTATAATCCAGATTCTTAAAGAGGATGTAGTCGTTCATCTTCTCGGCAAATTTTTCATCCTTCAGGCAACCATACTTGATAAACGGGGCGATGTCATCCCAGTATTTCTCATAATTTTCACGATCGGTCTTACACATGCCGGTCAGCTTGTCCGCGACCTTCTTCGTGATATAATCAGAAATCTTCTTGACAAATCCGTCATTCTGCAACGCACTGCGGGATACATTGAGCGGCAGATCCGGGCAGTCAATCGCGCCCTTTAAAAGCATCAGGAACTCCGGAATCACTTCCTTGATATTATCCGCAATAAACACCTGATTATTATACAATTTGATCGTTCCTTCAATCGAATCATATTCGGTATTGATCTTCGGAAAATACAGGATTCCCTTTAAGTTAAACGGATAATCCATATTCAGGTGAATCCAGAAAAGCGGCTCACGGAAATCGCGGAATACCTTGCGATAAAATTCCTTATACTCTTCCTCTGTACACTCGTTAGGATGCTTGCTCCAGAGCGGGGTAGTCTCATTTAACATCTCCGGACGCTTTAAGATCTTATAGCGCTCTTTGGCCGGCTCGATTTCGACCGTTTCCTTCTCACCGTTCTCATTTTCCTTTTCCTCGGTCTTTGCCGGTTCCACCACAGTCTCTACAATCGTGTCCTTTTCCTGCAGATCTTCTTTATCAATTGTCTGGTACTGCGGTTCTGCTTTCTCATTATTTAAGAAAATCGGAATCGGCATGAAGGAACAGTATTTCTCCAGAACTTCCCGCGCACGGTACTCGTTGCTGAACTCGTAACTGTCTTCGTTCAGATACAGAGTAATCGTCGTACCCTGAGCTGTGCGGTCACTGTCACTCATATCAAAAGTCAGACCGCCTTCGGACTCCCAGTGCACAGCCGCGCTTCCTTCTTTATAAGAAAGAGTATCGATCGTCACCTTGTCCGCTACCATAAACGCGGAATAAAATCCCAGTCCGAAATGACCGATGATCTGGTCCTCACTCGCCTTATCTTTGTATTTGGTCAGGAAATCCTGCGCGCCGGAAAAAGCGATCTGGTTAATGTATTCCTCTACTTCTTCTGCGGTCATACCAATACCGTTATCTGCGACGGTGATGGTCTTATCATCCGGATTCACCGTCACCTGAATCTTGTATTCCATATCATCCGGCCTGGTGTACTCACCCATCAGTTCCAGTTTTTTCAACTTTGTGATCGCATCGCAGCCGTTAGAGATCAGTTCACGGTAAAAAATATCGTGATCCGAATACAGCCACTTTTTGATGATTGGGAATATGTTTTCACTGTTAATCGATAAATTGCCTGATTTATTTGACATGTTGCTCGCTCCTTTTCCTGTATTTTATGCGTGGGAAGATAGTCTTCCCGATCAATATTGACATTTTAACGCCTGGAGGAGGAAATGTCAATAAAAAATTAGCACTCGGGTCATGTGAGTGCTGATAAATTATTTTTTTGCTCCGGACTGTTGTATTCGTGAACAGAATATAGCTTATCGGAAGTTGCGTCAGCAACTGCCGATAAAAGGGGCGTAAGCCCCGTCCATCTGATTATGAGGTTCTGCGTAGCAGGTTCTCATAATATGGCAGATCAGAAGTTATGCTATAAGCGAAGAGTCCGTCTCTGCAAGGGAATCATATCCTCCGAGGACCGTTCGCACTTAGGTTTTCACGTAGCGGTACTAAGTTCGCAGGAAAAGCATCCTGCTCACTAAGTGCCGACGTGAAAAATGTCCTCTACGGATATGATTCCCTTGCAGAGACTACTTTATTGGTATATACCATAACTTATATAAGAACTCGCTTCGTAAATCTTTGATCAAACGAACGGCTCCTTACTCATCTGTAAACGGCATCGCGCTCCCTCTAAGATATTGTCTCACATACTCGTCCCACTCCTGCTCCAGGCGGCGATCGGGCAGGAAGATTTTGACGGAAGTTCCCGTAATCATGTGGAGGGTTTCTTTTTCGTAGCGGAAGTTCAGGTAAAGGCCGCCAATCTGCTCATCGTCATAATTCAGGCCGGCTCCGGCAAGGAAACTTCTGACTCCGGACGGCGCAAGCTGCAATGTAATGCGGAAGCTCTCCGGCAGTTTTTTGCCTTTGATCAGTTCAAAGCAAAACGGACGGATCATCTTCCACGTTGACAGTGCTTCGATCTGCTTTTCTTCCAGTTCCTCATCGGAATAATATCCCTGACGGATATGTCCGTCGATTGTAAATACGTTAAATGTCACAATTACCGCTTCCCGCAGAAGCCACCGGTCAAAGGTGTCTTTCACAAAAAGGCGGGAAGTCGCCGATTTTAAATCTTCTGATTTTAATGATATCATACCTGTATCCCCCTCTGCCTTACACTGGCGTTACGCATTGTGATGTTACGGATTGCGGTATTCCTGATACATGGTAAAAAACGCTGTCGTCGTAGAATCTTCTCCCTCATGAATCACCGGTCCGTCCCAGATCCCGCTCTCAATCTCCACCCGGGTACGTGCCGCAAATTCATCGTAGATCCGGCGAAATGCCTGGTTTTTGCGCTGAAGGGCCAGTCTGTCTTTGCGTTCCTGCGTTGCCTGCTCGTCGTAATCATCGATTACTTTCACGATATAGTATCGGCCGTCCTGCATGATCACGTCACTGACCTGGCCTTCTTCCAGCCAGAACACAATATCTTCGTAGGTCTTATCCGACTCTCCGCGCCCGACCTGGCGCTCTACGGTTTCTTCCTCCGAGTAAGAACGTGCAAGTGACACGAAATCTGCCCCTTCTGCCATGGCCATCTCGTAAAGCTGAGCCGCAGTCTCTTCTTCACTTACAATGATCTCCTGCACGGTAATGACTCTGGCTTCACTGTCGCTGATCTCCAGGTTGACATCCTTTGTCAGTTCCTCCACCAGCTTATTCGCCCGATCGTACTGCTCATACAGTTGTTCGACTTCTTCCTCATTGACTCCCATATATTGCAGATCTTCTTTCGTCAGCGTCTCATAATATTGAGCCGCCAGTTCCTGCATCTGTTCTTTTTCCTGACCGGTCAGACGCACGCCTCTCTCATCTGCCAGAAGATTCATCAGCTTTAATTCCGTTATGAAATCACGGATCTCTTTTAGCAGATACGTCCGAAAGGTCGTCCCGTCCTCATCCACCTGCACTTCCCAGATCTGATCCGTATAAAGCTCCCGGTAACGGTTTCTCTCTGTCGCCACGATCACCATGATTTGGCCGTCGCTGTAAGTATTGCTGTCCGCTGCCTCCTGTCCGCCAGCCAGTCCGGCGCCGCAGGCGGTAAGCGTCACAGCCATCCATATCAGACAAAAGATCGCGCTTCGCCTGAAATTTTTATACATATCAATTTCCTCATTTCGATTCTATAATATACACGATATTCACCGTTCTACTATTCAAAGGTCTATCATTCCCATATATTTTTATAATCTTCTATCGTGGCACATATGCCAATAAACCACATTATAGGATCCTGCTTCACATCTTCCCATAAGTTATATGATATACGCCACGAAGACAGCCGCCGAAAGAAATCCGCTGTTAATACAACAGCGCTGATAAGCTACATTTTTATCATCATAGGATGCAGACGACAAAATGTCAATCCCCCTCTGACGCAGATTCACACTTACTCCATCGGTTAGTCCCGTACCCTGTCTTATAATATCTAACTCTTCTACGCCTGCTATGATTGCTCTTGATTGTGTAAATGAACGATAGTGGGCACGGCTTTTTCCTTGCCTCATAATAGCGGATAATATCCGCCTTGGTGTAACCCTACAATTTGAGGTCCTATATTTCCTGCATCTTTGTTTTTCGCCAGCGTGATAACTGTCTTCTCATCGAATAATATTTTCATTATACAATATCCTGTGCGGTCTTTGGCATCTCCTATGATTTTCTCACCATGTAGTTGTAAAATTATCTTACCACCCGCACTACATATAGCCGAAAAATAACGTAAAGTCGCAGAATGTTAAAAAAATATTCTCGATATAGGCCTTGATAAGTAGTGCGGCTTTATGTTAAGCTATTGATAAAATAGGTGTGGTGTATTCACCCGTTAATAATCCAATAAAGCAAGCTGGACTGGATGGAGGTAACTGCTAATGGGCAGAGCAGATAAATCTACAAGAGACTATGTGAATGATGCTGATGTATTTGCCGATGCTTTTAACTATCTGATGTACAATGGAGATTCCGTGGTAGATGCAAAGATACTTAAACCACTGGATACATCCTTACTTCTGAACATTTTTGGCTTGGAAGATGAAAAAAAACAAAAAAATGAATTTGTTCAGAGGTATCGAGATGCTGTTCGACAGGCTACAATTAAGGTAGATGACCATTTTGCATACATGATTTTGGGAATCGAATCCCAAACTGACATTCATTATGGAATGCCGATTCGTAACATTGTGTATGATGGATTACAGTATGCGATTCAGGCAGAAGAGTTAAGGGTAAAACACAAGATTGCCGGTGAGAATAAAACACCAGTGAACTTTGTTTCTGGCGTACAAAAAGGCGATAAGGTTTTGCCTGTAGTGACAATAGTTATATACTTTGGCACCAAACCGTGGGATGGTCCACTAAGCATGATGGAGCTTTTTGATTTGCCCAACATACCAGATACAAGAGCTCTAAGGTTCATTCAGGACTACAAAGTGTTTCTTATTGAACCGGATAAAATGACGGACGCTGATTTTGATAAATTCTCATCTGATTTAGGAAGGGTGCTTAAATTCATGCAGCGAGCATCCGACAAAGACAGGATGAAAGAACTGATGACAGAAGACTCTTACCGTAGGATTGGCAGGAAGGCGGCGCAAGTCATTAAGGATTGCGCCAATGTGAATATCAAGATTGATTCTAACCAGGAGGTGGTAGATATGTGTAAGGCTTGGAGTGACGCACAGGTAGATGCCGAAATTAAATCGGCAATTGACACGGCGCGGCGGTATAAAATTTCAGAAGACAAAATTCTTGCAGACATCATGAAGCAATTTGGGCTTACCGAGGAGCAGGCCAAAGACTATATGCTAAAGGAGAGCGCCTGACAGAATCGAATGGTCATGAATGCCTGCCCACCGGGTTACTATCCAACTGTGTAAGATTCCTACATGGCGGGATAGTCTCCCGATGGGTAGTTTTTAACTCTTGATTTTAATCTGGAGTAATTCGCTTCATAAGTATCAGTATCATTCGCTTTATTTCCGCTTACCGCGCCAACCGCGTCGTCTATGATGGGAGTATCCGATTGCTGACAGGATGGGTATTGACATTTACAGGTTGCCATGATCTTTGGTCCTTTATAACATTTTAATGGTACCTGCCTCTAAAATCTTTACTATAGGTATGTATCTAATAGGTAGCATAAAAACTGCCAGTAATTAGATACTTACTGGCAGAAAAAATTTATATTTTTTACTTAACGGAAAACAATTCATTTATCCGACAGTCCCTTTAGTTTTACAATGCGTCAGAGCATCTTGTTTTTCTTTTCATATCAGAAAACAACTGGTTAAGGACATGTGATTTTGTTTTAGTTGCAAGTTTTACTTAGTTCTTTATCTCTATTCATTCTTACTTATTATTTCAGCATTATCAACCCATTGGATATTCCTTTTACATCCAGTAAATACGGATAACGCTTGCCCCCTACGTATTACCGCGGTTGCTGGCACGTAGTTAGCCGGGGCTTCTTACGGAATTATCATCTCCATGGCTCCCTAATAAATCAAAAAATGCTGACACATAATTAAGTAAAACTTTCCCAATCCGCCGGACTATAGATTCACACCAAAAAGGATAAAATCTC
>JAJQAC010000089.1 GCA_021204025.1 Clostridiales bacterium | reverse complement strand
AAATGCGTATCAGGAGCTTTCTTTTATTTTAGGGGGCTTTTTTTCACAGCCCCTGTATCTGAATATCTGACTATTTCGAGAATATCTGATTTTATCGCATTAAAATGATCTGAAATTGTAATGAGTGTGCAGGCGAGTATCTTTTTATATGGTTATCCAAATCCGCTCCATCATGACAAATCGGATTTCCGTTTTATCACAAAAATCTGCCCAAATTTCAAATACCGCTTAGATAAAAGGTTAGATCAAATGCATTTATACAGACGCACGGGGTCAGACCCTATGTGTTCCTATGAGTAGACAAGGAAACTACCGAATCAAGGAGGACTGGTTAGACATTATCAAAGCATGCCGCCAGAGCGGCATGAGCGATCGGAACTGGTGTGATGCGCAGGGCATCAGTATCAACTCCTTTTACAATGCTGTAACCAGGTTATGTGAAAATCTTACATGATCGTCCACTGAGGAACCAATTGCTTTATCGATCCGTTTCGTATATACTATCCGTACAGGGTTCCTCTTTGTGAGAGGACAGGTATGGTAAAAAAGTTTCAGGAACTGACAATCAAAGATTCATTTATTATTTCGGCGTTGCCGTTTTTATCATTCCGGCATGGATATGAATTTGCTGCGTGGCGGTATTGACTATGAGATTCTCCCGGATGCCTACGTCATCTTTATCTGCGATTTTGATCCGTTTAAAAAGCAACTGTACTGATACAGCTGCCGCATGACCTGTCAGGAGACCGGTGAAGTTGTCGAGGATGGGAGTACAACGATCCTTTTGAACACCCATGGGAAAAATCCGCAGGAGATATCACCGGGGTTGCTTCAATTTCTGGAGTATGTAAAAGATCCGGAAGCCCCATTAGAAGCTGCTGGGGATAATCGCTTCATAAATGATCTGGAAAACTGCGTTACCGCAGTCAAACAAGACCGGAACTGGGAGGTGAGGTATATGCAGTTCAGGGAAATGCTGAGAGATGAACATGAGGAGGGCCGCCTGGAGGGAGAAACAAACGCAACATTGGATAATATCCGGAGGCTGATGAAAAATCTGCAATGGACATCCGAGCAGGCGATGGATGCGCTTGGGCTGTCCGAGAATGAACAGCAGAAATATCGTGGAATGGTTTGACAGAAGAGCTGGACAGGATAAATACCTACTATGAAAGATAAAGTGAGAAGAATCACGGGAAACAGTAGATTTTTTTATAGAGAAAGAGGAATCCTGTTTTACAAATAAGGTAAGTCGGGAATGTATCTGCATTTTTTGAACTGATTCCGGAGAATATCCGGTTTCGGTTTTTTGAGGGACACACGGGGCAGGCCCCCAATGTGCCAGGTGATGGTAAACCGGATAAAGTATAAAATGAAGCACCTTGGTGGCAGTTTGAAAAGGGGACTACTGCCAAGGGCTTTTGTGTTGTAGATATATGCACATCCGTATAAACCCGTTTTATGTATAAATCTGATTTTAGATTGAAAGTTTAAGGATCATCCATAAAGCATACTGCAAAGATAACGCTTGACGGAACGCTCATAAGTGGGTAAACTGGTAAAGGTTTCAGAAAACAATCAAGAGAAAAGTGACAGGAGGACCTGTATGGGAATAATTAAGGCTTCCAGGTTGATTTTTGATTATATCAGAAGAGATGAGGACGAACACGTCGAGGAGGTCAGCCGCGCGATCGACGATCTGAGCGTGGATATCAAGGAGGGGGATTTCGTCGCGATCCTCGGACATAACGGCTCAGGGAAATCGACGTTTGCCAAACAGGTAAACGCGCTTCTCCTTCCGACGGAGGGGACGGTCTGGGTATCCGATATGAATACCGCGGATGAGTCGCATATCTGGGATATCCGCAGAAACGCGGGGATGGTATTTCAGAACCCGGACAATCAGATTATCGGAAACATCGTGGAGGAGGATGTCGGATTCGGTCCGGAAAATATCGGAGTTCCGACCGATGATATCTGGAAAAGAGTGGATGCGAGTCTGGAGGCGGTCGGCATGACGGCCTACCGGTTAAAATCGCCGAACAAGCTCTCTGGTGGGCAGAAGCAGCGTGTAGCGATCGCCGGCGTGATGGCGATGAAACCCCGCTGCATTATCATGGACGAGCCGACGGCGATGCTGGATCCGAATGGACGCAAAGAAGTGCTCCGGACGGTCCATGAACTGAATCAGAAAGAGGGCATCACCGTTTTACTGATCACACATTACATGGAAGAAGTGATCGATGCTGACCGTGTGATCGTCATGGACGACGGACATCTGGTGATGGACGGCACCCCGAAGGAAATTTTCTCGCGGGTGGAGGAGTTAAAGTCCTACCGTCTGGACGTCCCGCAGGTGACGGAACTTGCGTATGAACTGAAAAAAGCAGGTGTCGGTCTGCCGGACGGGATCCTGACGATCGATGAACTGATGGAATCTTTGCTTCCTGTCCTGCAGGGAGCCTGACCGAAGACGCCGGGACCATAGTGGTAACAGATGTACCAGGCCCGGACGTATCAGGAGGATAGAAAACATGTCAATCAAAGTTGAGAACATCAACTATATTTACGGGCAGGGGACTGCCTTTGAGCAGTATGCGCTAAAGAATGTCAGCTTTGAGATCAGCAACGGGCAGTTTGTAGGACTGATCGGGCATACCGGTTCCGGCAAATCAACGCTGATCCAGCATCTGAACGGCCTGCTGCGGGCGTCGAGCGGCGCGATTTATTATAATGGAGAAAATATTTACGCGGACGGCTATGATATGAGGGCTCTCCGCAGCAAGGTGGGACTGGTGTTTCAGTATCCGGAGCACCAGCTCTTTGAAGTGGATGTATTTTCCGATGTATGTTACGGCCCGAAGAATCAGAAGCTGTCGCAGGAAGAAGTAGAAGCGAGAGCGAGATTCGCGTTGACGCAGGTTGGCCTGAAGGAAAAATACTGGAAGCAGTCGCCGTTTGAACTCTCCGGCGGACAGAAACGCCGTGTGGCGATCGCCGGGGTACTTGCAATGAAACCGGAGGTTCTGATCCTGGACGAGCCAACGGCCGGCCTGGATCCCAGGGGACGCGATGAGATCCTGGATCAGCTGGCAAGACTTCATAAAGAGCAGAAGCTGACCATCATTCTGGTATCTCACAGTATGGAAGATATCGCCCGCTACGCGGATCGGATCATCGTGATGAATCACGGAGAAAAGATGTATGACGGGACACCAAAGGAAGTCTTTCACCACTATAAAGAGCTGGAAAAGATCGGTCTCGCCGCTCCTCAGATCACCTATATCGTGCATCGTCTGAGAGAAAACGGAGTTCCGATATCAGACGACATTACGACAGTCGAGGAGGCAAAGACGGCCATCCTTGCTCTGATAAAGAAAGGTGGTCGGTGAGATGCTGCGGGATATTACATTGGGACAATATTATCCGGTGGACTCACTGGTTCACCGGCTGGATCCAAGAACAAAACTTTTTGGAACGATGGTTTTCATCGTTTCGCTGTTTCTGGCAAAGGGACTGATCGCATATGTACTGGCGACCTGCTTTCTGCTGGTGGCGATCCGTTTGTGCAAAGTACCCTTTTCCTTTATGGTGCGGGGGCTGAGATCAATCGTGATTCTGCTCCTGATCAGCGTCAGCTTTAACCTCTTCCTGACGCCGGGTGAGGAAATCTTTCATATCGGCTTTCTGACGCTTACCTGGGAGGGCCTGCGGACGGCAGCCTTCATGGGTGTGCGCCTGATCTATCTGGTGATCGGTTCCTCGATCATGACCCTGACGACGACGCCCAACGAACTGACCGACGGCCTGGAAAAAAGCCTCGGAATCTTCAAGAAAGTCGGCGCGCCGGTCCATGAGGTCGCCATGATGATGTCAATCGCTCTCCGTTTCATCCCCATCCTAGTGGAAGAGACCGACAAGATCATGAAGGCACAGATGGCGCGCGGAGCAGACTTCGAATCCGGCAACGTGATCCAGAAAGCAAAAAGCATGATCCCGCTGCTGGTGCCGCTCTTCATCTCGGCATTTCGCAGAGCGACCGATCTCGCGATGGCGATGGAGGCCAGATGCTATCACGGCGGCGAAGGCCGGACCAAGATGAAACCCCTGCACTACGCACACCGCGACCGGGTGATGTATGCGGCGTACGCGGTCTATCTGGCGGCGGTTGTGGCGCTGCGGGTGGTATTATAGCATAGTTGATATAGTAGGATAGACGATATCGTAGTTTTATTTTGATAGTCTGCATTTAGATGTATGTCAATCACGCCAATATAGTAGTCCCTGAGAGGAGAACATATCCGCAGAGGACATTTTTCACGTCGGCACTTAGTGAGCCGGATGGTTTTCCGGCGAACTTAGTACCGCTACGTGAAAACCTAAGCGAGAGCGGTCCTCGGAGGATATGTT
>JAJQAC010000055.1 GCA_021204025.1 Clostridiales bacterium | reverse complement strand
TTACCACATAACTTCCATTATGTGGTTCGATAGAATCATGGGAGTCTGAGCCGGCAGACAGTTTTACGCCATAGATGGGTACTCCTCAGCGTTGATATCATAAAATATCAGAAAACAAGAAACAAACAACGAAAAAGACAGGAGATAGTGCTGAATGAAAAGTAATATCAGAAAACTCAGGAAGAACCAGAATCTGTCACAGGCAGAGCTGGGAGAGATCATTGGTGTTTCCCAGCAGATCATCAGCCGGATGGAGCGGGACCGCAACCGGATCGAGATCGACAACCTGCTCTCTCTGGCAGATTACTTTGGGGTATCGACGGACTACATCCTCGCACATCAGGTGACCGGCACTGACGACGCCTATCCTGCGAGACTGCCGATCTCAATGGTGGACATGGATTCAGAAAAGGAGATCATGGAGCTCCGTCAGAAAGTGAACGATGACGGGATGGACGGGCTCTTAGGGATGCTGGTAGGTCTGAAGCATTATATGGGGGAGTAAATTATGATGTGTTTTTCAACCAGTTGGTATCGAAAACCGACCGACGGATGCCGGGGATACGGTTTACACGATATAAATACTACTGAGACGGTGAGAGAGGGGGTGACGGAGCACTGATATAAAAAACCGTCCTAGAAGCCGTCTCAGGCGGCAGGTTTTACAAAGGAAAACTGAATATGGGGAACTAAAAGGAAAATCCTCCGGAGGGTGCAGGTATGGATCGGAGGGAGGAGAGCAACAAAGAAATAGAAAGGAACATGAAGGTAAGTATGAAACGAGAAAAATTCAGAAGACTGCTCAGCATCGTGTTGATGGTCGTAATGGTGTTTACTATGAATGCTACCGCATTTGCGGCGGATACGACCTATAGCATCACCATCAGTAATGCTCATGATGGAGAAACGTACTATATCTACAAGCTGTTTGACGCAACATATGACACTAATGGGAATGTGGCATATACAATTAACAGCAGTTCAGAATGGTATAGTCTGGTTACAGCTACGGGTTCTCCTTTTACTGTTACCACTACTACGACGACAGGTGTTTATAACGTGACAAGCAGTGCAACCGCAGATGAAATCACAACGTGGCTTGCCGGGTTGTCGGCTACGCAACTCCCTACTTATGATTATAATCCAACAGCAAGTGGAAGTACACTAGAAGTAACAGTAAGCGGAGCAGGATATTATTATATCAAGACAACAACGGGTTCGTTGGTAACGTTGGGTTCCGCGACGCCTTCGGTTGTTGTAAGAGATAAAAACTCTGTGCCGGGAGTTGATAAGAACGTTCAGGAAGACAGCACAGGGGTTTATGGGGATACCAATACCGCGGATATCGGCGATACGGTCTATTATACAGCAACGATATCCGATGCGGAAGACGTCGAGAAACTGACTTATCATGATGAAATGTCTACGGGTTTGACCTTCAAAGGAGCGACATCTGTTTCTGTTACAATCGTTGATTCGAATGATGATTTGAAGGCTACATTGACTTCCGGAACCGATTATAACGTTGTCACCGGGACAAGCATAAGCGATAGCTGTACTTTTGAAGTGGTTTTCACAGCAGCAGGGCTTGCTCAGGTGCTAGATGGTTATAAAATAATTATTGCATATTCGGCTACTGTAAATGAAAATGCAGTTATTGACGGTACAGGAGAGACGAATACCGGTAGTCTGTCATATGGCAATGCCAGTACCTCGGAAAAGAGCACAACGACTACATATGTCTTCGACCTGGATATCTACAAGTACACCAAAGATTCCAATGGGAATGAGGTCGCTTTGCCCGGGGTTGAATTTGTTCTATACAAGATCGTTGGTACTACCAATTCTTATGCTATCGTGTCCGGCGGTAAACTAACTGGTTGGACTAGTACAGAAAGTGCAGCTACCACTTTGATTTCTGATAATAACGGTTCTATATCCGTCGACGGATTGGATGCTGATACTTACTACCTGAAGGAAACCAAAGCTCTCGATGGTTATAATAAGTTGACCGATGTGATTAGGGTCGAAATTTCGGAATCAGGAAAAGTTACTTACACTTATGGTTCGGATAGTGGAACAGGTACCATCAGGGTTTTAAATAATGCAGGTTCCCTGCTTCCTTCCACCGGTGGAATTGGCACCACAATTTTCTACATCGTGGGCGGCGTTCTGGTTCTTGGCGCAGCAGTCCTCTTTGTCACAAAAAAACGTCTGAGCAGTGAAAACTGATCAGGTGAAAGTATAACAGATTACATATTTTGCCATCCGCCCTCGGGCGGATGGCAGCAGGGAAAGGCTCATGAAGCATGAAAAAACTGAAAAAGTATTTACCGACGATTTTGTTAGCGATCGTGTTTTTCGTGGGTCTGTCCGTGCTGTTTTACCCGACGTTCAGTGACTGGTGGAACTCACGGGTGCAGAGCCGGGTAGTTGCGGCGTATGATGAGGCGGTTGCCGGTCTGTCGGAAAAGGATTATACCGCATATTTTGAAGCGGCGCAGGCTTATAACGAGCGCCTGGCTGCGATTGGTTCTGCGACGGCTTTGAGCCATCCGGAACTGGTAGAGGGATATGAGGGTACTCTGGATATTACAGGAACGGGAATCATAGGTTATGTAACGATCGACAAGATTGATGTCAAACTTCCAATCTATCATGGTACGAGCGCGAGTGTACTCGCGGTGGGAGCGGGTAATCTGGAGGGATCCAGTCTTCCGATCGGCGGGGAGAGCACCCATAGTGTGATCTCCGCACATACAGGTTTACCGAGTTCCCTGCTCTTTACTCACCTGGACCGGATGGAAGTGGGTGATGTTTTTACCATCACAGTATTAAACAAGGTAATCGCCTATCAGGTTGATCAGATTCTCACCGTCCTTCCGACCGAGATTGAAAATCTCTACATTGAGGAGGAAAAGGACTATTGTACGCTGATGACCTGTACGCCCTATGGTATCAACACCCATCGCCTGCTGGTGCGGGGAGATCGGTTTTATCCAGAGGGAGAGGGCGATGAGATGACAACGATTTCGGGAGAAGTTATGCGGAAACAGTGGAAGATCCCTGAGTGGGCAAAATGGGCTGCCCTTGGTATCGGCGTCCTTGTGCTGATCTGGCTCTTGTCAGGGATCCTGGTGCGGATCATACGGGCGATGCGCAAGCGGAAGAAGAAACAAAACGAAGAAGAAAAGTAATATTGCAAAATATCACGATAAAGTAACAGGGAACCAAATGCGGAACTTCGAAAAAAGAATCAAGGGGGATGCTATGAAGAATTATGGATTGAGGAAGAAACTAGCCGGACTTGTGGGCGTGTTCCTGCTGGTCTCATCAGTGCTGGGCATGACGTCGTTCGCTACAGTGCCGGATATGACCCGCACGGGTACGATCACGGTCACGATGTTAAGTGAGTCGACCGGGGAGGCAGTTCCGGGCGGCACGCTGACCGCATATCAGGTTGGCGCAGTTTATGAGGACGACGGCAATTACAGTTATGTCCTGACGGATGCTTTCGCGGAGAGCGGAGTTTCTTTGGCGGATCTGGACAGTCAGGATCTGTCCGCGATGGCCTCGACGCTGTCTGCCTATGTGTCGGATAACAGCCTGGAGGGTATCACGGTCACGATCGGCGACGACGGGATAGCGGTGTTTTCTGATCTGACGCTGGGGCTGTACCTGATGGTGCAGCAAAAGAGTGCGACCGGCTACTATGCTGTTAGTCCGTTCCTGATAAGCGTGCCGGCGATAAGCGGGGAGGAATACGTGTACGAGGTAGACGCAGCTCCGAAGACGGAGGCATTAAATAAGAAATCATCCTCCGGAGGTTCGAGCCATCATGGCGGCGGGTCGTCAGGCGGCAGTTCTGGTTCGAGTTCCGGCGGATCGTCTTCAAGCAGCGGACCAGGAGCCTCTTCTGGAGATAGCGATTCCGGATCATCTGGGGAACTGACTCCCATGGATTCCGACAGCCCGGAGCTTTTCAAACTCCCGCAGACCGGACAGCTGAACTGGCCGATCCCGGTGCTGACATTGTGTGGGTTTGCGATGTTTGCGTTCGGCTGGAAGCTGGTCTTTGGAGGAAAGAGGCGCATTGAACAGGAAGCATAAAGCGGGACTTGCTTTTATGGCTGCAGGAGTCTTGTTGATGGCCTCGGCTATTGGTCTGTTATTGTATAACCGGATGGAGGATCGCAAGGCTGGTGAGAGTATCGATGGAATTTTGCCGATACTCAGTCAGGAGATTGCCAATCGCGAATCCGAAGTGCAGGAAGATCTGTATTTTATGGTGATGGGGAAAGAAACGGAATCGGATGCGGAACCTGTGACGGTCGACGGATATGATTATATCGGGATCCTCACGATCCCTGCGCTGGGTCTGGAACTGCCGGTGATGGCGGACTGGGATTATACGAGGTTAAAGATCGCGCCCTG
>JAJQAC010000054.1 GCA_021204025.1 Clostridiales bacterium | reverse complement strand
GGAGGTGAAGTATATGCAGTTCAGGGAAATGCTGAGAGAGGAACATGAGGAGGGCATACAGGAGGGCCTAAAGCAGCGCGATCAAATGCTGATTTTCAAATGGTCTGCCGATGGCCGCGAGCTTTCGGAAATCGTGTCGCTTTTGAGTATCACGGAAGAAGAAGTGCGAAAGGTGTTGGCTGAGAACTGAGAATAGGATAAAAGATTGCAGTTGACGCTGTTTCCACTTGGGAGACGCACGGGGGCAGGTCCTGATGTGTCAGGTGATGGTAAACCGGATAAAGTATAAAAGGAAGCCGGGATCACGTTGGTATATGTCTCGAAATAAGACAATCGAAATAGCCATGATATTTTGCAGAATCGAGTAGGAGACGGTATTTTGTTTCATACTCGATTTGCTTTATCCATCCGTTTCGTATATACTACTTATACAGGATGCTTCTTTGCGAGAGGACAGATAAGCGTGGAAAATCCTATGAAATTTTAGCCGATAAAAAATTATGAGCAAGGTTGATAGAAAGGTAAGGTTCTATGACACGCGAAAAATTGGATGAAATGTTACAGGGTGGAGAAGGATTTACAGTCGAATATAAAGAATGCGTAAATGGTTTAAATAACAGTGTGTTTGAAACAGTCTGTTCTTTTTCTAACCGTTATGGGGGTTATATACTGTTGGGCGTGCAGGAGGTGGATCATAAAGGTATAGTGATTGGTGTCAATCCTAGGTGCGTGACCGATATGAAGAAAAATTTTGTAAATATGCTGAATAATCCGCAAAAGATGCACCCTTCCCTTTATTTGAATCTGGAAGAACTGGAATACGATGGGAAACTTGTACTTTGGGTTTATGTCCCGGTCAGTTCACAGATAGAGTTCTGTGACAGGAAGATTTTTGATCGTAATGAAGATGCCGATCAGGATGTTTCTATATCAGTGGATTTGGTAGTCAATATTTCTAACCGTAAATCATCAACATATATTGAGCGGAAAATTTTTCCTTATGCGGATATGGATGATTTGTGTATTGAATTGATTGGGAAAGCAAGGCAGATGGCGGTCAATAGAAACAGGGAACACCCGTGGAGAAATATGGATGATACGGAACTTTTAAAAAGCGCCGGTTTATATGAGAAAAACAGGGTGACCGGAGAGGAAGGCCTCAACATGGCGTGTATCCTTTTGTTTGGGAAAGCAGAAGTGATACAGTCCTGTGTCCCTGGTTACAAAACGGATGCTATTTACCGTGTGAAAAATATGGATCGATATGATGACAGGCTGATTGTGGAAAATAATCTGATTGAAAGTTATGACATATTGATGCAGTTTATTTCCAAACATACGGACGACAGATTTTTCCTGATCGATAATGTCAATGTAAGTGTAAGAAGCGCGATTGCCAGAGAGATTGTCAGTAATATTCTGGTGCATCGGGACTTTGGGAGTGCGTTTCCAGCGAAACTGATTATCGAGAAGGATAAAATATATACTGAAAACTGGAATCGGACGCAGCGAATTGGAAAACTGGAGCTTGAAGATTTTACGCCGTATCCCAAAAATCCGATATTGGCTAAATTCTTTATAAATATAGGATATGCGGATGGATTAGGGTCGGGTGTAAGAAATCTGTACAAATTCACAAAAATATATTCGGGAGGAGAGCCTGATCTGGAAGAAGGTGATGTTTTTCGCCTGACAGTTCCTTTGGTTGCAGGTGTGTCGGATAATTATACAGATGTAATTGCTGGTTCGGCGATTGAGGGTCGGAATTCGGCGATTGGATCAGCTGACTCGGCGATTGAAACTGCGGATTCGGCGATTGGGGCGGCTGGTTCGGCGATTGATGGCAGGAAGAGAGCGAATGACGTTAAGAGGCTAACGATTGCTTGTGATCCCCGAATATTAGATATGATAAATTCGGCGATTGAAAACAATAATTATGGTGGGTCTACGAAAGATAAAATGAATCAGATTTGCTATTCGATAGAAAAAGGACAGATTTTCGGGACATCCGATATCGCTCAAATTGCCGGGTGTTCGCCGTCGACTGCGAGAGAAATTCTCAGAAAATTCCGTAAAATGGGAGTGATCAGGGAGGTAAAAGGCAAAGGGAAAGGTCGTTATATATTTATTTCTTAGCTTCAGAAGAAATTGATGAGCTGTTAGGAGCTGGCGACTCTGGGCATTACGTTGAGGAACCAATTGCTTTATCGATTCGTTTCGTATATACTATCCGTACAGGGTTCCTCTTTGCGAGAGGACAGGTATGGTAAAAAAGTTTCAGGAATTGACAATCAAAGATTCATTTATGTTTGCTGCGGTTATGACTGACGAGAAGATATGCCGCTCGATGCTGGAAGTAGTTCTGGGAATGCATATCCTGGAGGTGACTGTCATTACCGAGAAGACTATCAACTATCATCCAGATTACCATGGTGTGCGTCTGGACGTTCTGGCGGTCGAGAACGGAGCGCAGAAGAGATTTAACGTAGAGATGCAGGTCAAACGCCCGAAGGATATCTTCCGGCGCTGTCGTTTTTATCATTCCGGCATGGATATGAATTTGCTGCGTGGCGGTATTGACTACGAGATTCTGCCAGATGCCTATGTCATCTTTATCTGCGATTTTGATCCGTTTAAAAAGGAGTTGTACCGATACAGTTGCCGCATGACCTGTCAGGAGACAGGCGAAGTTGTCGAGGACGGGAGTACAACGATTCTTTTAAACACCCATGGGAAAAATCCGCAGGAGATATCACCAGAGCTGCTTCAATTTCTGGAGTATGTAAAAGATCCGGAAGTCTCATTAGAAGCTGTGGGGGGATAATCGCTTCATAAATGATCTGGAAAACTGCGTTACCGCAGTCAAACAAGACCGGAACTGGGAGGTGAAGTATATGCAGTTCAGGGAAATGCTGAGAGACGAACATGATGAGGGTGTACAGGAGGGCCTAAGGGAAGGCCTGAAGAAGGGCCTGCAGGAGGGCCTAAAGCAGCGTGATCAAATGCTGATTTTCAAATGGTCTGCCGATGGCCGCGAACTTTCGGAAATTGCGTCGCTTTTGAGTATCACGGAAGAAGAAGTGCGAAAGGTGTTGGCTGAGAATATGATAAAAGATTGCAGTTGACGCTGTTTCTACTTGGGACGGTAAGCAAGGAGACGCACGAGGCCAGACGCCAATGTGCTCAACGCAGCACTGGACAACATCCGGAGGCTGATGAAAAATCTGCAATGGACATCCGAACAGGCGATGGATGCGCTGGGGTTGTCTGAGAATGAACAGCAGAAATATCGCGGGATGATTTGACAGAAGAGTCGGACAGGATAAATACCTACTATGAAAGATAAAGTGAGAAGAATCACGGGAAACAGTAGATTATTTTTTAGTAGAAAAAGAGGAATCCTGTTTTACGTATATGATAAGTCGAGACGCACGGGGGCAGGCTCTGATGTGTCAGGTGATGGTAAACCGGATAAAGTATAAAAGGAAGCCGGGATCACGTTGGTACATGTCTCGAAATAAGACAACCGAAATAGCCATAATATTTTGCAAAATCGAGTAGGAGACAGACGGTATTTTGTTCCCAATCAACAGTTGCAATCCCGTCTCAAATATTTTATAATCATGGCAGGGTTAGCCATATAAGGAGTTTCTGTCTTGCGGGAAAGGAGCTGCCTTTGAAACGAAAGCCATTTATAGAATTGGAACTAAGAGATGCATTCATGTTTGCGACGGTGATGATGGATCCGGAGATCTGCCGCCTGACGCTGGAGAGAATCCTGGGATTTCCGATCCGGGAGGTTCGTGTGGATACGGAGCACGCATTTACTGTGAATCCCGACTACCGAGGAGTCCGGTTGGATGCGAGGGCGGATGATGACGTTGGCACGGTTTACACGGTTGAGATGCAGGTGAGTGACGAGCGCAACCTGCCGAAGCGCAGCCGGTGCTACCAGAGTCAGATTGACGTAGAGTCCTTAATGCCAAGGGCGAAGTTTTCCGATCTCCCGGAGAGCTATGTGATCTTTATCTGCCTGTTTGACCCGTTTGGGAGGGGCCGATACTGCTATACTTATCGGGAAACCTGTGCGGAAGACGGGGAATTGCTGGGAGACGGAACCTGTAAAATTTTCCTGAATGTTAAAGGGGAAAATCCGGAGGAGGTCCCTGGAGAACTGGTTGATTTTCTGCACTACGTCGAAAAAGCTGAGCTTCCACAGGGTTTGGATGACGATTTCCTCAGACGCCTGCGTGAGAAGATCGGCCAGATCAAACATGATCGGAAGATGGAGGGACAGTACATGACGTTTGGAGAATTGTTGGATGAAGAGCGAAAGGAAGGCCATGCAGAAGGCCGGGCAGAAGAGAGAAATCTTTTTTTGACGTTAATCAATGCCATGACTGCGGATGGCCGGGCCGCTGATATTTCACGTCTGGCAAAGGATGTGGGGTTTATGGAAGAGATGTTCACGCATTATCATATCATCGGAGAGACCGGTGATGCTAAAAAGGTCTGATCTGCCAGGAAGTTCCTGGTATCATAAGGGGCTGTGAAAAAACAGCTCTCGTAAAAGAAGGGATTCCTGTTTCAGCCGAC
>JAJQAC010000063.1 GCA_021204025.1 Clostridiales bacterium | reverse complement strand
GGTCTGTAACAAGATTATGCGAAGAGTCCGTATCTGGAAGTAAATCATATCCTCCGAGGACCGCTCGCGCTTAGGTTTTCACATAGCGGTACTAAACTCACCGGAAAAGCATCCGGTTCGTTAAGTGCCGACGTGAAAAATGTCCTCTACGGATATGATTTACTTCCAGATACTACTTAATTGACATATATAAATAACATATTGAAAGGTTCGCCAGGAACTACTGATAAAAGATACAAGCATTTATGCCGTCAATTTTATTATAGGATTCTGCTGCGCTGGACATCCGTGGGATGTCCGTTTATCGCGGACCAAAGTCGAACGTAGAAGCAGGTTCCTAAATATAATTATGTCAATACAATAGTCCCTGAGAGAAAAGTATCTCCGCAGAGGACATTTTTCACGTCGGCACTTAGTGAGCAGGACGCTTTTCCTGCGAACTTAGTACCGCTACGTGAAAACCTAAGCGAGAGCGGTCCTCGGAGGAGATACTTTTCTCTCAGGGACGGACTTGCCGCCATCAAAGTTCTTCTGGACGTATATTGCTACGTCAGAATCTGAGCGAGAGCGGTCCTCGGAGGAGAATCTTTTCTCTCAGGGACGGATTCTATTATACCCCTTTCACTTCCCACTGGTAACTATCATATGCCTGACTTAGATCCATAGCGGCGGTTTCCCTGCTGGCGACCGCCTGCAGCCATTCCGCTTCTCCAGTCAGGTACTCGGCTTCTGTCAGCATGCCCGCTGATTTTTTGCGCTGCAGGGACTCGTATGAGATCTTTGCGGCTGTGTAAGCGTCACAAGCTGCCTCATACTCTTTTAATTCTGCCATCAGCTGTTCATAAGAATCTGTAAGGTCGGCGCGGACAGTTCCCTCGGCTACTGCTTCATTATGTGCCTTTGTGCTTCTGTCTGATGCGGTGTACGCGTTTGTATGACGCGCGCTCTGCACGGAGCTGTTGTTTCCGACTGCTTTTTCCAGGTCGGCTGCCAGGTCGATCGATTCGATCGCCTCGATATCCAGATCAGGGATTATACCGATCACGACCTCAGTACCTGCATCGATCCCCAGCATGGTGAGCAGGCTGTTTTTTAAAGATTCTACTTGGATCTGGTAGGATTCCAGCTGATTCTGCTCCTGGATCATGGAGTTGAGCGCGTTATTCAGGTCTGCCTCTGTGGCGGCGCCGGAGGAATACTGCAGCATGGCGGTGTGATAAGTTGCCTCCGCTGCGGCTGCGGTCTTGACCTCGGCGTTATAGTTCAGCAGCATCTGATTATAGGAATTCATAATTGTCTGGGCCGACATTACATAGGAATCGATCGTTTTGTCCGTGGACAGAAAACCGGATGTACTTGTCGCCCTTCCGAGCTGTTTGGTGAGCTGGCTGATCGAGTTCGTCAGGTTTGCGGCGTTCTGGCTGTACTGAGAAGATGTCTCATCATCATCCTCATATTGTTTGGCCTTCAGCTTCATAAAATCCCTCTCGTCGGTCATGGCTGCGATCAGGCTCTGATAATTTTCAAGATTTGTAAAATAGGTGTCTGTACTGTCCTTGAGCGACTGGTTTCCTTCCAGCAGCAGTTCCCGGAGGTTCTCATACTCGATGGTAACCGCCTCTTCATCCTCCGCAAAGGACGGAAAAACAAACAGGGATGCCAGACAACACGCAGCCGTAAGGATAGCAGCCAGTTTTTTCCCGCTTTTCATGGGTGAAATCCCTCCTTTCCATCTGATCGAAAGTTATCTGATCGAAAGTATTGCAGTTTCATCTGTACCGGACATATTCCTGTTTCGGAAAATAACATTGGCACCGACGAAATATAACCCGAGCGTTTATGAGGTACTCGCAAGTCCGTTGACCTCCCACTGATAATCAACCAGCGCCGTAAGCAGCGCGAGTTTTGTCGTCCGCACAGTAACCTCCGCCTGGTGATAAGCCGCCTCGATAGAAGCATAGGAATTCTGTGTGATGGTACCGGCCTGCATCTGCCGTCCGGCGGTATCGACCGCCGATTGCTGGATCTCATAGGTTTCTTTTGCCTGTTCATAGTTGGATACTGCGAGGAGCAGGCTGCTGTACGCGCTGGATACACTGTTGGAGATTGCCTGAGACGAATTTTTCTTTGTCTGAGTCAGTGTTTCCACGACCGAAGAGGATCTTGCGTTTTCAAGCTGATAATTTGTAATCTGCAGAGCGTAATTATTCTCGATTGCAGCTGCGATATCCGACTCCAGGTCAATCGCTTCAATCGCCTCAATATCCGGCTCCGGCAGTTCTCCGATCTCCACATCCGCTCCATAGGACCAGCCCAGCATCAGCAGCAGGTTTTCTCTCGCTGTATTTAATGAGCTCTGAGCTGACTGATAAGATGCCTCCGCCTGAGACAGCGCCTGTCTGGCAGAAAGCACATTGGATTCGGTCGTAGTTCCAGCCGCAAGTTTGATCTCCTCCGACGCCAGAGACGTACGGGCGGTATTGACATTTTCTTCCAGGCTTTCCAGGCTGTAAAGCTGGCTGTAATAACTGATCATCTGCTCCTGCGCCTGCATCACGAGATTTGCTTCTGTCTGATCATAAGTCAGCCGCATGGTCCTGGCATTGTCTGTGTTTTTATCCCCCTGTTCCACCAGGTTTTCTGCCTGGATCTGACTGTTCAGATAAGAACTAACGCCCGAACCGTAGTTCGCATCGTCGGTATCCGGATAAGTCAGGTTGCTGTAAATATCATCCGCCGCGTCATAATAATCCTGAGCGACGTCATCCGCGTCCTTATCCAGATAATCATTGCGATAGGTAATCGCGTTCTGCACAACCGTGTTATTATATTCATGGATCAGGTCCGCGATCTCATCATATTCCAGATTGTCATCCCTCAGAGTCGCCCATTTTTCCGCTGTATAGGCAAACTCGGGACTCTGCTGCGCGAATGCTGTAACCGGACACAGTCCGGTCAGCAGCATGGTGCTGGCAGAGAAAAGAAAACATTTTGTCCTTAACATATCATTACTCATCCTTTCTAACCCCGAAATCCGTATACTGTCATCAGATATCCAGTACCTTCAGTTCCTTATTGCCGTTAATCAGCAGATAGTAAACCGGCAGCATAAAGAGGGCGACAATCACGCCGAAAGTCAGTCCGCCGATATCAACGACTGCCAGGCCCTGTGTCGTGGAACCGCTGCTTCCAAAACCGGTCGCCATCGGGATCATCGACAGGATAGTCGTAAGGCTCGTCATCAGGATCGGTCGGATACGGTCGGCGCCCGCGCTGATCAGAGCTTCATTCATCGGCATTGTCAGGCGGTACTGGTTCACGGTATCGACATAAAGGATACCATTGTTAACAACGGTACCGATCAGGATCAGGAATCCCAGAATAGACGTCATACTGATCGATACGCCGGTCAGCTGCAGTAAAGCAAAAGAACCAACCAGACTAAACGGGATCGTTGTCATCACCATGAAGGAAAACTTCGGCGACTCAAACTGTGCCGCCAGTACGACGAACACCAGGAAAGCCGCTACCGCAATCGCGTTGTAAAGTCCGGCGAACTCCGTTGCCATCATACGGTCACGGCTGTTGGTTCCCCTGGTAATGGTACCGCTTAAGTTCGGAGAAATCACTTCGTTGTCAATGGCATTTTTCACTTCTGTGCTGTTATATCCGGTCACATAATCTGCCGTTATCGTGATCTGATATGCCTTATCCTCCTTGCTGATAGAGGACGGGCTGTCCTTATAATAAATCTCCGCTACATCCGACAGCGCCACATATCTGCCGGAACCGGTCGAGATCAGCATGCGCTCCAACTGAGGAACCGTCTGGTACTCATCCTCCGGATACTCCGCCTTGACGCTGATCTCATTGCCGTCGATGGTGAGCGTCGCGATCTCGGTACTGTCCAGATAACTCTTTACCTGGCTGCCGATCTGCTGCGCTGTCAGCCCCTCCGCTGAGGCTGTCACCGGATCTACGTTGATCGCCACCACCGGAGCGGTATTTTCGATACTGGAATGGACGTTCTTTACATCGTCCCGGGCAATCATCTCGGTTACGATCTGGTTGCTGACCTCCTGAAGCTCATCATACTGCGTACCCTCCAGAATCGCCTCATAACCTCTCGTTCTGCCCATCATACTCATGGAAGCGGAAGCCTCTACCTCGATCGTACAGTTATCAATATCGGCCATCTCGATCTCCCACTGCTCCACGATTTCATCCGTACTCATCTTGCGGTTATCTTTCAGATAAGCCGTTACCGTACCATCATTGCTGTTAAACCGCAGCATATAGGACTCGACGTCCTCATGCGAGGCCACGATTTCCTCTACCTGTCTCAGCATATCATCTGCCAGCTCATCCAGCAGTCCCGGACGGGTCTCAATACTGACGGAGATCGTACCGGTATCGTCGGACGTCATCAGCTCGGTTTCCATGCCGCTGGAAAGAAAATAAATACCAACCAGAATTCCCACCGACGCAGCCATCACGATGATCTTATGGTTAAGAAGCGTCGGCATAATCGCCCGGTACGCTTTCTGCATCGCCGCAACCGGACGCGACATCGGAGCGCTTTCCCGCTCCTTTGGTTTATACATCATATAGGTCAGAGGTACGATCGACATGGCGGATAAGAAAGAGGCCACCATACTGATGACGATGATATATCCCATCGAGCCAAACATCTGTCCAACCATACCGTTTAAGAAGATCAGCGGGATAAATACCACGCAGGTCGTTAGCGTCGAACCAAAGATCGACATAATTACCACATTAGTACCGTTTAAAGCTGCTTTGGCATACTCCAGAGCGCCCTTATCCTTGGACGCTGCCATCGCCCGGAAGCAGCTCTCCAGCGTAACGATCGAGTTATCCACCATCATACCGACGGCAAGCACCAGTCCGCTCATCGAGATAACGTTGATGGAAAAGCCCAGCTGTGTCATCACGATCAACGTTACCAGAATCGAGGTCGGAATCGAGCTTCCGACGATCAGAGAAGCCTTAATATCTCCAAAGAACAGGAAGATGATCAGCATGGAGATGACAACCGCCAGGATCATGGTAAGGGCCACATCCTGCAGGGACTCGATAATCGAATCGGCTTCGTCTCTCGCGATCTCGATCGACAGATCCTCATCGTCCGCCTCCAGCGTCTTGATCAATGCTTTCACCTGACTGGATAACTCCATGGCCGTATTGCTCTGCTGCTTGGTAATCGAAACCGAGATCGTCTCCTGGCCATTGTACCGGGAAATACCGCCCTGTTCTTCCTCGTCATAACCCACAGTCGCGATATCTTCCAGATAGACCAGCTGTCCGCTCGATGTCGTGATCGGAACCCTCTTTAAATCATCCAGAGTATCATTATCCATCTCCGTGGACGCCGAGAGTTCCAGGTTTCCGGAAATGACGCTACCGGAAGGATACGTCAGATCCGCCGCATCCATCGCGGAACTGATATCATCCACAGTGACCTGATACTGTGCCATCAGTTCTGAATTCAACTCTACTTTAATATATTCCGAAGTACCGCCCCGTACTTCCACCTCGGCAACAGTACTCAATCGCTCAATTTCCGGGATAATATTCTGATCCACATAGTCATACAGACTGGCCTGCGAAGGATTGGCAACCGTCAGAGTAATATTGGCGTTCGCATTACTGTTCATCTCACGGATCGTCGGCTCCACGTCATCCGGCAGATCACGGATATTATCAATCGCCTTTTTCAGATCATCATAGGCTTCATCCATATCCTGCTCATAAGAATACTCCAGCATGATCCGGGAGCTTCCCTCACTGGTTGTGGAAGACATGGTCTCCACACCTTCCAGAGTGCTGGCCGCATCCTCGATCAGCTGGGTTACCAGCTCATCCATGTCCTCCGGACTCGCTCCGTCGTAAGAGGCGAATACCATCAGCATCGGCTGATCCGTATCCGGCATCTGCTCGATTGTGGCGTTAAATACGGATGAAATACCAAATACCACCAGACAGAGCAGAACCATTACGACCGTGACCGGCCGCTTTAATACAAGTCTTGTAAATCCCATTGCGTCCGACCTCCTTTTTAGCCCTGATTACCCTGAGGCTGTTCTGTGGAAGGACCTTCTGCATCAGAGGTTCCTTCCGCCTGCTCCTGTGCCGCATCCTCTGCCTGCACTTCGCTCATCAGCCGGATATTGGCTCCTTCATAGAGATTGGAGCTCCAGGTACTGACAACCATGTCGGTAGTCTCAAGGCCGGATATAATCTCCGCGTTTTCATCATCATAAAGACCGACTTCTACCGAAACCATCTTCGCAAAGCCGTCCTCATAGGTATAAACATATCCCTTACTGCCGCTGTAATAGATTGCGTCCACCGGAATCAGCATAACGTTTTCCGAACGGTCGCTGACAAACTGAATCTTAACGGAGCTGCCAATAGCGATCTCATCAGTTTCTTCCAGTTCTGCCTTGATCTTAAAAAGTCCGGTATCCGAGTCTACAATCGTGCTGATCTCGGTGATCCAGCCCTCGTATGTAGTGCTGTTTTTAACGACCTGAACCTCATCGCCGACACTTAAGTTATTCAGCATTCTCTGACTGACATAAAATGTGATCCGGCTGCCGGTATCCCCGGAAATGACGCAGAGTTCATCATTCTGACTGATGTGATCATAAACATCCAGATCACAGCTTTCGATCTTTCCATCGATCGGCGCTGTCACAGTACTGTATTCTACCTGCTTATCATAATTATATTTCGCAGATTCATAAGAAAGTCTCGCGGACTCAACATTATTCTGATACTGTTCATAATCCTGCGCTGAGAGATCTCCGCCGTCATAAAGGATCTGCATACGGCTTAAGGTACTCTGCGCTTCTTTATAATTAACCTGAGCGGAATCCATCGTGTTTTTTGCCGTCTCTACCTGCTCAGTATTAATCTCGCAGAGAACATCCCCGTGCTGTACAACATCTCCCGGCTTTACATTAACAGACAGGATATCTCCGCCCGCTTTCGCATATACATAAACGACATCGTTCGCCTCTACGGTACCGGTCAGGCTGCTCGTCACACTGACATCACCGGTATACGGATAATCCGCCTTAACGACCGCATAGGTCGTATCCTGCGCCATGCCGGCGCGGTTGCCGCCCCCCTGATTATTGAGCAGGAATCCTGCCGCCACCGCTGCCACCGCAACGACGACAACACCTGCCACTATCACTTTCTTATTCATCTGGATCTCCTCCTGATACTGGATTATTATATGGGCTTATCATATTGGAGATTTGTGAGAATTTTGTGAAATGTTTGTATTTTTCACAAAACCTTTAAAAAATACAAAAGGAAAAGGATCCCACTTATCGGAACTCCTTTTCCTCTGATGCACTTATTATCTGCCGGAATCATTCGTTCTTACCCTCAATCACGATATCATCCGCATTCATGTCATTCGTCGTACAGATACAAACCCATGTTTTTCCGTTATTTAAAACAATTTCATCTCCATCAGAATCATAATAATGGGTCACGCCATATTCCCCGTCCTTTTTCCAGGTAATACTCTCCGCCTTTCCATTCGTTATAAAATATCCGTAATGGTCATCATGGACGTTAATATTGCGATAGGCTGTCGTCGCGTAATATCCTGCCGGGCAGAACTGGATGATGATATTTTTTACCGCAATCTGGCCTTCGTCCCCTTCATGGGCCGCTCCATACTGGAATCGATAATAGAGGCCGTCATCCTCGTTATATTCAAACCACGGCTTGTTATAACTATATCCGACAGACACCTGACAGGCCTCTCTGACATCGCTGCCGTCCGGCTCTGTCTCGGTCCCAAGATCAGCGAACTGATAGTGCCCGGCATAGTCTTCGTCATATTCCTGAGAATATCCCAGCGTTGCGATCGCTTTCTGGATCCCGTCATAGCTCGCATATGCGTTATGCGGCGCCTTACGATCCTTGGAGCGGAAATAAGCAGTGCCTCCGATCCCCTCTACGCCATTGATATTATCGATGTATTTCAGGTAAGGCTTCGCAAATGTACTCTGACCATAATGGGCATAAATCGCGTCAAATTCCCTTGCAAAATAGACATAATAAGTCCGGCAGCTGCGTACGGATCCGATCCGCTCCAGGTCATCATAATCCTCGATGATCGAGAGATACCGGTTCATCGTCCCCTCCACCGGCGCCTCATAGACTACCCCGGCCCGGTTGATACCGTACTGAGGCAGAGCCTCTTTGTCATTGCTCATCATGATTGCCAGCGGACGTCTCAGACCCTGTTCCACAGGTACCAGCTCTCCGGTCAGATAACTGCGCATCATACCATCCGGAATCTCGATTTCCTCCGGTACCTCTTCCTCCGGCTCTGCTTCGGTCTCGATGATGATTGTCTCCGGCTCCGTTTCGATAATGATCTCATAACTCTCGACTGTTTCCTGAGCCCGGTCGCATCCGGAAAGAGACAGGATACTGCCGGTCAGCAGCAATATCCCTGTTGTTATAATCCCCCAGTTTCTTTTCATGACAACTTCCTCTCATCCCCAGTTTTTTGTGACAAAAAGTATACAGTCCTGTCATTTATCCTTCCAGTTCCCTGAAAAACATCTCATAAAAATCATTCTGGCCGGTCAGCACCGGCGAATTTTCCCCGCCTCCGTTGGTACTTCGCTTGATTGTCGCGTAAAATTCCTCTCCCGCGTCGATCAGTTCCATCTCATACATCTCATATCCCAGGCTCTGACAATACCGGCAGAACGCCGTCATCGGATTTGGCATCTTCCTTGTCTCCAGAAGCGCGTGCAGCACTTCCGGATCCTTCTTCGCGCGTTGTTTCAGTTCATCCAGCATCTCCGCAATGTTCATATCCCGTCCTCCTTATATGATAGGAAACGACTTTATGTCGTTTCCTACAGCGCCGATCGCGGACTGCGTAAGCAGCCATTCCTTGCGCGATCGTGTGCATCATCTTTACCGGAAACGACTTTATTTATATCGTTTCCTGCTGCTCCTAACGAAGATTGAGATCCTTTTGCAGACCTTCCAGATATGGCACCAGAATATCCCTGTGCGGCCACAGCCGGAACTCTTTCGTCATCTCCTGATAGGTAAAACTCTTCCTTCCACCGTTTTCCATCCGCTCCCAATACTTTTTCAGTTCCTGAAGAGGAAGATAATAAATCTCATCCACAGCGGTAAAACTGATAATCAGGAACGCGATTCCCCCCTGCTCCTCAAACTCCTGCATAAACCGCATCTGATGTTCATGCACATTCTGCAGCGGAAAGGTACCTGCCGCACATTCCTTGGCATCAAAACAGACCGGGATTCCCTGCACGCTGCCGATATAGTCCACCGTACTCTTCTGATCAAAATAAGCCAGGGTGATATGCCGGGTCTCCTTATCGATTGCCACCGGAGTGATCGGAGTCGGGATTTTCTGAATCAGAGCCAGCTTTTGCTGCCGGTAAAGTTCATTCGTATGATTAATCATATCTTCCAGCGTTGAGCCGCGCAGACCTCTGCTTTTCCATGTGCCCATAATGTTCTCTCTTCCAGCTTTGTAAAATCAAATCCCGCAAAAATCCTCTGAAACTCCGCAGGAACCGGCGCAAAAAACGCTCTCTCCGCCAGGTTATCGAACGCGTCCGTATCCCCCGCGATATCCCGGATCTCCTCTCTGTCCGGAAATACCAGTTCATAAGAATGGAGCATCTGTGACTGCACCCGGTACCGTTTCCGGACCTCCTCATTGACACCGGCATCTCCATACTTATAATCCCCCACAATGGGCATTCCCTCCGCGGCCAGGTGTGCGCGGATCTGATGAGTCCGACCGGTAAGAAGCAGCACTTTCAGCAGCGTATATCCGTCTGTCCAGGCAACCGGCTCATATTCGGTAAGAATCCTCGCGGCATCCGGCTCCTCGTGATCGATGACTGTCACCTGATTGGTCTTCTGATCCTTTTTCAGATAACCGTCGATCTGCCGTTTCCCCCGGATCTCCCCCCGTACCACGCATAGATAGTATTTATGTAAACTGCGAAGCCGAAACATCGCAGAGAGAAACTGCAACCCGGCCAGGGACTTTCCCGCGGTGATCAGACCACTCGTATTGCGGTCCAGCCGGTTGCAGACAGAGGGGCGGAAGGTTCTCAGATCATCCTCTGACAGTTCTCCTTTTCTGATCTGATCCTCGATGATCAGCTCGACCAGGGAGATATCATCTTCCCGTGCCTTTTGTGAGAGCATGCCAGACGGCTTGTTGATCAGGATGATCTGACTGTCTTCGTAAATGATATCCAGTCTCCGTGCTTTTGACTGGCTTCTCGAACCTGTCGACGGGATCGTTTTTTCCCCTTCGCCGGAAAATCTGCGGATCGTATCTTCCGACAAATACAGACAAATCTCGTCACCCTCACAAAGTTTTTCCGAACCGGCACATTTTCTGCCGTTTAACGTAATATTTTTTTTACGGATCATCTTATAGAGAAATCCCCTGCCCGCCAGGCTCAGATATTTCCCGACAAATTTGTCCAGGCGCTGCCCCGCTTCCTTTTGCTTTATGATTATACTCCTCATGACTGCCCTCACCTGTCAGATTTTAGTAAACGACATAAGATCGTTTATGATACCTATAGAAAGCGCCATAAATCTTTTCCTTATCCGCTGTAATACTGCGGTTGCGGAAATCATTACATACAGAGACTGCAAAGAGTCCGCACCTCGTAATCGACGACTCCGTCATCCTCAAATTCCTCCGCGGGCTTTAAGCTGTCGAGCCGCCTCTGAAACGCTGCAGGATCCCGGATGATATGGATCGACGGATCCAGCCTGGCGCCGGTAAAAATCGCATTTAAGCCTTTTTCCGCTTTCTTTTCGTCCAGTTTATTATCACTGCAGAAAGCAAATACTCCGATCGGATGGACGATTACCGCATCCAGAGGGATCACCTGTTCTTTCGTCGTTAAAACAAGATCATAAAGAATCCGGAACTCTCCCTCATATTTCTTTGTCTTCTCATAAAAATCTCTGTCGATCGTCCGGTATTTCCACGATGCCAGAAGCGGAGACGCGATATTGGCCATCGGCAGAACCGTGAGAATCGCCGTTACCGTGAGCAGCGTTTTCAGCGTACTGTCCGATACCACACTGCGGATCCATAATTCCACCGCGATCGCCGCCGCAAATGCTGCCGTGATCAGCAGCCGATCCCTTTTTCGCTGATTTCGGTATCCATATTCACCCTTTCGGCATCTTCTGCGTCTCATTATTCACCACTCCCGGTCAGTTTTTCATCCGACATCACCCTTAACAGGATATCATGAGGAATCACCTTGCACAACAGGAAGAACAGCTTCATCACCCATCCGTACACGGACACTGTCTTTCCCATCATGCTGTCACGGATTGCCTTTCGGACAACCTTTTTGGGATTTGCCATAAAAAATCTTTTATAGCCAGCCATCCTGTGTCTGGTCTCTGCAACTTCAAAAAACTCCGTCTGCACCGGACCCGGACATACCGCGGTCACGGCGATCTTACGCGGCAGAAGCTCATAATGAAGCGCACGGCTGTAGCTCAGCACAAACGCTTTTGTTGCCGCGTAAACCGCAAAATCCGACTGCGGTACAAACGCTGCCGCAGAGGCAAACTGGATCATGCGGCTATTATCACTCATATAGGGAAGCACTGCATGAGTCACCGCACACATGGCCTCACAGTTTACACGGATCATGCCGGATTCCTCTTCCGGAGAAATATCCTCCACCGGCCCGATCTTGCCAAAGCCGGCCGCGTTTACCAGGATTTTGACATCCGGACGATATTCTTCCAGAGCCGCGGACAATTCCTCTGCTGCCTCCCGTTCGGAGAGATCCAGAGCAAAGATCCTCAGATGGACCGGTAGCTGTCCGCAAAGTTCTTCCAATCGGTCCTTTCTGCGTGCGATCACCCATATTTCCTCCAGACCACTGAAACGATCCGCAATCTGAAATAATGCTTCTCTTCCCATGCCGGAAGAAGCACCTGTGATAATGGCTGTTTTCTTCATGAAGTTCTCCCTGCCTTTCGCGTTGGATTCTGTTTTTTCTTCTTAATCTTTTCTTTTTTCTCCCAAAAGCTCTCTCCGTGAGGCATCCGCCGCGGCCGGATCAGGCACTTTTTATCATATCCGATCAGATCCGTGCGGCCTGCCCTGCGCAGAGCCTCCTCTACGAGATCATAATTTTTCGGATCCCGATACTGGATCAGCGCGCGCTGCATCGCCTTTTCATGCGGGTTTACCGGCACATAGACCGGTTCCATTGTCCTTGGATCCAGTCCGGTGTAATACATACATGTAGATATCGTAGAGGGCGTCGGATAAAAATCCTGCACCTGTTCCGGCATATATCCCAGATCCCGCAGATATTCTGCCAGTTCAATGGCCTCCTTTAACGAAGATCCCGGGTGCGACGACATCAGATAGGGCACCAGGTACTGATCCTTATCCAGTTTCCGGTTCATCTCCTGATATTCCCTGACAAATTTCCGGTAAACGGCGTTTTCCGGTTTTCCCATTTTAGAAAGCACGGCGTCTGAGACATGCTCCGGCGCTACTTTCAGCTGTCCGCTGACATGATATTCGCATAATTCCCGCAAAAATCTGCGGTCTTTATCTGCAAGCAGATAATCAAACCGGATCCCGGAGCGGATAAATACCTTTTTTACACCAGGCAGTGCGCGAAGTTTTTGTAACAGTTCCCGATAATCGGTATGATCCGCTCGCAGATTTTTGCACGGTTTCGGGAAAAGACACTGTCGATTGGGGCAGGCTCCTTTTTCCAGCTGCTTTTCACAGGCAGGGAACCGGAAGTTGGCAGTCGGTCCTCCCACGTCATGGATATATCCTTTAAAATCCGGATCCTGTGTCAGCAGCTTTGCCTCTTCAATCAGCGACTCATGACTCCGGGACTGGATAATACGCCCCTGATGAAAGGTCAGAGCACAAAAGCTGCAGGCTCCAAAGCAGCCACGACTGCTGATCAGGCTGAATTTAATTTCCTGAACCGCCGGCACACCGCCCTCCCTGTCATAAACCGGATGACTGTTTCTCATATAAGGCAGTCCATAGACTTCATCCATTTCAAAGGTCGTCAGTGGCTTTGACGGAGGATTCTGCACAACATACTCTTTCCCTCCGTACGGTTCCACCAGCCGCTTTCCGGAAAAGGGATCGGTATTCTGATATTGAATACGAAAGCTCTCGGCATATTGCCTGCGATTCTTTCGTATCTTTTCAAAATCAGGAAGAAGCGTATAATCATAAACACTTTCCAGGGAATGAGTCCGATACACCGTGCCGTCAATATACGTAATATCCCGGATCGACAGTCCGGCATCCAGCGCTTCCGCGATCTCTATGATCGAATGCTCCCCCATCCCATAGGAAATCAGATCCGCCTGTGAGTCCAGCAGGATAGAACGCTTCACCTTATCTGACCAGTAATCATAGTGAGCCAGTCTGCGCAGGCTCGCCTCGATGCCGCCAATCACGATGGCCGCATCCTTATAAACGGAACGAATCAGATTACAGTAGACAATCGTCGCGTAATCCGGACGCCGGCCCATCACACCTCCCGGCGTGTAGGAATCGGTTTTCCGCCGCCTTTTTGAGACGGAGTAATGATTAACCATCGAATCCATATTACCGGCAGACACCAGAAAAGCCAGCCTGGGCGCTCCCAGGATCTGGATACTTTCCCGCTTTTTCCAGTCTGGCTGGGCGATGATACCCACCTTATATCCATACGCTTCGAGCAGACGGCAGATAATCGCCGGTCCAAACGACGGATGATCAACATACGCATCTCCGGATATATAGACAAAATCACATTGCTCCCATCCGCGTTTCTGCATATCCTCGCGGCATATGGGAAGATAATCATGCATGGCTTCACCTGATTTCCAATCGATTTAAAGAAGTTCCTCATAATCTCGCACATAATAATCAGCCAGTGCGATCTTCTCCGCGCGCAGCCAGGCCGAATGCTCGTCCTCAACCGCGCATACCGTCATACCGGCCGCTTTCCCCGCCACGATCCCGGCAGGAATATCTTCAAAAACCAGACAGTCCTGCGGCTCCACGCCCAGCTCTGATGCGACTTTGAGATAAATATCCGGCGCCGGCTTGCCGTGCGCCACCTCACATGCTGTCACAACACAATCAAAATCTTCCACGACGCCCTGCGCCTTTAGAACAGCCTGAACCATATCACTCCCGTTGCTCGTCGCGATCCCCAGCCGGATCCCCTTACCTTTCAGGTAATTCAGAAAACGACCCGCTCCCTTTTTTAGTGGAACCTCGTGGCGATATTTGTCCAGACTCATCTGTACCCAGGCAGCTTTGATCTCATCCAGCGAATCCGGAATCGCAAACCGCTCCTTAAAATATATGGCGGTTTCCGTAAAACTCATTCCCTCGATCTCACGCTGAAGCATCGGCGGACAGTTCCATCCATATCCGGCCAGATACTCCACATCGATATCATGCCACATCCACATAGAATCTACCAGAGTCCCATCCAGATCAAATATCACAGCCTTTTTACACATAATTTCCCCACTCAGGCCATCTTTATAATCCGGGCTCTTTTTTAAGCGGGCGATCTCCGGATCACTCAGCGCCCGATACCTGCCGGACTGCAATGCCGGATCGAGAACCAGCGGTCCCATTGATATTCGTTTCAGATACTCCACATGACATCCGACCGCCTCAAACATCCGTTTCACCTGATGAAATTTTCCCTCCTGGACTGTCAGATATACTTCCGCATGCTGATCCGTCTGATCATGAATATGCAGTTCGGCCGGAAGAGTCTGTGTGCCATCTTCCAAAGTGATCCCACCCGCGAACTTCAGGACCGCATCTTCAGGCAGTTTTCCCAGAACTCTCGCATAATATTGCTTATCCACATGTTTTGCGGGAGAGAGCAGCTGATGAGCCAGGAGCCCATCATTGGTCAGTAACAGTAACCCTTCTGTATCGATATCCAGACGGCCGACCGGAAAGAGATCTTTCCGCTTCCCTTCTCCCAGAAGAGAGACCACCGTCGGATAACGACGGTCTTCTGTCGCCGACACAACACCTGCCGGTTTATTTAACATGTAATATTCGACCGAATGATAGGAAATCCTCTCCCCGTCCATAACGATCTCGTCCTCCTGCGGACAGACCTTTCTCTCCGGGCGCATTTCCGGAACACCGTTCACTTCTACCCGGCCCTTTTGTACCGCCTGTCTTAACTGCGAGCGGGTTCCCCGGTTCATATCGGAAAGATATTTATCTAATCGAATCCATTTACTCATAACTTCACTTTCTGTTCTGTCACAAAATGACCATGGTTCTTTTTTGTTTACTGCCTGCGCCAGCCAGTCTCATATTTATTCTTACATCTGCCGCCGGAGCATTTTGCCCAACCCAGAGAAAAGCCGTCCACACATACGAGTATCCATCCATCCGGCAGATTTTCTCCTTCCTGCAGAGCAATTGTCTCTCCTTTTAAGTAACGAATCACCCGTTCATCTTCACGTGACAGGGAAAGACACAGGGAATATCCACCCGGACGGATCGCCAACGCCGCCGCCTGAGACGGTTCAAAACGGTTTTTCCTGCACTCACCGAGCAGGAGACCGGTTCGCAGATAACGCAGCTGCCAGACAGGTGAAAAGCATTCCGGCAAAAGGTATACCTGCCTGTCACGGATCATCATACGATCCTGCACAAAAGGCTGAGGGAAATGAGACTCCCACTCAGCAAAGTCAGTCTCTCCCACCAGATCCTGATATCCGGCAATATCAGAACAACAAACACCCGCTTTTCTTTGATTCGCCTTTCTTTGATTCGATTTTCCTGAATTTAAGAAGCGATCCGGCTGGCGGCAACTCATCGTCTCATTCCGGTTTCTCCGGGATCGGTCAACATCCCGCCATCTGTCAGATTTTCTCCCTGTGCGATCTTCCTTTCCGGCAGAATATCGTTTCTGTAACAGCGCCGCAAAATGCCCTTCGCCACGGACCCGGTGCGGAAAAAGACGGATCACGCCATCCAGACCAATCCCACCGCAGGCCCCTTCAAACAGGGGAATCTTCACAACTTCCATCGAAGGTTCCTCCTGCAGCAGCCATTCGATGATGCCCTCATCTTCCGCTCGTTCAAATGTGCAGGTAGAGTAAAGCAGCCGGCCGCCCGGCTTTAACAGACGGATCGCCTGCCTGCAGATTTCCCGCTGGATCGGCACATAATATTCCGGCCCGCGTTCTTCCCAACTGCGGATCAGATCCGGATCCCGGCGAAACATTCCCTCGCCGGAGCACGGCGCGTCGACAAGTACCTTATCAAAAAAAGCTCCAAACGTATCCGCCAGCTTCTCCGGAGTCTCACTGGTGACCAGAAGATCCGTAATCCCGGCCATTTCCAGGTTCTTTAACAGCGCCTTCGCGCGTGAATGACTGATATCATTGGAGACCAGCAGGCCACCCGTCCCATACAGACAGGCACCAAGCTCCGTACTTTTTCCTCCCGGTGCCGCGCAGAGATCCAGCACATAGTCTCCGGGCTCAGGCCGTAAAACAGCCGCCGGCAGCATCGCGCTCGGTTCCTGGATGTAATAAAGTCCCGCCGCGTAATAGGGATCCAGTGCCGGCCGGCATTGCGGACTATAATAAGCACCATTATCCGCCCAGGGGATCGGTTCTCCGGGGAACGGATTTCTTAACTGCCAGTCCGTCAGATCCGTTTTGGAACGGTTAAACCGCAGACCCGCGTAGGACTCTTCTGACATTGACAATAACCACTCTTCATATTCCACACCCAACAGGGCTTTCATACTGGTTAAAAATGTCTCCGGCAATTCCATGTTTGCTCCCCTGTGCCTTTCCCCTCTGTCTGATTCCACACTACTGTTTTCCGTTCACCCTGTATCTGATCATAAATGGCCTTATGTCATTATCTTTTTGACGATCGCGGGCTGCTTTCCCAGCCATTTCCCGCACGGTTGTATGCATAAAATTCTATCATAGCCACCCCAACTAATCAAGGTGCAAAATTCTTTGTACTTTTTCCGATTATGTTCTTCTTTCTTTACTCTTTTTCATATATTTAAAACGACATCAACGATCATTACCGGCAGGAATCTATGTTTACAGGTCTCCCAGTTGTCATACTTATTCTGCTCTTGCTATTTCCACAGGCCTCCGTCTCTGGTGCTGCCGACGGGCTCAACCTGTGGTTTCACACCGTGCTGCCGACACTCGCGCCGTTTATGATCTGCACCCGCCTCATCTCATCCATGGGTGCAATTCCGGTTCTGATGCGCCCCATCGCGCCTGTTTTCCGCTTGATTTTCGGTCTCTCCGATTCGGGATCTTATATTCTCTGCTGCGGGCTTTTATGCGGTTATCCTCTGGGCGCCAGTCTCTGCTTGGACTTTCTGCGTGAAGGCAGAATCACGCAAAGAGAGGCTCAGATCCTTCTGGCCATCTGCAATCATCCCAGTCCGATGTTTCTCACCGGATATCTCACATCTCTGATGACGATACCGGTCTCTGCTCCCCTTATGCTTTTCTGCCTTTACCTGCCGGTCCTGCCGATCTCGATCCTTGCAAGGCAGATCTACCGATCACATCCGGATAGAAACAACTGTCAGGATTTCACACATGCGGATTCTGCCACAAAGCTGCCTGCGCTTCCTTCCTCCATCTCCATGGAAGAAATTCTGATGAGCACCAGTGAAACGATGGTGCTGATCGGAAATTATATTATGTTATTTTCCATCCTTTCCTGCTGGATCCGCCATCTGCCGTATCTCTCTCCCAGGCTCTGCGCATTATGTGCGGGATTTGCAGAGATCACAACCGGAACGAGGCAGATCTGTAAGGTGTTTTCCGGAAGAAAAGCCCTGCTTCCCACTCTCACTGTGACGGCCTTTGGCGGCCTGTCCGGTATTTTTCAGACAAGAGGCGTGATTTCACCGGATACTCTGCCCGATCCTGTGCATACAAAAAGTACGGGAAGTTCTGATGAAACTTCCCGTACCCAAAACACCGGACTGTCCATCCGGCACTATATCTGCTGGAAAATTCTCCACGCACTCATCACTTCCCTGTGTGTGATCACGTTTACCTGAATGTCCGGTCAGGCCTCTTCTTCCTGCACGGCGCTGACGCTGCCGGAGAGTTCCTCACGGTTTGATGTCACGATATCGTAGCTGGACTGCAGAGAGCTTTGCAATGAATTAAAATATCCTCCTGCTTCATCCATCGAATGACGGATAATCGTCTGCAGACTCTTTAACATATCGTCTGTGTAATCGATCGAACTCTGGCGGATATTGTCAGCATCAGCCACAGCGCTGTCGACAATCTGCTGAGCCTGAGCCTGCGCTTCCTCAATAATCTGGTTCGCCTGGGCATAGGCTTTCTGCATAATCTCATGCTCATTAATCAGCTCATTCGTCTGCGCATTTGCCTCCTCCAGCATCGCGCTGGCCTGCGAACGTGCCTCATTTAAAATCGCGTCTTCCTGACTGATGATCTTCTGGTATTTTTTAATCTCATCCGGGATCCGGAGACGAAGTTCCACTAAAAGCTCTTCCAGTTCTTCTTTATTTACAACGATTTTCGTATTTGAAAATGCCTGAGGCTTGCAGCTGTCGATATATTCCTCAATTTCCCCGATTAATTGCTCAATTCTGCTCATCTATTTCTCTCCTCCGCTCTGTTTCTCCCGGCCAGGCGGCCGGAACCGGTCTCTACCCTATGTATCTTAACACGAACCTTTGCAGAAAACAACGCACTTTTTATTTTATTTTTCAGGCAGCTGACTGTGATTACCGTTTTTCCTCCCGATATAAAAAAAGATGCTGATTGGTTTTATAAATCTTTTTCTTTTCTGTCACATAGCCCAGAGAGTCCAGATAATCAAAATCCGTATCCAGCGATGCTTCCACGATCAGGGTACTCTGCTTATCGATCAGCGACGACTCCCTTAACTGCTCCAGCACCCTGCGCTCCAGCTCATGACGATACGGCGGATCGATAAAAATATAATCAAAATACACTTTTCCCTCCAGCCGCGCAAGCGCCGAGGCCGCATCGCAGACAAAAACTTCCGCGCACTCCTCCAGATGAGTCGCTCTGAGATTACCACGGATAATTTCAGCCGCCTTTCTATTTTTATCAACAAAAAACGCTTTTTCTGCTCCGCGGCTTAACGCTTCGATCCCGATGCCGCCGCTGCCGGCAAACAGGTCTAGAAAGGTGCAGCCTGACAGGTCAAACGGGAGCATATTAAAAAGCGTTTCTTTGATCTTATCTGTTGTCGGTCTGGTATCCAGGCCCGGAAGTGTCTTTAAATTTGTTCTCCGGGCACTGCCCGCTATCACTCGCATAATAATATCCACCTGTTTCCTTTGATTCATTGAAAGCAACGGTAAAATTTCCGGGATTTTTCTATTCTTTTGTTTCTTATTATCAGCCATGTTTTCTGTAATTATAATATACTGCTGAACTTTACGTCAATACAAATCCCGCCAGTAAGGAAAAAGGAGCCCGCATCTGGACTCCTTTTGACTGTTATCAGGCGATTGCTGCCTTTTGCATGAAACTGGTTATTTACCAGCCATTTGTTTTTCCTGAGCTTCAATCATTTTCTTAACCATATAACCACCCACAGATCCATTCTGTGCTGAGGTCAGGTTTCCGTTATAGCCTTCCGATAACGGGACTCCCAGTTCCTGGGCTACCTCCATCTTAAAACGATCCAGTGCCTCTTTTGCTTCCGGTACTTCAGCTCTGTTTGAAGATTTGCCTGACATAAAATCGGCCTCCTTTTCTTTTGGCGTTGTTTTTTGTTACACGGATAGTATGCGCCAAAGAAAAGGGAATACACTAGAATCTTTTTCGCGATTTGTAAGAAACATACAAATACAGATCGCCTTACTTTACCGGGATATATCCCTGCGCCGCCAGCAGTTCTGCGCACAGAATGCCTCCACCGGCAGCTCCGCGGACGGTATTATGAGAGAGACCGATAAACTTATAATCGTAAATACTGTCCTCTCTCAGACGTCCGATCGAGACGCCCATGCCGTTTTCATAATCCACATCCAGCGCGACCTGCGGACGATTATCCTCCTCCAGATACTGAATAAACTGCTTGGGCGCGCTTGGAAGTTTCAGTTCCTGCGGCAGACCGCTGAACTTCACCAGACGGTCAATCAATTCCTCTTTTGTCGGATTTTTGCGGAAACGCACAAACACCGCGGCTGTATGTCCGTTGAGAATCGGCACACGGATACACTGACAGGTAATCTTCAGATCCTCCGCCTTGCTGATCTCACCGTTGCAAAACGTTCCCAGCACACGCAGCGGCTCCTGCTCACTCTTTTCCTCCTCGCCGCCGATGTACGGGATAATATTGCCCTCCATCTCCGGCCAGTCCTTAAAGGTCTTTCCCGCGCCGGAGATCGCCTGATAGGTGGTAGCGACAACCTCATACGGTTCAAACTCCCGCCAGGCAGCCAGCGCCGGCGTGTAGCTCTGGATCGAGCAATTCGGCTTCACAGCGATAAATCCTCTCGTCGTTCCCAGACGTTTCTTCTGATACTCGATCAACGCCAGATGATCCGCGTTGATCTCCGGGATCACCATCGGAACATCCGCGGTCCAGCGGTGCGCGCTGTTGTTGGAAACCACCGGAGTCTCCGTCTTCGCGTATGCCTCCTCGATCGCGCGGATCTCTTCTTTCTTCATGTCAACCGCGCTGAATACAAAATCAACGGTCGCCGCAACTGTCTCTACATCGTTGACGTTCATCACCACCAGCTTTTTCACAGATTCCGGCATCGGCGTCGTCATCTTCCAGCGGCCGCCGACCGCCTCCTCATAAGTCTTACCGGCGGAGCGGGGACTCGCCGCGACTGTCACGACCTCAAACCAGGGATGATTTTCCAACAGGGCGATAAACCTCTGCCCTACCATACCGGTAGCTCCCAGAATACCGACTTTCCATTTCTTATCCATAACTGTTCTCCTCATATACGCACAGATCCGCCAAAACACAGCGTTCCTGTAGAATCGTTCCTATCCTATCTCATATTTGCAGAAAAATCAATACACTCTTTTGAAAAAGAATCCTGCTTTGCAGGATTCTCCGCCCTAAAACCGCACCCTGCTGCCTTTTCCGTCTCTCTTTGCCATCCGGAGTTTATTCAGATGTACTTCCTTACCTTTGTAAAGGATCTGCGGCTGCTGACTGACAAAATATACCCCCTCTACCGTTTCTCCCTCGCCCAGGCGCATCCCGCGGACGCCCTTCGCGCCCTTTTTCATCTGCGGGATCTCATCCATGGAAAAGCGCAGCATCATGTCCGCAGAGCTTGCCAGCACGAGATCCGTCTCCTGGCCAACCACACGGACAACCACCAGCGAATCGCCATCCTGCAGCTTGGTCGCCGCTACCGTGCGGTTATTCGTCAGAAACTCTTCCGACGGGACCTGCTTTACCATACCCATCCGGGTCGCAAAGAGCAGCAGCTGACCCTGGATATTTCCAAATCTGGTGAGAAATACGATATCCTCTTTACTGCCGTCATACTTACTCAGATTATCAATCGGCGTTCCCTTATCACGCAGTTTTCCAAACGGGACATCTGCCAGCTTCATCTGGTGCAGACTCCCCGTATTGGTAAAGATGCAGATCCGATCGCTTGTCTGGCAGGAAATGACATACGGATAGTCCGCGTCGATCGTCTGCTGATTCTTATCATAGACGCTTTGCTCCAGCAGTTTGCAGTAACCAAAACGATCTATGACAAAAACAGCGTCCTGGACGGCTGCCGGCTCTTCGATATATACGATTTCCTCACTGTCCTCGATGGTCGTCTTTCGCGGCACAGCAAATTCTTCTTTAATTTTCTCCAGGTCCTCACGGATCACCCGGTCCATATTTTTACGGTTCTTCAAGATTTTCTCATATTCGGCAATTTTTCTCAGACATTCTTTATATTCTTTCTGCAGTGCCAGAATTTCCAGACCGATCAGCTTATAGAGACGCATATCCAGGATCGCGTCCGCCTGTTTTTCTGTAAAATCCAGCTTTTTTGCGTCTGCCTCCCAACCAGGCGTGCGGAAGGTAATCTTGCTCGTATCTCCGCACATCAGACAGGCTTTGGCATCTTTGCGGTTTCTGGAGCCGCGCAGGATCGCGATAATCAGATCGATCACGTCGCAGGCACGGATCAGTCCGCCTTTAATCTCTTTCTGTTCCTGTTCGTGTTCCAGCAGCGCCTGGTATTTTCTGGTATTATTTTCATACTGAAAATTCAGATAATTTTTGAGGATTCCTTTCAGGCTCAGCGTTTCCGGGCGCCCGTCTGCAATCGCCAGCATATTGACGCCGAATGTATCCTCCAGTTTTGTTTTCTTATAAAGGACATTTTTAATTTTCCCGATATCCGCGTCCTTTTTACATTCCAGGACAATGCGGATCCCTTCTTTCCCGGACTGGTTGGAGATATCCGTCACATCCGGCAGACGGCGGGATTCCACGAGTTCCGCGACATCCATCAGAAATTTATTGATCCCGGCTCCGATCATGGTATAGGGAATTTCCGTGATCACCAGCTTGTCCCGATCGTTTTTTTTCTTTCCCTTCTCGATCTCAACCTTGCCTCGCAGCCGGATCTTTCCCACGCCGGTCTCATATATTTCCACAAGTTCCTTACCATTGGCAATCACGCCTCCGGTCGGGAAATCCGGACCGGGCATGTATCGCATCAATTCTTCGGTCGAGATGTCGCGGTTCTCCAGATAGGCCTCGACCGCATCGATCACCTCACCAAGATTATGGGGCGGAATGCTTGTACTCATACCGACTGCGATCCCTTCCGCCCCGTTAATCAGCAGATTCGGCACACGCACCGGCAGAACCTCCGGCTCCTTCTCCGACTCATCATAGTTGGGCACAAAATTGACGGTCTTATCCAGATCCCTGAGATACACATCCTCCGCAAATTTCTCCAGCCGCGCCTCCGTATAACGCATCGCCGCGGCGCCATCGCCTTCGATCGAGCCAAAATTGCCATGTCCGTCCACCAGAGGCATCCCTTTTTTGAAGTCCTGGGAAAGGACTACCAGCGTCTCATAGATGGAGCTGTCCCCATGCGGATGATATTTACCCATCGTGTCACCCACAATACGGGCAGATTTACGGTGAGGCTTATCATGGCCCAGCTTTAGTTCATTCATGTCATATAATACACGCCTCTGTACTGGTTTTAACCCGTCTCTCGCGTCCGGGATCGCGCGCGCGGTAATGACGCTCATCGAATAATTCAGATAGCTGCGCTGCATTTCCTCAGAAAATTCTGTTGTTAATATTTTTTCTGCCATCGCTCTCTCCTCCCCATCTTACGCGTCAATTTCCGCTTCATCCGCATGATCATAGATGAACCGTCTCCTCGGCGGCACATCACTGCCCATCAGAAGACCGGTAATCTCAGAGGCCAGTCGTCCATCCTCAATCTCGACCCGTTTGAGGATACGTCGTTCCGGATCTAATGTCGTCTCCCAAAGCTGTTCCGGATCCATCTCGCCAAGACCTTTATAACGCTGCAGATGAAATTCTCCTTTATGAGTTTTCCGGTAGCGCTCCAGTTCCCGGTCATCATACAGATAAACCTCCTGTCCGCGGGAAGGAACTGCCTTATATAGCGGGGGCATCGCCAGGTATACATGACCGTCATGAATCAGTTCCGGCATAAAACGGTAAAAAAAAGTCAGCAGCAGGGTATCGATATGGCTGCCGTCCACATCGGCATCCGTCATCAGTATGATCTTATCATACCTCAGCCTGGAAATGTCAAAATCATTGCCGTAACCCTCGGAAAACCCACATCCAAACGCGTTGATCATGGTTTTGATCTCCGCGTTCGCCAGTACCTTATCCATCGACGCCTTCTCGACATTGAGGATCTTGCCGCGGATCGGAAGAATCGCCTGATACATACGATTTCGCGCTGTTTTCGCCGAACCTCCGGCAGAATCACCCTCAACGATAAAGATCTCACACTTAGAAGCGTCGCGACTCTCGCAGTTTGCCAGTTTCCCGTTGCTGTCAAAAGAAAATTTTGACTTTGTCAGCATATTGGTTTTTGCTTTTTCTTCCGCTTTGCGGATCTTTGCGGATTTTTCCGCACAGGCGATGATTCCTTTTAAGACCTCCAGATTACGGTCAAAATAATGCTGAAGCATATCCCCGGCAATCGTGGAAACTGCCTTAGACGCGTCCGCACTCGCCAGTTTTGTCTTGGTCTGTCCCTCAAAGATCGGATCCGGATGCCGCACAGCAATGACCGCAGTCATACCGTTTCGTGTATCCGCTCCGGTAAAATTCGGATCCTTTTCCTTTAATACGCCAAGTTCTTTCGCATACGCGTTGATCAGCTGGGTAAAACGGGTTTTAAATCCTACCAGATGAGTGCCGCCCTCCTGCGTGAAGATGTTATTGCAGAATCCCAGGACATTTTCTTCAAAGGTGTCAACAAACTGAATCGCGGCTTCCACCTCAATCCGCTCTGACTCTCCTTTGAAATAAATCGGCTCATGAATCACTGATTTTCCGGTATTCAGTTCTTTTACATAGGCTACGATTCCATCGGACTCGTGGAAGGTTACTTTTTCTTCTTCCCCTTCCCGTTGGTTTTCATAAAAAATCGTCAGGCCCGGATTTAAATAGGCCGTCTCATGCAGACGGCTCTTCAGCCAGTCTGCGCGAAAACGGATATGTTCAAAGATTTCTGCGTCCGGCAGAAAATTGATCTCTGTGCCGGTTTCTTTTGTACGCCCGGTCACTGGCAGCAGTCCCTTTTCCAGATTAACCACAGCGGTCCCGCGTTCGTAGGCGTCATGATAAATCAAGCCGTTTTTGCTGACATTGACAGTCAGATTTGCGGAAAGCGCATTCACAACAGAGGAACCCACTCCGTGCAGTCCGCCGCTGGTTTTGTATGCTTCATTGTCAAACTTTCCGCCGGCGTGAAGCGTCGTAAATACGACACGTTCCGCGGAGACGCCTTTTTTGTGCATCTCAACCGGGATTCCACGGCCATTATCGCGCACGGTGCAGGAGCCGTCTTTTTCCAAAGTTACAAATATGGTGTTGCAATAGCCGGCCAGATGCTCATCTACCGCGTTATCTACAATTTCATAGATCAAATGGTTCAGACCTTTGGTTCCGATACTTCCGATATACATGCCAGGACGCCTGCGGACGGCCTCCAGACCCTCCAGCACGGTAATACTGTCCGCATTGTACTGTGATTTTGCCATTCCTTTCCTCCTTGTTTCCATCGGCGGGAAACTCCCCTGCCAGCCACAATATTCCCTGTCCGGCCCTGCAATCGAGTAGGAGGCGGCTTTTTCGCCTCATACTCGCTGCACCGGTTGCTGTGTGCCAGTGGCATCTACACTCCGTTTCGGTCGGTCCTTGACGTGTGCCACTGGCACACAGGACCGCTTAGCAACGACCGAAGCGGAGCGCAGACCGGATGCAGCGTCAGCTGCAAAATTTCCACATACGCCCGTGTGCACATACAAAAAACCCCGCATTCAATGCGGGGTTCCTATCATCAGCTTCCAGCCAGACTCGAACTGGCAACCCCTTCATTACGAGTGAAGTGCGCTACCAACTGCGCTATGGAAGCAATAAAATGCTTTGGACTCGCATCCAAAGCATCTTATAATGACCTTGCCGGGAATCGAACCCGGGATTACGCCGTGAGAGGGCGTCGTCTTAACCGCTTGACCACAAGGCCATGTCATTCTGTATGCTTTTTAAGCAATCGAGGCGACAAGATTTGAACTTGCGACCTCTGCGTCCCGAACGCAGCGCTCTACCAAACTGAGCCACACCTCGATGTCGAACGATGAAAGTATACTATGAATTGTTTTAATTGTCAAGAAAAATTTAAAAATATTTTTTAAAGAATTTTTCTTGACAAGCCACCCGTCCCTGAGAGTTCAGCATATCCTCCGAGGACCGTTCGCACTTAGGTTTTCACGTAGCGGTACTAAGCTCGCAAAAAACTGCTCGCTAAGTGCCGACGTGAAAAATGTCCTCTGCGGATATGCTGAACTCTCAGGGACTACTTTATTGGCACAACTCATGTGTTAATTATAAAGATTTCTTTAGTGATTAGTAACATGCACGCCCCTATCACCCTGCCGGCGGCAGGGCGAAATCAAACAGGGAGAGCTGGTTTTCTTCGGGCAGGTCGCCGAGGAGACCCATGTCTCCCATCAGGTCGCACATGGTCTTGCTGACTTTGCCCCGGGTTCTCAGATCTTCACGTGAGAGGAAGGGGCCGTCCATCGCGGCGTCCTGAAGAGACTCGGCGGCTTTTTGTCCCATCCCGGCGATGCTGGTAAAGGATGGCATCAGCTTTCCGTCTATAATCTGGAAACGGGTTGCATCAGCCCGGTACAGATCGATAGGCGTAAATTCAAATCCTCTCGCATACATCTCCTGCGCAATCCGCATGTCACGCAATGTATCCTGCTCTGCTTTGGACAGCTCGTTCGCTCTCTTTTTATAGTCTGCAAGGTGGTATTCCAGCTTGTCCCGTCCCTGGCACATCAGCTCATAGGAAAAACCGCTCGCGCGGATACTGAAAAATGCCGCGTAATAAGCTAACGGGTGAAATACTTTACAATAGGCGACCCGCCATGCCATCATGACATACGCGGCCGCATGTGCCTTGGGGAACATATATTTAATCTTGAGGCAGGAATCAATATACCACTGCGGAACATCGTGCGCCTTCATCTCTTCAATCCACTCCGGTTTTAACCCTTTTCCCTTGCGGACACTTTCCATGATCGTAAAGGAAAGTCCCTCCTCTAATCCCATCTGGATCAGATAAACCATGATATCATCACGGCAGCAGATCGCGGTCTGAATCGTCGCCTGTCCGCTGAGGATCAGGTCCTTGGCGTTACCCAGCCATACGTCCGTGCCGTGGGCAAGTCCGGCAATCCGCACAAGATCAGAGAAATATTTTGGCTTCGCGTCCATCAGCATTTGCATCGCGAAATCCGTGCCAAATTCAGGAATACCGAGAGCGCCCAGCTGACATCCGCCGATGTCATCCGGCGTGATACCGAGAGCTGATGTATTCTGGAAAAGGGACATCACCTCCGGAGAATCCAGGGGAATATTCCGTACCGGGTCGATCCCGGTCAGATCCTGCAGCATGCGGATCATGGTCGGATCATCGTGCCCCAGTATATCCAGCTTGAGCAGGTTATGATCAATCGCATGATAATCAAAATGAGTCGTCACGGTCTTGGTCGTCATATCATTTGCCGGACGCTGGACAGGAGTGAAAGAATAAATTTCTTCACCGATTGGCAGCACGACGATACCGCCAGGATGCTGTCCGGTCGTACGCCGGATACCGACACAGCCTTTCACAATCCGGTCAATCTCACAGCCGCGCTTATGGACTCCACGATCTTCATAATAATGTTTTACCATACCGAAAGCCGTCTTATCCGCAAGCGTGCCGATTGTACCCGCCCGGAAGGTCTGACCCTTACCAAAGATCACTTCCGTATAATCATGGGCTTTACTCTGGTACTCACCGGAAAAATTCAGGTCGATATCCGGCTCCTTATCTCCTTTAAAGCCAAGAAAGGTCTCAAACGGGATATCGAATCCCTGTTTGGTAAGTTTGCTGCCACAGCGCGGACAGATCTTGTCCGGCATATCGCAGCCCGCCATACCGCTGTATTTCTTTACCTCTTCCGAATCAAAGTCATAATAATGACATTCTGGGCACAGATAATGTGGACTCAGAGAATTGACCTCCGTAATCCCCGCCAGATAAGCAACAAAAGAAGAGCCGACAGATCCACGCGAACCGACCAGATAGCCGTCCTCGTTTGATTTCCACACTAATTTCTGAGCAATGATATACATCACGGCAAAGCCGTTGGATATAATCGAATGCAGTTCCCGCTCCAGACGGTCAACAACGATCTCCGGCAATTCTTCTCCGTAGATCTCATAGGCGCGGTCATAACAGATTTTCCGCAGAGTTTCATCCGAATCCGCGATCACAGGCGGACTCTTGTCCGGGCGGACGGGCGCAATAGTCTCACACATATCGCAGATCCGGCGCGTATTGGTGGTCACAACCTCCTGCGCGCGATCCGGCCCCAGATAGTCAAATTCTTTCAGCATTTCCTCCGTCGTCCGCAGAAAGAGCGGTGCCTGCTCGTCAGCGTCTGAAAATCCCTGCCCTGCCATGACAATCCGGCGGTAAACCTCATCCTCCGGATTTAGAAAATGCACGTCGCAGGTCGCGCAGACAGGCTTCCCCAGAGCGTCTCCCAGCGCCAGTATTCTGCGGTTACATTCCTTCAGATCCTCCCAGGTCTTAACCGTGCTTTTCTCATTTCGTAGCATAAACGCATTATTTCCCAGAGGCTGGATCTCAAGGTAATCATAAAAGTCAGCAATCTTTAACAGCGTTTCCTCCGGCTGGCCACGCAGCAGCGCCTGAAATAGTTCGCCCGCCTCGCACGCAGAGCCGATCAGCAGTCCCTCCCGATATTCGTCCAACAGACTTTTGGGGATTCTGGGTCTCTTTGAAAAATAATCAATATGGGACCACGAAACCAGTCGGTACAGATTCACCCGACCGATCTCATTTTTAGCCAGAATAATGACATGCCACGTCGGCATTTTTTTAATCGCCTCCGCTGACAATCGGCTGATCGCGTTTAATCCCTTAAGATCCTCAATTTCCCGCTCCTGAAGCATTTTTACAAACTTTAAAAAAATATGCGCGGTTGCCTCCGCGTCATCCACCGCGCGGTGATGATTCTCCAGAGAGACATCCAGAGCCTTCGCAACCGTATCCAGCTTATAACGGTTCAGATTTGGCAGAAGCTGTCTCGCGATCTCCACAGTATCAAGAACCGTCGGCGAGAATGCCAGTCCCAGCCGTTTTGCCTGAAACTGAATAAAACTCACATCAAACGAAGCATTATGAGCAACGATCGCGCATCCCTCACAAAAGCGCAGAAACTCCGACAATATATTATCAATGATATCCGCCGACAGCACCATATTGTCATTAATACCCGTCAACTGTTCGATCTCATAGGGAATCGGTTCACAGGGATTGACAAATGTACTGAAACGTTCCGTGATCTCTCCCCGTTCGATCCGCACAGCTCCGATTTCGATAATCTTATTTTTTTCCGGGCTGAAGCCGGTCGTCTCAATATCAAAAACCACAAAGGGATCCTGAAAAGTCTGTCCCTGCGGATTCTCCACGAGTTCTCTGACATCATCCACCAGATACCCTTCGACGCCATAGATGATCTTAAAATCATCCCCTTTGTCCAGCGTATGGAAAGCATCCGGAAACGCCTGGACACAGCCATGATCGGTAATCGCGATCGCCGGCATTCCCCAGGCTTTTGCCTGTCTGATAATATCTTTTACTTCGGAAACGCCGTCCATATCGCTCATTTTCGTATGACAATGCAGTTCCACCCGCTTCACCGGACTCTGATCCGTCCGCTTCAGACGAAAATCCTCGCATTTTTTGATCCCTCTGACCGAACCGATCGTAAGCTCTCCGTCAAAACGGTCAATCGTCGTATTTCCTTTCAGGCGGATAAAGGAACCCGTCTGAATCGCCGCGTCCAGAGCCTCCACGTTTTCCTCATTGGCAAACACCTTTACGGTAATGGTATCGGTAAAGTCCGTGATTGGGAAAATAAAAATGGTCTTACCCGATCTGGTCACACGGCTGTCCTTACTCAGGATCTGTCCGCGCACGGTAACCTCGCCCATCTCGCCTTCAATCTTTTCAATCTCGATAAAGTCATCATCAAAATTTCTTCCGTAAAGGACATCCGGGTGATCCGAACTTCGGTAATTACCATCGCTCCAGGATTTCTTTTTCGACGCATCCCGCCTGATTCCCTCCTGTTTTACGATCTCACGCTTTCCGGACGGTTTCTTTTCCCGGGAGGGCTGAACCATCTGCGCGCTGCTGCTATTCCCCGCGTCTGCATGCGCAGAGAGGTACTCCGCAATTTCCGCATGGAACCGATCCTCTCGTTTGGAACGATCCTGCGGATCGATATATTCAAGCTCCACGTTCGTCGGCAAACCACATCTCTCATGAAATACCTTTTCCAGAATCCGCTGCAATTCTCCGGTCTTTTCCCGGTTTACCATCGTATTTTCTACTGTCATATGGAGGAGGTCCGGTCTGGGAAATGTAATATCCGCTTTCCGGAACATATTATACTCAACAATACTGTAATTCTTTAATTCATATAAAAGGCTGTCCCGATACACCCTTAAAAGTTTTTCCGGATTATACTGCGTGGAAAGGCGATATTTCTCAAATATTTTCACAGTGACAGACTTCCCCGGGAAAAGCTGGTCCCGGATCCCGTTTTCTACCGAAACGATATTCTTTTTATGAATCAGGCGCGGGGATACTATATACACACGGATCAGACTCCGGTCGCTGGTCATGGTCACACGATCCACCTCAACCAGCTTTAAGAGTCCTTCCATCTCCTCTGTCATATGTAATCCCGGAAACACCTCCAAAAACGCCTTCATCTATGATCTCTCCTGCTTCCTCTTTGCGGCAATCCGGACCAGTTCATCGTGCAGCGCTTCCAGCAGATGATCTTCCGCGACCTTGCGGATCACTTCGCCATGCGCGATCAGAAGTCCTTCGCCGACACCTCCGGCAATACCGATATCCGCTTCTCTTGCTTCTCCCGGTCCATTGACTGCGCAGCCCATCACTGCGACCTTCAAATCCAGATCGTCAAATTCCGTAACCATATTTTCCACCTGATTTGCCAGGCCAATCAGGTCAATCCTCGTTCTCCCGCAGGTCGGACAGGAAACCACCTCTACGCCTCCCCTGCGCAATCCCAGCGTGCGGAGAATCTGTTTCGCTGATTTTACTTCTTCGATCGGATCTCCTGTCAGAGAGACCCGGATCGTATCTCCGATTCCCTCGTTCAGGATAATACCCAGCCCTACTGCCGATTTAATATTCCCGGATGTAAGCGTTCCCGCTTCTGTGATACCGACATGCAGCGGATAAGTCGTCTGTTTGCTGATCAGCTCATGTGCTTTCACACACATCATAACATCCGATGACTTGATACTGATCACCAGCCTGTCATAACCCAGTCTCTCGATCAACGCTACCTGCGCCAGCGCGCTTTCTACAAGTCCTTCCGCCGTTACGGAGCCATACTTTGCGATCAGTGGTTTCTCCAGCGAACCGCTGTTCACTCCAACGCGGATCGGCACACCGTAATTTCTGGCCGTATCAACAACCGCTTTCACCCGTTCCTCTGACCCAATATTACCCGGATTAATGCGGATCTTATCCGCCCCGCACTCGATCGCGGCAATTGCCAGCCGATAATCAAAATGAATATCCGCCACCAGCGGAATATGAATCCTTTTTTTTATACTGCGGATACTATCCGCTGCTTCCATCGTAGGCACCGCCACACGGATGATATCACAACCCGCCTGTTCCAGCCTGAGAATCTGCGCAATCGTTGCCTGCGTATCCTCCGTCCTGGTATTGCACATCGACTGAATCAGGATCGGATGATCTCCTCCGATCACCCGATTCCCGATCGAAACCTCCCTTGTAACCATTCTGCTCATAGTCTGTAACCTCAGCTTTCTCTTTCCTATCCTTACCTGATACTTCAAATCTGCCTGATTCATATTCTGACGGTTCTCAGAGGATATTCCTTCCTCTCTGAGACGAACCTTCCGCACTACGCCTTACCAGGTTTCACAACAGCAGCCGCCAGATATCATGGAACAGTACCACAACCATCAGAAACATCAGAAAACACATCCCCACCATATGAACAAATCCCTCTTTTTCCGGGTCGATCGGCTTTCCGCGGATCAACTCGATCAACAGGAATAAAAGCCGCCCGCCATCCAGGGCCGGGAAAGGAAGCAGATTCATGATGCCAAGACTCGCCGAGAGCAGCAGGATCCAGTTTGCAACAACAAATACCATTGCCGACGGTCCGGACTTACGACTTTCTCCCACAGTCTCTCCTACCATACTGACAATCTGCACCGGTCCTGCCACTGCTTCATCCGCGCGGATCTGCCGGCGAAACAGCATCCCAAAGCTGTCAAATGTAGACACAACACAATACTTCACTTCATACAGACTGGCGCTTAAGAATTCCCCCAGCCCGGATGTCTTTTCATATCCTCCAAACACAACCCCCAACATGTATGTCTGGTACTCTTCATCATAAACCGGCGTAATGCTCACCGAGCGTTTTTCACTGGCTCCACCCTTTTCCCAGTCTCCTCCCGGAGGACGCTCATAAGTGATAAGAACCTCTTCCCCCGGATGCGTCAGCAGATACAGGGATACATCCCGATGGGCAGAAACTCTTCGGGTGTTGATTTTTATAATTTTATCTCCGGCGGTGAGTCCTGCTTTCGCAGCTGGATAACCATCCATGACATCGGTCAGCACCGTACCGTCATGCCCGATCATCGCCACGATAACCATAGCCGCCAGAAACGCCAGCAGGAAATTAAAGCCGGGGCCCGCGGCAATCACAGAGATCCGACCGGTCACCGGCTTACTATTGAACGATTTTTCATCCTGACTGTCGCCGTCCTCGCCCACCATCATACAGGAACCGCCAAAAGGAAGAATCTTAAACGAATATCTGGTTTCTCCCCTCACAAAACTGACAACACGCGGTCCCATACCGATCGAAAACTCAATGACCCCGATCCCGTTCAGTTTCGCAAACAGGAAATGTCCAAACTCATGAATCAGGATAATCAATCCAAAAATAAAAACCGCCGCGAGGATATTTAACAATCCCCCCACCTGCTTTCTATCAATTCATAGGTCTCGCGTTCCGCGTCGAGAATCTGTTCCACAGTCGGGTCATCCGATACCACATGATGATCCATCGCCATCTCGATCATATCGGTAATCGTCAGATAAGAAATCCTGCCATCCAGAAACCGCGCAACCGCATATTCATTTGCCGCGTTAAACACCGTCGGCAATGTCCCGCCACGTTTTCCCGCACGCAGGGCGAGTTTAAGCCCATGGAACGTATTCAGATCCGGAGCCTCAAAAGTAATCGTCCGTAATTTTGCAAAATCCAGTCGATCTCCCGGAAGGAACCGCCTCTCCGGATAATACAGAGCATATTGAATCGGCAGCTTCATGTCCGGTGTGCCGAGCTGTGCGATCATCGCTCCGTCCTCAAACTCAACCATCGAATGAATTACACTCTGCGGCTGAATCACTACCTCGATCTGGTCGATCGCGACATCAAAGAGCCATCTCGCCTCCATGACTTCCAGGCCCTTATTCACCATGGTCGAAGAATCAATCGTCACCTTTTTCCCCATACTCCAGTTGGGATGTTTCAGCGCGTCCTCCGGCCGGATACCGGCGAGCTGTTCTCTCGTAAATCCACGAAACGGTCCGCCGGAAGCGGTCAGCAGAATCCGCTGAATCCGATTATGAGCTTCCCCTTTCTGACATTGGAAAATCGCACTGTGCTCGCTGTCTACCGGCAAAATGCGAACACCACACTTCTCTGCCAGCGGCATGATCAGATGTCCCGCTGTCACCAGTGTCTCTTTATTGGCCAGCGCGATATCCTTTCCCGCTTTCATCGCCGCAATTGTGGGACGGATACCGATCATACCCACTACCGCCGTGACGACGACTTCCGCTTCCGACCCGGCAGCCGTCTCAATCAGGCCATCCATGCCAGACGTGATTTTCACCGGAAGATCTGCGACGGCTATCTTTAACTCACGCGCCCGCTCTTCATCATAAACACATGCGATATCCGGATGAAACTTCCGGATCTGTCCTTCCAGAAGCCGGATATTACTGCCCGCGGCAAGCGCCGTGACCTGAATGTCCCTGTTATTTTCTACTACCGTAAGCGTCTGGGTCCCGATGGAACCTGTGGAACCAAGAATCGCAATTTTCTTCATATAAAATTTCCTTCCCGTGTTATCTCAGAAATAAAATCGCAAAATAAATCGCCGGCGCCGTAAACAGCATGCTGTCAAAACGATCCAGCACCCCTCCATGACCGGGAATCAGATTGCCATAATCCTTAATATCATGATTTCTCTTGATCGCAGAAGCGGCAAGGTCTCCGATCTGCGAGATGACCGCCGCAATCGCGCAGGCTGCCGTACAGGTAAACTGTGGATATGCCACATCAATCATCCTGCTGCCAAAGACCGATACATAAATGACAGCCAGCAGCGCGGCTCCCGCCACACCGCCAACAGCTCCTTCCACCGTTTTTTTAGGACTCAGAATCGGAGCCATCTTATGTCGGCCAAAAAGCCGTCCGACACAATACGCGAACGTATCCGATCCCCATGACGCCAGAAAAATCATCCATACCAGATATTTCCCATCCGGCATCATCCGAACCTGATACGGATAAGAAAGCATGACAGCCGTATAAAATATTCCAAAAAAAGATTCCGTCACCTGTTCTGTGCCATATTCGGGGAAAGTCACCACATAGACTGTCATCAGCAGCATCAATGCAGCGATTACCAGAAGCACAATCAGATACTCACAGTCAAACCAGAGAAGAACATAATAAGCCACGGAAGTCAGATAACCAATCCAGCAGAAAGGCGTCTTTTCCAGTTTCAGAGCCCGGTACAATTCAAACTGCCCGATCAGAGCAAGTGCCATCGTCACGGCAAACAACGGAAAACTGCCCTGATAGACAAACACAATGGCGCATATTACCAGTACAATCCCGCTGAGCAGACGCTTTGTAAACATCAAAACATCCTCCTTTGCCATTCTTACCGGGTCTTTACTCCGCCATATCTGCGGTCCCGTTTATTATATGCCTGAATCGCGCGAATCATTTCTTCCCGGTCAAAATCAGGCCACAGACAGTCAGTTACATAAATTTCCGTATACGCAAGCTGCCACAGAAGAAAATTGGACAGGCGAAGTTCTCCGCTTGTCCGGATCAACAGATCCGGGTCCGGCATTCCGGCAGTATCCAGATGAGCAGCCACAGTCTCCTCTGTAATCTCCTCCGGTATCAGAACGCCCTCAGCTGCTTCACCCGCCATCCTTATGACCGCGCGCCGGATATCATCCCGGCCCCCGTAATTTACCGCAATCACAAAGGTCAGGCCCGTGTTCTCTTTCGTCTCCGACTCCAGACGGTTAATCCCGTCGATAATATCCTCATCAAAACGGGTTCGATCACCAATCATACGGACACGGACATTGTTCTGAGAGGCAACCTTTAACAGGCGGACCATATAATAACGAAACAGCTGCATCAGGGCGCCCACTTCCTCCGCGGAGCGTTTCCAGTTCTCCGTTGAGAAAGCATATACCGTCAGATATCCGATTCCCAGCCGGGCGGCGATTTCTACTGTTTTTTCTACGGTCACACATCCCTCCCGGTGTCCCATCGTGCGCGGAAGTCCGCGTTTCTTCGCCCATCTCCCGTTGCCGTCAAGAATCAGGGCCACATGCTTCGGAATTACCAGACCCTCCAGATTTTCTCCCATATCTTTCATTATATCCTCCTGAATTCGTTCTGGCAGTTTGCCTATGGATCAGAAAGTATGAACTTCCCTGTCCACCCGTGTAATCGAGTAGGAGGAGGCTTTTTCGCCTCCTGCCCGTCTCGCGGGCCGGGTGCGGCGAATGCCGCAAAATTCCTTACCCGGCCCTGTGCATACAAGGAAGGGTGAGACGGGATGCAAATCCACCGCCCCACCCTTTTCGTACTCCGGATCACTACAGGACCTGCCACATTCCCAGGCTGCCCGTTAAACAGTCATAATCTCCTTTGTCTTCTTTTCCACTGCCTCATCGACCTTAGCAGTCATCTTATCAGTAACCTTCTGCATTTTTGTCTCCGCGTCCTTACGCTCGTCCTCAGACATCTCCCCGGCCTTTTCCATCTTCTTGAAGGAATCATTCGCGTCGCGACGGATGTTTCTTAATGCAACCTTGGCGTTATCACCTTTCTTTTTGACATCCTTCGATATACTCTTACGACGCTCTTCCGTCAGTTCCGGAAATACCAGACGGATCACGCTTCCGTCATTTGTCGGATGAACCCCCAGCTCTGAGGTCATAATCGCCTTTTCTACCGCTTTCAGCATACTCTTTTCCCAGGGCTGGATCACCATCACCCTGGCCTCCGGGATGCTGATATTACCCACCTGCTGGATCGGAGTCGGCGTACCATAATAATCCACGCGGATCTTGTCCAGAAGATGCGGATTCGCGCGGCCCGCGCGAATCGTACCGTAATCGCTCATCAGCACTTCCAGAGTTTTATTCATCTTGTCCTCATATACCTTCAGATCTGCCGCCATAAGTTATTTCCTCCTGTTATTCTACGGTCACAATCGTGCCGTTCACTTTTCCCTGCATCGCATTCGCAATACTGTCCTTCTCATTCAGGTCAAAAACCGCCATCGGCATCTTATGTTCCATACACATGATGGATGCTGTCAGATCAACAACTGCCAGTTTCTGATCAATCACTTCCTGAATGCTGATCGTATCATATCGTTTTGCATCCGGATAAACCGCCGGATCCCTGTCATACACCCCATCAATGGACTTTGCCAGCAGGATACAGTCAGCCTCCATTTCGATCGCCCGCAGTGTGATCCCCGTATCTGTTGAAAAATACGGATGACCGGTACCCCCTGCAAAAAACACGACCATTCCCTCTGCAAAATACTGATTTGCCAGGTCCTTGGAAAACAGCTGTGTCATGGATCCACAGGCAAACGGAGTCAGAATCTGCGTTTTCATGCCTGCGTTCCGGAAAATTTCTGATACATAAATACAATTCATTACCGTCGCCAGCATTCCGATCTGATCCGCTTTGGTACGGTCGATTGCGTCGCTTGTACGCCCTCTCCAGAAATTGCCGCCTCCGATCACAATACCAACCTCTACCCCTGCGTCAACCGAAATCTTTACCTGACGTGCCACTTCCTTTACCGTAGCTTCGTCAAAACCGGTTTTCTTCGGACCGGCAAGAGCTTCACCGCTCAATTTTAAAAAAACTCGTCTTCTGTCCATTCCTCTGTTCTCCTGCTCTGATTCTCTGCCTATCATACCACATCGAACAGATTTTGAAAAGGACAAAAACAAAGATCAGGCAGGATCATCTCCGCTTCATCCTCCACAGCCCCGGTCTGTATGCATACAGCCGCTTTATACTTTCCGAGATCATAAACACGGAAAACGGCTTCAGACGGACGCCTGTCGTCAAGCACACAAAAGCTCTGTAATTCCCGGCTCATCCCCTCTCCCGTCATTTTCAGATAGCTTTCCTTGAGCACCCACAATTCTGTAAACATCTCATCCTGATGGTCACAGTCACCTCCCCGGACAAACGCTGCCTCTTCTTTCGTAAAAAAACGATCGGCGATCCGAGAACTGCCGGTTTTCACTATCTGAATATCACAGCCGACCGGCCGGTCAGAAAACACCGCAAGGATTCGGTTTTCTGAGTGTGACAGATTAAAAAAGAGTTCCGGGATATCCGGAAAATACGGCTTTCCGTTCTTTCCTGTCCCGATTCTGACCTCCTTTTCACGCCAGCCCCGCTTTCGCAGGCCATAATCAAGCAGCAATCCCGCCGCAAGGGACTGCTGCCGTGCTTTTTCATCCTTCAGAGCCCGGATCTTTTCCTGCCGCGCCGACGACAGGCATCCTGGCAATGCCTTCGTTCTCGTATCCGGATGCCCGATTCCGGTTTCTGTTTTCCCTAAGGGATAAAAAATCCCGGAAATGTCTGTACAGAGAACCTCTGTCTTACTGTTATTGTTCATATCTGCCATCTTTCCTCTCACTGATATCAGAAACGCAGAGTATATCCTGTTATCTGATTGATTCGTAAAGTCCTATGACAGCAGTTCACGGTAAACCCTGAGCACATTCTGGGAAAATACCTTTTCAATTTCTCCATCCGTAAAGCCCTGCCGGCTCATCTCATCCGCAAGAAGCGGCATACCCTCACAGCCGCCCATTTCCAACGTACTGCTGATACCGTCAAAATCTGATCCCAGGCCGATACAGTCCATACCGCCTACCTGTTTCATATGCTTCATATGACGAACCATATCCGTCATCCGGCTGTATGTCGGTATCCTGCCGTCCGCTTCCTGATTTTTCAAAAACGCGGCGCTGAAATTAATTCCCGCCACACCTCCCCGGTTTGCCAGAGCGCGGATCATCTCATCCGTCAGATTACGCGGGTGGCCGGCAAGCGCACGCGCGTTGGAATGACTGGCTACAAACGGCTTTCTGGTATAGCGGAAAACATCCCATATTCCCGCGTCATTTAAGTGTGAGATGTCGATAATCATCCCCATCTCCTCCATCGCACGGACAAAATCAATTCCCTTTTCTGTCAGCCCATGCTCTGTATCCACAGCCATCCGTGGTTTCCCCTCCGGATGATCCGGATCCGGTATCTGGAGGTTGGGATATCCGAGTTCATTGGGGAAATTCCAGGTAAGGGTCATCATACGGACACCGAGATGGTAAAAGATCCGCAAGAATTCCAGATTGCCCTGGCAAACCCCGCCTTCCTCCACTGTCAGCAGCGCGCTGATCCGGCCAAGTTCACGGTTCTTCTCTATCCCGGCCCAGTCCGTCACAACTCCGATCCGGGTCTTTAACGGCTCCATCTCTGTAAAAAATGTATCTGCCAGCTTCATCGCATACTCAAACGGACGATCCGTATCTCTCAGGCGTGTAAACAACGCAAAATTCTGCAGGAGATAATCTCCCTTTTCCATTCTTTCCAGATCAATATGAAGATCATTTTTCAGAAGTGAACAGTCCCTGCCCTCTCTGTGTCGATGATAGATCTCCGAGATGGTATCACAATGCATATCTACAATTTTCATCTTATCCTTACCCCCGCAGCCATATTCCTGATCTTATGATGTTGGAATCAAAAGTATTTGACCTCATAATCTTTTGGTTCCCGCATCATCATCTTATCATCATTATACATAAAATCAAGTAAAAAAAGAAGAAACACTTCTGTATGGCAGGGAAAAGAAAAGAGCCACAGGCACGCATACCGGATCGTGCCGCAGCTCTTTGATTTTACTGATCGATTACAGGATTCTGTTTTTTGTTTACTCGCTTCGCAGCGCGTCAATCGGATTTAACTTCGACGCCTTGCTCGCCGGCATATATCCAAAGAAAAGCCCAATACCAACGGAAACACTGAAGGAAACAATCACCGCCGCCGGCGTCGGTGTCGCCTCCAGACCCGCAAGCTGTCCGACCAGATTCGTCGCCAGACTCCCAAGTCCGATTCCGATCAGGCCGCCGATGGAACTGGTCACCGCCGCTTCGATGACAAACTGCTGCATGATTACGCTCCGTTTGGCTCCCAAAGCCTTACGAATGCCGATCTCCCTCGTACGCTCGGTAACCGATACCAGCATGATATTCATAACGCCCACACCGGCTACCAGAAGAGAGATACCGGCAATACCGCCGAGCCCCGCCGATACCATTGCGATCATGCTGTTCAGGGAATCCAGCATCTCGCTCATCGCGGTAACCGTGTACAGATCCTCATTTTTAAATTTGGTATAAAGGAAATCTTCAATCAGCTCCTTATCCTCGCTTGCTTCCGAGATCTCACGAATGGTAAACGTGTAATTGCTGATACTGGCGTTTCTCGCCATCTTGGATGCCGTCGTATAGGGAATCCAGATAAAGTCATCTGTTCCCCCGTCATCCAGATCCTCGTCATCATCCTGCTGGCTGACTACGCCTACAACGGTAAAAGCATATCCATTGATCTTAACCGTATCGCTCAGAGCTTCCTCTTCACTTCCGAAAATCGTCTTTGCCACATAGGCGCCGATCACGCAGACCTTACTGCGACCGCTGATATCCGCATATTGAATATTTCTGCCGACCGCAAGCTCATAATCCTTGATCTTCAGATAATCCTCGCTCACTCCGGTTACCGACGTCGCATCCATCGTGTCATTTCCATTCTTTACGGATGCGCTTAAACTCACCATCGGAGTCATATGGTCAAAAGCGTCTGTATTCTCATCAAAGAACTCGTACATTTCATCAACACTGACGGAACGGGACGACAGATTGATCAGGTTTACCGTGATCTGATTGGTTCCCATACTGGCGAAACTCTCCGTCATATAAGACATGTAAGCATTTACAATACTTACCAGAATGATAACCGACGCCACACCGATAATGATGCCCAGCATGGTCAGAAAGGACCGCATCTTATTGCTCCAGATACTTTTTATTGCCAGCTTAAAGGATTGCAGCATAATCTTTTACATCTCCGTCAAAATTGATCTTACCGTCATGGATGCGGACCACACGCTTTGCTTCCAGGGCAATCGAACTGTCATGAGTAATCATGACAATGGTGTTGCCCTCTTCATTTAACTGTTTTAAAAAGTTTAACACCTCTCGGCTTGTTTTGGAATCCAGCGCACCGGTCGGCTCATCCGCCAGGATCAGGGACGGATCTCCCGCCAGTGCTCTGGCAATGGAAACACGCTGCTGCTGGCCGCCGGAAAGCTGCCTCGGGTACTTCCTCCACACATCTGCCAGCCCGACCCTCTCCAGAGAATTCAGCGCCCGCTCCCTCCGTTCGTCTTTCGGTACCTTTGCGTAAAGCAGCGGAAGTTCGACATTCTCCAGCAGGTTTGATTTCGGAAGCAGATTATACTGCTGGAAGATAAATCCGATCATGCGATTCCGGATATCAGCCAGCTGGTCATCCGTCATCGTATCAACATCCTCGCCGCCCAGAAGATAACTTCCGGAAGTCGGCACATCCAGCGCGCCGATGATATTCATCAGTGTTGATTTCCCGCTTCCGGATTTTCCGACGATAGCGACAAATTCACCCCTTGAGATTTTCAGGTTGATCCCATCGTTGGCACGGACTTCTTCATCGCCCATCTGATAGATCTTGTATATATCATGTAATTCAATGAGCACATTATCTTCCACAGTTCTTCCCCCTGTTTTTCTTTCCGGACTAAGCGCTTATGGTCTGCCGCCGCCCATATTACCCATTCCGCCCATCTGGAATGTGGTTGTCGTACTGGAGGATTCGTCCACATAGATTTCGTCGCCCTCAGAAAGACCGTCCGTGATTTCCACATAATCCGTACTGGTAAGCCCTGTCGATACCTGCACCGCACGGAATCCCGCCGGCACCAGTCCCTGAGCCTCAGTTACCGTATCATCCTTTACATAGACAAGATTTCCTCTCATCAGAGAATCCACCGGAATCATCAAAACATCTTCGGCCTCATCCAGAATAATCACACCGTCCACGTTCATGCCCGGAAGCAGATCTCCCACCTCATCCATCGTAACCGTCACCGGATAATTGGTAACGCCGTTAGACTGACTGCTCTCAAGACTGATATTCGTCACATGTCCGGTCATCTGCACGCCGTCCAGCGCATCCGCTGTGACCTCTACCAGCTGTCCGACCTGTACACTGCGGACATCCAGTTCATCGATCGACATCTCGAAGGTCAGTTCACTGAGGTCATAGATCGTCGCCAGCGTCGTCGTCGAATTACTATTGTTAATATTGTCTCCAACCTTAACGCTCTTGGTAATCACCTGTCCGGAGATCGGCGCCGTAATCGTATAATTATCATAGGTTTCCTGCTTGGAATCCAGACTGCTCTGCGCGGATTCCATCTGCGTCTCAGCGGAATCCACCTGATCCTTATAACTCTGGATCAGGTCCTCCGCGTCGTCTGTATCCATCAGGAAAATCGGCGTACCAACCGTCACATAATCGCCTTCATTTACCAGCATCTGAGCGACCTCGACATTAGAAGTAAGCTCCGCCTTCATGGTCGTATCCGTAATCGGTTCGAAATAAGCCTGTTCCGTGCAGACCATATCACCGATAATCGCAACTGCCTGATGACTGGTCGACAGGCCGCCCGGATTCGCTACTTCAATCGTAACATAACGGACCATCCGTCCTCCCGCCAGTACCTCATCCATATTGGCGACCGCAGTCACTGTCCCCGTAAGTTCTTCTTCGGTATCTTCCAGAATCAGGGTCGCTCCTGCTCCCACGCCGATCGACTCTGCCTCCCAGTTTAAGAAAGGAACCCGGATTTTCATGGTCTGATCGTTGTAAATCTCAGCCACTTCCGTATTGCTTCCTACCTTATCGCCGACTTCAATCAACAGATCCTTGATAAACCCGGTGCGGGTGGACTTGTAAGTATTACCGCTGTAATCAATCAACGCCTGGTTATAATCTTCTACTGCATCATTGTAACTGTTTGTCGCCCGTGTCAGCGAATTGGTCGCTGATTTCATCTCAGACTCCATGGAGGATACATCGATCTGATAAAGGACCTGATCCTTTTCCACCTGATCGCCTTCCTCAAAATCGGCCCAGATCACCTCGCCGTCCGCCCGCGAAGTGATGGTGTAGGTATCTTTGGGGGAAATCGTCCCGGAGGAACTCAGTTCAGAAGTAAGAGTACCTCTGGTAACCGTCGTCGTCCGCTGCTCGGAAGACACCGCGCTCACCGCTTTGGAAGCTGTATACCTCCGATAAGCGTAAAAAGCGGCTCCCAAAATCACCAGCAGGACGACTATGCGTATCACAATATCCCTGACGCCACTCTTTTTCCTCCTCTTCTTTTTGCTTTTATCACGCTTTGGCAGTTCTGGCAGATGAAACAGGCCTTTTTTCTTTTCTCCTGCAGTTTCCGGCGCATTGTCCGCACTCTGCTGTTTTTCATTTTCACCCATAATCATTCTCCTGTTTAATCTGCTATGTAGTCAACAATCGAGTATGTTGCGTTATCATTAGAATCAACAGTCTTTTCACAGATCAGTGTCACAATATCCCCGACACGCAGCGATCCATATACGGAAAACGCAAACTGCATCTCCGTACTGTCGAGCTGATACTCCTCACTGTCTCCGGAAAGGACGACATACGACGGTGTCATGACCTCCGTTGAACTGTAATAAATATTTTCTATCGTGCCGCGGATCGCGCAGCGGCCGGTCTGGACATCCTCATCCGCAATATAAGCCCAGATCGTTCTTGCCGTCTGATTATAATAGACAACCACATAATTGCTCTGGACGTAAGAGCGCAGCGCCGTATAACTTGACGCATCGCCATTGACAAAAATACTGGCTTCCTGCACATTGAATGGGATATAATTGCCAAGAACACCACCCTTTTCGATCAGCTTCGGTCCGGACAGGTTCGTATCCGCCAGTCCCATCGGATTGATCTCACCGTCGCTGTTTACCGTACAGCCGAGTACGGTCCCATAGACCGTCCCGGTCTTCATTTCCGTTTTCAGCAGGTTATAAAAAAGATTCACACAGTCATCCTTGGTCAGCACTTCTGTCGGCTGCCGGTCCAGGTCCTCATTCAGCTCCAGCTCATAAAATAATGACATCCGGGAACCGACGATGTCACCCTCAAAATCACTGTCTTCATAGCCCAGAAGAGCCATAATTCCTCTGGAGGCTTCCTTTAATGTAATCGCCTGATCCGGTTTAAAAAGTCCGCCAAGATAACCGTTTAACCAGTTTTCCTTTGCCGCGATCCGGATACTTGACGCATATTCATGGGTACTGGGTACATCATTATAAACAGCTACCTTGCCGGACACCGGCAGATAATCCCGATAAGTAGAAGCTTTTACAAGGTAATTGGCAAATTCCGCCCTGGTTACCGTCCGGCTCATCTCCGTACTGGTATTTAATATAATACCGGCAATTCCGACCACCCGCCGCCGATAATCCTGATTATTGGAAGCGGCATAAACCTGGATCGGCATGATTGCCGAGACTGCGGTAACAGCCGCCATCACAGCCGCAACTTTTCCCTGCATCACAATCCCCCTCACGCTAATGGTTATTTCTCCGTTTAAAATAACAGAATTATGTGATCTTTTTGTGTCCCTTTCGGGAGAAAACTGTGTCTATCTGTCTGATTGACCAGAATCTGCCAGAATATTTTCTACATACTGCCAGATTTCTTCCCTTCCCTGTTTCGTCAGAGCCGAAAATGGAAACAGGATTCCCTCTTTTTCCAGTCCGATGGATTCCCGTACCAGTCTGACCTGTTTGGCGATCTGGCTCCGTTTCAGCTTATCGACCTTGGTCGCGATAATCACCGGATGGTAACCGTTTGACAAAATCCACTGATACATCAGACGATCGTTTTCGGATGCCTCATGCCGGATATCGACCAGAAGAAATACACATTTTAACATCGGAGCATTTTTCAGATAACGTTCGATCATACGCCCCCACTGTGCTTTTACCTCCTCGCTTGCCCGTGCATAACCATAACCGGGCAGATCCACAAAATAAACTGCGTCATTGATATGATAAAAATTAACGGTCTGCGTCTTACCCGGCTGACCGGAAGTGCGTGCCAGCGACTTCCGGTTCATCAACGCATTGATCAGCGACGATTTGCCGACATTGGATTTGCCCGCAAAAGCAATCTCCGGCTGATCATGATCCGGAAACCGGCTGGTTACGCCGCAGACTGTCTCAAGCTCTGCTTTTTTTATAATCATAAAATTAGTGCCTCTTTCAAAACATCACTCATTGTCATCACATATGTGATTTTCAGTCCGCCTGTAATCTCTTTGGAAAGTTCCGCGATATCCGGACGGTTTTTGTCCGGCACAAGAACCGTTTTTATCCCGGCCATTTTGGCGGCAAGAATCTTTTCCTTTAAACCACCGATCGGAAGTACACGGCCACGCAGTGTGATCTCTCCGGTCATCGCGACCTTTGCCGATACTTTTTTCCCGGTTACCGCTGAGAGCATCGCCGTCGCCATCGTAATACCGGCAGACGGACCGTCCTTGGGAACCGCTCCTTCCGGAATATGCAGATGGAGATCATGTTTCTCAAAATAATCCTCGTCCACACCATATTCCGGACAAACGGAACGAACAAAGGTAAGCGCAATCATCGCAGATTCCTTCATCACATCACCCATCTGACCGGTCATCTTCAGTTCGCCCTTCCCCGGCATGCAGTTTACTTCAATCTCCAGCGTATCGCCTCCCACGCTGGTCCAGGCGAGTCCGCGCACAATACCAACCTGATCTTCCTCATTCGCGTTTTCAAAAGAAATCCTTTCTTTTCCCAGATATTTTTCCAGACCGGCTTCCGTAACTCGCACCGTTGTCTTTTTATCTTCAAGAATTTTTCTGGCTGATTTCCGGCAGATATCACTGATCCTGCGTTCCAGGTTGCGCACACCCGCTTCTCTCGTATAGTTATGGATGATTTTGCGCAGTGCTTTATCCGTGATCGTCAGCTGTCCGGGATGTATCCCATGTTTTTCTAACTGCTTGGGCAGCAGGAAATCCCTGGCAATATGAAACTTTTCATTTTCGGTATAGCTGTTGACCTCGATGATCTCCATCCGGTCTAAAAGAGGGCGGGGTATCGTCTCCGTCGTATTCGCGGTTGCGATAAACATTACGTTTGACAGATTTACCGGAAGTTCCACATAATGATCCCGAAACTTCACATTCTGCTCTCCATCAAGCACTTCAAGGAGAGCGGATGAAGTATCGCCTTTATAGTCTGAGCTTACTTTATCGATCTCATCCAGCAACATCAGAGGATTTGAGACTCCGGCCTGTCGCAGTCCCTCTACCAGACGTCCCGGCATCGCACCGATATAAGTCTTCCTGTGGCCGCGTATCTCAGCCTCATCACGGATACCTCCCAGGCTGATGCGAACGTATTTTTTATTCAGCGCACGGGCAATCGAACGGCCAATCGACGTCTTACCGGTACCTGGCGGTCCCACCAGGCACAGAATTGCCCCATTGTTCTTCTTTGCCAGAACACGCACAGCCAGATATTCCAGTACACGTTCCTTTACTTTTTCAAGTCCGTAATGATCTTCGTTTAAAATCTGCTCCGCATGATGGATATCATTATCATCACGGGATACCCTGTTCCAGGGAAGTTCCAGAAGAGTTTCGAGGTAAGTACGCAGTACATTTGCTTCCTGACTCATACTCTGCATGGATTTCAGATGATCGATATCCTTGAAGAGTTTTTCCTTTACCTCTTTATCTGCCTTCAGCGCACGAACCTTCCGTTCAAACTCCTCTGCTTCTGATTCCCCGTCATCTCCCAGCTCTTCCCGGATCACCTTCATCTGTTCCCGGAGGATATAATCTTTCTGATTTTTATCAACACTCTGCTTTACCTTTTCCTGAAATTCTCTGCGTATCTTGGATACCTCAATCTCATTGATCAGACTCGAAACCAACACCTCATAGCAGCCGGTAAAGATTTCCTGCTCCAGATAATTCTGCCGCACCGTATAATCCCATGGGATCTGAGAAGCGGTCTCCAGCATCAGTCTTTCAAGACCCCGGATACCCAGCAGCCCTTTCATTACTTCTCTGGCAAATTTCGGATGCAGCTTTCCAAAGGATTCGATCTGCTCTTTCAGGATGCGCGTCATTGCCTCCGCGACAACCAGATCTGTATTATTTTCCGGCTTTCGTTCCAGCACTTCACCCGTCAGCAAATCTCCCTCTGTATTCAGATTAAGCAGTTGTGCGCGGGCAAGTCCTTCCGTCATCACGCGGACAATATTTCCGGGCATTTTCACAAGCTGCCGGATCCGGGAGATCGTCCCATATTGAAAAAGCTGGTCCTGATCCGGTTCTGCTTCATTCGGATCATGCTGTGTGACCAGAAATACCTTCTGATCCGTCACCATTGCCTTTTCCACCGCATTGATCGATTTTTCCCTGCTGATATCAAAATTGACTGTCATTCCCGGGAGTACTGTCAGTCCGCGCAGAGCGATAACCGGCAGCATCAAAATCGTATCCTCCATCCTTTTCCCTCCTTGTATCATTCGTCTTCCAAATCTTATTTTCGCGTCCTACCCGCCGCGCGGTTGCTGTGTGCCAGTGGCATCTACACTTCGTTTCAGTCGGTTCTTAACGTGTGCCACCGGCACACAGAACCGTTTAGCAACGACCGAAGCGGAGCGTAGACCGGATGCAGCGTCAGCTGCAAAATTTCCATACCCGCCCGTGCGATCGAGTAGGAGGCAGCTTTTTCGCCTCATACTCGCCGCGCGGGCCGGGTGCGGCATCAGCCGCAAAAATTCCTTACCCGGCCCTGCGCATAAAACAAAAGGGAGCAGAACGCTCCCATTTTGTTTTACGCAATCTCACCCGTCTTTTCTTTCTTAAATCGCTGTACAAAGGATTTCTTTGGCACAGTCTGATCACGATAGATTAAATCCGGAGGACACTTCTTTAATACGGCATCCCGGGAGACTGTACACATGCCGATCGTATTATCCGACGGAATCTCATACATCAAATCCATCATAACGTCTTCCAGTATTGACCGGAGTCCTCTCGCACCGGTCTTGCGCTCCACCGCCTGATGAGCAACTTCCCGCAACGCCTCCGGGGTGAAATCCAGTTTGACATCGTCGATCTCAAATAATTTCTGATACTGTTTGGTTAAAGCATTCTTTGGCTCTGTCAGAATCCGCATCAGTGCATTTTCATCCAGCGAATTCAGCGATACCGTCACCGGTACGCGGCCGATAAACTCTGGAATCAGTCCGAATTTGACCAGATCCTGAGGCTCAACCTGTTTTAAAAGCTCATCAATATCTGTGTGGTTCCGATCCACAATCTCTGCATTAAATCCGATCGAACCAGTGCTGAGACGCCGTTCGATAATCTTTTCCAGACCATCAAAAGCACCGCCACAGATAAACAGAATATTGGTCGTATCAATCTGAAGTAATTCCTGATGAGGATGCTTTCTACCGCCCTGAGGTGGCACGCTTGCCAGCGTCCCCTCCAGAATCTTCAGAAGAGCCTGCTGTACCCCCTCTCCGGATACGTCTCGCGTAATAGAGACATTTTCGGATTTCTTGGTAATTTTATCAATTTCATCGATATAGATAATGCCATATTCCGCACGACTGATGTCATATTCGGCTGCCTGAATCAGCTTCAGCAGAATATTTTCTACATCTTCACCGACATATCCGGCCTCTGTAAGCGCGGTTGCATCGGCAATCGCAAACGGTACATTTAAAACCCTGGCAAGTGTCTGCGCAAGATAGGTCTTACCGGAACCAGTCGGTCCCAGCATCAGAATATTACTTTTCTGCACCTCAACATCCATGTCTCTCATCGACGTAATACGCTTATAATGATTGTACACCGCTACGGAAAGCGCCTTCTTCGCCATATCCTGTCCAATCACATACTCGTCGAGAAAACTTTTGATTTCCTTTGGCTTAAGCAGATTAATTCCGTTCAGATCCGGAATCGAAGATTCTCCTTCATCCTCATCCTCTTCCAGGATCTCTCCGCATAACTCCACACATTCATCGCAGATATATACCTTACTCATCCCGGAAATCAGTTTCCTGACCTGATCCTGGCTTTTCCCACAGAAAGAGCATCTGACTTTTTCGTCAATTCTATTCGGCATATCAACACCTCAGTCCTTTCTAATGACTCGAAATCACCTGATCAATCAAGCCATACTCTTTTGCCTCCTCAGCAGTCATATAATGATCACGCTCCGTATCCCGGCAGATCACCTCATACGGCTGCCCGGTATTTGCCGCGAGAATTTCATTCAGTTTTTTCTTCGTCTGTAAAATTTTCTCCGCCACGATCTGGATCTCCGTTGCCTGTCCCTGGGCGCCGCCGGAAGGCTGATGGATCATAACTTCCGCATTCGGCAAAGCAAAACGTTTGCCCTTCGCACCGCCGGCCAGCAGAAACGCGCCCATACTGGCAGCCATGCCAATGCAGACCGTTGAGACATCACACTTAATGTAATTCATGGTATCATAGATTGCCATGCCTGCTGTCACAGAGCCGCCCGGACTGTTGATATAGAGATTAATATCCTTACCTGGATCCTCTGACTCCAGGAAAAGGAGCTGAGCCACGATCAGGCTTGCTGTGACATCATTGACTTCCTCGCCAAGAAAAATAATCCGTTCTTTCAGCAGGCGGGAATAAATATCATAGGATCTCTCGCCTCTGCTGGTAGATTCAATTACATAAGGTACCAGACTCATTTTAAAACCTCCATAAATCTTATGATGGTAAAAAGGGAGTTCCGCCTGCGGGACTCCCCCTGTACGCCCTTTTGCGCATTAAACCAGCTTTGCTTCCGCTACCAGGAAATCAACTGCTTCCTGGATCGCCAGATCTTCCTTCATTCTCTCGATGCCACGATCTCCCATGGACTCTTTTACCTGATCCGGCTCCATCTTATAGCGCTCGGCCATCTTTTTCAGTTCTTCCTCAACCGACTCATCGGAAGCCTCAATCTTTTCCGCCGCGACTACCGCTTCCAGTACCAGACGGGTACGGATCCTCTGCTGCGCTTCCGGACGAACCTCATCCCGCAGCTGTTCCATCGTCATACCGGTAAACTGGAAATACTGCTCCAGACTCAACCCCTGCCGACGCATATTGGCTGCATAGTCATCAATCATATTGTCCACCTGCAGATCAATCATCGCCTCCGGAATATCCATGGAAGCGTTCTCTACTACCTTTGCAACGACATTATTCTCATTTTCAGCTGTGGCCTGGGCCTGTTTCGTCTTTTCCAGTTTCTCACGCAAATCCGCCTTATATTCATCCAGCGTTTCAAAATCAGAAACCTCGCTGGCGAACTCATCGTCCACTTCCGGAAGTTCCTTCACTTTGATTTCTTTCACCTTTACCTTAAATACTGCAGGTTTACCCGCCAGATCCGCTGCGTGATAATTTTCCGGGAAGGTTACCTCAATATCCTTCTCCTCATTCAGGCTCATGCCTATGATCTGCTCTTCGAAGCCTTCGATAAAGGAATGCGAACCGATCGTCAGAGGATAATCTTCCGCCGTGCCGCCTTCAAAAGCGGTTCCGTCAACGGAGCCGGCAAAATCAATTACCGTCTGATCACCATCCGCAACCGGACGATCCTCTACCGCTATCAGCCGTGAATTCTGATCCTGCGCTTTTTTGATCTCAGCTTCGATATCAGCATCTGTCACTTCCGGCTTTGCTCTCTCCACCTCAATGCCCTTATATTCGCCCAGTGTAACCTCAGGCTTCACGGCTACTGTAGCCGTATAAATCATCGGCTGTCCCTTCTTAACCTGCGTCACATCGATCTCCGGCCGGGAAACAATCTCAAGTCCGCTCTCTTCCGCAGCATCTGAATACGTACGATTTAAAGCTTCATTAATTGCGTCCTCATACAGGACTTCTTCGCCGTACATTTTTTCCACCAATGACTGAGGAACTTTGCCCTTACGAAATCCTGGTACACTAAATCTGTTTTTATTTTTGATATAGGAAGTTTTAAGAGCTTCTTCGAACTGCTCTGCCGATACTTCCACGGTCAGTTTTGCCATGTTTTTTTCTAATTTTTCGACTTGTAAACTCATAATATGGGGTTCCTCCTAAATTAATGTATGGCTGTCACGGCAAGACGCCACACTTCAAATGCTTATTATAACATAGTTTATTTGCAATTACCAGTACCTTTTTTCATGTTTATCAACGTTTTTTGTGACTTTTTGCAGGTTTTTTTGTGTCGGAGATATGTTTTTTCAAAAAAATCCGGTTTTCTCTTTTCCTTTTTCGTAATCCGGGTTATTATGAAAAAGAATCCTGCAAAGCAGGATTCTCCGCCTGCGGCGAGTCGCTTTAGCGACATAATTCCACTCCGCCGCAGTGCGATCCGTCGGAGACTTTTTATTTCATAGGACGCGCTTTCCTATGAAATAAAAAACGATAATGATACGAGGTAAACAACTTATGGAAATTGAACGAAAATATCTCATTGACACACCACCCGCTGACTATCAGAATTTTCCCTGTCACGAAATCGAACAGGCTTATCTTTGCATCTCCCCGGTTGTACGGATCCGCCGCTCCGATAACGACTACTATCTGACCTACAAATCCAGCGGACTCCTCACGCGCGAAGAAGCTAATCTTCCTCTCACAAAAGAGGCTTACATCCATCTGCTTGCCAAGGCAGACGGCCGGATTCTCACCAAAAAGAGATATCTGATTCCTCTCGAAAACTCCGGACTTACCATCGAACTGGATGTTTTCTCAGGGAACTACACCGGTCTGATACTCGCTGAAGTAGAATTTCCTTCTAAAGAAATGGCGCTGTCCTTCACTCCTCCACATTGGTTCGGCAGGGATGTAACCTTCACCGGAGAATACCAGAACAGCAGACTGAGTCAGGGATGAGCCGTCAGGATCTTTCTGAAAATATCGAGCATCTCATCATTTTCCCTTCGTGTACGAACGCTGATCCTATAATAACCTTCTGTCAGGCCCAGATAATCCGAGCAGTTACGAATCAGCAGTCCGTAATTCAGACATTTTTCATAAAGATCCGGCATCGAACTTTCAAACATCAGATAATTGGCCGCCGATGGGAAAACGGTAAATCCCATCGCGGCAAGTCTCTCTGTCAGATATTTCCGCTCCTGCGTGATCAGTTCGCGTGACTCTTTCAGATAATTCTCAGACCCATCAGACAATGCCGCTACTCCGGCGATCTGCGCGGGGACGGACACATTCCACGGCTGTCGCTGTCTTTGTATCTCTTTCAGCAGATTTCTGTCTGAAGTAACCAGATATCCCAGGCGCAGACCTGCCATCGCAAACGTCTTGGTAAACGCCCGCAGAACCACAAGATTCGGATTTTTTTCACACGCCGATACTACACTGTAGCGCTGGGGTTCCCCGGTCAATTCCGCAAAACATTCGTCAACCAGAAGTATCGCACCTTTTTCCCGACATGTATCAGCTAACTCCCGCACCTCCTGTGCATTTACCGCAGATCCGTTTGGATTATTAGGATTACACACAAATACCAGATCGGTATCTTCCGAAATATTCTTCCGGTATGCCTCTATATCCAGCCTGAAGCCCTCTTCTTTCCGCGTCTTTTCATAAAATACCGCGCATCCTGTGCCCTGAAGTGCCGCTTCATACTCGGTAAACGATGGGACCGGCAGCCTTGCCTTTTGCGGACGTAACGCTGCCGCCAGATCATAGATCAATCCGGCAGCTCCATTGCCGCATAAAATCCATTCTTTTTTAACTGCGAGTTTTTCCGCCAGTTTTTCTCGAAGTTCATCGCAATACATATCGGGGTAAGCAGCCCATGACTCTACAGAACAACACAAAGCCTCCTTTACCGGATCCGGCATACCAAGCGGATTGCAGTTCACGGAATAATCCAGCCGAACCTGATTACGGTAAATGTCTCCGCCGTGTCGAACAGCCGTCATATCTTAACGCCTCCCCTCAGAATCACCGATGACGCAGTGAAAAAAATCAGCGCCAGAAATGCCGTCATAAGCATCAATCTGCCCGCTTTCCTGATATCATCTGCTTTTGCTTCTCTGTCGGGATCTCCAATCGTTGGTTTGTGATGAAGTTCTCCAAAATACCAGGCATCTCCTGCCAGCATCAGATGCAGCGCCCCGGCGCAGGCTGCTTCCGTCTGTGCAGAATTCGGACTCTGATGGTTATGCCGGTCGCGCCTCCAGATCCGCCAGGCAGCCGCACCGTCGTACCCAGGTAAAAGCCAGGCAGCCAGGATCATCAAAAGAGCGGACAGCCGCGAAGGAATCCAGTTTAACAGATCATCCGTTTTTGCTGCTGCTCTGCCAAAGTAACGGTATGTCTCATTTTGATAACCGATCATGGAATCCATCGTATTAACCGCCTTATACAGAATCCCCCCGAGCGGACCCAGCAAAAAAAGATAAAAAAGCGGAGCCACAACACCGTCGGAAGCATTCTCAGCGACCGTCTCAATTGCCGCCCGGATAATTCCCGCCTGATCCAGACAATCCGTGTCCCTCCCGACAATCATGGATACCGCAGCGCGCGCGCCCTCCATATCCGACTGCTGAAACATCTGCCATACCTTACCACTTTCCACATAGAGAGACTTTGCCGCAAGCACCTGCCAGCATAAAAATACCGATACGATAAAACAAATCAGCGGGTGAATCCTGTCTGATATCCGCAAAAGTCCGACACCGCCAATAGCAGTCGCCATCAGCACCAGGATCACGATTTCTCTTCCCGCCGCAAGTTGTCCCGCCTTTGTTCCGGGGAAATGCTTTCTCAGTATGATTTCGAGTTTTTGAATCATCCAGCCGATCAGGCGCACCAGATGCGGCCATCCCTGCGGATCACCCACGATCAGGTCCATCACAAATCCCATCCAGATTGCCGCCGTCATTTCATATATCATACGTACTCCTCTGTCCGCTCATTTAATACGGATACCGATCCCACATATGACCCGGTAAACCTGCGTCGCATGCGCCGCCAGCAGCTGTCCCGCCCTGCCCACGGCTTCCCGATACTCACGCTCATCGCGGGAGATCGGCACGATCCCGCTGCCAACCTCATCCATAATAATCAGTTCAGGCTCTGCCTGAATCAGCTTTCGGGTAAATCTGTCCGGATCCTTCCCTTCTTTTAACAGATCACGAATCATCTCATGATATCCCGACACATACGGCTTCTGAAATACTGCTTCCGGAAGATCGCGTCCACCGCGTGCCATCTTTTTTTCATAATTTTTTTCATCACCCGCGCAAAGAAGTTCTCTGGCGAACCGTTCCTTTCCCTGACTTACTCCTCCGATCACCAAAATCATCTCAGACACCTTCCTGTTTGTCTGTAAAATCCCTTTCTGCTTCCCTATGAAGCCAGGAAAGCCAGCACAACTATCATAATCAATTCACAGATCTGCAGAAAAAAACCCGCCAGATCTCCGGTTACTCCTCCAAACTCCCTTACCGCCATCCGGTGATAGCCTGCAAGGCATAAAAGTCCAGTCAGGCAAATCGCGGCTGCCGTCAAAGGACCTGCGGTTACCACCATATATCCCGTCGCCGCCAACCCCCATAACACCATGGAAATCTTTACCGTGCGTATGTCCGCCTGTCCGGCAAAGGTACTGACAAGCCCTTCTTTTTTTGCCTTCGGGAAAGCTGCAACCGCCCATCCGCTGAGTGCTCTGGTTCCCACATGGATTCCCGCAATCGCCGGAAAAGCTCCCGCTCCGAGTTCACTGTACGCTGCTGCATAACAAAGCAGATAAACACTGCACCCAACAACAGCGAAAGCTCCTGTATGAGGATCCTTCATGATTGCCAGCTTCCTTTCCCGATCCTGCCACGAACACAGCGCGTCCACAGTATCCAGGAAACCATCCATATGAATCCCTCCTGTGACAAGGAGCGGCAATACCGTTCCCAGACACGCATCCGCGACCACTCCGAATCCGAGCAAAACCGATAGCAGATGAAAACATACGGCAGCAAATCCCAGCACGACCCCTACGCCCGGAAAGAAGCACATGGCATACCGCATTCCATCCTCTGTCCATTCGGTCTGCGGAACCGGAATTTTTGAATACATAGAAAACGCAATCCGGAAACTGTCCAACAACCGGATTCTGTTTTTCTTTCTCTGCTCATCCTGTCTCATCATACGCTTTGAATGATATTTTCCTGTAAATTTTTCCAGGAGGGAAATCCGTAGGCGGCATCCGCGCTTTTAACAGCGACTAAAATTGCCTCCGCCATCACCTCTGCCGCCAGCGTACCGACCATATCTGCATCTGCCTGGCACCCACCTGTAGATAACGCATAGATACTGTCTCCGTCTGCAGATGTATGAACCGGACGTATGGCACGGGCAAGACCATTGTGCGCCAAAGACGCGATCCTGCAAAGCTGCGTTTTGTTAAACTCCGCATTGGTGATGACGGCCCCGATTGTCGTATTCTCTACAAAACGGTTTCCTCCCGGCTGATTTCTCTCATACATCACTTTACATGCATCCCGGAAACTTTTTTTGTCTTCTTTTAGCACCCCGGCTGCCTTTTTTCCGTCTTTCCAGTCATAGACATCGCCCAATGCATTTACTACAACAACTGCGCCCACCATCAGATCACCGTTCTGAACCGCATAGCTTCCGATACCTGATTTCATCGCGAATGCGCCTCCACATACTTTACCCACGGTCGCCCCTGTCCCTGCGCCGTAATTACCATTACGATAATTTCCCTTTTCTGCATTTACGCAGGCACGATAAGCCATCTCTGCATCCGGACGGACATGGGCACTGCCAATTCCCAGATCAAAGATATCTGACTGGCAGACCAGCGGTACCTTTGTCACTCCGACATCAAAACCAATTCCCCGTTCCTCCAGATATCGCATCACACCACCTGCGGCATCCAGACCGAACGCACTGCCGCCTCCCAGAACAACCGCATGGATTGCCTGAGCAGCTGCCACTGGTTTTAAAAGTTCTGTCTCCCGCGACGCAGGTCCTCCGCCTCGTACATCCAGTCCCGCGGTCGCCCCGGTTCCACATAAAATAACCGTACATCCGGTTGCCCCTTCCCGATCTTCTTCCTGTCCGATCTGAAAACCAGGAATGTCCCTGATCGAAATTTCTCTCATGACGATTCTCCTCATTTTACCAGTATCTATTTCTTTCATCGCTTATCCAAAGCTCTGAAAATCTTCTTATCGGATTACCGGATTGTCACTGCAATCCCATAAACAACCTCTGTGATGTGATCGGCGATTTCCGCCAGTTTCTGATTAACCATACCCAGAAGACGCAGATAACGCATCGTTTCAGCATCGTACTGCACCCCATCGGAAAACACCTCATTCGTTACAATCCATACATTTTCCGCCTGACTGCAAAGAGATGCCGCCCCTTTTACGATCCTGTTTATAATCTCTTCATCTGTACCGCCTGCCCCAAACTGCTCGTTGGCAGTCAGGTTAGACATACACTCCAGCAGGATCGCCCTTCCTGTCCTTTCTCCGGCAAAACGCAGAGAGGACAAATGATCATAACACTCAATTGTTATAAAGCCTTTTCCTTCACGCATGGCACGGTGTTTTCGCACCCGTTCTCTTCCTTCTTCTCCATAAGGTCGCATGCAGGCAATATAATAGCGTTCACGCTGTCCTGACTCGACTACCCGGGATTCCGCATATTCTGATTTTCCACTCGCACTGCCTCCTGTAATCAGATGAAGCATTTCCATTCTATCCCTTCAGAAAATTTTCAATAAACTCCGGCTTTGACCGATAATACAGATGAGGAAAACCGGCCAGCAATGTATCTGTATAATACATACATCTCCAGCTGCGTTTCGAAAGCGGCTTCTCTGCTACAAAGTTTTCGCCCGGAGCCGTACTTTCCCAGTAATGAAACTCGTGAGCCCGGAGGCCGCATGATAACTGAATATATCCGAAACGTGACAACTTCTCCGTTTGGTACCCGCCGGCATCTAGACATCCCGTCATCGGATAAACCTTACCATCCATGCCCTGCAATGTCTGATGCAGATAAAGAAATCCCCCGCACTCCGCAAGGATCTTAATCCTGCCAAACGCCTCACGTATGGCGCAAAGCATCTCACTATTGCGCGAAAGAGGTTCCGCATAACGTTCCGGATAACCTCCACCCAGCAAAATCGCCCGGACCCCGTCCGGAATCTGCCTGTCATAGAGCGGGCTGAAAAAGATCAGTTCATATCCCAATTTCTGTAAGCAATCCAGATTATCCTGATAATAAAAGCAGAATGCCTCATCCCGCGCAACTGCAATCCTGCCTTTCTGCTTTGCCCGCGCCCCACTGTTTCCATATGAATATCGAACATCACGGTCAGCAAAGGCGGTATCTGTGAACGACAGACTCAACATCCCATCGATATCAAGACTGTCTTCCAGTATATCCGCAAATGCGTCAATTCTCTCGCGAAGCCGTTCCTGTTCGTCAGGAAGCGTGAGTCCCAGATGACGGCTCTCCAGACTCGCCGGAGCACATTCCGGTACAGAACCAAATACTTTCACGCCCAGTTCCTCAATGACCGGTCGCAGACGTTTTTCCATAGCAGCAGATGTGCGGTTAAAAATCACTCCACGGATCCGGCTGTCTGTCCGATACTCCAAAAAGCCCTTGATTAATGCTGCCAGAGACAGACTGGCACCCTTTCCGTTAACAACCAGTATGACCGGACTCTCCGTAAACGTGGCAATTTCATAGGAACTTGCTGTAACAGTAGTTCCCGCGATACCATCATAATATCCCATAACACCTTCGATTACCGCTATGCGGTTATCCACGGTCTGCCGGATATTTCCTGTCACTCTTTTCGAAGCAAAGGGAGTTCCGGAATCCTTTCCGGATAATTTTCCGGAATCCTTTCCGGATAATTTTCCGGAATCCGGCAAAAAAAATTTATCCAGAAATAACCTGTGAATCTCATCACGTCCAAGGAAAAAACTGTCCAGATTATATCCGGGTATTCCAAGCACATATTGATGAAACAGCGGATCGATATAATCCGGTCCGCATTTAAAAGAAACTGCCGACATTCCCCGCCGTTTCAGAATTTCCAGAAAACCGCAGGTAATCAGCGTCTTCCCGCTTCCACTTGCCGGCGAAGCAAAAAGAATCCTTGGTACCGATACCCTGTCGCATTTCCTTGTCATCATATCTTTTTCATTATCTTCTGTCAACATGAAACTGACCTGTTCCTCCGACACTGATCACATAAACCGGATTTTGCCCTTTCATCAGGTGATATTTCCCGGCTTTCTCTGCCTTCGCCACCGTAACGCTGACAATCTCCGCCTCCAGCCCTCGATTTTCAAAATAAGAAACTGCCCGTGCAAGTGTCTCTAGCGAAATAATATTCAACACCAACCGGATCTCAGGGTTCATAACAAACAGCCGATCCATAATCTCTTCCAGGAAACCGCCGCTCCCTCCGATCAACGCGCAATCCGGCACAGGCAGACCCTGAAAAGTTTCCGGCGCCATGCCCCGGACCACGGTAATGTTGCCAACCCCAAATTTCTTCGCGTTCCGTCGGATCAGATTGCATCCTTCCTCCCGATATTCAAAAGCAAAGACCCGGCCTGCGGGAACGGCCAGAGCCGCTTCCACAGATACCGAACCAGTCCCTGCGCCGATATCATAAACAATAAGATTCTTTTTCCATAACAGCTTTGACAGCGATATTGCCCGGATCTCACTCTTTGTCATCGGGATATTACCCCGGATAAAATCATCATCCCGCATCGATTATGTCCTCTCTCTCCATGATCATGGCTGCCAACGGATCCGATTCCTCCTGAGTAAGCCTGTCCGCTCTGTCCCGAATCAGCTGCTCATCCGGATACCCCAGCCGGATCCCCGCAAAAATCTGAGTCCTTCCGTATCCGGCTTCCGACAACTCCCGGCAAACACTGCTGATCGTATGAGTCCTGTCCAGCAGAAGAAACACTCTCCCGTAATTTCTTAATAACGAAACAATATCCTCTTCCTGTCCATGGATACTGGCTGCAAAAACTGTCTCTCCTCTGATCTGAAATCTCGCGCACAGGCAGGAAAAAGTCGAGATACCGGGAAATACGCAAACCGAATAATTGCCTCCCCGCTTCGGAAACTCTCTCAAAAAGCCGGAACAACCACTGTGATATCCGGTATCTCCCGAATAAACAACACTTGCCGTATATCTCTGCGGATGTTCTTCCAGATAATCAAAAATATCTTTTCCCTTATAAAAAGGAATCATCAGTCTGCCCGGCACATAAGACGCGATATCCCTGAGCATCCTCGGAGCTCCAAAAATAACTTCTGACGACAGAAGGGCTTTCTGAGCTTCTAAGGTCAGCTGTTGTCCACCGCCCATCCCCATTCCGATCAAAGATACCCTTCGTGATAAATGCCTGCTCTTACCTGCAAGCCAGAGAATTCTGGATTTCAGCTCCGCAACCGTAAGTCCCTTTTCATGTTCCGATCTTTCGATCACAATTGTCCTCACATCACATTGTCTGGCCGCCTCAATCTTCTCATAAAAACCTCCGTTGATACCGGATTCCTTTGTTACCATCCATTTCGCATTGGTCATACGAAGCATCGCAAGATTGATCTCTGTGGAAAACGGACCCTGCATGGCTATCAGATGTTTTCCTCGGATTCCCAGTTCCTCACAATCTGCCAAAACACGGCTGTCCGGGAGCACTCTTGCAAAAATTCTTTCTTTCAATCCGGGATATCGGGTAAATTCCCTCAGTTCCTTGCTCCCTGTTGTCACAAATACAGCTCCATTCTCCTGTCCCAAAATCTGTACCGCCTCATGAACCGAAGGCACCCTCAGGACATTTTCTTCCCCACACGACTCTGGATCAACAGGAAATTCTTCCCTGATTACACGTATACAAGGCAATCCACAATCTGCGGCCGCCTGGCGGATGGTCTGCGTTACCTCAACCGCATGAGGATGTGTCGCATCAACAATCAGATCCGGGATTTCCATCAGCAGTAACTCTTTCATATGCTCCCTGTCCAGCCGTCCCACGCGGATGACCAGATTTGGCCTGTCCGCAACCACCTGTCTGCCGTACGGGGTCGCTACGCTTACAACTGTGGAAAATCCCTGATCCGCCGACCATTCCGCAAGTTCGCGTCCCTCGGACGTTCCACCAAAAATCACAATCTTATGTATCATCCTCATGCTCCTGATAAACCGGTACTGCTATCGCCACTGTCACACCATTTCCCGCATATTTCGTTGTCAGTAACTGAACCTTATGTTTTTCCCATCCATCAGGGAGTTTTTGCAGAATTCCTGTCCTGTATTCCCTCAGTCTTCCCGCCGCACAGGCAGCGCGCTCACAGACATTCCCCACTCCGGTAATCTCTCTGACAAACCCGGATTCCGGGAAATCACCCGGTATCTGATCCAGTACAGAGGCAGGAAATGTAATCAAAGGCACTCCCCAGGCCTCTGCCACAGCGATCAGTCCTCTCTCTCCGCTTTTCCTGTCAATACTGGCCAGACACGCTATCGCCCTCTGATCCAGATTATAACATTTCAGCACATTCTGTATCTGTAAGCCAATCGCCTCTCCGGCCACCCCCTTTTTACAGCCGATACCTACCATCAGGCATCCTGGTACCAGGTGCAGGACTTCACCTTTCAGGCAATGACTTCTGTATGGGGAAATAACCACAGTTCTCTCTTCCCGGAACCCATCTTCGCAGCCATCCGGACGCTTCCTGCATCCTGTCCGTGCTGCTGCGGACCGGCAATATCCCTGGCAGACAGGATCTTCAAAAAAACCCACCTGCCGGCCATCCAGGACAGCCGCCGCTGTTTTTCTGGCAAGTTCGCGATCCGATATCTTCAGGCCAAGTTCTGCCGCCCATTCATCAACCGCCTGGATCCCATGTACATCCGAAGCTGTGGTAATCACCGGTTCCGCTCCTGTTACATCGGCAATCCGTCTCGTCAGCTCGTTGGCTTTGCCAATGTGGCCTGACAGTAAAGAGATTACATGACGTCCCGCATCATCCATCACAACAACAGCGGGATCGCTGTATTTGTCACGAAGACAAGGTGCAATTAATCGAACCGCAATCCCGCACGCCCCGATAAAAATCAGTCCGTCCTTCTTTGTAAACATTCTCTCTGTCCACTCCGCGACCGGTTCCCTGAGGCAGAAAATTCCCGCTTCCTCTTCGGATTTCTTCTCATATCCGGCGGAAATATAACCTTCGCAGGTATCCGGAAACTGATTTAATTTTTTACAAAGCATACGACAAAGCATGGCTCCGTCCCTGCTGAATGCGATCACTGTCAGTTTCATTCCGACCTCAACCTCTTATAAAAAGTTTTTCATCTTCGTTCCGTATCTGATCTCCATACTCTTCCGCAAATTCCGTACAGCCAATCAGATTTAACGCCGAAGAAAAGACAACAACTTCTACCGACACTTTTTCTCCTGACCACGCTTCCATCTGCGCCTTTACTGCTCTTGCGGTCTCATTCATCACTAACTGAGCGGGATTGCCCTCAATACCCATCAGAATTTTTAATGCTTCATCTGTCGTGCCGCAAGCCGTAATCGCTTCCCTCAGCTGCGAAGATATGCCGCCCAAAACCTGTGAAAGTATCCTGACAATCGTTTCCATGCGGCAGTCTCCATAACGTGAATGAGTATTTTTCATCCCGGCGGCAACCTTAATCAGTTTTCCGATATGGCCGACAAAAAGGATTCTCCGGATCCCTTCTTTCGCTGCCATTGCTGCAGAGTCACCCACAAAATTGCTGCACACGACTGCTTTCCCCGCCGGAAGTTTCATCTGTTCCTCTAGGAAAGTCTCTCCATAATTGCCGGGTGTCATCATAATCAGCGTCTTCCCTGCCAATGAATTCATATGAAGTTCCAGACAGATCGTATCCTGGAGTGCTTCTTCGCTCATCGGCCGGACAATTCCTGTCGTACCGAGAACAGAAAGACCACCAGTAATACCGAGTCTGGGATTAAAAGTTTTTTTTGCCAGTTTCTCACCGCCCGGTATCGCCACGGTTATCAGCAACGGTTCCCGGTATCCGGCGTCCCTGCATACCTTCTCTACCGCACCGCCAATCATCTCTCTGGGAACAGGGTTAAAAGCATAATGACCCGGCGGACAGGATAAACCCTCACGGGTTACCAGTCCAATGCCACATCCGCCATCCAGGTAAACCGTTGGCTCTGCACTGACCAGATAACCTTTTCCATAACGCAAACGAGCAGCTAACTCTTCCTTTGACAACAATGCGGCCCGCACATATATCCAGGATCCGTTTGTTACATCCGGATCGTCACCGGCATCTTTTTGTACACGGAAGGAACAGCTGCCCATTCGCGTTTCCCCGAAAACTTTATTATCATCCGATACAGGCACCGGAATCCAGGTGCCGCTTTCTCCCCCCGGCAGATCCAGCGTCACCTGGTCCGGTTTTTTCCCTGTAATCAGAAAGAGTACCGCAGCCTTTGCCGCTGCCGCTGCGCAGCTTCCTGTCGTATATCCGTTGCGCAGATTGTGCCTGATCATCTTTGTCATCCTCTCTCTTTGTCCTCGGGTTACTCTTCTTTCGGATTACCAATCATCCGTTCTGTTTTCCCTGTATCGCAGAACCATCGCCGTTTCTTTTTCTGCGTGCCATCAGTCCTCCGATTCGTCCGCTCTCTTTGGCCGTCAGCGATCTCCAGCCTCCCTTTTTTACCTTGTCGGCAAGCCCAAGTTCACTTGCGATCTCAAGCTTAAGCTGATCATCCGGCTTCCGATTATCGGGATCAAATCCGATCGTTTCTTTTTTTGACATAATAAGGGTACACTCCTTTCCTTACCATTACAGTACCTGCTGTTACAGTCCGTTCGAAGTATACCCTTAAATTTTTTCTTTATTCAGTATTTCACACAACCGGGAATCAATTATTCGGTTGCTTTAGCGACAGCTTCAATGTCAACATCCACAATATCCGGATCTACAGGCTGTCTCTGCGCTGATACAAGCAATGCCTTAATACTAAGACTGATCTTTCTGTCCTCTCCGTTGAAATCTACCACTTTGGCTTCAATCTCCTGACCGATCTTTAATACATCAGCCGGTTTATCCACATGCTCCCTCGCAATCTGAGAAACATGCAGCAGAGCATCCACGCCCGGCTCCAGCTCGATAAATGCGCCAAAATCTGTCATTCTTGCAACTCTTCCGGTTACAATATTACCAACCGCATATTTATCAGCAGCGGTTGTCCAGGGATTCTCCTCCGGGAACTTCAGACTCAGAGCGATCTTCTCTCCGTTGATATCCTTAATCAGGGTTGTCAGCTTATCTCCGCTGTGGAAAATCTTTTTCGGATTCTCAACACGCCCCCAGGACATCTCAGAAATGTGAAGAAGTCCGTCAGCTCCGCCCAGGTCAACAAAAGCACCAAAATCTGTTACATTCTTTACAGTACCCTCAACCCGGTCACCCACCTGAATCCGCTCAAATAACGCTTTCTGCATTTCTGCCTTACGAGCAATCATCAGCTGCTTACGATCACCAATCACTCTTCTTCTCTTTGGATTGAACTCTGTGATAACAAATTCAATTTCCTGACCGGCATATTTATTCAGATCTCTTTCGTAAGTATCCGATACAAGACTTGCCGGAATAAAAATTCTCGACTCCTCAATTACTACGCTTAAACCGCCATCCAGAACCTGCGTAACCTTTGCCGTAAGGACTTCTTTATTATTAAAAGCCTCTTCCAGTCTCTTATTTCCCTTATCTGCTGCTAGTCTCTTATAAGAAAGAGCTACCTGACCTTCTCCGTCATTCACTTTCACAACCTTCGCTTCCATCTCATCACCGACATGTACCACACTCTTTAAATCAACGCTGGAATCATTGGTATACTCATGCTTCGGAATAATTCCATCCGACTTATAGCCTATATTCAAGACAATCTCATCATCTTTAACATCGATTACTTTACCAGTGACGATCTCTCCTGTACGTATTGTCTTCAATGACTCCTCTAACATCTGCTCAAAACTTAATTCTGACACTAGTATGAACCTCCTCGATAATTTGTTTCGGGGTCGAAGCCCCTGCTGTAATACCTACGCTGCGCACAGAATTCACACATTCAGGATTAAAATCGCCGGGTGTCTGGATAAAATAAGTATTCTTACATTCCCTTTGGCATATTTCATATAGCTTCTGAGAATTCGAGCTGTGTCTGCCCCCAATGACAAGCATCACATCTACTGAAGAAGCAATCCGCTTGGCTTCCACTTGCCGTTCCTGTGTTGCATTGCAAATCGTATTTATAACGTTTATATCATAACCCTTTTTTGCAATTTTTTCAACTAATTCTTGAAATTTATTGTAATTAAATGTCGTCTGTGCCACAAGGCTCAGTTTTTCACCGTCTGCAATCGTCATCTGATCCACGTCTGAAAGATTCTCAACCACGGTCACCTTTCCGCCTCCCCAGGAACAGATTCCCTGGACTTCCGGATGCCTGGCGTTCCCCGCTATGATCACACGGCGGCCGAGCTTTTGCTGTTCCTGCACAATCCGGTGAATCTTTTTGACAAACGGACATGTTGCGTCGATCAGAATAATTCCTTCGCGGTTAAGCAGATTATAAACCTCCCTACCGACTCCGTGTGCCCGGATGATAACGACTACCTCATGCAGATCTTTCAGTTCCTCAGGAGAAGAGATCACTTCTACGCCTTTCTGTTTCAGATCATCAACCACTTCGTCATTATGAACAATCGGGCCATAGGTATAAACTCTTTTCTCTGACTTTGCAATCTGTTCATACACCTGATCCACTGCGCGCTGTACGCCAAAGCAGAAACCGGCATTTTTTGCGAGTATTACTTCCATCATTTTCTCCATTTCCCATGCTGTTCAACAATAACCTGTCACGGTATCTGTAATCCTCTGGAAGCTGCCGCCTGCAAAATTTTATCGATCACCTGATTCACTGTGAGATCAGAACTATCAATCAACAGTGCGTCTTCTGCCTGCCGGAGAGGAGAAACCGCCCGGTTCTGATCCCGCTCGTCCCTCTCCCTGATATCTTGCTCAATTTCCTCCAAATTACACATAATTCCTTTGTCAGTCAGTTCTTTACAGCGACGTAGCGCACGAACACCTGTCGATGCTGTCAGATATATCTTCACATCTGCGTCCGGAAGGATACAGGTACCAATATCCCTTCCGTCCATAATCACGTTCTGGCTTGCCGCCAGTTCCCGCTGAAGTGCCAGCAGATGACCACGGGTCGCCGGATAGGCGCTTACCGCAGACGCCGCGTTTCCGACCTCCTCCGTCCGTATCCTTCCTGAGACATTTTCCCCATTACAGATCACCTGCTGAATCCCATCTTCATAACACAGTGTAATTTTTACTTCTTTTACGGCCTGTGAGACCGCCTGTTCATCACCGGGAGCGATCTCATGCTCCAGCATAAAAAGCGCAATTGCCCGGTACATCGCTCCGGTATCCACATAAATAAATCCTGTCTTCTTTGCCACCAATTTTGCAATCGTACTTTTCCCGGCTCCCGCCGGGCCATCAATTGCGATATTAAATCTTTTCATAATCTACGATCTCTCCTGTCGATTGTTTTTATCTGTTAACCAGGTACGATTCATCTCCATTCGCATTTTCACATGGTCAGACACTCTCTATGCTGACTTCACCCGTAAATCCAGGGCGTATCCCATTGATATCTCCCCATATCTACCACGCCGTCATCGGACACCTCTATCCCATCCTCCCGCAGCAGCCGGATCTGTTCATTGCCTCCGCCAAAGGCAAACGCACTCGATACTTTCCCATCCTTTGTGACTACACGGTAGCAGGGAATATGCTCCGAATCCGGATTCACATGCAGAGCATAACCGACCACCCGGGACCAGCGACGATTACCCGCCAGAGAAGCAATCTGTCCATAAGAAGCCACCGTGCCTCTGGGTATCTGTTTCACTACTTCGTATATTTTATCGAATGTATTCACATCATCTCATCTCCCGTTCTCACAGTCCATCGACCTGCAGCCAGATTCGCCTTGATCTTTCATCATTCACTTACTCAATGGAACTCCCCGCCAGATGTCCGGTCGACCAGGCAATCTGCAGATTGAATCCGCCGGTCACTGCATCCAGGTCCAGAACCTCTCCCGCAAAGTAGAGATTGTTAACCAGCTTTGATTCCATCGTAGATGGATTGATTTCCCGCACGGACACACCACCCTGTGTGACAATCGCCTCTGAATATCCCCGCATACCCGTGAGCGTCATCCGGAAATCCTTGATGATCTGCGCCAGTCTTCGGCGCTCCTCTCTAGAAATTTCATTCACCTTTTTTTCCGGATCGATTCCGCTACGGTCTACCACTACAGGGATCATCCTGGATGGAAGCAGATGACTCAGTGAATTTTTAAACTGACGGTTCTTTACCTCTTCAAAATCCCGTAAGATGCGCGCATCCAGCTGTTCCTCACTAAGCGCCGGTTTACAGTCGATCGACAACGTCAGCCTGCTTTTCCGTAACTGAGAAGCAATCAGACTGGAAGCTGACAGGATAACCGGCCCGCTCACGCCGAAATGAGTAAAAAGCATCTCCCCGAATTCATCGTATAAGAGTTGATGATCTCTGAAAATCCTTACACGAACGTTGCGCAGAGACAATCCCATCAGCTCACGGACCTCTGATTCCTCTGCCTGCAGCGGAACAAGTGCCGGCGTAAGCTCCGTAACCGAATGTCCGGCCGCTTTTGCAAAGCGATAGCCGTCTCCGGTCGAACCTGTCGATGGATACGACAAACCGCCTGTCGCGACAATCACCGCATCTGCTTTGACCTGCTTCGTTCCTTTTCTCAGAATAATCCCACGGATGCACTGATTCTCAATTACCAGCCCGTCAACTTCTTCATTCAGACAGATTTCCACTTTCAGTTTCTTTAATCTTGCCACAAGTGCATGAATGATATCTGATGATTTATCTGAGACAGGAAACACCCGCTCTCCGCGCTCGATCTTTACCGGGCAATGGTTCCGGTTCAGAAAATCCATCATGTCAAAATTGGTAAAATGATAAAATCCACTGTACAAAAACTTCGGATTGTGAATAATATGTCGAAAAAGGTCTTCCGTATCACAGGCATTCGTCACATTGCAGCGGCCTTTTCCCGTGATAAAAAGTTTTTTACCGGCCTTTTCATTCTTTTCATAGATCCAGACCTGATGTCCTGCCTCTGCGGCGGCTATGGCTGCCATCATGCCCGCGGCCCCACAACCGATGACAATCACTTTTTTCATTCTGACCTCCTACATGCCTTCCCGCACCTGATTTCTGTACTCTGTCAGTTCCTCGTATTCATAAAAGAAACGGACACGGTCTCCCCATTCGCCAAGATTCTCTTCCGGTTTTTCAGCCATCACAAACAAACAAAAACTTTCTGCAAAATCCGGAACATCCGCCTCTCCTTTCCCGGATTCCTCTTCGTCAGTTATCCAGTCATTCCCGGTGAGCCCACCGTCTGTCTGCGGACTGCCTTCCATCGCAGATCCTTCTGCAATTCCAAACCGTTTCTCAAAATCCTGATAATATGGCTCTGTCGTCTGACCTTTCAGGTATTCTCCATAAAGTCTCATTAAAATATCAACAGTCCCGTAAAAATCTCTCCATCCACTCCCGTCATTCAAAGCGTCTTCCAGATCCAGACCGATCACATAGTTTCCTGCTGTTTTCTGTCCCTGGGTCATCTCCTCCGCATCGTCCGCTTTTTCCTCCTGCTCCAGATAACCTTTTGTTTTTCCATATCCATCCGAATAACAGACCAGACGGATATATTCTCTCGCAGACTCCGGCACAAACCGCTCAAAAAGCTCTTCCAGCCGACTCGCACCCAAAGTATCCGCAGTATACAGATGTTTCGGAGTATCATACTCAGTAAATGTAAGGTCAAACCCATCATGATTTGGTGTCAATACGATTCTGAGCCGCTTCCCGGGAACCACCCATTCGCAGATTTTCCCGGATGGACTGTTACTGAATCCCGTATATTCTCCATATACAGAATCAATCCGCTCAACCGCCTCCTCATATTCGATACCGGCGCTGTCTGCCCGAAGCATCACACTGGTCAGCTGACCATCCGTAAAATAATAATCCGTATCAATAATCTGATCCACGCCAAACCACTTCATCGGATAACGATAGCATAAAATCTCCCTGCCGTCATTATCCGTATTTACCACATTCAATATTCCCAGCTGTCCGGTCACCGCTTCCAGCGCCTCTACATTCTTTCCAAACGGCAGCACAGCCAGCGCTTTCTGAACATAAGCATCATCCCGGATATCATTATAAAAATGCGCCTTTGCCTGCATTGACGGCGTATCAATATCCATCAACGACGCAAGGGTATGGCTCAATACGTCAACCGAATCCGCAAGAAAATCGTACGAAATCAATGACGGACGATCAAGAACCGTCCCCTGTTCCGCGGCCTGAAAACTTCCCTGATAAACTACAGTTGGAATCCGGTTGCGCAACAGCACATTCTGAATCGTCTGTTCGTGCGGGAGGCAGGGAATTCCCTCTCCATAAGCAGCCTCGCAGATCCTGTTAATCTGCTCCGCAAGAAATGTCGGTTTCCCATCGGAAGTGGAAAGAACATTTTTCCTGGCGGCGTTTCTTCCCAAAGGGGCGACCTGAACAGCACCCAGCAGTCTTGAAGAATCATCAATCTCCAGGTTTCCCAGATAGCTGCGAACCGGATCCAGATCACTTCTGCTTCCCGGCAAAAATACAAAACGGACTTCCGTGTCAGTAGAAAACTCCGCCAGAAGTCTCGCTGTTTCCAAAAGCGCTGCCGCTCCGGAGGCATTGTCATAAGCGCCTGTACCAGCCACCGTCCCGCCATAATTGGCAACAAGCAAAATAATATCTGCTTCCGGACCTTCCGCAAATCGCACCGCCTCTACTATATCTTTCTGACCGGACACCTCATATCCGTATCCGGTCAGAAAATCCCTCAGGTATTGCCCGGCGTCTGCTTCTTTCCGCTCGATTTCATCCGAATCATCCGCCACAACTGACAGACGCTCGATCATTTCTCTCAGGAAATAGGGATTGGCATCCTTTATTTCCAGCGACAATTCCGACATATCTGAAAGCGTGCTGTTCGTATTCCCCGGAAGAACTGCCGTAGACGGCCCTTCGCATCCGGATAACAGAAAAACAGGAAGAAGCATCATCATCCGGAATAACAGCCTGATTATTTTTTTCTTATACTTCTGTATTAATAAAGATATCGTAAATTGCCCTGATTGCGGTCTCAAAATCTTCATTCTTTACCCCGACAATGATATTCAGCTCACTGGAACCCTGGTCGATCATCTTTACATTCACTCTGGCATGGCCAAGAGCCGCAAACAGCCGCCCGGCAATCCCTCTGTTAGCTTTCATGCCTCGTCCCACTACTGCGATCAGTGCCAGATCAGATTCCAGTTCTACGCTGTCCGGCGATACCGCGCGGTGAATGCCCGCTACGACAGACTGCTCATAATCCTCAAATTCTGACTGATGAAGTACAATCGACATCGTATCTACGCCGGAAGGCATATGTTCAAAGGAAATACCATACTTTTCGAAAACAGCGAGAACCTTCCTTCCAAATCCGATCTCAGAGTTCATCATCGCCTTCTCGATATTGACAACACAAAATCCCTTCTTGCCCGCAATCCCCGTGACAAGAAATCTCGGCTTGCGGCACGTGCTCTCAACAATCAGAGTTCCTTTATCCTCAGGCTTGTTGGTATTGCGGATATTGATCGGAATGCCCTCGCTCCTTACCGGGAAAATCGCATCCTCATGCAGAACACTGGCTCCCATATACGCCAGTTCACGCAGTTCCTTATAGGTGATCGTCTCGATCACCGCAGGATTCTCAACAATACGTGGATCCGCAACCAGGAAACCGGAAACATCTGTCCAGTTCTCATAGAGATCCGCGTGAATCGCGCGCGCTACGATCGAACCAGTGATATCTGAACCACCACGGGAAAAGGTGCGCACCATGCCATTATGATAGACAGAACCATAAAAACCGGGGATCACCGCTGTATCAACTGTTTTCAGCCGCTCAGACAATTCCTCATTTGTCTCCTTTGCCAGAAAGTTCCCCTCTTCATCAAAGAAAATCACTTCTGCTGCATCGATAAACGGAAATCCCAGATATTCCGCCATAACAATCCCATTCAGATATTCTCCGCGCGAAGCCGCATAATCTCTTCCGATTCCTTTGACAAAATTTTCTTCAATTGTCGCAAATTCATGATCCAGATTCAGATTGAGTTTTAATCCATCGATAATATCGTCATAACGCTCCTTGATCTGATTCAGGATTTTCTTATAAGAGGCTCCGGTCGAAGCCGCGTCATAGCACTGATATAAAAGATCGGTAACCTTGGTATCCTTGCCGTTTCTCTTACCCGGCGCGGACGGAATTACATATTTTCTGCTCTTATCCGCCCGGATAATCTCTCCCACTTTCTTAAACTGCCTGGCGTTGGCGAGAGAGCTCCCGCCGAATTTTACAACTTTTTTCATGTCTCTGTATCTCGCTTCCTTGTCTCCTGGTTTCTTTTATACGCAAAATCTGCACTTTTTATCGAATTTTTTTAATTCCGATAAGGTACATTATTTAAAATAGGCAACACCGGATTCAAAAATCTTCATATCCTGTTCCCCGTAAATATTGATCGCGACACCATCTCCACGCCGTTCCGAGTGAGCCATCTTGCCAAGGATTCTCCCGTCCGGGCTCGTAATACCCTCGATGGCCATATACGAACCGTTCGGATTCCAGAATTCATCCATTGTAGGCATACCCTGATCATCTACATACTGAGTCGCAACCTGTCCATTGGCAAAAAGTTTTTTCAGCCATTCGTTATCAGCAACAAAACGGCCTTCTCCATGAGACGCCGGATTACAGTACACACCACCGCACTCTGCTCCCGCAAGCCATGGGGATTTGTCCGTCACTACCTTTGTATACACCATGCGGGAGATATGCCGGCCAATCGTATTCATCGCCAGCGTCGGCGAATCTGGCCGCTGCTCCACGATCTTTCCTTCCGGCACAAGCCCCAGCTTAATCAACGCCTGAAAGCCATTGCAGATACCAAGCATCAGGCCGTCACGCTCATTTAAAAGTTTATCAATTTCCTCACGGATCAGAGCATTACGGAATACGGCGGTAAAGAACTTTGCGCTTCCCTCCGGTTCATCACCCGCTGAAAAACCTCCCGGAAACATAACGATCTGTGCCTTTGCAATCTGTGCCCGATACTCCTCAACTGACTCGCGGATCGCGTTTGCAGAGAGATTGCGGAATACTCTCGTTACCACCTTCGCACCCGCGCGTTCAAATGCTTTCGTACTGTCATACTCACAGTTTGTCCCAGGGAATACCGGTATAAAAACAGTCGGCTGTGCGATCTTATGATTGCAAATGATAACTCTCTCCGCATGATAGCACTGATTCGGCACCTGCGTCTGAGCGACCCGTGAAGTAGTCGGAAATACCTGTTCCAATGGTTTTACCCACGCATCAAGCGCGGTATTAACCGGAATACTAACCGGACCATATTCAAACACATCTCTGTCCGTCACTTCTCCAATCACCGTATAGGTAACCGCAAGCTCTCCTACCCTGCCATCCGGTACTTCGCAGACAATATTGCCCCAGCCTGGCGCAAAGAAATCCCGCGGATCCAGATTATGCTCAATCCTGATACCAAGTTTGTTGCCGAAAGCCATCTTGCTGACTGCTTCCGCAATGCCATGTGCTCCGACCGCATAAGCCGATACAATACGCCCCGCCTTTATATCCTCATGCAGCCTGCGGTAACCATCTTTAACCTCATCAAATACCGGAAGGTCATATTCATCCCGGTCAATGCGGAAAACAATGATCTTACTGCCTGGATGTTTCAGCTCCGGCGTAATAATGTCCGGAACATTCGCCACATCCACGGCAAACGATACCAGTGTCGGCGGCACATTAATCTCCCCATGCTTTTCATCATAGAAGGTGCCTGACATACTGTCCTTACCACCGATCGAGCCGATGCCAAAGCCAAGCTGAGCCCGGTATGCGCCCAGCAGCGCGGCAAACGGTGCTCCCCAGCGGGATGGATCGTCCGTCATACGTTTAAAGAACTCCTGGAATGTAAAATGCAGTTTTTCAAAATCTCCGCCTGCCGCCACAATTTTCGCCACGGAATCCGTTACGGCATAGATCGCTCCATGATAAGGACTCCAGCTCGACAGGTAAGGATCAAATCCATAACTCATCATCGTCACGGTATTCGTCTTTCCCTCCAGAACCGGGAGCTTCGCCACCATGGACTGCGTTTCCGTCAACTGATATCTGCCGCCATACGGCATAAAGACAGAACCTGCGCCAATCGATCCATCAAAGCGCTCTACCAGCCCTCTCTGGGAACATACATTGAGATCAGAAAGCGTTTCCAGCCATTTCGCGCGCACATCCGGTATATCATTGCGAACAAAAGGATTCCCTTCCCTTCCCGGAGTCTCCAGAAGAACGGTTGTCTCCTGATGCGCGCCGTTCGTATCGAGAAACGCGCGGCTGATATCTACGATCGTTTTTCCCCGCCAGTTCAATACCAGTCTTGGGCTTTCCGTAACCACGGCGACTTTGGTCGCCTCAAGATTTTCTTCTTCCGCATATGCCATGAATGCGTCAACGTCTTTGGGATCCAGCACAACTGCCATTCGTTCCTGAGATTCAGAAATCGCAAGCTCAGTACCGTCCAGCCCCGCATACTTTTTAGGTACCAGATCCAGATTAACAGAAAGACCAGCAGCCAGTTCACCAATTGCCACTGACACGCCGCCAGCGCCAAAATCATTACACTTTTTAATGATTGAGGACACCTCGGGGCGGCGGAAAAGCCGCTGGAGTTTGCGCTCAGTCGGAGCATTTCCCTTCTGCACCTCAGCACCACAGACCTCGATCGAGCTTTCCGTATGAGCCTTGGAAGAACCAGTTGCACCGCCAACGCCGTCACGCCCGGTGCGTCCTCCCAGCAGCACGATAATATCGCCAGGATCGGAAGTCAGGCGTCTGACCTGTTTTCTCGGAGCGGCTCCCATAACCGCGCCGATTTCCATCCTCTTCGCCACATAATCCGGGTGATAGATTTCTTTTACATAGCCGGTCGCCAGACCAATCTGGTTGCCATAGGAGCTATATCCATTGGCAGCCCCTGTAACCAGTTTTCTCTGAGGAAGTTTGCCATGAAGCGTCTCTGACAACGGCTTTGTCGGATCTGCCGCTCCTGTCACACGCATTGCCTGATAGACGTAAGTCCGTCCGGAAAGCGGATCACGGATGGCCCCGCCCAGGCAAGTAGCCGCGCCGCCAAAAGGTTCGATCTCCGTCGGATGATTGTGAGTCTCATTTTTAAAGTTGATCAGCCATTCTTCCGTCTTTCCGTCGATCTCAACCGGCACCACGATGCTGCAGGCATTAATCTCATCCGATTCTTCCTGATCGGTCAGCTTTCCTTCCTTTTTCAGCTTCTTCGCACCCAGACAGGCCAGATCCATCAGGCAGACAAACTTATCGTCTCTGCCCTGATAAAGTTCCCGGTGATCTGCCAGATACTGCTGAAACGCCTCCTCAATCGGCTTACGGTAATAACCGTCTGTAATCGTTATTTCCTTTAATTCGGTCGAAAATGTGGTATGTCTGCAATGATCTGACCAGTATGTATCCAGCACGCGGATCTCAGCAACGGTCGGATCCCGGAGTTCCTCTGTTTTATAATAATTCTGAATATGTTCAAAATCCTTGATTGTCATCGCCAGTCCCAAGGAAGCATAGAGCGATGCCAGTGTCTCAGAGTCCATTTCGCAAAAGCCGTTAAATACCGCAACATCATCAGGGGTCTCAAACACCGACACCAGCGTCACCGGTTTTTCTTCTCCGGCTTCACGGGAGTCTACTGGATTGATACAGAAGGACTTCACCGCCGCCAACTGTTCCCCGGTCAGCGTACCGGAAAGTACATAGGTCGTTGCGGTCCGGATGATCGGTTCTTCTTCCTCATTCAGAAGTTTGCAGCACTGCTGAGCAGAATCCGCTCTCTGATCAAACTGTCCTGGCAGATACTCTACAGAAAAGATCTGATCTCCTGCTTTTTTCGGAAAATCTTCTTCATACACCTCGTCAACCGGCGGTTCAGAAAAAATCGTAACAAGCGCCTGCTGATATGTTTCCTCTGACAGATTCTCAACGTCATAACGAATCAAAACCCGGACATCCGTCACGGAATCCAGATTCAGATAACTGGTAATCTCTTCCCTCAACTCTCCTGCTTTTACCGCAAAAGCAGACTTTTTCTCCACATATACTCTTTTTACACTCATTAGTTTCCTCCTGAGAACGAACCCTGTATCTTATACTTTCTTATACCTTTTGCTTTCTGATACCTTTTTCAGTTACTTTCGGAAAACGCCCTGCGCGGAATCGCCGGATTCCTGTCAGGTCTTTCCTGCCAATCTTCATTCCGGATAGTTCAGCCGGGAATCATCTATGCAGCGAAGCACCTCTCTGATATATTTATCAGCCAGATACTTTGCCATGTTCAGGTTCATATCCAGATAATTACCACAGTCTTTTGCCTGCGCTCCCGGTACTTCACCCTCATAATCACGGATAAAAGAGAACATATCAATCATCAGTGAAATAATGTCATACGATTCATAGTTCCCTGCCAACAGCAGATAAAAGCCGGTCCGGCAGCCCATCGGTCCGAAATACAGAACTTTATCCCGATAATCCACATGGTTTCTTAAAAATGTAGCTCCCAGATGCTCGATCGTGTGAATCTCAGCAGTATTCATCACCGGTTCAAAATTCGGTCTGGTCATCCGGATATCAAAAGTTGTTACTACCTGATCCCCGACCGGATCCCTGCGGGAGACATAGATACCCGGTAAAAGTTTTAAGTGATTGACAGTAAAACTGGCAATTTTTTCCATTTTGCAACTCTCCTCATGTCTGCGGTCATTTTCATGCAGTCTCGCGGTCATTTTAACATACTGGGTTTTGCAAGTCAACTAGAGAACCTTCCACTAACCTCTTCTTTCGTATGTGATCACGAATGAAAGCATGTATACTGACGCGAAAAATCCCGTCTCTGTGGACAGGATTTTCTGCATAAATAATCCGTTTATTTTCCCGGATTGGTATTTTCCCGAACCGGCACCGCCGGCATTTTCACATCCCTGTGATCATCTCTTCTTCTCCGGTCCCGCATTCCATCTTACTGATCGAGACCTCATACGCCACACGTTTTTCACACTGGGTCTCGCTGAGCTTTTTGGTATATTCACGGCTCTGCACTCTGCCCCATACACGGACTCGGGTTCCCACTTCAAATCCGGAAGCGTAACGCGCATTTCTTCCCCAGGCGATGCAGGGTATGTAATCTGATTTTGCGTATGGACGATTAACTGCCAGTAAAAGATCCGCGATTTCTCTTCCCAGCGGTGTCTTGCGATAAATCGGAACCTTGCAGATATAACCATCAAGAAAAATCTGATTGGTTTTCGTATAGTCAGTAAATTCCTCCATAAAGCGGATCTCACGTACAAATACGGACAGCACCAGCCGGTTTTTGATGCCCTCATGCCGGTTATAAGAGCGGAACTGTCCGATCGCCTCTATGGTGCTTCCCCGATAATCTTTTCTGACGTCAACCAGTCGTTCGGAAATCATCAGCGGGATGATATCTGCCTGTTCACTAAGACGGCTTACCGCTATGCTCACCACATAAAACCCTTCTCCAAACACCTCATGACTGAAGCTGAAATCAGAGACAACCGTTCCAATCACACTGACCCTGTTGTTTTCAATTACTTTTTCTGACATGGTACTTCTCTCCTCATGATTAATTATTCTTTTTGCTTAACGCTAGTAGTATGTTTATGTCGCGGAAGTCCGGGATATACAGAGAATCTGTCACAAAATAGCGACAAATTTATACTGAAAAAACATATGCGGAATTTTTTTGAACAAAGCAATTATACAATTAATATGAGTAACGATCAACGGAAGATGTAAAACATAACATTTTTTATGTAAAACTGAAAGAAATTTTGCCAAATACGGTCCTATGGAATGAAAAAGAATCCTGCAAAGCAGGATTCTCCGCCTGCGGCGGTTGCTGTGTGCCAGTGGCACACGTTTAGCAATGACCGAAGCGGAGCGTAGACGCTTTAGCGACATAGTTCCACTCCGCCGCAGTGCGATCCGTCGGAGACTTTTTATTTCATAGGACGCACTTCCCTATGAAATAAAAACGGCAGATCCCACAGATGTTCATCTGCAAAATCTGCCGTTTTCATTTGGATCATCAGTCCACCTTTGCCTTATGGAAGGAAGCACGTTTTCTCAGCATGGGATCCAGAATCTTTTTCCGGATTCTGAGAGACTGAGGCGTTACCTCAAGGAGCTCATCCGTGTCGATAAATTCCAGACACTGTTCCAGACTCATCAGTTTTTTCGGTACCAGACGCAAAGCTTCGTCGGAACTGGATGCCCGCGTATTGGTCAGCTTCTTAGTCTTACAGACATTCACTTCAATATCTTCTGCTTTCGGATTCTGGCCGATCACCATACCGGAATAAACCTTTTCTCCCGGACCCACAAAGAGCAGCCCTCTCTCCTGAGCATTAAACAAACCGTAGGTGATCGTCTCACCGCTCTCATAAGCAATCAATGATCCGGTCTTGCGGTAAGTCAGGTCGCCCTTATATGGCCCATAGCCGTCAAAAATCGTATTGAGAATACCATTTCCCTTGGTATCTGTCATAAACTCTCCGCGATAACCGATCAACCCGCGTGACGGAATCGAAAATTCAAGCCGGGTATAACCACCATTCGTCTGACTCATGCCCAAAAGTTCTCCCTTACGCGTCGTCAGTTTCTGAATCACGGTTCCGCTGAATTCCTCCGGGATATCAACATAGGCAATTTCCATCGGTTCCTGCTTCTGATTCTTTTCATTAAACCTGTAGAGGACTTCCGCCTTGCTGACCGCGAACTCATATCCCTCCCGTCGCATCGTCTCAATCAGAACGGACAGATGAAGTTCCCCGCGTCCGGATACTTTAAAACAATCCGGAGAATCCGTCTCCTCCACTCGCAAACTGACATCCGTATTTAACTCACGGAATAATCTGTCACGAATATGGCGCGAAGTCACATACTTTCCTTCCGTACCGGCCAGAGGGCTGTCATTTACCATGAAATTCATCGCAATCGTCGGCTCTGAGATCTTCTGGAACGGAATCGACTGCGGATTTTCCAGCGCGCAAATCGTATCGCCGATATGAATATCCGTGATACCGGACACTGCGACGATATCACCAATCGTGGCTTCCGTTACCTCCACACGCTTCAATCCCTCAAACTGATACAGCTTTCCAATTTTAACCTGACGCTGCTTATCCGGATCATGGTGATTGACAATTACGCACTGCTGATTGACCTTCAGTGTTTCGTTTTCAATCTTTCCGATCCCGATCCTGCCAATATATTCGTTATAATCAATCGTACTGATCAGCATCTGAGTATCTGCCTGCGGATCTCCCTCCGGTGCCGGAATGGATTCAATAATCGTCTCAAAAAGAGGAGTCATGTCAACCTCAGGATCATCCAGGTTTTTCTTGGCAAATCCCGCGCGGGCAGAAGCAAACACAAACGGACAGTCCAGCTGTTCATCTGAGGCATCCAGATCCATAAAAAGTTCAAGCGTCTCATCAATCACTTCCTCCGGTCTGGCTTCCGGCCGGTCAACCTTGTTAATACATACAATAACCGAGAGATCCAGCTCCAGAGCTTTCTGAAGTACAAATTTTGTCTGAGGCATCGGACCCTCATAGGCATCCACTACAAGGATTACTCCGTTTACCATCTTTAACACGCGTTCCACTTCCCCGCCAAAATCCGCATGACCCGGGGTATCGATAATGTTGATTTTCGTTCCTTTATAAAATACAGCGGTGTTCTTAGAAAGGATGGTAATGCCGCGTTCCCGTTCCAGATCATTGGAATCCATCACGCGCTCCGCTACCTCCTGATTTTCCCGAAATATCCCGCTCTGCTTTAAAAGATCATCGACCAGTGTAGTTTTACCATGATCCACGTGAGCGATAATCGCCACATTACGGACGTCTTCTCTTTTTGTTCTCATAATAATACGAACTTCCTTTTTTCCTGTTTTTCATTATCGGTGTTTACTATAGCATTAGTTTTTTGGGAATGCAAGTATTTCTTGACTTGACCCTTCTGCCGGTATATCCGGTCATTACAGGTCACACGTCAGCCAACTGACGTGTGACCTGTAATGGCGGCGCCCACATTTAAAGTCGTCTACGACGAGGTGGGTGCCGCTTTGGCTCCATTACGTACTTGGTCCATGCCACGCAGCGTAGTGCGTGGCATGGATGTGACCTGTAACATCCGAGCATTTAAAAAAGAATAATCTCGTCTTTCCATATCGCGTACGTCACCTCTCCCACAGGCATGACGCGGGCACGGGCACTGGTTTTTTCCGTAATCTGTTTTTGCAGGAAATCACTCCTGCAGGCAGGGACCAGCAACACCAGCGTCACCTGATCCGTATAAGTGGTATCCAGAACCGGGATACCGGACTGTGCCGCCAGGTACTGGATTCTGCCAAAATCCGTATAATCACTTTCAATCCGGATACGGCATCCCGGGATCTTTTCCAGCACAACACTTGCCTCCAGACCCTTTGCCGCTGCCTGTGAATAAGCGCGCACTAATCCCCCTGTACCAAGAAGTGTCCCGCCAAAATACCTCGTTACCACAATACACGCGTCCCTTACTTCTGAACCCAGAAGCACGTCAAGCATCGGACGTCCGGCGGTCTGCGCCGGCTCTCCGTCATCACTGCAGCGCGCAGTCTGCCCTTTCGGTCCGAGCACGTAAGCCGAACAGTGATGGCGCGCGTCCCAGTATTTTTTTCTCATTTCCTCGATAAAAGCAGCCGCTTCCTCCTCTGTCTTAACCGGTCGGGTTGTCGCGATAAAGCGCGACTTCTTCTCTATGATTTCGTCTTCCCCGCCCTGATACAGAATTTTATATTTTTCTGCCATGAAAGTTTTCCTTTCTTTTTTCTGATCTATCCGTACTAAAACCATGTGATACCCGAAGGATCAAGACGTCATAAATACGAATGCAGGCATTCGGTTTATACCCCTTCGACCCTGATGTCATCATTATATCGGCACCCTGTTATCTGTGTCAAACAGATTGTCCGGATTCGTGATCCGTATATTTTTCCGCTTCCTGGGAAACATGAAAAACAGCTACGATAGATTCATCAAGGAGGAATTTTATGCAAAAAGGAAAAGCCAGTCTCTGGTTTGATCATCCTTCTTACCTCATGGAAACGGCCTGCATCGCCGGAAACAAGGAAGGGGAAGGACCGCTTGGCAGCGTAATTGACCAGATCGAGCCGGACGCCACATTCGGCGCGCCATCCTGGGAAGAAGCGGAAAGCGTAATGCAGAAACGAACTGCGAATCTCGCTCTGGAAAAAAACGATCTTTGCAGTACCGATATCCGCTATCTCTTTGCCGGAGATCTCCTGGGACAGCTCATCGCCACCTCTTTCGGAACTGCGGGACTCCGGATCCCCATGTTCGGTCTTTATGGAGCCTGCTCCAGCATCGCTGAAGCACTCTGTCTTGGCAGTATGTGTATTGACGCCGGACATGCTGATCGCGTCATGGTTCTGGCTTCCAGCCATTATGCCAGCGCAGAAAAAGAATTTCGTTTTCCGCTTGGATACGGGAACCAGCGTCCGTCATCTGCCACCTGGACGGTCACCGGCTGTGGAACACTGATCCTGTCCGGCTCGAGAGGAAAAAGTAAAGTGAAAATATCCGGCATCACCACCGGACGCGCCATTGACCCCGGCATCTGGGATTCTATGAATATGGGAGCTGCAATGGCTCCCGCCGCCTGGGATACCATCCGGCAGAATTTCGAAGATTTTCAGGTGAATGAAAGCTGGTACGACCAGATTATTACCGGCGACCTGGGAAAAATCGGTACACAGATTCTTCTTGATTTTATGTCAGCGGACGGTTGTGATATCCGGAATAAGCATACGGACTGTGGCCTCGTCATTTATGACAATGATGCGCAGGATACTCATTCTGGCGGCAGTGGATGCGGATGCGCTGCCCTTGTACTCTGTTCTTACATTCTTCCGCATCTTGCCGATGGGACTTGGCGGCGGGTTCTCTTTCTTCCGACCGGCGCCCTGCTCTCTACCATCAGTTATAATGAAGGGCAAAATATCCCCGGCATCTGTCATGGGGTGATCCTGGAATCAACGGGAGGTACGCAATCATGATTGAACTTTTCAAAGCGTTTATCATCGGAGGTCTTATCTGCGCGATGGTTCAGATACTTCTTGACAGAACCAAAATGATGCCCGGCCGGGTGATGGTTACTCTGGTCGTTACCGGTACCATCCTCGGATGGCTCGGTCTCTATGAACCCTTCAGCGAATGGGCCGGAGCCGGCGCCACTGTCCCACTGCTTGGCTTTGGAAACACTTTGTGGAAGGGTGTTGCAGAAAGTATCGGAAAAGACGGCTTTCTCGGCATCTTTAAGGGCGGGGTCACCGCCGCTTCCGCAGGAATCGCCGGAGCACTGATTTTCGGCTATCTTGGAGCGTTGGTTTTTTCTCCAAAAATGAAAAAATAATCCAAAAATCACGGACTGCCGCATAAAACCTTTCGCAGTCCGTGATGGATTTTTTTGTAGCAGAATATCTTTTAGCGTGCCGCTGTCGGCGTTGTTACCGATCGGGATGCCGCTGTCGGCTTCTCAACAGAACTTTCCTGTGTACTTTCCCGACTGCTTCCTCCCGAAGACGAACTGCTGCTCCCCGGCGATACATATCCGGGACCAGTCGTACTGACGCCGGGCGCGGTTCTCTCCACTGTCTCGCCATCCTCCGCACTTGGACTCAGGATGACACTGGTATGACCGGAGCATGTCCGATAGGGTATCGCGTAACCGGAATCATCGGTACTCCCTTCAGCATCCGATGGTATCGCAATACAGATTGCTGTGGTACGTTCGCAGTCTTCCGCCGGGATCAGCCCGGTTTCCGCGCAGACGGTAACGCGCACATGCTTATCACAGACTTCCTCCGGCACATTATCCGTCGCGAAATATTCCGTGTAAATCGCATTCCCCCTCGGATCTGCGCTGCAGATACCTGACACACCGATCTTGCCGGATTTGCGGCAGATCTCTGCTGTCGTAACGCTGTCCGGAACAGAAAATCCCGGGTCGGAAAGTCCCTCATGCACACGAGTCATGATTTTCTTCCAGATGTCTTTATGAAACGAAGTACCGCCATTCTGCGTGGTCAGCTTCTGATTGCTGTCACATCCTCCCCAGATCCCCGCGGTATAATACGGTGTGAACCCCACGAACCAGATATCATTATTATTGGAAGTCGTACCGCTTTTCCCCGCACAGGACATATCGGAAAGTTTCGCCCGCGTGCTGGTCGAACCGACATTATAACCACTGCTTGCCCATTTGTGATTGCTGATCATCGAATCCTTCATCGCGTCCGTCAACAGAAATGCCGTTGATTCCTTCAATACCCGATGCGTCTTTGGCTCATTATCAATCAGGATTTTCCCATCATGGTCATAAATTTTCGTAAAGAATACCGGCTTTGTGTAGACTCCTCCATTTGCGATCGCAGCATAGGCGCCGGTCAGCTCCAGATTCGTCACGCCGTCCGTGATCCCGCCCAGAGCCAACGCCGCGTTCATATCCGTATCCGTGAGGGTTGTAATCCCGAAATTACGCGCATACTCAACGCCAAGCTGCGGTGTCACTGTCTCCATCAGGCAGCGTACCGCGACAATATTCATCGAATAAACAATACCGTCCCGAATACTGGAATATCCTAAAAATCCCTGACTGTACCAGTTGCTGAAGGTTTTTGTTCCCACCGTATAAGGCGCATCATAATAGACCGTACCCAGCGTCGCTCTGCATGTATCCAGCGCCGGTGCAAACGCTGTAATCACCTTAAACGTAGATCCTGGCTGACGCATGGCGTTTGTCGCCCGGTTCAATGTCAGGCTGGCGGTTTTTTCCCCTCTTCCGCCGCTGATCGCTTTTACCTCCCCGGTCTTCTGATCCATAATCACAAAAGAAGCCTGTGGCTGGAGCGTCATCGTAACCGTCTCACCGATGATCTCATCCCCCTCCTGCAGAAGCTGCGCCTTATATGCGTCGATATCCTCCTGCGCCTCCTCCTGGCTGTCATAAAGACCATCAAAACTGTCCTTCAGGACATTTTCATGCCAGCTGCTGATATTTTTTTCTGAATAATGTATGGTTTCTCCCTGAGTGTCCGTTACCGACAGACGGTATTCCAGCGAATAACGGGCCGCTGAATAATTATCCGGATCACTGATTTCCTCATCCACAATCGCCTGGATGGCCGGATCCTGAGTTGTGTAAATCTTCAGACCTCCGCTGTAAAGCAGATTATGCGCCTGTGTTTCCGTATAACCCAGTTCCTCCATCAGGGTTTCTTTCACCTGACTGGTCAGTTCGTCCGTAAAATAACTGTACGGAGTCGAAGTTTCTCTGGACACGGAATCCACATTCTGAATCCGATCATAAACATCGTCCGCCAGTGCTTCTTCCTGTTCCTCTTTCGTAATATAACCCTGCTCATACATATACTGCAGAATGACTTTCCGTTTCTCTTCATTCTTCTCACGGCCGGTAATCGGATTGAGATGAGCCGGGTTCTGCGTAATCCCGGCAATTACCGCACATTCCGACAATGTCAGTTCGGATAATTCTTTATTAAAATACCGCCGTGCCGCGACCTTGACGCCCAGAGTATTATTGCCAAGATTAATGGTATTGAGATAATTGGTCAGAATCTGTTTGCGGTCCATGGATTTGGTCAGCTGCACCGCAAGATACTGTTCCTGCAGCTTTCTCTCCAGCTTCGCGCCGAAACTGGTTTCCATCCCTCCATTAAACACATTATTTTTGATCAGCTGCTGCGTAATCGTACTGCCACCGCCGCTGTAATCTCCGCTTAACACGCCAACAGCCGCACGGATAATCGAACGCAGGTCAATACCGTTATGCGTCCAGAAACGGGAATCTTCAATCGCGACAAAAACATTAATCAGATCCTCCGGAAATTCATCATAAGTAGCTTCCTCGCGGTTGGAACCGGCAGTCACCAGCGTATCTGTCAGGTTTCCCTCGCAGTCATACACCGTAGTGGCATAACCGGACGGAACAATACTTTCCACATTAATCTCAGGAGCGTTGTCTATCACCCCTTTTGCGGCGCCGATCACTACCGCGGCGACCGCGGCCAGAACAATCAGACAAAATACCATACAGATCTTAAAGGCCAGCAGCACAATGCCGGAAGCATATTTATTTCTGTCAGAGTCAACGGATTTGATCTTATTTTCGACCGATGCTCTTCCATAATTCATGGACGGTTCTCCTTTCGCCAAAAAGTGTTTTTCGACTCTTAACAAAAAATTATATCAAATCTGTACAGACAATTCAAGGCGTAATCAATGGTTTCAGAATTCCTCAACTACAAAACAGCCACAGGCAAACATAAATCAGACACAGCGAATCGATGGCCCTGCCATCTTCTGTCTGTGTCTGACGATCAAACTTTATGAATATAAAATTTCCGTTCCTACTCGTGCAATCTCCTGATAATTTTAAAAATCACAGTACCTTCCATTACCAGAGGAGAACGGTGCGCAAAGAAGACAACCCCGTCCGTTGGCGAAAGCACCTGGCTGATCTCCTCTCCTTCCAGCGGATCTGTAATCGTAGCCAGGACCTGTCCGCGCCGCACCTCTTCGCCCGGATCCACCAGACGGCGGTAGATACCCGGGGCATCGTTTTTTACCGGGTTTAAGTCCTCCTCATGCAGTACACTGGCGATATATCCGCTATGACTCGTATATCGCAGGATCCCCATCCGGGTCAGGAACCGGAGCACCAAGGCAACTGTCATACGGGCAGATTTCTCATCAATCTGGCTCGTGTTGCTGGTATAGACAGAAAAAGCGTTGCTGTTCCAGATCTGCCAGTTGTAGTTCAACGTAGTCGTATCATACGGCCTCGGCTTACGGATCACCACATACGGCAGTCCAAAAAGATTCGCCAGACTTGCGTTCTGAAAACCCGTGTCCATCATTCTCACATGAGGGACAAATTCTCCCTCCATATAAAAACTTGGGAAATGAATCCCATAACTGTAATCTTTAATTGCCTGAAAAACACCATCCGCGATCCGCTGCGTCGTCTCCCCGAGATGATATCCCGGGAACATACGGTTGATATCAGTATTATCCGTCGCCCAGAAGCGTTTGCCGACATTCATGGAACTGTGGTTAACCGACGGAATGACCAGAATCTCATTATGCGCCACGATGTTTCCTTTTTTTTCCAGTTCCTTCAGTGTTTTCACCAGTTTTGAACAGATATAAAGCTGCTGCACTTCGTTGCCACGCATCGCTCCCACGATGCAGGCAGATTTTTCTCCTTTTCCGAAACGGTATCCATAGATGTTCATATCATCCCGGTAGCAATTCTTTAAAGAATAAATACATTCTTTTTTCATCAGAAGCCACCTCCCAGAATTCTCGCAATCAGCGACCCGCAGGATACTACAGGATACTCACGCAGGGTAAACACCATACCCGCGAGAGGAGCGCGGTTCTCCTCCATCACGGTTCCGTCAAGCGGATTCAGAATACGTCCTACCAGCTCGCCCTTTTTCACCATCCTCGTATGCTTTACCACCGGCACAAAAATCCCCGGAGCGTTCGCATTGATAAAGCCGACTTCTCCGTCATTGGAGACCACCGGAGTCTTCGGCACAATTACTTCTCCATCCCAGATTCCCATATCTTTCATGACACAGAAAATACCATCGGTCAGCTGACGGCAATATTCCTCCGTTATGCGCATGCCTACTCCCATCTCTACTACTACCGTCGGTACACCGATCGAATTCAGACTGTGCGCAAGCGTGGATTCCAGAACAGTCGCCGCTGCGTGGATCCACACAAAATCCAGATTCAGATGTCTCGCAAAAGGAAGAAGTGTATCAGCCGTGTTGATATTAATCCTGGCCTGCGGAATCTCCCGAAGGAAAATATTACTCGCGTGAATATCGATACACAGATCCGCTCCCGCAATGCTCTGAATCACTTTTGCCGCCACGTGCTCGGCTACCGCTCCGTCCTCATTTCCGGGGAAAATACGGTTCATGTCCAGGTCAAACATCGGAATCCCGCGGGAAATCGTATCAACACCAAGAGGATTCAATGCCGGATATATTTCCACGATTCCTTTCAGATGTTCCTTCTGCTCCCGGATGATCCGGTTAATCTCATAGCAGACATACTGGCCCTCCAACTCATCGCCGTGTGTGCCAGTCACGATGCAGATCCGCTTTTCCTGTCCCGAAACTGTCTCCGGGGTAATCACGTTTTTTACAATTCTCAGGCTTTCATCTACCGCAAGACCGACAGATACCACCGTCTTTATCATGATCGTTCTTCCACCTTTACATGTATTATCTCATTCTGACTCGCAAAGCCAAGAAAACATCCCCGGTCCAGCGTCCCGTCCTCAAAATCACGACCATGAGTCAGCTTGATATAAGTATCATCTACCATCTGATTATTCGTCGGATCCAGACCAATCCATGCGCCGTTATGCCAGACCTCTACCCACGCGTGTGACGCGCCCTCGCCAATCATCATGCCCGCCGTATATCTTGCCGGTACTCCCTGCAGTCTCATCAAACTGATTAGAATATGCGCATAATCCTGGCAGACTCCATGACCGCCGGCAAGTGCCGCCGCCGCTGTCGTCTTTGTCGTCGTGATCCCAGGCTCATACGTAAACCGGCTATACAGATAACCCATCAATGCCCGGTAGCCGGCCATGTCACGGAACTCGGACCCATAATACCTTTGGGCATCCGAAAGAAATGCCCGAATATTATCCTCGGGCATTGTATGGAGAGACGGAAAACGGTACATGGGATGGCAGTCTTCACGGATCTCTCCCATACGCACGCGTACCAGTCCTTCCGCACTCATCTGCACTTGGCGATGTGGTTCCCGGATCGTAACCGCATAACCGCGGTTTCCAAAACCATCCTCGACCTCATCGATGGTATCTGACGGTGTCACACGGAAAGAAAGACTGCCGCAATGCTGATTTTCATTTTCCATGGGTTTACACCGCATCAGAAAATGATGTTCCCTTACGTCTCCGCTCAGTTGCAGTTGCATCTCATACCGGAAATGCAGTTGTTTCAAATTGTATCACCTCAGTTATTAAAATGTTCCCTAAAGTATGTTCCACAGGGCGTTGAGGGCATCCTGTTTTCTGGCCTCCCAGCCTTCTCCAAGACCAATAATTTCTCCCAGCTTGTCTACCTCAGAGAGATTATACCCGATCCGCACGCGCTGCAGACGGTTAAGGAATTTCCTGTACTCCTTCTGAATCGAACGGATATTATATCCCAGACGCATATACAGATCCACCCGTTCCAGATACCTGCCACACTTGATAATATTACGGCCTTCCTCGTCCTCCACGCGATCATCCAGGCAGCCCCAGAACGCATAGATATAATCCTTAACCGGCTGAAGCTGATATGTCAGGCCCTGATCCTTAACACAATTCTCCATAATATTTAAAGACAGCTGTATGTAGGACAAAGAAATGCTGCTTAGCTCATCGCGAAGCACTATGCCATTGTCATAAGCGCGAATCAGGTTGCTGATCACAGAATTGGGATCGTCCTTTGAGAACAGATAATTGTCAATGAAATCATCCATATCACTGTAAATCATAGGAATCGCAAGTTTCTCACAGTATGGAATATAGGCGGAATTGTCTTCATCGAGCATCTTGTCAAAATACTTAAAAAACGCATCCAGAGTCGTAAAAACCCGCTCCGTATACCGTCCCAGCCAGAACAGCCGGTCTGCTTTTTCTATCGAGATAATACCCATGTGTCTTTAAATCCTCCTCCCTGAGATGAATTTACTACAAACGAATCCGGATTTCTTGAAAAACGGGTCAGACCGCTTGGCCAGACCTTTGTGGTATCACCACTGAGAACAAACGCGCGCAGATCCGCTTTTCTCGGAACCATCTGATCTCCCTCAACAATATCCAGATCGATAAAATCAATTACTTCCTGCGCGATAAAACGGCGTGGTTCATTCTTAATAATGGTTCTCCATTTTTCCAGTTCCTCCGTCGTCATATCTTTGCCGAATACCACTCCGTATCCGCCTGCCTCCGACACATCCTTAACAACCAGCCTCTCCAGATGATCCAGAATCAGCTTCCGGTCATCTTCATAAAAAGCCAGATACGTTGGCGCGTTTTTCAGGATCGGTTCTTCACCCAGATAGTATTTTATCATATGAGGCACAAAATAGTAAATACCTTTATCGTCAGCAACACCATTACCCGGAGCATTGACCAGCGCCACATTGCCTCCCCGATATACATCCATGATACCTGGTACGCCAATCAGAGACTCCGGTACAAAGTACATCGGATCCAGATACTCGTCCGAGATCCGGCGATATACCGTGCCGGGTCTTCGACAGTTGAATTGAATTCAAATCCTCTCAAAGCCTTGATTCAGGC
>JAJQAC010000022.1 GCA_021204025.1 Clostridiales bacterium | reverse complement strand
GACAGCTTATTTCAGTATGCCATTTCTTGGCTATCCGCTACTTTCTTTCACACTATCCTACTGTACTAACGTAGTAACCTTCTGACCAGAAATGTCTGTTTCCAAACTTGTACTTTAAATTTGCATGACGATCGAATATCATAAGTGCTGACTTTCCTTTTAAATACCCCATAAAACTCGACACACTCATTTTAGGCGGGATACTTACTAGCATATGGATATGATCCGGCATTAAATGCCCTTCTATAATCTCCACCCCCCCCCTTTATAGGAACATAACTGTTTCAAAATATCTCTTATATCATTTTTTAATTGATTATAAATGATTTTTCGTCTATACTTTGGAGTGAATACGATGTGGTATTTGCACATCCATTTTGTGTGAGCCAAATCATAATTCTTTTTAGCCATAAATCACCTTTCCTTTCTTGCAATAGTGCCTGAACAACTCTATTGTAACGGAAAGGTGATTTTTTGTATAACGATTTGACTCCACCCGCATAGCAGGTGGTTTTTTGTTTCAGGCATTTCCATTTTTCGGAACACGAAAAACTCCAATGCCTTCAACAGGCTAAAGCCCATAAAATAAAGAATGCGCCTTGGCGCATTCTCGCGCCGAGCGCGGTCGCTTCAGCGACATAATTCCCTACGCGCGAGTGCGCATCACGCCCGGAGGGCTTTTATCTTATAGGATGAACTATCCTATAAGATAAAAATACTCCTCCGGGCTAATCTCATGCCCGAAGGAGCACACTTCTCAAAAACTGCTTTATGATCTTTCTCTGACAATCCGCGTACCGGTTTGTCGCTCCATCGCTTCCGGCATCTTATCAATCAGAGTAATAATCGCTGCCGCCGGTTTATCACTGGCCTCCACAAAAAGCCGGGCTGCGTCTACCTTAGGCCCCATACTTCCCGCTGGAAACTGGCCCTGGGCCATATACCGTTTTGCTTCCTCCAGCGTCATCTCATCCAGTTCTCTCTGCTCTGGCTTTCCAAAATCAATCGCAACCTTCTCAACTCCGGTTAACAGCATCAGTACATCAGCCCCGATCTCTTTCGCCAGGAGTGCTGAGGCATAATCCTTATCGATAACCGCTTCTACTCCCTGATAAATGCCATAATTCTTCACGACCGGAATTCCCCCGCCGCCACAACAAATCACCAGATTGCCCGCGTCGATCAGATCCCGGATAGCCTTCCGCTCTACAATCTCCAATGGCTTCGGAGACGATACCACCCGGCGAAATCCTCTTCCGCTGTCTTCCATCATCACATAATGCTTTTCCTGCACCAGCCAGTCGCGGTCCTCCTCGCTGTAAAAAGGGCCGATTGGCTTAGTCGGATGATCAAAACCCGGATCATGCTCATCCACAACACAATTGGTAATCACCGTCACCACATCGACATCAAGCCGTCTCTGTGTGAGCTGATTGCGCAGGGAAAGCGTTAGCAGGTATCCGATACTCCCTGACGTCTCCGCTCCACACACATCCAGAGAATACGGAGGCACGATAATACGGCCGGCTTCGTTTTTCAGAAGTTCATTTCCGACCTGCGGACCATTTCCATGGGTAACAGCGACACGATATCCTCGTTCCACGAGATCAACAATCGCGGCGCAGACCTTCTGCAGATTTTTGCTCTGCTCCCTGAGCGTTCCTCTCTGGCCGTTTCTAATAATTGCGTTTCCGCCCACAGCGACTACCACCGTTTCCTTCATAAGCCACCTCCCTGTAACACGACTCTACAACACACAGATCCCATACATGATCACTCCGACAATCGCCGCCGCCACAAGTGTGATCGGCAAAACACGACGGAGTACCATACCTTCTTTTCCCATAATTCCGGCTGTCGTCGTCCCCAGCACGATATTACCGGGGCAGATTGCTGCGCCGATGGCGCCTCCCGCTGTCTGCGCGCCCAGAATCGGCGCCGCATCCATGCCAAGCAGATTTGCCGTTGTAAGCTGAAAGCCTCCAAATAAAATATTTGACGCCATATTACTGCTGGTCATAAACGAGCCCAACAGTCCGACAACCGGAGCCAGAACTACATATGCCTCTCCCATGACACCGGCAATGCCCTGAGCCATCACCGTCGTCTGACTGGTTCCACTCATCACCTTTGACATCGCAATAAAGCAGATCACCGAAATCGACGAAGGCACCGTTTTTTTCACTGTTCTTTTCCCGATCGCAGCGCCGCTTCCTGCTCCGATCCAGTGTTTTCCGGAAAAATACACATATCCGAAGATCGCCGAAACCAACAGAAACATACCCGCGTGAGTAAACGGAGTTAACGGAGAAAACAGATCGACCGCCGCGTCCTCAAACCCATATCCGGTTATCATACCGGGAAATGCAAAACCGAGACGGAACTGACTTAAGAATGTCTTGATTGGCTGTACTAAAAGAATTATCAGCGTCAATCCAGTTAAAGCAATATAAGGCAAAAATGCCTGCCATACCGACATATCCGCCGGTCCTGCTTCTTCCCCCGCAGTCTCCTTTGTCCGGTTCATAACGGGACTGTCCTCCACACGCCAGGCGTCGCGGTACAGCGGGGTCCGTCCCAACAGGATGATCGCCCCAATCGCCACGCAGCAAGGTACAAAACATGCCAGAGTCGAGTTCCACTGACTCATCAGCAACTGACCGCCGCCGTGAATCACCGAGATCACCAGCACGGCCGGAAGTCCCTTTTTTAATGCCCTGCCTCTGCCGTAAAACCAGCAGAGCATGATGCCGGCTGTGAAATTCCATATCCAGATAAAGGTTGTCGCCCATAACGCTGTCGAATGAAGCAGTGTTATATGATCCGCCATATCCGCCTGGATCACCAGCGCGTCCCACGCCGCACCGAGCGTCCCATAGGTATTGCCCCAGGTATGCGCAAGCAACGGGATCACCACGGCCCAGAATGGCTGCATCCCGATCCCGATCAAAAGTGGCGCGCCAACCGCTACCGGGACTCCAAAACCAGTAATTCCCTGTAAAAAGCTGGTAAATATCCATCCTAAGAGCATGATCTGCAGGAGCTCATTTTTTGTCACCTGTCCCATACTCTGTTTAAATACCTGAAATGCCTTTGCTTCATTTACCACTTCGTATAAAAGAATTGCCGGCCACACAACAATCAGAATTGCCAGAGAACTCCACACACCCTTTAATAACTCCATCCCGATATGGAAAATCCCTGCTCTGTAAACCAGTATCGCACTGATTGAGGAAACCAGAAGACCGATGAGCGCCGCTTTCACTGCGCCCATCTGCATTTTCACCATCAACACCAATAATACCAGAATCGGCAGCACCGCCATCATCCAGGTAAAAACAGTCACCGGTATTGTCATATGCTCTCTCCTACCACGTTCCGTAAATCTGATGCGGCAGCCAAAGACTGACCTCAGGAACATACGTAACCACAAGCAATGCGATCAGAGACATCGCAATAAACGGAATACATCCCTTTGCCACCTTTAACATCGGCTGCTTCGTAATACCTGCAGCGACAAACAGATTTAAGCCAAACGGCGGTGTAAACATACCGATTGCCGCATTTACAACCATGATGATCCCAAGATGTACGGTATCCACTCCGGCCGCGGTCGCGATCGGCAGAAACAGTGGCCCCAGGATCGTCGTAATCGACGCTCCATCCAGAAACATACCCGCGATCAGCAGGACGATATTCATCAACAGCAGTAAAACCACCTTCTGATCAGATACACTTAATACTGCGTCCGCGATTGCGACTGTGATACCCTCCGACGTCAGAATCCACGCAAACACCGATGTCGCCGCCAGCAGGATCATCACCTGGATCGTCGTAATTGCAGCCTTTAATACACAGTTAATAAATCCCTGCAGATCCAGTTCCCGGTATACAAACAGAGAAACAACCATCGAATAAACAGCAGCAACCGCAGCCGCCTCTGTAGGAGTAAAAATACCCCCATAGATACCCCCGAGAATAATGACAGGGACGCCCATTCCCCAGACAGACTCGCGGATAGCCGTCAGGCGTTCTCCCCAGCTTGTTTTCTTTTCCCGGACAATCTCAGGATGCCGGTTGGCGTAGTACAGCGTATACACGATAAACATCAACGCGTAAATCACACCCGCGCCAAAGCCAGCCATAAAAAGCGCGCCGACCGAAGCTCCCGTGACCGTGCCATACACAATCATATTGACCGAAGGCGGAATAATAATTCCCAGAGAACCGGCTGCCGTAATGACCCCTGCCGCAAAGCCCGGACTATATCCCTTCTCCAGCAGCGCCGGATACAATAAAGTCCCGATCGCTACCACAGTTGCCGGAGAGGAACCGGAAATTGCACCGAAAAAGAGACTCGCGACAATCGTTGTGATCGCCAGACCACCCGGGATGTGCCCGACGAATGCGTTGGCAAGGTTGATAATTCTCTTTGAAATACCGCCTTCCCCCATCAGATTTGCCGCCAGGACAAATAACGGGATGCTCATCAGAGAAAATTTATTGATACCGGCAAACATTCGCTGCAAAATGATAACCAGATCCAGATCATTAAAAATCACGAATGTCGCTGCCACAGAACCGCACAGAGCCACAAAAATCGGCACGCTCGCCGCCAGCATAACTGCCAGAGAAACAAACAAAAATATCGTCATGCCTTTTCTCCTCCCTTCACGAGTTCCCTGACGGTGTTGATGATCTGAAGCAGAAAACGAAATGTCATCACAACGCCTCCGACCGGCATGGACAGATAAATCCACCACAGCGGAATCTCCATTGCCGGAGACAGCTGATTATTTGTCATCATGGATCTGATCAACCTTGCCCCCGCTGTCAACATCAGAATAGAAAATATAAGGCAGACAATCTCTACAAACAGCAGCAGGATATCTTTGACGATCCGGTTGTGAATCGCATCCGGAATCGCGGTGATCTTCATATGCTCGTCCCGGCGGACGGCTGCTCCGCAGCCGCCGCAGACAATCCAGATAATCGCAAATCTGGCATATTCCTCCGCCCATACCAGTCCTGATTTCAGGAAATACCGCATAATTACATTGGCAAACAGGACAAAAGTCGCGCTCAGAATTCCAAAAACAAGCATGGTATTTTCCACGTAGGATATTCCTTTGTCAATTTTTTTCAACATTTCCATAATCCTTTTTATTTGTTGTAAGACTCAATAATTTCATAGCCTTTGTCCAGAGTATCCGAGCCAATGACATCGCGGAACTGTTCATGTACCGGCTTCATCGCCTCCGTCATCTCCGCCTTTGCCTCATCGCTCAGATAGCTAACCTCACAGCCGGAATCCTTGATCGTCTGAATATAGCCATCTTCGTTGTCGATCGTGATCTGACGCTCCTCCTGAACAGCCTCAGCCGCAGCCTCTTCAATAATCTGCTGGATATCCTCCGGAAGCGTATCCCAGTAGCTCTTCGCAAACAGCAATGCATAAGCAAGATAAGCATGGTTGGAAATCGTACAGTTTTTCTGAACTTCATAAAATTTATTACTTACAATCGTAACCAGCGGATTTTCCTCACCGTCTACAACACCCTGCTGCAGAGAATTATAGGTCTCGCCAAGGTCAATCGGGGTCGGAGACGCGCCCAGCGCCTCAAACTGTGCGATAATCAGCGGAGATTCCATGGTACGGAATTTCAGTCCATTAAAATCCGCCATAGATTCAAGCGGACTGTTCGCCGTAAACTGTTTAAAACCACTCTCCCAGAAATTAATACCCTTAAATCCAATCTCCTCCATCGGATCTAACAGCATACTCTTAAACTCCTCATCATCCAGCGCGCCATAGCAGGCATCTCTGGTCGGAAATACAAACGGAAGATCCAGAAGCTGTAACGGAGCATAAAAACCGGACAGCTTTGCTGTCGGAATCAGAGCAGATTCCACAGAACCCGTCTGAAGCATCTCGGCAACCTCCGTATCCGTGCCAAGAGTATTGTTCGCAAAGATCTGAATCTGCACACGTCCACCGGACTTTTTCTCTACGATTTCCTTATATTTCAACAGTCCCTGATGCTGCGCAGACTCTTCAGAAAGATCGTGGTGCATTTTAATTTTATAAACCTCTCCGGATGCCGCTGCCTCCGTAGATCCCGTGTCCGTTGATGCTGCGGAACCGGATGTACTTCCGCCGCTGCTCCCTGAGGAACCTCCGCATGCAGTCAAACTAAAAGCCAGAATTACCGCCATACCAATTGCCATAAATCTCTTTTTCATAGTAAATATTCCTCCTTTTTCTGTTCATAAATATATTTCATCCCCAGGTACATCCCATAGATGGTATCACACCCGGAAGTATGACCAACATTCTTCAGCTGCAAAAATAACCGTCTTATCGCAGTCGGATCACCGATCCTCAGTTTCTGAAACAGACAAGCCAATGTCTCATTGGCATATCCTGCACATACCGCATCCAGATATGCCCGGCTTACATCCGTTGTCCCGGATGTAAGACTCCCAACGACTTCAGCCAATTGCCGACTCCTGTCTGCCGCACGCATCTCTGTACAGGTTTTCATACCGGAAAATGACTGTAAGATCACCCAGTATCCCACCAGAATATCATCACCTGCCGGCGTCAGACCCTGCCCTCTTCCATAAAGATAAGAAACTGCGCGTCTGACACCTGTTTCATTCCCTGCAAGGATTTCCGAACACTGCAAAAATTCCGGCGTCTTTTCAATTCCCAGTATCAGCCCTTCTACTTCCAGCAGGTCTTCCCATCTCCCGATTATCTTTCTCTCCGCCTGACCGGCATTGATCCCGGTCACAGACAAATCCACCCGTTGAAATTCCGGCGCGTTTAGAAAGATTAGTCCCTCTCTTCCATAGATGCGAAGTGTCCCATCTGAGATAACTGCAAGATCTCCCGCCCGGCAGACGGACAGGATTGCTCTCATCCTGGTTTCCGGCACACTCATGCCAAAACAACATAGCCCCTGCCGGCCACCGTCCAGATGGATCAGCTGCCCTTCAAATTCCAGATTCAGGCTGGTCTGAAATTGACTATGAATGCGCCCGAAACGCCATTTTGAAAGATTCTCCCACATCCATGTACTGATCCGTCCCTGCTCCTCAAAGACAGCATAAGCCGCTCTCTTACTCTCCGATTCCAAGTTTCTTCGCATAAGCCTCCAGCGCTTTTTCAAAGCAGGCAAGCGGAGCACGCACGGTACCTGCTCCTACCTGTCCGACCCCGGCCTTACGATGAGCGATACCCGTATTGATCAATGGCGTGATTCCTGTCGCGACGACCTTGCGGATATCGATCCCTAACGGAGAACCCTTAAAATCCCAGGTTGGGATCACAAAGTTCGGATTGTTACTGATACAGATTTTCTGCATTTCATTGGACACCCGCAGAGCATCCTCAAAACCACCCGCACCCACAAACCGCGTCACTCCCGGCGCCGCGATCATCGACATACCGCCGACTCCGACCGTCTCCGTGATCGCGCTGTCTCCGATATCCGGGTTGCCGTCCGCTTCACAGTAACCGGTAAAATACAGACCCTTCGGCGTATTAACCGGAGCGGTAAACCATTCATCTCCCATACCGCTGATACGGATACCGAAGTCACGGCCGTTCCTAGTCATCGCGGTGACTACGCAGCCTTCCTCGATCTTTCTCGCGCAATCCGCGATCGACTTTCCGGTGGCCATCATCACATTCAGGAAAAATTGATCCGTATCCGCAAGGAACTGTACTACCTGGCGTTTTTCCTGCTCATCCCAGTCTAGCGCGATGATTAACGGAACTGTCTCCTTCATAAAGTTAAGAGTTGCCGCGATATTTCTCTGATGGAACTCATCACCCATCGTGATCGCCTTCGCGATAATCACATTCAGGTTGATTCCTCCCTCACGAGACTTGACAGCCGCCCCCAGAACCGGACCGAGGACATCCTTCATCCAGGTCAGCCGATCAATTACCTCCTGAGAATACGCGCCAAATCTCAGCACCTTTCCAATCCCTTCATTCATGATACAATAAGCTCTGGTCCCGTCCAGGCGGTTTTCCACCACCATGACCGGCATATTCGCAGACGTGATTCCGCCCATCGGCCCTACCGCATGGACATGATGACAGGGAATAAATTTTACTTCTCCGGATTCCAGCAGTGCTACCGCGTCCTCCTCTGTCTCACACCAGTGTTCAAAAAGAACCGCTCCGATACAGGAACCCTGCATCGGTCCTGTCATATCGGCATATTCGATCGGCGGACCTGCGTGAAGCAGGACTTTGCCGTTTAATTCCGGGATCACACTGACTGCCGGAACTACATCGATTAGAAATGGCTGGGCGTCCTTAAAACATTCGATCACCCGCTGATTCATTGTATCAATTTCTTTGCGTTTATTCAATTCATGAATCAGATAAATCAGATGTTTATTTCCGCCTGCCATTGGTTTCCAGTCATACTGAACGCTCGTTCCCTGATAAGCGGCAATCGAATCGTTAAAACTGGGCACTCCGACATTTACCACCCTTGGACGGGTGTTAAGAAGCTCCATAACCTTCTCATCAGGCTCCGGAAGCGGCTCACCTTCTGTCTCAACCTCGATATGTCCGCGTGTTTCCTCTGTAAATTCGATTCCCTTTAATTTCAGCGCAAGACGAATCGCCCGGGCATTGCTTTCCTCCACCAGAACACCGCATCCCTTTAATGTCTCGACCTCCTGATCATAATTCTGAGGGTCCTGTCTGGTTCCACAGACACTCGCCACAAAATAAAGATTCCTTCCATCCGCCTTTGCGATCTCCTGTGCCTCCCGGATCGCCGGCGCCAGTGCCCCTGCCATATCCGGATGACAACCATAACCCAGCATACAGTCCAGCAAAATCACGCCTGTCCGCGGATCGTGCGCACATTCCATGATCTTCTTAATCCGTACCTCCGGATCGATCATCGGATGTGGTTTTCCCTGCGTGTATACGTCATCACCCAGGTCGACTACCTCATATCCCTGTGTCTTTAAGATATAACCCTCTTCTTTGATCAATCCGCCAAGATTCAAAGATTCTGAGATCAACATCCCGGCCTCCGCTGCCAGAGAACCTCCCGAATACAGTCCTTTTACCGTCTGATTCGCTCCCAGCGTTTCCTGTACCTCACAGGTAAGAGGATCGCAATAATGATCCCTGACCGGCAGTCCCTTTGCCAGATCGACAGCCATGCGGGCAGTCTCTTCCAGCGTATGAGCAAGATAAACCTTCCCCTCATGATTTTCCGGCTTTTCTCCCAGGAAAATCGCCACGACCGGCTTTGTCACCTTTTGAAGAAGTTTTACTACATCATCGCGCACTTCTTTCGCCGGCGGTTTGGAGATCACAACAATCACATCCGTCGGATCATGGTGCTCCAGACCTATGATCGCATCCTTCACCGTAATTGCGCCGACCGCTTCATTCAGATCCCGTCCGCCCGTACCGATCGCGTGGATCACACCGCCGCCCAGACGATCAATAATTGCCGTTACTTCCTGGATACCCGTACCGGAAGCTCCCACGATCCCGATATTACCCGGTTTTACGACATTGGTAAAAGCGATCGGAATCCCGGAAATAATTCCTGTCCCACAGTCCGGTCCCATAAATAACAGACCTGCCTCGTGTGCTTTTTTCTTCAGCCGGATCTCATCCTCCAGTGAAATATTATCAGAGAAAGAAAACACATGCAGGCCAAGATCCAGTGCTTTCTCAATCTCCGGAGCGGTGTACTCACCCGGAGTGGAAAATAGAGCCATATTAGCATCAGGAAGCTGCTCCAGCGCTTCCTCCCAGTTCGTCACACTCACTGACTCCTGTTTTTCTTTCTTTACGGACATATCATTCAAAAATGTTTTCACTTCTTCAAGGACCTGATCGACGATTCCCTCTTCCTGCGCATCAACCACGATACACATGTCTCCCGGCGCTGCCGCTTCCACCTCTGCAGTCAGAAGACCCGCATTGCGGTAAATATCTTTATTTGCGTCTGTTCCCATCATAATCTGACTCTGTATTACTCCCGGCAAAGTATTGATCCGGTTAGTCAGAAGCATCAGATTGATCGAGTCCTGATACGTATTTTTCCTGATAACAGTAAATAACATTTGTACTTTTCACCTCCGTTATGCTATAGTCTGATTATATGGATTTACCCTTTGTTTTTCAACCGCAATAATCTCAAAATATAACGGATTTTTTTTATCTGCGAGGGATAAAACTTTTGACTATTAAGAACATTCTGGAAAATAATGACATATTCTCTGATGCCACTTTACTTGCCGGACAGAAAGGCACGGATAAAGAGGTCACTTCCGTTATGGTCCTGGAAGCGGCGGACATCGAAAACTGGGGAAGAGAAGGTCAGCTCCTTCTCACCAGCTTTTTCGCCCTGCAGGCCCTGGACGTAGAAAAATCACGGGAATTTCTGGTAAAATGCAGGGATCTTGGCATCAGTGGTCTGGCAGTAAAAATGGGCCGCCTGATCAATGATATTCCTTCTTTTTTTGTCGATTACTGTAATTATTACGCTATCCCACTGATCACCCTGCCTCAGGATATCCGGTACGAACAGATCATTATCTCTATCCTGGAGCCGATCATTACCCAGTTAAACGCACAGCAGCAGGCTTCCCAGCGATACAATGATCTTGCCTCTGACCTTTTAAACGGACAAATCAAAGATTCCTGCGATATTGATCGAGCCCTCCACTATTTTTCTCTTGACAGCTATCCTTTTTACCAGGTCATGCTGATTCAGCTTCCTTTTTTATGTGAATCACTGCTTGAAGAATCTCCACGTCTTTTGCGCACATTCCGCTTTATCCGTTTATGGCTGGAGAACCTTGGTCTGCGGTTTATCAATCTGAGAACCCATGACCGCGTCACATTGCTCTTTAACACACCATCCTCTGTGATGCCTGTTCTCACCAGAGACAAACTGAATGAACTTCTTGCAGAACTTGAAAAATACTGTCAGCCGGATCGTCTCGATTACCAGATTTCGCTAAGCGATATTCAGGACCGTTACCACATCGCCGAACTCAATCAGCAGGTATTAAATACTCAGCAGATTATGAATCTCCTGAAACGCAAAAACCATATTACCTACCATTCAGAGCTCGGGATCTATCGACTTTTTCTCGAAAAAAATAACCTTCAGTTACTAAGAAGCCTGGTAACGGAAGAGCATTTTCAGCTTCGCAAAAACTATCCCGATCTCTGGCAGACACTGGAAATCTTTATTGCAACCGGGCAAAGTTATTCGGAGACTGCCGGGCGATTATATCTGCATCCAAAAACAGTCAAATACCGGATCAACAAAATCAATCAAATGCTTCCGGACAATCTGAGCGATCCTGAAGAGGTTTTCCGTATTATGCTGGACACACGGCTCTTTGCTTTACTGGATTATTTTTCCTGATCAACACAAAGCATCCTCGCCATAACATATATGTATTTCAGGAAGGAAGGTTCTCCATCATGAATAAAAACCATTCGGAAATCCAGATACCCTTTCACGGGCATTTTCTGCACGTTATCTGCCGTCATCCCTCAATTGCACGCCGCGGCTCTATCCTTTACCTGCATGGCAGCGGTCTTGTCTTTGGCACAAAAAACGACCTGCCTGTGGCATATCAGGAATTATTTCTGAACGCAGGTTATGACCTGCTCCTTTTTGATTATCCGCTCGCGCCGGAATCTCCGCTCAGAGAAATAACAGAAGCCGTGCATACTGCAATCTCTCAAGTCCTGTTACACCCTGAGACCTGTGGTCTTTCCACGAGCCTGCCTTTTTACCTGTTTGGTCGTTCTGCCGGCGCTTATCTTGCAATCACTCAGGCAGTACGACTATGTCGGACTTCTGAATTCCCCCATCCCGCCGGACTGATCCTGTTTTACGGTTATCATACGTTTGACCTGCCGGAATTTAAAAAGCCAAGCCCTTACTTCAAAAAGTTTCCTGCGGTATCCTCTGATACGATAGATGCTCTGGCCGGACGCGGCTTTCTCACTGACGGTCCTCTGTCAGTCCGCTACAGCATCTATATCTATGCCCGCCAGACCGGAACATGGACGCAATTCCTTGGCACCGATGAAGAAATCTCTTCATCCTCTGTCTCAAAAGAAGACCTCGCACTCCTTCCTCCCGGCTTTTTTACCGCCTGCTCCGGCGATCCGGACGTGCCTTTCCGCGAATCCAAACAACTCGCAGCCTCCATTGCCGGGAGCCGGTTTTACCCCGTATATGGATGGGAACACGACTTTGACCGTGATATATCACACACCGGAGGGCTTTCTGCCTACCGGGCTGCACTTGCCTGGATGGACGAACTGGAACAGTGATTGCATTTCTTACACTCTTTTGATATACTGAATGGAAATCTGTGGCAAAAGAATCCTGCTTTCCTATAGATGAAAAAGAATCCTGCAAAGAAGGATTCCCCGCCTGCGGCTGTTGCTGTGTGCCAATGGCACACGTTTAGCAACGACCGAAGCGGAACGTAGACGCTTTAGATTCCTGCATTTATACACACGTCGCTATATAGAATCCCGCGACAGAACGGAGAATTAATTATATCATGAACCATTCAAACTCTGCTTCCCTGATCATTCTCTGCGGCTTCATGAGCTGCGGAAAGACCTCGATCGGCAAACCTCTGGCAGAACGCCTGGGTTATACTTTTGTCGACACTGACGATCTTCTTCTTGATACTTATCATATGACAATCCCGGAAATGTTTGCCAAAGGCGGAGAAACCCTTTTCCGCGACTGCGAACACGAGATCGCACTCAAGGCTGCCTCCATGCAAAAATCCGTAATTTCAACCGGCGGCGGTCTGATAACCTTTGAACGCAACGCCAGAGCACTGGCCGAAAAAGGAATTATTATCTATATCAATCAGGATTTTGATGTCTGCTATGAACGTCTCATGAATCAGCCGGAGAGACCACTGAATAAAAACCACAGCCGTGAGGAACTGCGGGCACGCTATGATGCCCGGGTCCCCAGCTATCAAAAATACGCTTCTTATACATTAACCCGTCCGGACAGTGTCGAAAACGCCGTTGAAGAGATCCTCAGCTTCCTACGTTCTCAGTAATCTTCTGTGCTCCTGACAGCACCTCTCCGGATACTTTCTTTTTCAGACCGCGAGTATTTTTTTCTACCATCCTGCGTTCCAGCATCACCTGTCGTCCGCATCCCTGGCAGAGCAGCCGGAAATCCGCGCCCACGCGCAGAATCTCCCACTCATTGCTCCCGCAGGGATGCGGTTTTTTCATCCTGATCACATCACCAACTTCATAATCCCACTTCTGAATCATATAACCTCCCTGCGCTATAATTCTCTGTCTTTCTGAAATACAAAAAAACAGACTTATCAAATCCGACGGTTCGCAAACATATCTTTCCTGCAAACGCTTGCAGATTTCATGACATTACTGCTGAAAATACTTCTCCGATTTTCCCGCTGATTACAAGGTCTGCCTTAGAATCCATCGGCGTTACCGATTTATTAATCAGTACCAGCTTATTTCCGTTATAATAATCAATCAGACCTGCCGCCGGATACACAGTCAGAGAGGTCCCGCCGATGATCAGCATCTGGGCTCCCGCAATATACTGAACTGCTTTCTGAAGCGTTCTCTGATCAAGCCCCTCTTCATAAAGTACGACATCCGGTTTGATCATTCCGCCACATTTGCATTTCGGAACACCCTCCATCTCCATGATATCATCAAGATTAAAAAAGTTTCCGCATCTTGTACAGTAATTGCGATGAACAGATCCGTGCAGCTCCAGCACTTCCTTACTTCCGGCCGCCTGATGCAGCCCGTCAATGTTCTGAGTAATCACCGCCTTTAACTTCCCCTGATGTTCCAGCTCTGCCAGCGCCATATGCGCCGCATTTGGCTTTGCCTGCGGAAAAATCATTTTATTTTTGTAAAAACGATAAAATTCCTTTGGATTTCTCACATAAAAGCTATGACTGATGATTGTCTCCGGCGGATAATCATACTGCTGATGATACAAACCGTCCACACTCCTGAAGTCCGGAATTCCACTCTCTGTCGACACTCCGGCTCCGCCAAAAAACACGATATTACTGCATTCTGCGATCCACTGTTTTAAAGTTTCCAGTTCCTTCATGATTGAACTCTCCTTCCTTTTGTTTTTCACCATCCGTCTTTGAGAACAAATATCCTCCAGGGACCGTTCTCAGGGACTACTGATCTGTTTTACATTTAACTATACTAACAAACCAACTCCAACTACACGATCTCATCCAGAAATACCTTAGCCAACGGTTTCACATATTTGTCATAAGCCTTTGCTTTCTCCGGCACCTCATATCCAAACAACCATGATGTAAGCTCTGTTATCGTCAATTCCAGATCCAGTTTTTCCAACTGAGATTTCCTCACCATTGGATCGATATAAACTCTCTCCATACGGGATCCGGATGGAGTAACATGCCAGATCCACACCCGGTTATTTTCCTCAATGATCGGGTCTTCAATATGGATACGGATATTGATTTCTCTTTCGGAAACCTCCGGCCGCAGGGAAACCGCCTGCATGACCTTTTCCGGTGTAATGATTCTCGCCATAATCGCCGGCTTTCCCTCGCCGACCAAGCTGACATACTTTTCATCCGCATATAAAAGACGTTCTTCCCGCTCGTTTAACCCCCATTCACTCCGGACTCCCACAATCTGATCGTCTTCATAATATACGTCGAAAGTTCCCTCTTCGCTTTCAAGTTCCTGTAAAAGCCGGTACAGATATCCTGCATTTCTTACCGCATATATTTCATAATGCCGCGACATCCACGTATTCGTCCACTCCGTCACATCTGCCAGACGTTTATGATATTCATCCCGGTCAATCCATGGGAGGAGCGGCTGCTTTTTTAGCTTTTTTTCAACTCCCGCCTTCCATTCCCATTTCAACTGACGGAAAATATAAGTAAATCCAAACGGACGATAAATCGCCTCGTCCGCCGGCATTAAAAAAGTAAAGGGAATCTGCTTTTCCCGGCTGTCAGTAAGACATTTATTTAAAAGCATCGCCATGTATCCGCGGCGTCTCCGGTCCTTTCTCGTTGCGACTCCAACCAGATAATCCACATTCCAGCGGTTTTTTCCCACCTGAAGCAGATAAGGATTCATCTGGATCATCGCTTCCACTCTCCAGGCGCCTGCGCGCTGTACCGCCACCTGACGGCGAACATTCGCAGATGTTCTGGCCGGATTCAGGGCACCGCCCGCAGCGGTCTCCACCAACGCCAGTATCTGATTATCTTTTACTTTCTCCCGATAATAATAGTCCGTAAACGACCGCGAATCTTCCGGGAAAGCCTCTTCCCACAGACTTCGGCTTTCCTGCTTCTCTGCTTCCGTCAGATATTTTACCGTCATAATCATTGTACCGCTTCTCCCATCCATACATCCGGATCCTGATCCGGCATTTCACTCTCCTTAGCACGATCAATCCTGCGCCTGAAAATTTTTCTGCACGATCATATATTTCCTCGCGTATCTGATCGGATTATAAGACTCCTTTGCTCTGCGAAGCCCCTCTTCTCCCATATCGTCTTCACGATTAATAAGCGCCGCGTCCGGAAATTCATGAATCAGGAACTGCTGATTAATAAACTGATAAAGCCCGCGAATCTCAGCATTTGCTTTTTCGATATGGATAACAGCCATGTTTTCATAAGGATTATAGCTTCCCATCGTAAATGCTTCCAGCTTCTCATCAATAAAAACTCCAGCCATACGCACCGGAATCGTTCCACAGTTTTTCAGGATATCATGAATTCCCCTTACTTCATAATCCAGATGTTTTTCTACCTGCTCGCCCTTCTGTTCCCGCCACTGATCAAGAAATGTCCATACATCATCCCTGTCACTGCAGGCAAGCCGCCGATATTCATAATGACCATCATACTCCTTCAGAAAGCTGTTCAGATGGTTTTTCTTTTTATGCAGTTTCTTTCCTGACAGACTGCGCATCGCGTTGCCATCATACAGATAGTCTTTCAGGTCGGTCATTTCGATCACGTCAAAATCCCTCGACTCTTTCAAATGCAGATATTCCACTGCCTCTTCATCCGCCAGATTGATCTTAAAGGGAACTCCCATTACCTTATTGAAATAATCCACCATCTCATAAAAATAATGCGGAAGATCCTCTTCACAACAGATCGGCATCGCGCTTTGCCAGTTCCCGTCTTCATGCATTAGCCACTGCACTGCTTTCTCATCGCTGACCGCAAATTGCACCTGGTAATAATCTTTCCACAAAAAACTGTCCAGCGGCACGCTATCACAAGTCTTGTTTGGACGCTTACAGTAATAAGGTTCCAATACTGCCAGATCCCCTGCTTCAATCGGCTTAAACTTCAGATTCATATTTTATTATCTGCCTCCGTTTCACTTCCCACTTTTCCGGCGTTCAGTCTTTCAACAGATATTTTGCGATAAAATTTCCGATGCCATCATGCGTATTATCATCCGTGATATAATCCGCTGCGCCCTTTGTCTTTTCACTCCCGTTGCCCATTGCAACGCCAATGCCGCAATTGAGAACCATATCATAATCATTATCCGCATCGCCGAACGCGCAGATATCTTCCAACGCAATATTATGCTCTCTCATTGCCTGCACAATACCATTCGTCTTCGAAACCCGCGGATCCATATATTCATAAAGACGGCGGGATGTGATCAGAGACGCCGACTTGAAATTCGGGTCTGAAAAACTCTCGCTCCTCTCCACAATTTTCGGCATATCAGACGGATTACAGACAATCATCACCTTTGCCTTTGGTTCCGCACAAAATTCGTTAAAATCCACAATTTGATACGGCATTCCATCCGCACGGGCCAGATCCTGAAGTTTATCATCATCCTTCGGCGCATATATCACACCATTATGAGGAATCGCGAAATTAACATCCATATCTTCATAATGACGGATCACATTTAAGATATGTTCGCCGGCCAGCGGATACTGATAGATCTTTGTTCCAAGAATGCGGTCATAAAGCTCCGCGCCTCCGCTTCCCACAATAATATCAATCAGATCTTCAATGCCCCATTTCTGGCAGAGATCCACCACATTCATCACGTCACGACCAGTCGAAATCCCGATCAGCACACCCCGTTCCTTCATTTTATACAGCATTTCCACTGTGTAAGGAAGCACATCTACATGATCTCCCATAAATGTTCCGTCCATATCCAGCATGATTGCCTTGATCTGATTCATACCGCAAATCCTCCTGATATTTAAATTAACTGAAGCCTGTTTCCAGTATAAGAGATTATGAAGAAATTGACAAGTTAAAATAATAAACCACAGTTTCTCTGTTAAATTTGTTTTCCGGAGGTTTGTGTGTTATGATAATTGCAGTATTTCAAAGTTCCTTTCCATATGGCTTGTCTGTCTCACAGAGTTCACTGCCGCACAGGAAAGAACAAAAACTATCATTACAGAAGGTGGTCAGACTTTGGATAAACAACACCTCTTATTTGAACGATTAAAAAAATATGCCCATTCAGATTACTATCCTTATCATATGCCCGGTCATAAACGAAGAACCGGATGGGATATCAATCCCTGGCAAATCGACATTACCGAAATCGATGGATTTGATAATCTGCATCACCCGGAAGGAATCCTGCGGGAATCTATGGACTGGGCCTCCTCTGTCTATGATTCTGATCAAACCTATTATCTCGTTAATGGCTCCACCTGTGGGATCTTAAGTGCAATCAGCGCAACTGTCCCCTTTGGAGGCAAATTAATCATGAGCCGTAACTGTCACAAGTCTGCCTATCATGGAGTTATCCTCAATCATCTTAAAATTTCCACAATTTATCCGCAAATTGTGGAAAAATTGTGGATACAAGGTGGAATTAATCCAGAAATTGTGGATAAATCATTAAATATCCATACGGATGCGCAGGCAGTTTTCATTGTTTCTCCCACCTATGACGGAATTGTCTCAGATGTCAGAACAATTGCAGAAATTGTCCATCGCCGTAAGATACCTCTGATCGTTGACGAAGCTCATGGCGCACACTTTCCTTTTACGTCTTCTCTGCCATCTGCACTTGACTGCGGAGCTGACATTGTAATCCAGAGTCTTCATAAGACCCTGCCGTCCCTCACACAAACAGCCGTTCTGCATGTAAAAAGCCGCTATGTCGACACAGAACGCCTCGAACGATATCTGCAGATCTATCAAAGCAGCAGTCCTTCGTATCTTTTAATCGGATCGATCGAAAACTGCATTTATCAGGCACAAAAAGACGGCGCTGAAAAGTGGGATCTTTTGTATAAAAAACTGAACTCTTTTCATCAGGAATTATCCATATTAAATTGTCTGACGATTCCCACACAGGACAGTCTGGCCGGTAAAGACGCAGTATTTCACTATGATGAATCAAAGATCCTGATTTCCGCAAGAAATTGTTTCAGAAAGGAATCGAACACAGAGAATAAGCAAGACATTCCTCACGATAAAAAATCTGTCGATGGCATGTGGCTTGCCGCACAGCTTCGAAACGATTATCATCTGGAAATGGAAATGGCCGCTGCGGATTATGTCCTGGCTATCATGACTGCTTATGATACCAATGAAGCCTTTCAACGCCTGCGTGATTCGCTTTTTGATCTTGACCGAAAATTATACCGGGATAATATCTGTGAGCAATGGCTTTTATCCCAATCCCGTCAGATTCCGACATTCTCAAATGCCACACTGCAAACCGGGACGGACATCGCAGATGCACTTAACAGAAAATCAGAATGGATTCCTCTCGAAAACTGTGCCAATCGGATTTCTTCGGAATTTATTTATATCTATCCGCCCGGTATTCCTGTCGTCCTGCCTGGTGAAACAATTACAGAACCAGTACTTTTACAGCTTCTTAATTATAAACACAGAGGATTCCCCATCCAGGGGCCTGCAGATATCAATGTCAATGTTCTCAAAGTACAAAAGGAAACATAAAAGAAAAATTTTTAAATCTTAATTTTAAGAAAATAAGGAATCTATCATGGGAAAAATATTTTATATAATGGGTAAAAGTGCATCCGGAAAAGATACTGTCTATAAAAGAATCCTGAATGATTTTCCTTCTCTTCAGAAAATCATTCTCTATGCGACCCGACCGATCCGGGAGGGGGAACGAGATGGGGAAGAATATCATTTCATTACAGAAAATGAAATGAATAAACTGAAACAAACAGGAAAGATTATCGAAATCCGCACCTATCATACTATCTCCGGTCCGTGGAGCTATGCTACCGTAGATGATGGCACTACCGACCTGACAAAAAAGAACTATCTGGTCATCGGAACTCTCGAATCTTACGAGAAAGTCCGGGCCTATTACGGCACCGAACATGTCATGCCGATTTATATAACGGTTGATGACGGTACTCGCATGGAACGTGCAATTCTGAGAGAAAAGAGCCAGCACAAACCAAACTATGCCGAACTCTGCCGCAGATATCTCGCAGATGAAAAAGACTTTGCTCCCGCAAATCTAAAACGCCTGGGCATCACCTTTTCCTATGATAACGATGATCTTGAAAAATGTATTCATCAGATAGAAAATGATATGAATTTGTGTTATACTAAATAAAAATATCTGCAAACGACGAAAGGAGTGATTTCCCCTTTGCTTAAATTTAATGAGATTTTAGGACATGAGCAGATTAAACAGCATTTCCAGACTGTTATCAAATTACATATGGTTTCCCATGCTTATATTCTCAGTGGTGAAAAAGGAATGGGAAAAAAATCGCTTGCAAATGCGTTTGCCCTGACTCTTTTGTGTGAAAAGGGAACCGGCGATCCCTGCATGGATTGCCCCTCCTGCAGACAGATTCTGAGCGACAATCATCCTGACGTAATTTATATTACCCATGAAAAACCGGGCAGTATCAGTGTTGAAGACATCCGCAAACAGATACAGGATACCGTCATGATATGCCCTTATAGCAGCCACTATAAAATCTATATCATGGACGAAGCAGAAAAGATGACTCCTCAAGCACAAAACGCATTGTTAAAGACAATCGAGGAACCTCCGGCATACGCCGTCATTTTACTGCTTACTACAAACGAGGATGCCTTTTTGCCCACGATTCTTTCCAGATGTGTAAAATTACCGCTGAAACCGCTAAAAGATTCGACCATAAAATATTACCTTCAGGATGAGATGAATGTCGATCCTGCAGACGCTGCGGTATACACTTCTTTTGCACGGGGCAACCTCGGCCGGGCGATCACAATCGCCTCTTCTGATAACTTCAGGGATTTCCATAAAAATATGCTCGTTCTTTTAAAATATATTAAAAAAATGGACATCTCCGAGCTTCTCGATGAAATAAAAAAAATGAAAGATCAGGAATACGACATTTACTCCTGTCTTGACTTTATGCAGATGTGGTATAGGGATATTCTGATGTATAAGGTCACCAAGGATATGAATTCTCTGATCTTTAAAGATGAATATTCAGTAATCAGCAGCGTGAGCGAAAAAAGTTCTTACGCCGGCATTGAGAATATACTCACCGCCATTGATAAGGCACGGACCCGCCTTCAGGCTAATGTCAATACAGAGTTGACAATCGAACTGCTGCTGCTTGTAATGAAGGAGAATTAACATGATAAAGGTAATAGGAGTAAGATTTCGTACTGCGGGAAAGATTTATTACTTTTCTCCCGGAAAACTGGACATTAAAACCGGAGATAGCGTAATTGTTGAGACAGCCCGAGGCACGGAATTTGGCCGCGTTGTTCTTGGTGGACGCGAGGTAGAAGACAATCAGGTTGTGCAGCCACTGAAAACCGTCATCCGCATGGCAACAGAAGAAGATTGTCTGCGAGAAGGAGATAACCGCAAAAAAGAAAAAGAATCTTTCCGTATCTGTATTGATAAAATTCACAAACATAACCTCGATATGAAACTGATCGACGTTGAATATACTTTCGATAATAATAAGATTCTTTTTTATTTTACCGCTGACGGACGAATTGACTTCCGTGATCTGGTTAAAGACCTTGCATCCGTATTTAAAACAAGAATCGAACTTCGTCAGGTCGGTGTCAGAGACGAGACCAAAATTATCGGAGGCTTCGGCATCTGCGGAAGGGCTTTATGCTGCCATTCTTATCTGACGGAATTTATTCCTGTATCAATCAAAATGGCAAAGGAACAAAATCTTTCCCTCAATCCTTCCAAGATTTCCGGAGTATGCGGTCGTCTGATGTGTTGCCTGAAAAACGAAGAAGAAACTTATGAATATTTAAACAGCAAACTTCCTAATATTGGCGATTATGTTACAACCGATGACGATATGAAGGGAGAAGTCAGCTATGTAAACGTTCTTCGGCAGACTGTAAAAGTCCTCGTAACTCTAAATAAAGATGAAAAAGAAATCCGTGAATATCGTGTCGATCAGTTAAAATTTAAACCTCGCCGTAAAAAAGGAAAATCAGATCCGGAAGATAAAGAACTCAAAAAACTGGACGCACTGGAAAAAAAAGAAGGGAAATCCAAACTAGATGATTAACATCTGCCTCGAAGATGAGAGGATTGATGATTTACAGCGTAATGGTTATCATATCATCCAGAAAAAAAACGGGTTTTGTTTTGGAATGGATGCGATACTCCTCTCTGGTTTTGTCCGTGTTAAAAAGGGAGAATCCCTGATTGACCTTGGTACCGGTACCGGTATTCTTCCAATTCTTCTCAAAGCTAAAACAGAAGGAGATCATTTCGTCGGTCTTGAAATTCAAAAAGAGATTGCGGATATGGCTTCCCGAAGCGTTCGCTTAAATCATCTTGAAGACCATGTTAAAATCGTAACCGGAGATATCAGAGAAGCCAGCCTTCTTTTTGGCCGGGCTTCTTTTGATGTGGTTACTTCCAATCCTCCTTATATGAACAACACACACGGTATAAAAAATCCCTATTTGCCAAAGGCTATCTCCCGACATGAGATTCTCTGCACACTGGAAGACGTTGTACGTGAGGCTTCCCTTCTTCTAAAACCAGGAGGAAGATTCTATCTGGTCCATCGTCCCAGACGCCTCGCAGAGATTATTACTGTTTTAAAACAATATAAATTAGAACCAAAACGTCTCAAAATGGTCCATCCTTTTATAGAGAAAGAAGCAAATATGGTATTAACCGAAGCTGTCCGCCAAGGAGGAGCAATGATGAAAGTAGAAGCACCGATTATTGTCTTTAAAGAGCCCGGCGTATATTCTGATGAAATTAAAACGACTTACGGTTATTAATATACAGCTGACAATGATTGAGATAATAATATTTCATAACACAATCCGGCAAACAGAAAGGATATGAACGATATGGAATCAAAGCACGAAAAAGAAACCGGAAAACTCTATCTATGTGCGACACCAATCGGAAATCTGGAGGACATTACTCTGCGTGTTCTGAGAATTTTAAAGGAAGTAGACCTGATCGCCGCGGAAGACACCCGCAACAGCATCCATCTCCTGAATCATTTTGAAATCAAAACTCCGATGACAAGCTATCATGAATACAATAAATATGATAAAGCACGCTATCTGGTTTCTAAAATGCTGGATGGCGTCAATATTGCACTAATTACCGATGCGGGAACACCGGCTATTTCCGATCCGGGAGAAGAACTGGTCAGACAATGCTATGAGGCTGGAATTGAAGTTACCTCCCTCCCAGGTCCGGCAGCCTGTATAACCGCGCTTACCTTATCTGGACTGACAACAAGAAGATTCTGTTTTGAGGTTTTTCTTCCTGCCGATAAAAAAGAACGAAAAGAAATTCTCCAGGAACTGAAACAGGAAACCCGAACCATTATCCTCTATGAAGCCCCTCATCACCTGAAAAAAACTCTCACAGAATTATCCGATACACTTGGCGCAGAACGCAAAATTACGATTTGCCGCGAACTCACCAAACGGTATGAAGAAATCCAGCCAACTACCTTTTCTGAAGCACTTTCCTGGTATCAGGATCATGATCCCCGTGGCGAATATGTCATAACGATTGAAGGTCGCAGCCGGGAGTCCATGCACCGGGAAAATCAACTCGCTTGGGAATCTATGACCATTCAGGAACATATGAACTACTACGATCAACAGGGAATTGAACGTAAAGAGGCAATGAAACTTGTCGCCAAAGATCGTGGTATCAACAAAAGAGAAGTTTATCAGTATCTGATTACTGAAAAATAAACTCAAAATTTAAAGTACGGATACCGCATGATTTAATACAGTATCATAAAAATATTATTTTCAAAGAAAGAAGTAGCCCTATATGAGAGAAGTCGAATTCAAAATGGAAAGACAGGGTCTTGTTACTGTCGGCCAGACTGTAGAAATTACCGAACGGCCCGGATTTACCTATAGCTATATCATCGAGCCAGCCGTTGCTATGTCCGGCTGTTTTCATGCTCGTGACCGCATTAAATCCACCCAGGGTATTGTAAAAGAAATTAAAAGCAATTCCAGAGGATTTTATGTTGTACTTGAGCTGGATGAAGATGAAATCTAAATGGTCTGTAAAATGAGAACATTTGCTTCACTTTTATCCTATGAGAAATATAACGAAAAAGTGTATAAAAAAAGCCTTGTATATACAAGACTTAAAAGTGAGCGTGCCGGGGTTCGAACCCGGGACAACCTGATTAAAAGTCAGGTGCTCTACCGACTGAGCTACACACCCGTACATCAAAGATGCCTTGGACCGGAATCGAACCAGTGACACGAGGATTTTCAGTCCTCTGCTCTACCAACTGAGCTACCAAGGCATAAAATTGCGGGGACAGGATTTGAACCTGCGACCTCCGGGTTATGAGCCCGACGAGCTTCCAGACTGCTCTACCCCGCGATAATATAAAAATTATAAATGGGAGAGAGTGGATTCGAACCACTGAAGGCATCGCCAGCAGATTTACAGTCTGTCCCCTTTGGCCACTCGGGAACTCTCCCACAATATTAACTTTTGAAACAAAGCCGATAATCGGACTCGAACCGATAACCTGCTGATTACAAATCAGCTGCTCTGCCAATTGAGCCATATCGGCAAAAGAACGATGTATAAACTCTTATCAAACGACCCGGATGGGGTTCGAACCCACGACCTCCGCCGTGACAGGGCGGCGCTCTAACCAGCTGAGCCACCAGGCCAATATCTCATGTACCCTCAAAACCGCATATTGTCTCTCTCCGTTCTCTTCCTCTCCGAAAC
>JAJQAC010000075.1 GCA_021204025.1 Clostridiales bacterium | reverse complement strand
GAGGAATTAAACCGGGAAAACATCATTGCCTCCCCGTTAAATAAGGCGGTTGCGGACGTGGTAGCGAAGGCAGTCGCGGATGTAGCGGTTGAGGAAGGAATCGCGAGGATCTGATCCGCCACAGGATATTTTACTGAACAATATAAAAAATTTATTCATAAGAAAAAACTCCCCTTGACATCTGCGGTTAACTTTGTTAGACTCTAACTATATGGACATGGACGTGAATACCGTTTGAGATGGGGAGTTTTTTATGATAGCTGCGGATGGGGTCGCAGCTTTCGAGGGTGTATACCAGATGGGGGTTCATTTGAAAAAATTATTCTTTACGGCTGGACTTTTTGTTGCAGCCATCTTTTTGTCGTCGTGCGCTGGTACCGCAGAACCGGAACAACCGGAAAAACTCCGGCTGGAATACTGGCATTATGATTCTCCGGCCGGCGGGGATCAGCTTAATCATCTTGTGCGACAATTTAATGACTCCCAGGATCAAATTGAAATTGTTTCCAAATACATACCGAGCGTGGAATTTAAAAAAAAGCTCCTTCTGGCGATCGCGGATGGTACGCAGCCGGATCTGGCTCTGATCGAGAGGCAGGCAGTGCCTCATTTTGACAAACTGGATGTGCTCTGCGATATCGGTCCTTATGTGGAAGAGGATAAATATCTGGATCTTGTGCTGGATGAGTGTACAAACAGCCGCGGGCAGATGATCGCGCTTCCATTGGGATTTTGTACCTGTAATCTCTATTATAATGTGGAACTCCTGGAGCAGGCAGGCGTGGAACCGCCGACCTGTCAGGCGGAGCTTTTGTCGGTGGCTAATCGGGTAAAAAATAATGAGGTGTATGGTTTTGGGTTCCCGGGAGCAGAGGATATAGAGTGCCTTTTTGTCCTGACTCCGTTTATCTGGGCGGAGGGAGGCGATGTGCGGAAACCGGATTCGGAGAACTGTGAGAAGGTGCTGGAACTGTTGCGCGAGCTTTCTGCGAGCGGAGCGATGGATCGCAACGTTGTTACCAGTACCGTGCAGGATATCATCCGCCAGTTTGCGTCCGGGAGACTTGCGATGATGCTGGGACCGTCCGGCAGAGAAGAACAGATCCTGGCGCAGAACCCGGACGCGTCCTTTGGTGTGGTTCCGGTACCGACAGGAGAAACGCTGATTACGACCTTCAGCGGTGAGGCGATCGCGGTGCTTAAGGATGAACACAGGGAAGCAGCCGGAGAATTTATCCGCTTTATGGCAGAACCGGAGCATATGACCGGTTATCTGGATTCGATGGGATATCTGGCTCCGCAAAAAGAACTGCTGGAGTGGCAGCTTGAGGAATATCCAAAGTACCAGGTTTATTATGATTATTTACTGGAATCGGATGCCAGGCCGTTTGAGATCTCCTGGCCGGATGAATCGGTCAGGATGGCGGACAGAATCCGCGCGGTGATTATAGGAGAAGATGACGGGAAAACGGAAGCAGCGGAGTAATTGCACGATGCCGGAGCGGGAGGAGACGGATGCATAAAAACAGAACGCTGAGACGAAGCCTGATCATGTTTGGTGTGCGTTTCCTGATCCTGCCGCTGGTGATATTTTCATTTTTTATGCAGGCGCGGATCTGGAAGATGATCTGGGAGAGCATGCGGGAAAACATGGATCAGGAGCTGCGGACGGCCAGCCTGGTCATGGATATGACGCTGGATACCTATACTACGGTTCTTTATGATTTCTGTACCGATGATGAGCTGGTTGAACTGATCGAAAAGATCAATGAGGATACTGCCGTGTCAGAAACCGATCGTAACTATCTGCGCAGAAGGCTGGATCATCTGGGAAATCAGCTGGATGGGATCGAAGGAGTGACTCTTCTGACAGCCGGTCAGAAGCTCTTCTTTTATGACAGAGGAATTGCGTCATTCACGGTTTCGACCTGGGCAGATCAGGTGACGATCCCGGAGATTGAGGGTGGTTTCGTCTATCAGAGCGGAGCGACGATCCAGCCGACAGACGGAGGCAGGGAGAAACACCTGCTGCAGATTGGCCGCCGGATCATCGATTACCGGGATATCAATCGTGCGATTGGCACAGTGGTGCTGAGTATCGACCAGGAGGTTTTCTGGGAGATGATTCCGCAGATGGCGGATTCGAGAATCTATATCTGTGACGGAGAACGGGTGATCGCGTCAAAGGATTTTGAGATGATTGATCAGATGGTTACGACAGCAGATGCGGACGGATATCAGATCGGCAGCCTGGCGAATGAAAGGACAGGATGGTTGATTTATGATTATTATTCGATGAAGGATAATCAGCGGGCACTCCTGAACCAGACGGTGGTGTGGATTGTCTGCCTGCTGGTAATCGGCCTTTTCGGTTATGCGATGCTGACAATGCTGATCAATCCTGTCCTGACAGAGGTGCAGGAGATGGTAAGCGCCATGCAGAAGATGGAGCAGGGAGATTATTCGGTCCGCGTGGATCCGGAACAGGGGAGCTTTCTTGAACTGAACCAGATTGCGGTTGGATTTAATGAACTGGCGGGGAAAACCGATGAACTCAGACAGGAAGCGCGCCGTCTGCTCATGGAACAGAGAACCGCTGAGCTGTCTGCTCTGGAAGCGCAGATTGACCCGCATTTCCTCTATAATACTCTGGACACGATTAACTGGAAGGCGATCGAACATGAAGATTATGAGGTCAGCGGCATGATCGGCGCGTTGGCTGATATTATGCAGTATTCGATGCAGAGGATGGGAAGGACGGTCTCATTCTGGGAGGAAGTCGAGTGGCTGAAGCATTATATCACGCTGCAGAAGGAACGGCTGACACAGAAATTAGAACTGGTCATCGAGATACCGGATGAGCTGATGGACTATCGGATCCATAAGCTGCTGCTGCAGCCGTTTGTGGAAAACGCAGTCCGGCATGGTTTCCGTGGGATGGAGACCGTATGCCGCCTGAGAATCCATGCACACCTGACGGGCAGACAGGTTCATATCGTAATTGAAGATAACGGAGCGGGGATGAAACCGGAGGTACTGGAACAGTTAAATAAGCCGGAAATGGAGATGACCGGTCACGTCGGTATCACCAATGTAAGAAAAAGACTGGAATTATACTATGGGGAAGACGCGGGGTTGTATTTTGAGAGCGGGGAAAATGCCGGTACGACGGTTCACCTGTTTGTAAGCGGGATCCCGGGGGGACAATAAAATGAAGATTGTAATTGTGGAGGATGAAGCGGTGATCCGCGGCGGACTTGCCGGTCTGATTCCCAAACTGAGTCCGGAATATGAGATCGCAGGACTTGCCTCAGACGGCAGGGAGGGTCTGGAGGTCATTGCCCGGACGCGCCCGGATCTGGTGATTATGGATATCCAGATGCCGGAAATGGACGGCCTTGAGATGCTCCGGAGACTTCGTGAGCGCGAAGTGATGTGCCGGGTGATTGTGCTGACCGCGTATAATAAGTTTGAATACGCGAAGCAGGCGATCCACCTGGGAATTGAAAATTATCTGCTAAAACCGATCAAGATTCCGGAACTTCAGGAGACTCTGGATAAGATTTACCGGCAATATCAGGAAGAAGCAGAGCAGAACGGCATCCGGGAGCGGCTGTTTTCACTGGAACAGATTATTCGGGGATGCATCCTGGCGGAGGTTGAGATTGATGACAATCTGGACAGAATCATACGCAGTCAGTATGGTGTTGGCACAGAAGATTCTCTGGCAATCTGCGGGGTCAGTCTTGATGAGCATTATGATGAGGATCGGGAACAGGTGGTGCGTACGATCGAGAGTTATGCCGGGAAATCCGGTGATTATGCGTATACGCTGATTCAGTCGAGCCGATTTCACATGATTTTGTTTGTGTTGTACCGGATGAAGGATCCGGATGCTCTTTACCGGCGCAGTATCCGGACCATTGCGCCGGCGATGATCCGTAATCTGAAACATACGCCGGTCATGGAGTGGATTTTGTGCCGGGGATTTCATGAGCTTCCGGAGGCATTTGGCAAACTTGTCGATTGCCGTAAATGGAATCTGTGTTTTCCGGTCGGAACGATGATCCCCGTGAGGGAGCTAGAAAACCACGAAACCGTTCCGCTGCGATACTCCATGCAGATCGAAGGACATCTGAAAACAGCTGTCATCGAACGACGTCAGGATAGTTATCAGAAAGTACTGCAGATGTTGATCAGGGAGTGTCAGAGCGGCACTCATCATCCGGATGAGATCCGGGAAATCTGCGTGAGATTCTGCCTGGCGATTCTTGCGGAGACGCAGGTAATCGGACGAATCGATCCGAGGATCTCACGGCAGGATGTGGTCGGCAGGGTGAGCGGCGCGGTTACCTGGGAGACGATTGAGAAAGTTTTTGAAGAATTGTATCATTCGGTAGTTGCTGAGAATGAGAACGACGCAAATATCAGTCCGCTGATCCGCCACGCGATCCGTATCATCGAAGGATGTTACAGCGAGGGGATCACGCTGGAGGAGCTTGCAGGAAAGCTCGGCGTATTACAGGAGTATCTGAGCACACAGTTTAAGAAAGAAACCGGTTCTACTTTTAAGGAAACCGTACGCAGGTATCAGATCGTCCGGGTAAAGGAACTGCTCCTGCAGTCCAACCTGAAGCTGGGACAGATTGCGGACATGGCGGGGTATTCGGATCCGAAATATATGAGCCGTGTTTTCCGTGAGGAAGTCGGTATGCTTCCGACAGAATTCCGCAATAAACATCGCTGAAACCGGATCATAAAATGGGGGATTTCCTGTGAAAACAGATTAAAAACTTACTCTTTTTTTATAAAGTTCCACTTTGTTTTCCTGTTAACTTTGGTAAAATATAGTCCCGTTTTCGACACTTTAAGATTAGAAAAGAGGTGCAATCCCTTATAAATACTG
>JAJQAC010000044.1 GCA_021204025.1 Clostridiales bacterium | reverse complement strand
TTTTGTCCACCTATGCCACCGCCTTTTCACCCGCGCTTCCATAAACATCACCGTTTAGAACAAAAATATTAGTTAGCCAGTACCCCCCCCCCCCGATTTGCTCGGAGTAGAACTTCACATACTTCTTCTTCATCGATTCCGTGTTATATATCTCAAGCACATCCTGGTATGCCCTCTCAGGCAATTCGCTTGGGAAATGTTCCATTGCCGCTTTTATCTTTTCCGCATACTCCTCTGCCGTATTGCAGACATATCCATTCACACCATCGTGAATGACGCTTTTGTTGCCCATAACGTCGCTGACAAGAATCAGCTTCTTTATGTACATATTCTCTATCAGGCTCATAGCGATTGCTTCACCCAACGAGCAGAGAATAAAGGCATCTGCACCTTTCGCCATAGCAAGAGCCTCTTTGCGAGGCTTCCAGCCCGTGACCTCCATATTCGGTGCGGTCAGCAGATTCTCCAGTTCACCGTTACCGATCCAAACAAACCGTGCTTCTGGCACCAACTCTGCAATCCGGTTAAACAACTGTGGCTGCTTCTGGACACAGGCACGGCCAAGGGTGAATACTGTGAATTTTTCGTTTTTGATTGGCTCGATACCATCTAGTGAAGCCGACAAATCTGCAAGATTGACGCCAGTTTCTATGTATGCCGTCCTCTTGGTCAGCCCTTTTGCTACTTCATCTTCACTCTCACAGCAGGTGAGGGTTATGGCATTCGATATTCTTCCAAGAATATGCTCCATCACGCCGTACATCTTGCACTTTGCACCACTGCCCATGAGGATGTGGGCATAGCCGTGTGGAGTATAAACCACTGTGTTCTTTTTTCCTTTGAATGCTAGTCTCCCGATGCCACCGGCAACAGATGAATGCAGGTGAATCACATCAGGCTTTACTTTTTCTTCGATTGCTCGAAGTTCTTTTATCACTTTTATATCGTTTGCAATATTTGTGAGACCCTTTGCGCTGAAGTTTTTAACCTCAATAAGGTGGACTCTCTTATCTAAAAAATCTTTGTAATTCTCTGGTGTCTGTGGACGGATGGCGTAAGCAAGATACACATCGAAATCTTCGCACATATCGTTACAAAGCTGGCTGACATAAGTAAAAACTCCGCCGCCGAACGCCTCACAGACCATCAGTATCTTTCTCATTCGTCTACTCCTCCAAACATTGATTCACAGCGGTCTAATGTAGCCGCGATAACTTGATCCATGTCGTAGTACTTGTATTCACCAAGGCACCCGCCAAAGATGACATCGGATTCTTGATCCGCAAGAGCCTTATACTGCTGATACAGCTTACTGTTCTTTTCATCATTGACCGGATAGTATGGTTCGTCTCCGGGTTTCCACTCAGAGCTGTACTCCCTGCTGATCACAGTCTTCGGCAGGTCATTGCCGTCCGCATCTTTGCCGAACTCAAACCACTTGTGCTCAATGATTCTTGTCCACGGAGTCTCACGGTCTGTGTAGTTCACAGCAGCATTGCCCTGGAAATTCGGATTGTCGAGAAGTTCTGTTTCAAAACGCACAGAACGATATTCAAGATAACCGAGGGAATAACTGAAATACGCATCAATCGGTCCTGTGTATACTACCTTTTCCGCAAGAGCATCCAAATCAGCTTTGTTTTCCAAATAATCCGTGTTCAACCGGACTTCAATTCCGTCCAGAAGATTTTCAATCAACTTCGTATAGCCACCAATAGGAATGCCCTGATATAGAGCGTTGAAGTAGTTGTTGTCGAAAGTCAGGCGTACAGGCAGCCTCTTAATGATAAAAGCGGGAAGGTCTTTACAATCACGTCCCCACTGCTTCTCTGTATAACCTTTGACGAGCTTTTCAAAGATGTCTCTTCCTACTAAAGAGATAGCTTGCTCTTCGAGGTTCTGAGGATCATGTGTAATCTCTGCCCGTTGCTCATTGATTCTTGCTTCGGCTTCTTCCGGAGTGACCACGCCCCACATCTTATTGAACGTGTACATATTGAACGGCATAGAATAAAGTTCGTCTTTGTAATTAGCTACAGGGGAATTCGTGAAGCGGTTGAACTCTGCAAACTGCGTGATATAATTCCAGACTTTTTTATTATTGGTGTGGAAGATGTGAGCACCATACTTGTGAACATTGATACCTTCGATATTCTCTGTATAGATGTTGCCTCCTATATTCGGACGCTTATCAATCACGAGTACAGATTTTCCTTTTGATTTTGCTTCATGTGCGAAGATGGCTCCATACAATCCAGAACCAACTACCAAATAGTCGTACATTCTCTTTATTCCCTTCCTCATAATCTTCCTTAAATAATAGTGTTTATTACAGCCGTTTCTTCCTATACAAATGGCTCTGTGTTAATCACAGCCCTATCTATCTCATCCGTATCCTTATCTACCGCATTATGAAACTCTAAACTGGGTGTACCCTACAAGAAAAGTTTTCAATTTTTTCTGCCCATAAGCAGTACATATATTCCGACAGGTCTACCCAACAGAAAAAGTTTCATTTTTGATACGAAGCACATCTGCAACCATATCTACCTTACAAAAGAGGGAACTATAGACTTCTTGTACATTTATAACAAACAGCCATTCCTCAATCTAACTGCCTTTTGTAACGCTTCAATAAATCATTGAAACAACCATTCTCCCATGTCTACCCTACGTTTCGTTTCCCATAGCCGTGAAACATTCATTACCATAGGTCTACCCAACAAAACGTCTACCATAGAAGTTTTACTTTTCCGGGGCTTTTCAGGCTGCCAAATTTATGTGTTTTCCACTGGCGCTGACGCTGAAATCTAAAACTTTTTTTGTTGGGTAAACATTTACAAATAGTGAGAGTTCCGGCACATCAAGATATCCTTTCAACTGCGCTTGCAGTTTCTTATATACCGGTCCCATATTCGTCATACGCTTTGATTCAAAGATAGGACTGATTTCCTCTATGTATTCATTGATAGGTGCCATCGAAGATTGGGTTACAAATATACTCATTTACCTCTTCCTCCCGTATTTTCTGCTTCCCCTGCCAGATTTTTCAAAAGCGGGAACATAATATCTCTGTATGTTATTAATTGCTTCGTTTTCCCCTCTTACGTTGAGAATCATCAGATGACATCCGACAATCCGCGGACAATCATCATAATTTCACTATGTATCTCATCCATACTCCGCATGATTCCATCTTTACAACATTCAATTACCTTCCATCCGAGCTTATCTACACAATAGCCCGCCGCATCCTGCGACCGTTTCAGGTAATTGAAATCCTTTTCGTGGATATCTTTCTTCTGCTCATCACCCTGATACCGCTTACTCATCAGCTTCTGACTTACTTCCGGATCCACATGAAGATAACAGGTCAGCGCCGGTTCCGGTATTCCTAGCAGTCTGTATTCATAATCGAAAAGCCACCTCAGATACTCGTCCCACTTTTCCTTTGGCAGTTTCGAGCACTGGTGCACCGCATTCGAAGTCGTATATCGATCGGCAATCACGATCCCGCCGGTGTCCAGAAATCCCTTCCAGTCTTTCTTATAACTCGCGTAACGGTCGACCGCATAAAAACTGGAAGCCGCATAAGCATTCACGTCATCCGGATGATCTCCGAACTCTCCATTCAGATACATCTTAACAAGGGAAGATGAACGGCTCTCATAATCCGGGAAAGATACCTTCCTGACGGAAACACTTTTATTACACAACTCCTGATATAGAAATTCCGCCTGGGTTGCTTTTCCACTGCCGTCCAGTCCCTCTATCACAATCAGTTTTCCTTCCATATCTCAATTTTCTCTCCATTCCTCGCTTCCGCACCCTCTTTCCTGTATACGCGGAATGCAGCGAGCAATATCGGCAACCCCCTCTCTTTTATCTCAGGCATATCCTGCAATGGATAATAGCAATGGGGACAGCTTCGACAATACCCCCCCCCACTTTTCAAGTTGCTTTTTATTATTTTCTCTTATGTAGTGTAATATTTTAATGTGCTGGTAACAAACTATTACCGCGTATATTATACATCATGCAAAACTTAAAAACAATACTTTTAAATGAAATTTTACTATCCAGGGATAAATTACCACTTTCCGTCAACGTAAATAATCCGCGTCACGACACAAAAGAAGCCTTTCGCCCCTTGACAAACAGGGAAAAACGAGTAAAATAGGGATTTATCAGAAATATTACAGAAATGTTAAATTTATTTTGAATGTGTGAATTTTCTATTTATCTCTCGCATATAGATTTATTACGTTATGAAATATTTTGATTCTAACTGCGACACAAAATTCCTGCAAAGCAGGAACTCACACAGATAAGAACTTCATACTGATAAGAACTTCATATTGATAAGAAAGGACTCAGTTTTCATGTTTAATAAGAATAAAAAAACGAATACAAATATTAAAAACCGCCTGGCCGTCCTCGCGGCGTCCCTGCTCCTCACATTTTCCGGCGGTATCTGTACCTTTGCCGGCGAAAACGCCTATGCGGACTCTTCTTCCGGATCGGATACGGATACCACCGCAGCGGCCACTTCTTCTACTGATACTTCCTTTATAATAGAAGAAACGGCACATATAAAAGAAACGGCACATACAGAAGATACTGCAGAAACAGAAGACACCACAGGAACAGAAGATACTACAGAAACAGAAGATACCACAGGAACAGAAGACACCTCAGAAACAGAAGATACTACAGAAACGGATTCCTCCAACGACACAGCAGACGATCATGACAACCCGGACAGTACAAATAGTGAAGCTGCTTCCCATGTGATTATCGCCGGGAGTTCCGCCGTGGGTTCCGGACAGAGAACGCAAACAGATACGGATCGTTCCGGCTCCGGCACAGACACAGAAGACTCAACCGGAAGCGCGTCGGGAGAAAATGCAGGAGATGCCTCCGCAGAAGTCAGATCCGATGATGTCATCGACGGTCTGATCTCCCTCGGCGTCTTCCGCACCACCGCTTACTGCCCCTGTTACGCCTGCTCGGAGGGCTACGGACGACACACCTGCACCGGTGCGACCGCCCGCTCCGGCCACACGATCGCGGTTGACCCGCGGGTGATCCCCTTTGGGAGCAAGGTTCTGATCAATGGCGTGGTGTATACCGCAGAGGACCGTGGCGGCGCTGTCCGCGGCAACCATATCGATATCTTCTTTGACAGCCATGCACAGACCTGGCAGTATGGGACACGGAATGCAGAAGTGTTTCTGCTGGCGTGAATTTGAATTCCGTAAACGACAGGATCTGCTGCTGGCGGATCCTGTCGCGATTCTTTTCTCAAATCAATATCTGCTTTGATATGCAGTACACCACAGACTTTTATTTTTTCACATATCGCCTATACCTGGTTGCACCGACAGCAACAAGCAGATCCAGCGTAACCAATTCATTAAGTAATTGCCCTGTCCGTGATTTCTTTATACCCAGAGCATCTGCAATATCCTGCCTGCTATAGAGTTTATCTCTTTCCATTAATTCAAGAATCTCTTTCTGTCTTGGTGAAAGCAAATCCAGTATCCTCGAAGTTGCTTCTGCCGGTCTATCTGCCGATTTTCTCTCATCTGCCGATCTATCTGCCGGTCTATCTGCCGATTTTCTCTCATCTGCCGATCTATCTGCCCATTCGGATCCTGTCCTTTCTGTTATCTTCAAAGTCAGTGTAACCTGGTTCATGACGGTGTCTTCTTCAAGTTCAGGTTGCGGCCATCCTTTATCCGCCCACACTCTCAGTATATCAGGGAAACCAGAACCGGCATTGTCTCCAAAACCGACTAACCGAAGCATTGACTGCATACGCGGGTTTCGTGCTTTTGAATTGCCTCCCCTGTAAATTTGCTCTTTGGGCAATTTCAAACTTCCGGGATTCGTGAAAATAAAACCATCACTGTTTTTTACAATTTTAAGCACCCCTGCATCCATACGATAATCGGAATGTATAATCAGATTTACAAATGCCTCGCGAATTGCCTTATGCAATGGCGTATCATCTTCCCGCTGCATATTCTTCAGGACAAACGGTCTCTTCAAATCTTCTGTCAGTTTAGGCGACACTTTCATAAAAAAATTGAACAGGTTATTTTCCCACGTACCATCATAGGTAACACGGTCTGTCCATCGAACAGATGCGTCTGGCCCTTTTTCCTCCCGGTAATCCATCAAAATGTTGTCAAATTCATTACGAATGGCAAGCCCTGTCCCAAACATCAGAAGTCCTGCAACTGTAAGACCTTCTGCTTTATCTCTCCGATTCTTACGATATCCACCGAGCATCTCTAAAAAATCCTGGTCTGACAATGATCGCCACACATGGTCTGGATGATCAGTATTAAACATGACGCGATATTTTTTCAACGTAACGGCATCAATATCATCTATCGTATACCCTTCCAGAATCGTGCCGTCATTACCCTCTGTACTCTGATCACGTATCATAGCCCTGACTTCATACTCTTTTGCATGATAGTCTCCCTCATGGTTTCTTTTGAAGGTTCCTTTATAGGGATTTTCTCCTTTATAAACAGGGCGCGCAGTGTAATCCGCTCTCGGCACATGAATAACAAGCACCGCAATATCTCCATTTTGAATGACATACACATCGTCATCAACAAGAATATTCTCATTGACTTTTTGGCTATTAATCGTGTTCCAGAAGTCCTCACGCAGTCTTTCCGGATCAGATACTCCACGAAGAATAAATCGTTCCTTCGGATCAGTTTTACTTTTGTCTTCTTCTACACCCAGTACGATATTTCCACCTTTTGAATTTGCAAATGAAGAATAGGTTTCATAAACAGACTGTGGAATCGCTTTCTCAGCCAGCTTACATTCCATATCGATCTTTTCGCCTTTAAAAATCTCATCCAAAAGCTCACTCCATGTCATCAATCATATCACCTGCTTTATAGCTCATTTCTATAATTATTATTGTACGGAAACCCTCCAAATAAATCAATTATTTTCACAATTAAATTCTGTTAATTTTTTGGCATTCTCTCTATTATATGATTAAAAACAGCACCTCCGGAAATACTATCCCTGCATCATGGAATCAATATACAGGAGGCGTATTTTTATGCTTGGCTTTCTCACTGCTCTCATTTCAGGCGCCCTTATGAGCATCCAGGGCGTCCTCGACACTGAAGTCACCCGGCAGACCGGGATCTGGGTCGCGGCCGGATGGGTACAGCTAACCGCGTTTCTGACCTGTATCCTGCTCTATTTTATCAATGACCGCAGTCCGGTTCCGGCCATCCTGCAGGTACATCCCTGGTACATGCTCCTCGGCGGCGTCATCGGCGCCTTCATCACCGCCACGGTCATCTGGAGTATGAACGGTCTCGGTCCGGCCAGGGCAACACTGCTGATCGTCGTCACACAGATCATCGTCGCTTATGCGATTGAATTACTTGGATTATTTGGCGTAGAAAAAGCCGCCTTTGAATGGAAGAAAGTTATCGGAGCGGCGATTGCCATTGTCGGCATCGCCATTTTCCGGTGGTGAAAAATATGAAACAGCTCCGCCCGTACACAGGCTAAAATGACTCTCATTTTTGTTTGTGTACGGGCGGTCTTTTTTCTATCATCAATCAAACGGTTCCTGATTTACAATTCCGCAAGTTTTTGCAGGGTGTCTCCCGCGATTCGATACATGGTCCAGTCCGACATGGCTTCTGCGCCAAGCGACAGGTAACCATCCATCGGCGGCAATACAAACCGGTCGTTATGCTCTCTTCACCAACAGCGACTTCCCGGTCATCTCTTTCGGCTGCTCCATCCCCATCAGTTCAATCAGCGTCGGGACAATATCTGCCAGACAGCCGCCGCTGCGAAGCTTATAAGACGGGTCGGCGTTGACCAGCACAAACGGCACCGGATTGGTGGTATGCGCGGTAAACGGCTCGCCGGTCTCGTAGTCCACCAGCTGCTCTGCGTTTCCGTGATCTGCGCAGATAAAGAGGACTCCGTTCACTTCCTTAATTGCGTCTACTGCTCTGCCCACGCACTGGTCCACGGTCTCGATCGCCTTGATCGCTGCTTTCTCCACGCCGGTATGTCCGACCATGTCCGGGTTTGCAAAGTTAATGATAATCACATCATAGGTGCCGGACTTGATACACTCAATCAGCTTATCACATACTGCCGGGGCACTCATCTCCGGCTTCAGATCGTAGGTCGCCACTTCCTTCGGAGACGGGATCAGGAAACGGTCCTCTCCCTCGTTGGGCTCCTCTACACCGCCGTTAAAGAAGAAGGTCACATGCGCGTACTTCTCTGTCTCCGCGATCCTTGCCTGCTTCATGCCGTGTGCCGCGAGATATTCACCGAAAGTATTGGTCACTTTCTGCTTGCCGAATGCCACGATCTTATTGGGAATCGTCGCGTCATAGTCGGTGAAGCATACATAAGTCGTCCTGATGCGCTCGCCGCGGTCAAATCCGTCAAACTCATCATCGCAGAAGCAATGGGTCATCTCACGCGCGCGGTCCGGACGGAAATTATAAAAGATGATCGAATCTCCTGTCTGAATCGTTGCCACCGGAGCGCCGTTTTCGTGAACTACGATCGGCATCACAAACTCATCACCTTTTCCATTATCATAGGATGCCTGGATCCCGGCGGTTGCGCTGTCTGCGTAGACGCCTTCGCCTTTGGTCAGCGCGTCATACGCGATCTTGATACGATCCCAGTTTTTATCACGATCCATCGCGTAATAACGTCCCGCTACGGTCGCTACCTTGCCGACGCCGATCTCCGCCATCTTTGCCTCCAGCTCGGCCACATAGTCCTTGCCGGCCTCCGGCGGAGTATCACGCCCGTCAAGGAAGCAGTGGACATACACCTTGCTCAGACCATTTCTCTTTGCCAGTTCCAGCAGTCCGTAGATATGGGTCAGATGGCTGTGAACGCCTCCGTCCGACACCAGGCCGTACAGATGGAGCGCGGAATCATTTTTCTTACAGTTTTCCACTGCCGCCAGAAATCCTTCGTTTTCAAAAAAGTCTCCGTCCTGAATCGACTTGGTAATGCGGGTCAGCTCCTGATATACGATACGGCCCGCGCCCATATTCATATGACCAACCTCGGAATTGCCCATCTGCCCTTCCGGGAGTCCCACAGCGAGCCCGCTCGCGTTGCCCTTGACAAACGGGCACTGGCTCATCAGCTGGTCCATAATCGGGGTGCGCCCTTCGCATACCGCATTGACGTCACAGCGGTCATTCAGTCCATAACCGTCCAGAATCATCAAAACTACCGGTCTCTTATCCATGTCGTTATCTCCTTTATCAAAGATTTTGCAGGAAAGCATGGGTCCTTCCGTCGTTCATACTCCCTGCTATTCTGCCTGTTTCCTTCCTGTACATCGTATTCATTGTACTGTATTTGCTTTTGATTTTCAAGACCTCCTGCGGCGGATTTTCCGTTCACTGTAATTTTCTCAGGTAAGCTGCTGTTTCTTCATCAATCTCAGCAAAGATACTGCTTTTACCGGGTTTGGGAAGGCGTCCCTGCTCTTCCTCGATCTGTCTCGCCGTCCTCTCAACATCCTCCCGCAGTTCCTTTGCTGACAGCAGCAGACAGCCCTGTCCACGGATGATCAGCTGTTCCAGCCCATCGGACGTCGCCACCGTTACCCGGTATCTGCGCCCCATCTCATGAGCGAGTTTTTCTATGTACTGATCCGCCGTTTCCGCTTCTTTTGTATACACAACATGAATGTTATGATAACGAACCGCCTGCCCGATATTTCCCACGACCTTATAAGCGTCAAATACCAGGATCAGATGCATCTGCCGATAACCCTGATAGTTGCTCATGATGTCCATCAGCCGATGACGGGCGCCGTCAAGCGTAACCTCGGCGAGATTGCGCAATTCCTCCCACGCATGAATGATATTATAACCGTCTACAAGCAGGTACTCCTCCTGTGCAGCCGCATTTTTCTTCAGATATCCGGGTTTGCCTGGGAATTTTTTGTTATCATCCGCAGAACCTGCCGCCGGCAGACCTTTTCGCCAGCTTTGGCCGGACTTCTCCGGATGATAAGTCACCTCGCGCGGTCCCTGGTCCGGCAGGCGCATCCTGCGCTCGCCATACGTGCGTACAAAGATGCGTTCCAGTTCCTCATCATCCGCCCCATAACCGGCAGATATGCCTCCTGCCGGCGGATCGGCGGCCACTCCCATGCTGGCGGCGCCCATGTCCTCTCCTCGTCGGCTGCTTCGCCCGACCGGGCTCTCCACCTGCATATAATTCTTGACCTCATCCCACGGGACAGGAAATCCTGCTCCGTGAGCGCAAAAGACAGAACCGGTCGGGTTTGCCGGATCCGCATCCGCGTCATAGGCAAACTGCTCCGCTACCTCATCTTCATTATGGCAGATCTCATAACCGTCCGGCATACAGGAGAAACTGCCACGCCCCTTTGTATACGCCACCACATCCGACTGATATTCCCACAGCGTCGTGACCGGTCCGCGGCCGGTCAGCACCGACAGAGCTCCGTCCGACTCCGACACTTCGCAGACCGCGTGTCTCTGCTCCAGATCCGTCATCGCCCGTCCCACATTTTCTGTCGGGATCTCCAGCCGGAAGCGGGTAACCGGCTCCAGGATGCGGCATCCCGCTTCTCTCAGGCCCTGACGCACAGCCCGGTAGGTTGCCTGGCGGAAATCGCCGCCTTCGGTATGTTTCAGATGCGCGCGCCCGGTAATGAGAGTGATCTTCATATCCGTAATCGGCGCTCCGATGCGTGTGCCTTTATGCCTGCGTTCCTCCAGATGGGTCAGGATCAGCCGCTGCCAGTTGCGATCCAGGATATCTTCGCTGCACTCCGCCGCGAACTGCAGACCGCTGCCGCGCTCGGCCGGCTCCATCCACAGATGAACCTCCGCATAGTGGCGCAGCGGCTCAAAATGTCCCACACCCTCTACCGGAGATGCGATCGTTTCCTTATATACAATATGTCCCGCGCCAAACGCAACTTCGACGCCAAAGCGCTCGCGGATCATGCCCTTCAGGATCTCGATCTGCACCGCGCCCATCACCTTGATCTGGATCTCGCGCAGGTTTTCCTCCCAGACGACACGCAGCTCCGGCTCCTCTTCCTCAAGCTGCCGCAGGTTCTTTACCATCACCTGGGGATCACAGCCCGGCGGCAGGATCACACGGTAACTCAAAACCGGTTCCAGCATCGGCGCTCCGGACTCCCTCTCATTTCCCAGACCCTGTCCCGGATAGGTCGTCATCGGTCCCAGTACCGCATAGACGCCGCCCGCCTGTGCCTCCGGCACCGCCTCGTAACGCTCTCCGGAGTAAACACGGATCTGGCTGACCTTTTCTTCCTCTCTCCCGGAGAGGACGTCACGCACCTTCAGACTTCCCCCTGTTACTTTCAGATGGGTCAGGCGTTTCCCCTGTTCATCGCGCGTGATCTTATAGACTTTTGCGCCAAAAATATCGCCATATTGCGGTGACGGCGCGTAATCCCGGATACCTCCCAGCAGTTCTTCAATCCCCTGAAGTTTTAACGCGGAACCAAAATAGCAGGGAAAGAGCTTGCGTTCCGCGGTCATCCGCCGGATCTCCTCCCTCTGTACGATCCCGGTCTCCAGATAATGTTCCAGGACGGCCTCATCACAGGCGGCGGTTTCTTCCAGAAACTCCTGCTCAGCTTTCTTCTCTCCGGATCCGGTCTCGTATCTCTCTGTCCCCAGAGCCCGCTCCGCCTCCGTAAAATCCACGCAATTGCGATCGAGCCGGTTGCGGATCTCCCGCATCAGCCGCTCCCGGTCGGTACCCGGCTGATCCATCTTATTGACAAACAGGATACACGGAATCTGATATATTTTCAGCAGTCTCCAGAGCGTTTCGGTATGCCCCTGCACGCCGTCCGCCCCACTGACTACAAGGATCGCACAATCAAGGATCTGCAGCGTCCGCTCCGTCTCTGTCGAAAAATCCACATGTCCCGGTGTGTCTACCAGAGTTACCTGCCGGTCACCGATCATAAACTCTGCCTGCTTGGAAAATACCGTGATCCCCCTTGCACGCTCCACTTCATAATTATCAAGAAAGCTGTCCCGGTTATCCACCCGTCCCGCTCTTCGGATCGCGCCGGTCAAATACAGGACAGCTTCCGACAACGTCGTCTTCCCGGCGTCAACATGAGCCAGGATACCGATTACCAGTCGCATCTTATATCCGTTCCTCTTTCATCTGTATGTATTCTCAGCTTTCCTCAGTTGCAAAAGCTGATCTTCCTTCTATCAATGAGAAATTATATTCAGCCACAAAAAACACACATGTATTTAACACCCAGATAAATCCCGTTTTCTCATCATGGCTGAGCATATTCTGTATCCTTAAGATTTCCGTTAAATCCAGATTTTCAAAGCACTCCCGGTACTGATTCCCGGCAATATTGTATTCACCCTTTTGAATTCGATTTGCCTTACAAATATTATGACACACAATCTGTATGAAAATATTTCTCATATGTTCCAGATATGTCTGATTCTCCGGTATGTCAGTCAGACTTTTTAACCAGTATTTCACTGTCAGGAGTCTTTTTCCTTCCTTTTCATTTTCCAAATCCAGATGGGGGAAATCATCTCTGCACTCACATTTGCAGGTTCGTAATATGACCTTCAGATACTTTTTACGTTCCTCTTCCTTACGATCTGGCAGATTAGCTTTTAAATACTTTTCTATCCTGTCCGGAAGAGTAATCAAATTACCAATTACCGTTTCCCTTCTGACTATGCTCTTATAATATTTTCCAGCCTCTTTTGATACGGCCAGCTTTCCAGCTATTTTTCGTTCCTTATATTCCTCATCCGGCAATCTTTTCAGATGCTGATAAGATTCTATCATCGGATAGTTGATATATAGTTTTCCCATGTCAGCCGCATCTGTAAAATATTTCTGGAGATCAAGAATCTTTTGCTCCGAAAAGAACGGGTCATGACGTTCATAATCAAATACTATTAAAATATTTATGAAATCCCTTTTATAGCAAAGTTCTTTTAAATGTTTTCCTTTACTGATAACATATGGGAGATCGATATCGTCTCCCCTTTCGGCCCAACCTGGATCATATATTGTGTCAATTGCTTCATACAACTTATATATATTCGTGCCATAAACCCATACATCATCCATCTCTATATTGATTTCAGGGAAACACTGAAAAAGGAGCCAAAACAGCTTATTCTTTTCATGATCACCTTCAACAATCAACAACGTCCTCTTTCGTTTACGTTTTTTGACTGTATAATCACTCATACTGTTCAAATTCCCCACTGATATACATTTTTTCCAGGTTATGTCCCTCGCGCAGTTCTCTTTCCGTCGCATTACAAAGCGACGTCAATTTACCAGCCTGCGATAAAATGAATAAACAATCCGGTCTCATCAGCCTGTTTGTCATGAGATTTGTGTTATGTGTCGTCATAACGATCTGACTCTTCGGATAGTTTTTTTTGAAAAACCGGACTACATTTTCAGCCATTTCATAGTGATAAAACGCGTCAAATTCATCTAAATATACAAAAGAAGAATTTACCACTCTGGTAATAAATCTTCTGTATAAATCAAACAGAACCCTGGTACCACTTGATGCGTTTTCATAAAATGGCACTAATTTTTCATGTACAAAATACAATTCTCTCTGATCATCCGGCAGTTCTTCCATGCGCAATTTACACTCTATTCCCATTTCATTAAGAAATTCTTCTAAATTTGACAGATGATCAGGATTTTCTAAATATTCATAAAACTTCTGATAATATAACGTTCCGAATCCCATCTGCCGGTTTGCTCTGATGATATCCATCCTCCTGACATAATTTGACAACCGGAAAAGAACGGAATCTCTTCTGGTCACTGTATTATTAATTAACCAGCTGAGAAAGGGAAGTCTCATTTCAACAGAATCCTCTGTTTCGCTGTCCTCCTCCAATGCCTGCAAATAAATATTTGGGTTAGCAGTCTCCACTCCCACGATCTCTAACTTACCAATATCAATATCCTCATAATTTCGATTAGCATGATCACATTCAAAAACTGATATTCCATTAACAATCAGTTCTTCATCCTGCAATTTTTCTCCCGATAAACGTCTGTAATGATACGTAACCTCATCATTGCCAAATTGAAATGTATAAGAAAAGGAGGCGCTCACTTCGTCAGAATCCGCATTCAGGAAATTACCCGTTCTCATGCCTCTGGGAAGAAATCGTCTGGAAAATAAAGTGCTTTGTATATTCATCAACGCCTCGCCCAGATTTGTCTTTCCCGTCGCGTTTCTCCCGTAAATTAACATCTTACTGATCAGTCCATCCGTTACACAATCCAGGTTAAACTGATATCCGGCAGTATTCCCAAAATCAATAACAATGCTGTCCTTAAAATTTTTATAATTTCTCAACACAAACTTTTTAAGCATACCGCATACCACCTTCTCTTACCAATCACATGATTGTCAAATTACTCAACTACAGTATACCCAATTCAAAAGCCTGATGCAATATCTGTCCGTAAAAAAATTACGACATCTCGTGTGGCATATAACTTTTACCCACACAATTCCACAATTGCCTGCGCAAAAATCTTCGCGCTCACAACCAGCTCGTCCACAACCGCAAACTCATCCGCGCCATGCATATGATTATCGGTCCCCGGCATACTTGCTCCAAATGCCACTCCATTTTTCAGATCATGGACATAGGTGCCGCCGCCGGTAGACTCACAACGGCCTTCCCGGCCGGTATAGGTCTCATAACACTCCAGCAACGTCCGCACCAGTCGCGAATCCCCGGACACATGATGGGGTGGTGTCATCTCCTTATTCTGTAAGGTCAGCCCTCTCTCTGCCATCCGCGCGGCGATCACCGCCAGCACATTCTCCTCATTGCCGCAGATCGGTACGCGGGCGTCAAAGCTCCCGTCCAGTCCCGACTCCCTGATCGTGAGCATCGAAAAAGCCAGAGTCAAACGGCCGGAGAGGTCATCTGCCAGGTCCACTCCGAGCGCTGCGCCATGACAGTCTCCATGCGGCATAAGCGATATGAGCTCTTTTACCGCATCGATCTGCGCGCACGGCGCAAATGGCAGTTCCGCGAGCAGCGTCAGCAGACCCGTCAGCGCATTGACGCCCTCCTCCGGTATCGCGGCATGAGCACCCTTTCCCACCGCGTCAATCACACAGATCTGATTCCCTTTCGATGCTGACGTATCATCAGCCCCGGTCTTTTCGTCCGTCTTTTCACTTACCGTATAGGTAACGCCGGTCTTCTCACTGACCCGTACAGCGATCTCCCGGATCGTCTCAGCGTCAATCCCCTCTGTCACTGCCCAAGCGGTACCCGGAACCACGTTAATCTTGGTACCGGCCTGCACTTCTCTCAGTCCCGGCAGGTCTTTGGACGCCGTAAACTCCGCGGTAAAATGCCCCGGCAGGCGTCCTTTCTCGATATTGACCAGCGGATAAGACGCATCCGGTGAAAAAGTCATCGGCGCTTCCTTTTCGATGGAATAATAATACCGGATATCACTGCTCCCGCACTCCTCATCCGTGCCAAGGATCAGCCTGACATTTTTCTTTAACGGGATCTTCAGATCACGGACCGCGCGCATCGCGTAAAGAGCCGCCACCGCCGGCCCCTTATCATCCGCCGTCCCGCGGCCATACAGCCTGCCATCCTTTAAGAGCGGACGGAACGGTTTCGTCACCGTCCATCCCTCCCCTGCCGGCACCACATCCAGATGCGCCAGGATATTTAACTGCATCGGCTTTTCGTTCAGATCTACGCAGCCCACATACCCGTCATAATCCGTCACATCAAAGCCATACCCCTCCGCGATATCCAGCGCCGTATCCAGGCACTCCGCCGCGCCCGGACCAAAAGGCATGTCCTCTTCTGCTTCCATCCTCTCGCTGTTGATCCCGCAAAGCTCGCAGATATCATCCAGCATTTCCTCTTTACGTTCCTCAATATAATGATCGATCTGTTCCTGATATTTCATGATTCCCTCCCTCTTTTCATCTCATAACTCAGGATATTTTTTCCTCTCAGGGACGGACTGTCCGCCAAATCCTTTCGGTATCTGCTACGCCCTTCCAAACTCGCTCAGCTTCAGCCCCGGATTGCGCTCCTCCACCATCCCGACACTCCAGCTGTTCACAAACAGCAACAATGGATTGTCCTTCAGATCGCGGATCCGCTTCATATCGGACGTCCCCTGGATATGCGCCACATCCACCTCGTTCTTATTTTCAATCCAACGGATATACTCATATGGCAGCTTATCCATCTTTACTTCCACGTTGTACTCGCTCCTCAGCCGGTAAACCAGTACGTCGAACTGCAGCTCCCCGACCACACCGACGATGATCTCCTCCATGCCCGTATTGAACTCCTGAAAGATCTGGATCGCGCCTTCCTGTGCGATCTGGCTGACTCCCTTCAGGAACTGCTTTCTCTTCATCGTATCGATCTGACGCACCCGTGCAAAATGCTCCGGAGCAAAGGTCGGGATCCCCTCAAACTCAAACTTTTCATTGGATGTACACAGGGTATCTCCGATTGAGAAAATACCGGGATCAAAGACGCCGATGATATCTCCGGCATACGCCTCCTCGACGATCTTGCGGTCAGACGCCATCATCTGCTGCGGCTGGGATAAACGCAGTTTCTTACCACCCTGTGTATGATAGACCTCCATCCCCGCCTCAAATTTGCCGGAGACAACCTGCATAAACGCGATCCGGTCCCGATGCGCCTTATTCATATTTGCCTGTATCTTAAAGACAAAGGCGGAAAAATCCTTCTGAAACGGATCGACGACTCCGGTCGTCGTCTTGCGCGGCAGCGGAGACGTCGTCATCTGCAGAAAATGCTTCAAAAAAGTTTCCACGCCAAAGTTTGTCAGCGCCGACCCAAAAAATACCGGCGACAGATCGCCCCGGCTCACCCGCTCCTGGTCAAACTCATCCGCTGCGCCGTCCAGCAACTCAATCTCTTCCAGCAGCTGCTGATGATAATTGTAACCGATCGCGTCCTCCACGCCTTCATCCTCCAGATCAAAGGTGCGCGAAGCGATCTCCTTCTGGCCGCCCATTGCGGCGGTGAAGGTCGTGATCTGCCTGGTATTGCGGTCATAGACCCCTTTAAAGTTCTTGCCACAGCCAATCGGCCAGTTGATCGGGCAGGTACGGATACCCAGCACATTTTCGATATCCGACATCAGGTCGAACGGATCCTTTGCCTCCCGGTCAAACTTATTAATAAAGGTAAAGATCGGGATTCCCCGCATCACGCATACCTTAAAGAGCTTGATCGTCTGCGCCTCCACACCTCTCGATCCATCGATCACCATGACCGCGCTGTCGGCCGCCATCAATGTCCGGTACGTATCCTCTGAGAAATCCTGATGTCCCGGTGTGTCCAGGATATTGATACAGTATCCGCCATACTCAAACTGCATCACCGACGACGTTACGGAGATTCCTCTTTCTTTCTCAATCTCCATCCAGTCGGACACCGCGTGCTTCGCGGCTTTGCGCCCCTTGACAGTACCGGCCAGATTGATTGCGCCTCCATATAATAAAAACTTTTCCGTCAGTGTTGTCTTACCGGCATCCGGATGCGAAATGATCGCAAAAGTTCTGCGTTTTCTGATTTCTTCTGTTTGATTTGACAATGGTCTATCCTCTCTTTCCTGTGCAGATGCATAAACTGCACAGATGAATTTTATTTACTCACGGTTCCTGTCAAAGATCTCATCCAGCAGCCGATGCGCCACCTCCGCCTTTGACATTTTCGCCAGTTCTGTCACCTTACTGCGGGTGATCAATGTGACCACATTGGTATCGGTACCAAATCCTGCTCCCTCAGTCCTTAAATTGTTGGCCACTATCATATCGATATTCTTATGAAGGAGCTTTTTACGCGAATTTTCCAGCAGATTTTCTGTCTCCATAGAGAACCCGCAGAGGAACTGTCCATCCCTGCGGTGTCTGCCCAACCACGCCAGAATATCGCCTGTGCGCTCCATCTCCATGTTCAGATCATTGTCCTTTTTCTTGATCTTCTCCGTCCCGACATACTTGGGACGGTAATCCGCTACCGCCGCCGCCTTGATAATGGCGTCCTGCAGCGGCGCCGCCTGCGTCACTGCCTCGAACATATCTGCCGCGCTCACAACCGGTACCGTCTTTACTCCCAACGGGGCCTGCAGCCCGACCGGTCCCGATACCAGCGTTACCTCAGCTCCGCGTCTGGATGCCGCGCGGGCAATCTCATACCCCATCTTGCCGGTTGAATGATTGGTAATATAGCGAACCGGATCGATCGATTCCCGCGTCGGACCGGCTGTCACCAGGATCTTTTGCCCGGTAAGGTCTTTTTCATATTCAATTTCCTGCAATATCACATCCAGGAGTTCTGCCGGTTCCGGCATCTTGCCGGTTCCGGTATCCCCGCAGACGAGGTATCCGCTTGCCGGCTCCACAACCTTCATCCCATAGCGGCGGCAGATCTCGAGATTATCCTGGGTAATCGGATTATCATACATCTGCGTATTCATTGCCGGGACCAGAATCTTTGGCTTCCGACAGGCCAGAAAGGTCGTCGTCAGCATATCATCCGCCAGTCCATGTGCTACTTTGGCGATCACATTGGCCGTCGCCGGGGCGATCATAAAGATGTCCGCCCGCTTTGCCAGCGCTACGTGTTCTACCTGGAACTGAAAATTGCGATCAAAGGTATCAATCAGACATTTATTTCCGGTCAGAGTCTCAAAGGTCGTCGCGGTGATAAAATTCTGCGCGTTTGCAGTCATAATGACATTGACATCTGCTCCCTGTTTTACCAGCATACTGACCAGATTTGGTATCTTATAGGCGGCGATACCGCCGCTGACGCCAATGACAACCGTTTTTCCCCTTAACATCTTTTTCCCTCCGCATTGTATTTCCAAAAATTCTGTGATAAAATACTTTATTACAATATATAAGCATAACACAAAACCATAGAATTTGAAAGGAGTTCCCCAATGATTTTAGCAATCGATATGGGCAACAGCAACATTGTCCTCGGCGGCATTGATAAGGAAAAGACCTATTTTGTGGAGCGTATCACGACAGACCATGTAAAAACCGGCCTGGAATACGCGATTAATATTAAAAATGTTCTCGAGATCCACAACATTGACAAATCAGAAATCGAGGGCGCGATCATGTCGTCCGTGGTGCCTCCTCTCAACGCGACGCTCTCGTCCGCAATCAAAAAAATCTTCGGGTTTCGCCCGAAGTTAGTCGGTTCCGGTATGAAAACCGGACTGAATATTCTGATGGATAACCCCAAGACAGTAGGAAGTGATATGATCGTTGATGCTGTCGCTGCCATCCGCGACTACCCGTGCCCGATCATTGTGATCGATATGGGTACTGCTACTACCCTGTCCGTCGTTGATCAGGCCGGCAATTATATCGGAGGCGTCATCCTGCCGGGTCTGCGCGTCTCTCTGGATTCCCTTTCCAACAAGACCGCTCAGCTTCCTTCCATCAGTCTCGACATCCCGGAAAAGGTAATCGGCAAAAATACCATTGACTGCATGCGCAGCGGCATCATGTACGGCAATGCCGGAATGATCGACGGCATCATCGCCCGCATGGAAGCGGAGATCGGCTCCCCAGCGACGGTCGTCGCCACCGGCGGCCTCTCCCGCTTCATAGTCCCGCTCTGTAAGCATCCGATCACCTATGATGACGAGCTGCTACTTAAGGGATTGTGGATCCTGTATGAAAAGAATTTAAAGAATTAAATCCAGACGTACGATCCCCGTCTGTTTGCCGCTTCCTTAGTGGTCACGGTATTAATCAGAATAATAATCAGAATGCGGCATCAGCCGCAAAAATTCCTTACCCGGCCATGCGCATAAAAGAGCAGGAAAGATAGTCAAAAAATCCTTCCTGCTCAAATTTTGTAAATTTTATTGTCAGAACCGGCAGTTACATACCTTAGCTCTCAGACACTGCCACAGAACCTGTAACACCATTACAGGATTACCTGCTTCGGACAAGCCTTCGCGCACTTACCGCAGTTCTTACACTTGGTATAATCGATCTGCGGGACATTACCGTTCATATGGATCGCGTCAAACGGACATTCCTTTACGCACTTGGTACATGCGATACATCCGTTGTCACACTTATCCATAACAGCCTTGCCCTTATCCTGAGACGAGCACTGTACCAGATGTTTCATCTTGTACGGTACCAGCTCAATCAGATGGTTCGGACATGCAGCTACGCACTTACCACAGGCTACACACTTCTCCTTGTCGACAACCGCAACGCCGTCAATTACATGGATCGCATCAAACTGGCAGGCTTTCACGCAGGTGCCATATCCCATACATCCATAAGTGCAGGCTTTCTCACCGGAACCCGGTACGACCGCAACCTTGGTACAATCATCAATACCGAAATAATTGTACTGAACGCGGGTCTTATCACACGTACCGCGACACTTGACAAAGGCAACCTTCTTGTCCGCGGAACCGCCCTCAACACCCATGATCGCACCAATCTTCGCGCCGACCGCAGCGCCGCCGACCGGGCAGGCATTGACCGGAGCTTCGCCTTTCGCGATAGCTTCCGCAAGACCGTCGCAACCCGGATATCCGCAGCCGCCGCAGTTATTGCCCGGCAGCTCTCCACGGATCTTAACTACTTTTTCATCTACTTCTACTTTAAACTTTTCACTGGCTACTCCCAACAGCAGACCGATAACAATACCGATGATACCGATGACCGCAGCCGCATAAAGCAAACCTGTCATAATGTCTCCTCCCCTATTAAATCAGACCAGAGAAGCCCATGAATGCGATAGCCATCAGACCGGAGGTGATCAGTACGATCGGAGACCCCTGGAAATTGTATGGGATATCGTTGTCTTCAATGCTCTCACGGATGCTGGCCAGCAGCACGATAGCGACTGTAAAACCAACAGCGGTACCGATACCATTGGCTACGCTGAAAATAAAATTGTAGCCCTTGGAAACGTTGGTCAGTGCAGAACCAAGCACCGCGCAGTTTGTGGTAATCAGCGGAAGGAATACACCCAGCGCCTGATACAGGGACGGAACATTCTTCTTTAAGAACATCTCTACCAGCTGTACCAGTGCGGCGATAACCAGAATAAAAGCGATCGTCTGCAGGTATTCCAGTCCCAGCGGAACAAGTACAAAAGTATACACCAGGTTCGTAGCGATACTGGCCAGTGTAATAACAAAGATAACCGCCGCGCCCATGCCGAGGGAGGTATCTACCTTTTTCGATACGCCCAGGAACGGACACAGACCCTGGAACTGGCTCAGGATGATGTTGTTAACCAGAGCAGAACCAATAATTACTAAAATTAATTCTTTCATCTATCCGGCCCCTCCTATTCTGCGTCTTTCTTAGCCGCTGCAGGAGCTGCCTGCGCAGCCGCTTCCTCAGCAGCCTTCTTTGCCGCCATCTCTGCCTTCTTCGCCGCAGCTGCTGCAGCCGCCGCTTTCTTGGCCTCCGCCGCCTTGGCAAGTTCTACCTGACGGACTTCCTCAAGCGCTACATGGTTTGCTGAGCAGGCCGAACCGGAACAGCTCATGCAATTGCCGCCGCATGCCAGCTTCGACTGCGGGACAGAACCATTGGTCGCCGACGGCATCTTGAATTTATTCTGCAGAGCGGTCAGCACCGACAGTACAAAGAACGCACCCGGAGCCAGACCGATCAGAGTGATATGATAATCTTCCGGGATAAACTCAAATCCGAAGAACGCGCCCTGTGCCAGCAGTTCGCGGACAATCGCGATACAGGTAATACCTACGGTAAAACCAAGGCCCATACCAATACCGTCAAACGCAGACTCCAGCGGACCATTCTTTGCCGCATAGGACTCCGCACGGCCCATGATGATACAGTTAACTACGATCAGCGGAATATAGATACCCAGCGCGGAGTACAGGCTCGGAATATAAGCCTGCAGCACCAGCTGCACGATCGTAACCAGAGACGCGATAACTACGATATACGCAGGGATACGCACTCTGTCCGGAATAATATTTCTCAACAGAGAAATCAGCAGGTTCGAAAATACCAGAACCGCGGTTGTCGAGAGACCCATACCAATCGCGTTCGAAGCGGTCGTCGTAACCGCCAGCGTCGGACACATACCTAACATCAGAACGAAAGTCGGGTTCTCTTTGATAATACCATTATAAATACGCTCTACACATTTACTCATGACTGATCCCCACCTCCTACTGTGCCAGGCAGTTATTGACAAAATAAACTGCACTGTTTACTGCGTTGGTAACTGCTCTCGACGTGATGGTCGCGCCGCTCAGAGCGTTGATCTGGTCATCCGATGTAGCCCCGTCCTTGGTCACGGAAAATTCCGTCACATTCTTACCGGCATACTGAGACTTAAACTCCGGTTTATCGGCGTTCATACCAAGACCGGCAGTCTCGGCCAGCGTCAGGAACTCGATCCCGTTGACTGTGCCGTCCGACAGGATACCGACCGATACGGTAACCGCTCCGCCAAATCCGTCGTTGGAAGTCGCGGTAATCACATGGCCGATCTCGTTTCCGGACGCGTCCTGAGCCGTAACCGCCTCATCAACGGTAACATTGCCATAAGAAAGACCGGCAAGAGCTTCATTTGCCGTCGTCAGCAGAGAAGCGTCGATATCCTCCGCAAAGTCCGCCGCATCCGGCAATACCGCACGATAAGCTTCATTTTTAGCCGCAAGGTTTGCAGCGTCAATCGGGTCTTTTGTCACACTGTATACGCCGCCCAGACATGCGCCCGCTACCAGCGTAATCGCAAACAGGATCATGGCGTCCTTTATAAATCCACCTTTACTCATGCTTTTTTGCCCTCCCTTCCAAATGCTTTCGGCAGGGTATATTTTTCAATCAGCGGAACAAGCATATTGCCGATGATGATCGCATAGGATACTCCCTCTGCGGAACCGCCGAAGATACGGAACAAGCCTGTCAGAATACCGAGCAGAACGCCAAATACGATCTGTCCGTTCGGAGTAATCGGGCTAGTAACATAATCCGTCGCCATAAAGAATGCACCAAAGATCAGGCCGCCGCCGCAGATATGCGCTGCCACATAGGTCAGATCATGCTGTCCGAAAAGGAACGCAAACACCGCGACCGTCACAATATATGTAACCGGGATGCGGAGGGTAATCACTTTCTTATAAACCATGTAAGCCGCACCGATCAGCAGAGCGATCACAGAAACCTCACCGATCGTACCTGGAATCCGTCCGATAAACATAGCCATCACATCAACACTCTCACCGGCTTTCAGCTGTGCGAGCGGAGTTGCTCCTGTCCAGCCGTCCATCGTGAAGGAAGACATCTTGCCCGCAAAGGACAACAACAGGAAACACCGTCCGGCCAATGCCGGGTTCATGAAGTTCTGTCCCAGACCTCCATAGATCTGCTTTACGATCACAATGGCAAATACGCTGCCCAGTACTGGGATCCACAGCGGGATATCCCATGGCATATTTAACGCAAGGATCATGCCGGTAACTACCGCGCTCATGTCGGTAATGGTAATCGGCTTCTTCATAATCTTCTCATAGACATACTCACTGACCACGCAGCCAAGTACCGTCGCAATCACAACCAGCAGCGCATGCACTCCGAACTGAAATACGCCGAAGGCCGTCGCCGGAAGCATGGCGATGCACACGTCTGTCATAATGCTCTGCGTACTGTCTTTGCTCCGCACGTGCGGGGATGCTGATACATTAAATAATTTTCCCATTATTTCTTCTGCCCTCCCTGTGCCTGTGCCGCCATCGCTTTCTTTCTGCGGTTCGCAGCAACTGTCTTTCTCATTTCCTTAAATGCCTGAGTCAGAGGACGTTTTGCCGGACAGATAAAGGTACAGCTGCCGCATTCCATACATTCCATACCATTTAATGCCTCAAACGCATCGCAGTCTCCCTTTAACGCCGCCGCCATCATCTTCACCGGGACAATGTGGCTCGGACATGCGCTCACACACTTGCCGCAACGGATACACGGAGTCTCCGGATTTGCCGCGACCTCATCCTTCTTAAAACATAAAAGTGCAGAATTTGTCTTTGTAATCGGAATCGACAGATCAAAGAGCGCCATGCCCATCATCGGGCCGCCCGCGATGATCTTCTCCGGATCCGTCTCAAAACCGCCGTTCGCATCGACAACCTCCTGGAAGCTCATGCCGATCTTCACTTCGTAGTTCTGAGGGGACTTCACAGCGTCGCCGGTCAGCGTGAATACACGCCGCATCAGAGGCGTGCTCTTCGCGACGGCATTGTAAACCGAGATCACCGTATCTACGTTATCTACGATACAGCCGGCGTCTGCCGGAAGCATGGACGAATTTACCTTTCTCCCGGTCGTCGCGTAAATCAAAGAACGCTCACCACCCTGCGGATACTTGGTCAGCAGCTCACAGACCTCGATACGGGGTTCATTTGCCACCAGCTCGCGGATCTTTTTGATCGCCTCCGGCTTGTTGTTCTCAATCCCGATAATACCCTTTGCCTTGTCAAACAGCTGAAGAATGATCTTTAAGCCGCCGACCAGTCTCTCCGGCTGGTCGATCATCAGGCGGTAATCGGAAGTCAGATATGGTTCGCACTCTGCTCCATTGACCAGAATGTACTCAATCGCATTCGGATCCTTCGGAGACAGCTTTACATGTGTGGGGAATCCCGCACCGCCCAGACCCACGATGCCGGCTTCCTTGATGATTGAAAGGATCTCTTCCTTGGACAGAGCAGCCAGATCACGGTCTGTACCCAGACCCTCGACAGGCGTATACTCGCCATCATTTTCAATGATAACGGAATTCGACATGCCGCCGCTGGCAACTCTTCTTGGTTCGATCGCTTTCACAGTGCCTGATACGGAGCTGATGATGTTTGCTGAAACAAATCCGCCCGCTTCGCCAATCTTCTGGCCCATGAGGACATGATCGCCCTTCTTGACCACAGAGTTCGCCGGCGCGCCGATGTGCTGTGCCATCGGAAACGCGAGAGTCCCTTTTACTTTCGGCATCAGGACCTGTACAGGCTTGTTCTCGGACAGTTCTTTTCCTTCAAACGGATGAACGCCGCCAATAAATGTAGCCAATCCCATCTACCTTTACCCTCTTTCTATACATTTTCTTGTGAGACAAAATTCGTCTTTTGTCTCGTATACCATTGTAGTATAACACACTTGAAAACGGGTTACAATTATAATTTTATCGAAAAGATGTATTAAAATCGGGACATTGTTCAAAAACTATCACTCATCATGTTTGATTATCGGCAAATATTACAAGGCGCCCCAAAGATTCCCATAGCAGAAGACAAAGAAACAGTTGCAAAATCCCGAGTTTGCCACTTGGAGAGATTGGAAGAGGAGCCGAATACGACTCCTC
>JAJQAC010000056.1 GCA_021204025.1 Clostridiales bacterium | reverse complement strand
CAGCATCTGTCAGCCATTGATGAACAGGCACAGGAGCGGTATGATGTGATTGTGGCGCAGATGAAAAAGGCACAGGGAATCACCGAGCTGCTTAAATTCGAAAATTCATTCATCTGGATACAGAAAATGAACGGTATCAGTGATACCGCAAGAGAAATTGTAAACACTGAAATTATATTCGCATAACGTGAATGTCCCTCCGCCGACTATTGAAAAGTCGGCAGAGGGATTTTTGCTGAACAGATGTTTTCCATATGAGATTTTGTCGAATAGTTCAAGCCGCTTTTTGAGAATTTTGATACAAAATATCCTTTTCTTCATTTTCGGCAATTTTACCCCGCATAAACAAGGGCTTTCCGTCGTTTAACTTTTCGACAGCGGCCACACGCATCGGAAAATCTGTAGACAATTAAAAGTAGGTTTTTGGAGAAATTGGTATAAAGTATCGGCTTTCTCAATTTAGACGTTTATTCTCTATGTGAATATTGGATTTTTTACGCCTAATTGTCTATAAAAGCTATCCTTAAAACAACCTCATCTGTCTGTCAATCCAGCTTATCTGTTTTGCATCATGAATCTGATCATCCGGTGCTTCCGTTCCAATCAGAAATGGAGAAGTCGGATTATGCTGCTGCATATTGTACTTCACAGCCACCGGATTTGCATTGGCGTAGCAGTAACGACAGAGATGGCCGCAAGTATCATAAGCGCCAATATCGTTTCCAAGATAACAGGCGCATTCATTACGGATGGATTTTCTTTTTGGCACATCCAGGTGGCAGTGCAGTGCCTGCTCAAATACTTCAACTGTCATACAGCCGGAGCAGTCTATCCCGTATGGCTCAAGGTCATTTCCTTCCGCACAGGATTTGATTGTCATACCGTATTTTTGACCGATTTTTGCAAAGGCTTGTCCAATCTCTATGCGCTCAGAGGATCGAACTGCTCTCGCTTCCGGAAAATTGCGTTCCACCTTTTTATAAATATCTATGAAGCTGATGACACAGGTTCTGGTGTAGCCTGAAAGATGTGCCGCCATCTTTTCAAAATCAGAAATATGCCATTCTACAGTATAAACGTCTGTAATCAGGATCGGGTCATATCTCCATCCAACAGAATCAATGCCGACGATATTGGAGAGTTTCCGGAAACTCTCCATCACTTTTTCCTTTTCCGGTACATTTGGCTCTATATCTTTCCCATATGGCGTGATGGTGACAAACCAGTATTGCCCGTATGGAGCAAGCAGATTCATATATGGAAACATGGGTGCCGGATTTTTTGTGCAGAAACCAATCAGGTCAACAACTTCCGGTGCCAGCGTATATCTGGTCACAGAAACAGGGTTATAAGGATTGCGCACACAGACAAAACCTGCTTGAAGCCGGTTTGCAAACCATCTGGAATAAAATGCCGGAATATCTGTGCGAAGCCCTGTCTGTAAAATCATATACCTATCACTTTCTTACATTTCTTTCAACTGATTTATTACATCTCCAATATCAGCATTCATACAAACTGACTGCCGTTCAATTTCATGTGGGCATAGCGCTTCTCCTCTGTTGATGCAGGCATAAGTCGCTTTCGGATTTTTCGCTGTCATCTGCCAGAAGGGATATTTGATAATTACCGGCGTGTTATAGCCGACTCCGAGTTCCAGAAACAGCGTCTGCATTCCTTCATGACATACTTCGCTTCAAAGTCAGAAAAATATTTCCTGAACCGCTCTCTATTATACACCAATCCTGCCGATGTGGAAAGCCCCGCACCGGCTTCGATCACAACGACATCTGCTTTGTCCAGAGCGAATTTTAACTGTTCAATCTGCCGTAAGGAGTTCTCTGTAGATTTGTAAGTCGATGTCCTTAAAAACATTGAAAATCACCTCGATCCTGCTATGGGTCTGCTCTTTGTATTCTTTCACGGTATTAACCGCAATCTGTGCCGCCTTGTCATTCGGGAAATGAAATTCCCCGGTGGAGATGCAGCAGAACGCAATGCTTTTTATGTCATTCTGCTCTGCAAGCGCCAGGCAGGAGCGATAGCAGGAAACAAGCAGTTCCCTGTCCTTTCTGGTCAGCCAGCCGTGGACAATGGGACCGACCGTATGAATGACATTTTTTGTTTTATGATACGGTTGCCGTGACGTTGGATAACGGGAAGTCGGCACGGATGATGTATGCCATCCAACAGACGTTTCACTGTTCATTTTGCGCCTTATAGTTTTCTCCCCAATCCCACATGGCGTCCAAAATCGGTTTTAGGCTGTACCCCAAATCAGTCAGAGTATATTCCACATGGGGAGGCACTTCTGGGAAAACAGTACGAATTACAAGACCGCTTTCCTCCATTTGCCGTAGCTGCGCAGTCAGTACCTTTTGGGAAACGTGGCCGATGGATTTTTTCAGCTCCCCGAACCGTTTGGTTCCGGGCATCAGGTCGCGGAGAATCAATACCTTCCATTTGTCGCTAATCAGCGTTAAGGTTGTCTCCACTGGACAGGCGGGCAGTTCCTTGGCTGGTGTAGCCTGAATGTCTTTTTCCGTTTCCATGTACAACACCTCCTATAGTTTCTTTTTGGTAACTATGGCATAATAATGTGCTTACTTTACAAATCATCTGTACACCCTTATTATAGAATCAGCAAGAGGAAATTGCAAGGTGATCCTGATCAAATCATCTCCAGAAGTACAGAAAACCGACTATAGTTTCCTGCTGGTAACTATGCCACAATATTGTGCGTACTTCACAAGCTGTTGACCTGTTGATAAAATAAAATCAACAGCAATCGAATCCTTACAGAAAATTAATATTTGGAGATATCATCATGAAAAAAGTACTTATCATCAATGCAAGCAAGCGCCGCAACGGTAACTCTTATGCTCTGGCAAAGAGATTTGCTGAGCAGCTGGAGAGGAAAGCTGAGGTCACGACCTTTAATATCGGTGAGAAAGATGTGCGCGTATGTCTTGCCTGCGATGGCTGCAAGCGTCAACACACTCCCAACTGTGTTCAGAAGGATGACTTCACCGCTCTGATTCCCGCCATCGACAGCTGCGATGCGATGCTAATCCTGGCTCCTGTTCATTGGGATCAGTTCCTCGCCCAGTTGAAAGCGTTTCTGGATCGTACCTACTCCTTCATGGATTTCTCCCAGCCTGATATGTCCATGGCCACCCGCAAGGACAAGAAGCTGGCCGGTTACTTCTGCGCTGGCTTTGGCCCCGTGGATGTGTACACCCAGATGGTAGAGACCAATCTGAAGAGCTTTGCCACCGCCGGCTTCCAGGAATACAAGGCCTATGTGGCTGGCAATGCCAACGTTCCCGGTTCCGTCATGGAGAACGAGGATGCCATGAAGGCCGCCGACGAAGTGGCCGCCTGGCTCATTGGCTGATTGATCTCCCGCGAGTGTTAAGGCTTACCGCATAAATCGGTGAGAGCGCCTGACGGACAAATTGTGCCGTCGGGCGCTCCGCTGTACCGTCAGAATGGAGGTTGATACTATATGAACAGGAACGATTATTTGAAGCTGCTTGTGGAGGACATTCACTCCACCACCGTCGCCACCATCGGTTCGGACGGCCATCCACAGACCCGCACCATTGATATGATGCTGTGGGATGAGCAGGGTGTGTACTTCCTGACGGCGAAGGGCAAAGCCTTTTATACGCAGCTCATGGAGCAGAAATACATCGCCCTGTCCGCCACAAAGGACAAAAAATCTGTCTCTCTGCGGGGAAAAATTCAGAGCATCGGCAGCGAGAAGCTGGATGAGATTTTTGAGAAGAACCCCTATATGCAGAAGATTTACCCCGGCGACACGCGCAGCGCCCTAGAGGTATTCCGGCTGTACGAGACCTGCGGGGAATATTTTGACATCAGCGACCCGGCTCATGTGACGAGGGACAGCATTGTCATCGGTCAGCTGGAGGCGGTGGCCAGCGGCTACTTTGTGGGCAACAAGTGCATTGGCTGCAAGCTGTGTTACTCCGTCTGCCCCCAGAAGTGCATTGACATCTCCACCAACCCTGTGGTTATCGACCAGAGCCGCTGTCTCCACTGCGGACGCTGTGCGGAAATCTGTCCGCAACAGGCCATCGAAAAGAGAGGATAACCATGACACAGGATGAGCGAAGAGTTTATTTAATCAGAGCGCTTCTTTCAGAGGAAGCGCAATATCGGGACATGGAAATCCCCACAGATATACAGCAGCAGAAAGGCATAACTGACTTTGCCGACCTGACTCCGATGCAGGAGGGCATTTACCTCTGGCAGGGGGACATCACAACTTTACATTGTGGCGCTATTGTCAACGCTGCTAATTCGCAGATGCTGGGGTGCTTCTGCCCCAACCACGGCTGCATTGACAACGCCATCCACACCTATGCGGGTGTTCAGCTTCGCGCCGCCTGTGCAGAACTCATGGAAAAGCAGGGGCATGAGGAGGAAACCGGTGGGGCAAAAATTACTCCGGGATTCAATCTACCCTGTGACTATGTACTCCACACTGTTGGCCCTATCATCAGAAGCTGGCTGGCCAGAAAAGATAAAGAACTGCTTGCTTCCTGCTATCGCTCCTGTCTGGATCTGGCAGACCAGAATGACATAAAAAGTATTGCGTTCTGCTGCATCTCCACCGGGGAATTTCACTTTCCCAACGATAAGGCGGCGGAAATCGCCGCCCACACCGTGAAGGAATACAGGAAACAGACCCACAGCAAAATCGAGGTAATCTTCAATGTTTTTAAGGACATCGACTTACAAATCTACAGAGAACTCCTTACGGCAGATTGAGCAGTTAAAATCTGCTCTGGACAAAGCTGATGCCGTTGTGATTGGAGCCGGTGCGGGGCTTTCCACATCGGCGGGCATGAGCTACAGCGGGGAGCGATTTGAAAAATACTTCTCGGACTTTCGCAGGAAGTATGGCATCACCGATATGTATTCCGGCGGGTTTTATCCCT
>JAJQAC010000015.1 GCA_021204025.1 Clostridiales bacterium | reverse complement strand
TATTTATAAGGGATTGCACCTCTTTTCTAATCTTAAAGTGTCGAAAACGGGATTAAAACACAGATTGGCTGGAATGTCAATCTGTATTTTTAAACTCGTTCGATCTTAAAAGATTTCATCTTTGAACTCTCCAGACCTTTAAATAAATCTTCCTCCAATCATTCATCAGAAATCCTGTTCTCCCTCTGATGTTCTCATGATAACACACAAAAATTCATGCTGGCTTCATATCTTTTTCATAAATTCAGCCGGAGTGATGACCGGTACGACAGACCTTGAGAAATCTTTTACGTTTCTTGTAACGATATACTCAACGCCATTTCGATATGCAGATTCTGCAAGTATCGCATCCTCAAAATCTGAAACAGGAGATGTGAGTGCATTCCTGCATTCCAGAGCTGTCGTGTCAAGGATACCAAAAGACAAAAACAACTTTTTCAGGAGATTCCGGGTCTGTATATCACTATGCAGGCTGCGGTGCATGATATAATAAATATCAGCCACAGATTTAGCGGGAATAAAACCGGACACCTTACCTTTTGCAACAGCAAGGCAAAGCGCCTGTGAATCTCCTGCAAACGGTTCCCGTTGCTGCAGTGCGTCAATGATCACGCAGGTGTCGACAATAATGTTCATATTCTGTTAAGCCTTTCTTCCCGCGCTTCCTCAGACGTAATATCTGACGGAATGCAGCCAAAGAGGGACTGCATTGCTTGCACACGATCCTGATTATTATTTACAAGTTTAACACTTACTTTACCATTCCTCGAAATGAAAATATCCTCCGTCTCCGCAAGAATCAGGTACTTACCAAGATTCATCTTGAATTCAGTTGCTGTAACAATCATAGGATTACCTCCCCGCATATTTTCTGATTACAGCATAAACAAATCGAACGATAAAGTCAAGAAAATCGGGCGAAATAATCAAAAATATTGTGTAAAAAAGTAAGATATCTTCTCCACACACAATCAGAAAAAGTAAACGTAAAATCACCCGTCGAGCAATACCAGGCACTGACCAGGAGCACAGCGATCTATAAGCTGGAAAGAATTTTAATCTTCCAATTCTTTTTCTTTCTTTCTTTTTGTAAAATATTTATTTTCTAAATACGAATACATATACTCATCCGCTTTCGTACTAATTTTATTATATTTATTATTCAGCGAACTCGATCTTAAAAGAGATATGACTTTAACCTTGTCTTCCATAGTACATGATGCCTTTCGCAACTTTGACTCTTCGATACGATAAACTTCCAGTGAATCACAACATTGTTCAAAATCATCTAACAACTCATGTACCCCCTCTCTATCAGGCAATTCTTCCTCTGCTTCTTTCAGTTTCCTATATTCACCTGCTTCTATCAATATATCAGAACTATTCAGCATAAGTTGCCCTCTCACCATTCTAAAGTCATCCCCATTCACGTTATCAACATCCAGTTCCTGACGACTAAGCAAAAGGCGATGCATGGTCGGACGCTTATTTCCACCAGAAGAGACTGTGGTCGCGCAAGCAAGTCGACATCCCAGATCTTCATTAAAAAGGAAAATATGGCTAAAGGAAAAAAAGCAAATTTCACCGATATTTTTCTCCTGTAAAATACAATAGCATGCGGACATCGACAGCGAAATCAACATTTCACCCTCATATTTTTTTTCTACAGGGGTTCCATCTCCTTTTCTTTTTCCTGTATCCAGCATCAGCTTCGCAACACAACATTTTCCATTTTCTGATGCCTGAAATATCAATTTTCCCTGTAAGATTTTATCTTCTGATGAAATTGTGGAATTAAAGTACACATTAAATTCACGCAAGTACCCCCTGTAAGCAGGGTGGGACGGCCTGCGTATTAACATCGTCTCCTTATCATCTCCCCATATATTCATACTTTCCTCAGAAGTTTTCATCGGCTCACGAAACGAAAGAATCTCTCCTGGATCAATTTCCAGTGCCTTGCATATCTTCGCAACATGAATCAATGAAACCCTTGTATCCCCGGCCAGAAATTTTGACACTGTCGATTGACTCAGTCCGCTTTTTGAGGCGAGCATGCCCTGCGATATGTTTGACTTCTCCATGACTCTCTTAATTTTTTCTAATACTTTCTGACAATATTCATTCGCAAATTGTTCGTACTCCTCATGATTCGTCATTTACTGCACCTCCTCACCTGTCATTTTTCGAATTTGATAGTTTATGATCATAAGAAACGAAATACTGATACAATTCTTCCGACCGGTTCTTATATATTTGAGCCACTTTTGTCTCTTCACTAAAAAGGTCGTGATAACGCATTACCATATAATGAAAAATCATTTCATAATCTTTTTTTGAAATCTCATAAGTCAGTGCCTCCATACAGCAATAAATACTCATGGCATAATAGTAGACGATCGTTTGGTCGTTGTCTGTTTGAATTGAGTATTCCTGTGCAAACCTCTGGTTGTCATTTGCAAGGTGCCACCACAATTCCCAACATCCCTGCGCCCCATTCTTTACGATTTCATTTAAATGCTCAAACCCTTTCATATAATTTTGCAGTTCTGTAGATGTAGGAGCGTGTTTTATCCAATCAAAATAATCATCCTCATATTGGGAATCGGAAATTTTCTGTATAAATAAGGTTTCCTGGTCCGTAAATGTGTAATAACTGTTTCCTTTTTCATCCCTGACCGTTCTATAGTCTACGCCCTTACGTCCGTTGCCGGATATCCAACCTTCCTCATAGGATCTCATCCTGATTGTATTCTCTTCATCTAAAAAGAACACCTCTTTCTCAATCTCCGGACTTATCTGTAATTTTACATCAGGCTTCTCCAGAACAAATTGATAACCAGAAGGCTTCAAAGGCCTCGTAATATTGCTTTCTTCTTCACTATTACTTTCTGTTGCATCATTCTCCTCCTCAATCATTTCGTCCTGTAGTTCATCAACAATATCTGTTTTCTGAACAGAATCCTCTTCCATTAGTGTGCGCATGGTTCCATAAAAAGCCTGCGCGTTTTGAGGATTCGACACGATTAACACAATCGTTAAAAACACATCCACAATCAACGCAAAAAACTTTTTACGAAAAATTTGAGTTTCCTTCTCTCGATATTTTTGCCATACCTTTTCTCTTTCCCGCTCATAACATTTTCCTTGCAGAATCTTACATGTGTCATACTCTTTAGCCAAACGACTCAATCTTCGCTCTTTCGATTTATGTAATTTTTTTCGAGATGACAAATATTTTAGCACAATTACGGATATGGATATCCCTGACATAATTATAAATATACCAAAGAGCAACCGAGGCAATTCGCGGCCTATTATCTTGCTGTAAATCCATCCAATAATAGCTATGATATTTACCAAAATGCCTGTTGCCGTTTCTATGTCATTGGCATATTTTTTTACTTCGGTATACCATTCTTCCTTCATCCTTACGGTCCCCTAAATTCGCCTGTTATGATGCTGTTTCAACACCATCTTTATTTTTTTATTATAACATGTCTTGCGTTTTTTTCACTCACTTTTTCTTTTTTTGAATAAATAATTTTCCAAAAAAGAATTGATTATGTCACAGTAAAAATAGTCTGCTCCTCCTTTCGATTTTTGCACACGAAAAAAGCACCCCTTCCTGAGATGCTTCGATCATTCCTGTGCTTACTGCTCATCCATTTCCTTTAGGACATTTTTCTGGTTTCTCATGGCATAAGTTACCGCCGTCACATGGACAACCGCCGCCTCTTCTTCAATCCAGTAATAGGCATAGAAGTTTTTTATCAACAGTTTCCGCACACCACGGTTCCCCCAGGGTTCCTCGTCAACCGGTCTGAACCTGTCTGGCATCTGATTCAGCTTCATCACTTCCGCCTGTATAGTCTCAATCAGATTACGGGCAGCGTCAGGATTCTGGAGCTGGTATACGATATAGTCGCGGATTTCCGCCATTTGTTCGAGTGCATATGGGGTAATCTTTACCTCGTAGTTTTTCATCAGATTCCTCTCAGGAGTTGGTTAAAGGCTTCTTCAGCAGGAATGGACTCTCCATTCTTTGCCTGTGTAAGTCCTGTCTCCATCATGGCATCAAACTCTGCCTTGGTCATCTCGTCACGCGCTTTTGGGGCACTCGGAACCGTAAGCGCGTATGGGAGGCCGTTCCTTAAAATGATCTGCTTATACAGAGAGTTTATCACAGCTGAAACAGACAGACCAAGCTGGTCAATGATTGCTTCGGCCTCTGCCTTAACTTCCGGCTCCACCCTCGCAGTAACATTTGCACTTTTAACAGCCATATCATCACCGCCTTTCATGCTCCCATTATACAACTTTGTATTACAGGTTGCAATACAAGTCTTGCGTCATAACTGTTAATTTTATTTGAACACAGAGTTATCCTCGTCCAGCATATTGTTAATTTTTTCAGCCACCGTCCTCGCAAGCTCATCCGCATCCTGGTTATGATGTCGTTCCAGGCAGTGGAGAATCCGGTCGAAATGCTGTCCACCATGGCTTTCTATCTGACTCAGGTCTCTTCCTCCATATAAGAAATCACATCCAAAAGAGACGGCAGCAGCGCTGTCGCCATCGCCTGATATTTCTCATCCGGAACCTTCATATCCGGGATGCCGATGACCGGTATCCCTGCCGAGTACGCCGCCTGGATCCCCGCTTCGCTGTCCTCCAGCACCAGACAATTCTGCGGCGGCTCGCCTGCTTTCTCACTTGCTTTCAGAAAAATCTCCGGATGCGGCTTACCATTTTTGATCTCAGGGCCAAATACCATATCGTCAAAATACTGGATAATATGATTCTTTGTCAGCACGCCCTCAGCACGCTCCCTCGTACTCGAAGACGCCATAATGATCTTGCGGCCATTCTCCTTCAGGAACTGCAGCAGCTCCTGTACCCCCGGTTTCAGCGGAACGCCCTGATTAAAATACTCCTTTTCCCTCGCCATCACAAAAGCCAGCCCATCCTCTACAGAAACCGGCAGATTATAATGTTCCACCATATACGTTACATTTTTTACCAGCGTCTTGCCGCTGTTATTGTGTGAATACTCTTCCTTCGTGATCGAGTGGCCGTATCTGCCTAAAAAATCCACCTCGATCTGATAATAAATCATCTCACTGTCGATCAGCAGACCATCCAGATCGAAAATGACTGCTTTTATGGAATCTTTCAAATTTCTCACCTTTTCATGCCCCTTTTGCCAGGATAATATTTGTAGTAATTTATTTTTACTATTTATATAATCATAGTATATCCAAATTTGTCAAAAAAACAACTATAATCTGAAAAAGGGGAAAAAATAGCCATCCACAATCATTTATTATGATAGGAGTCCTCTTTCCCCTACTTTTCCAGCAGCCCGATCTGCTCGCCGGTAAAGTTAAAACCGGTCAGCACATTACGAGGCTTGAACTAATGGCAAAATACAGTGATTACATAATCACCGTTATTATATGTATTACCTGATACCCTTATATAATATGTACCCGGCGACAACACAGCCCATCGATTTGAGACGCTGTCATTCGCGTTTCCTTTTATCTTGATTTCATTTGAATTTCCTGTATCTTTCAAAGCATCGCTCGAAGTCTCGCTGAATAATGAATATTTCCAGAACACACTGCCCGAATCACTTCTGCCATGCCCAAACACCACTTCAATCGCCGCTGCCTCTTCCAGATCAAACTGATAAAAATCAATGTCTTTATTTGATTGCAAATTGCCGGTTATACTTGTTCCAATCTTAACCGGCGTAGCTTGTCCATAATCATCGTTTGGCTCATCTTCCGTCTCGCCACTTTCCACTTCCGAATGTACACAAAACGTATAATCCATATCTATCCAGTATGATTTCTTAATTCGAACATAATAATCGCCGGCAGGAAGCCTGACCGAATCCGAATCCATAGTTCCATTTTGCCCATAAGAATCAAACTCCAGAATATTACCATCCGAATCATCAAACAATGCGACATTCCAATATCTCTTGTTTTCATTCATCTTATCATGTGAAAAAGAAACCCATACCTTACGCTTCTCTCCCATACTAAATTTAAAATAATCCACATCAGCTTCTGACGTCAGATTTCCTGTATACTCTTCGTCGGTGACAATCTGCATAGCCTGCGTACTCAAATTGTCGTTCGGTTCACTTTCAAAGGAATCTCCTTCTTCCTCGTACATCACAGTAAACATATATTTCTCATCCGAATACTTATATTTTTCTACCTTGATATAATAAATACCAGGTGAAACTCTGGCAGTACTCGAACTAGTTTCCGCAGCCTGACCAGTTACCTGAACACGAACAATTTCCGTGTCATCCTGACTCATAAGATAAACCTTCCAGAAAACCGAACTGTTATCAATCTTGGGATGATTAAATTTAACTGTGATCCTTCCCTTTTTCTTTAACACAAAACGATAGTAATCGATATCATCGGAATCCGACAAAACACCGGAATATTTAACATTTACTTCGATCTCATTTGCACTTCTGATATCATCATTCGGCTCTGCTTCTTTTTCCGTAATCGCTGTACGATCCAATGCCATAAGTTCTACCACACAGGAAATCTGCCCTTTCGCTATCATGATATCATTCTTACCTTCTTTTAGTTCGCCGACCGCAACTTTATAATCTGTCAGTTCTTTTCTGATCCCATCCTCATAGGTTCCGGTCACGACAAATGAATTAACATCAACCGACGAGTCCAGATACAGTGTTTCACCCGTGTATTTCGCCTCCAGCGAGATCAGAGCAGGATCATCACCTTCTACAAATACATGAGTATTGATCAAGATGCCATCTGCTAAGGAGTAACTTACCTCGATGTCATTTCTACCTGAGTTCAGGATTTCCGGTGTGTACGAAAAATCCGTAATTATCTTCTCATTACCATTCAAATCGGTTCCTACAACTTCAAGATCCGATTTTCGGATCTCATATCCGGCATAATGATTCCCAGCCTTTAAAATATCCGCGTCGCGATATTTATATTGCGCACTGATACTGACGATCATATCCCCCGGCTGATCTGCTTCACCAAAATAAATAAGACCATTATCCGCAACAAACGCATCACGAAAAACCTGTTCGCTTTTATACCAAAACACACGCGTTCTCGCATATATAACCGCATTTTTTTCAAGTTTAAAAGGTTCTTTATATCGGATCCACTGGTCACTGTTTTCACCGCTTGTCGAAATGCGATACTCGATATAACCGGAGTCATCGGATTTGATTGTTACAGCAGAATAATCTGTCGTCCGTTCAATGTATGGAGCGCTAATTTTAGCTTCAGACATCAGATGAGCAAATGAAACAACAATGACCACAGCCTCCACTACTGCAAACGGCGACATTCTTCTTCCTTCTTTTATTTTATGATACAGTTCTTTTAATGCCAACACCAGTGAACCGCCTCCCATTATCAACGCTATAACAATTGATAACATTGTACTCTTCCCCCTCTTTTGTTTATTTTTTTTGACATTTGCAATATCTACTTACTATTTGTCTTCACTTACTCACATACGAAATCATTTAAAAGTTTAAAATATACCTACCCACATGACGCTTAGACTTTATCGCTGAAATTATACTCATCTTTGTGTTTTCTCTGAAAATATTAAATATGCTCTGAAGAATCTCCTCGTCATCCACAGAAACATAAGACTCCTTATCCTGCTTGTTTCCAAACGTCCCCTGTCCAACTCTTTCAAACTCAAGTTTCACATCAAAACCAAGGTCTGGAAAGTGCTGCAGAAGGAAGCCAAAAAGTTTCAGAACTTACTGCAAATCTTGCCGGGGTACGGCCCCTTGTGCCTCCTTGTTCACCAGGTACAACATTGGTGTATTTTCTCTATATTTTTTTCATGTTTCGATTTAATTTTCTATTTCAATTTATCATTTCTTATGCTGATTTTTTTCACCTCTCTCACAAAACATATTGCTCCTCGTTCTGTTCTCATTGTATTTTGCTCTTTCAGTCAACATAGCCCTTATACGTAACTGATCTTCATTACTTAAATACATTTGATTATCATAAGTGTTTCTAATTACGGAATCAGACTCATCTATAGATTTTAACTTTTTAAACATTTCAGATATTAACAAGTTTTTTCTGTTATCATCAACTTCATCTAATAATAAATAATATAGTAAAAGTATATCTTGTGATTTCCTATGTCTAACATCCCGAACATCAACCTGTGGCATGTAATTCCATACTGCCGTATAATCAACACCGTCTTTTTCCGATGGAATAATTGCATCTATAGACACACATTCATCTTGTCTAACTTTATCAAGCATAAATGTATCCCATTTTTTTAATTTATTCTTATGAATATTTAAAGAACTATCTATTGCTTCTGTTGTTTTCTTATCAGGCACCCTCTCTATCTCCGATTTACTTGCCTGTTTCTCGTTAATTATCATTTCTGAATCAGAACTTTCCCTGTCATTTCCTAATACCACGATTTTCTTTTCTTCAGGGCACATGTCTATAGAGTCACTCAATATTCCATTGTTAAAATTTCCTTTTCTTTGCAAAATATCATCGACAATCAAATCATAATACCGCTCAAGAGACAAGCTCAATGCTTTTGCAGCATATTGACAAATATCTAACATTTGCTTGTTTTTTCGAAAATTTTTTAGTGGATTTGAAGCGTAAATACACAAAATCCCAAGTAAATTACTACTATCACTTCTAGTTTTTTTCTTTTTACGCTTTGAACACCTTAATGGAAATGCAATATATGTCTTATACCTTTCTATAAACAACTTATCGTTATCAAAATATTTTTCTTTCTTTCGATATCCATCCATATCCGTAACAACAAACTTCTCTCCGCCATTAAACAGGAACCAATTTACTGAAGATGAATTAGCAAATTCTATATTACTGCCATTTATATCCTCTTCACCACCTGAAACTGATTCGTATATTGAAACGAACCTTTTTGTATCAATCTGATCCAATTCCTCTTTGCCTGAAGTGAATACAATTTTAACAGATAACCGGAAAACTGTTTGTCCATTATACAAATTGGTAAGATAATTATAAATTTCAGAAAGTAATTCCCTGAATAGATCTCGGATTCTTATCTGTAATTCCTTATCCGAATTTTTTTCTTCACCACTCTTTTTACTCGTTTGATATTCATCAAAATCTTTAGTAATTATCTTTTCCTTTTCTTCAAATATTTTGATTATATTTTTTTTCTTTTTATATTCCCCATGTAACCATTTATAATAAATAATTCCATTCCTTAAATCTGACAAGACAGGTATAACTGATATCCCCAATAAAAGGAAAATAAATGCAATCAAAATATTATCTCCTGACATTAACTCTGTCCTCCTTTATCTATATCTGCATCTGAACAAATAAAATAAAGCGTATGTAATGAATGGCAACAGCAAATAAACGTTCCCAGAACGATCATTATAGACAGAAATAATATTTTTGAATCATTCATCATTCCGGTGATCCTGTCTCCATTCAAATCTTGAATAATATTATTATGTCTTATAACCACATAAGCACTCGTCTGTATTATCCACATGACGACACAAAATAAATACGACTTCCATGCTTTCTCAAATGATTTTTTTGAGAAAATTTCGAATAAAAATGGAGAAATAAGAGCCATTGCTGACAACACTAATTCCCCATTCCGAAACAATGAAGCATAATCATGAATGCCACTCATAAATGCCACAAGAAAAGGAATAATATAAGGTATTCCCGTACTTACTATAGCAATGCAAATCCACAAATTCTTCTGATTCACATATAACTCGTATTCCGGTCCCTGATATCGGATCCTTTTCTTACGGTGAAATTTATTAAAAAATCCATGTCCCTTCCCCATAACATTGTTATCTCCATTGTTTGTTTTTAATACAGTATCTTCAAATTCAATGTTTGTATTAATATTGATAGCATTCTCATTTTCCGTTGTTTGCTCTGACATTCTGGTTCACACTCTCTTTTGTACCTCGAACAATTACAATGGTATTGTTGCATTCCTCGACGATTTTCTGCAGAGATACGATCATTTCTATCTGAGTGCCGATTACCTTATCCAACTGGGGATCGTATCTTTCTGCTCCATAATCCTGGAGTCTGCTGCAAATTTTGTCACCTCGTAACTCTTCAACCCACAGCTTACACAACGGATGATCGGTTGATGGAAGTTCAGGATGCCTCTGTAATATGGCGACCCAACCGGAATACTCTGCCGACATTTGCCGCAGGTGTACTCCTTCCTTGATTTCTTGATGTACTGTACTTTTCCCATGATATGCTCCCTTCTGTTGTTCACAGCTTTCTGCTGTCCTTGTAGGAGCATATTACCGTCACTTGAAGATAATAGTCAGTCAATTATGAGATAATCAGCGCCATAAACTACACAAAGATGAGGTTTACATTTTGGTGGTTTTACAGCAATTAACACTGTTCTTCTGCCGACTATGTTCATCGGCAACGCCGTGCCTGGTAAGCCCGGAATTAACCACACAAGCCACTGGTGCGCTGAATCGCTGCTCTCCAGAAAACTAGCCCCACTTTCTATGTTGTTTTATGCTCTATAAGCTACTCTTGGCAGCTCTGCTTTTCTAAGCATTCTCTTATACCTTATCATAGAGTTTTGCACATATCCAGTGGTTTCTATTATGTTCACAGCTGTTACTCTGTAAGTCCCCACGCAGCCCTTTGATGTTCACAGTCTACTTCTTTTCACTGCTTTTCCACTCTTTCTCTCCGCCTTCGATAATATCTATCCATTTAAGCAGAGTGGTCTTCCTCAATATCATTCTTGCGGACACTTTTACTTTTGGAGCATTATTCTTAGACACCACATCTTCCAAAATAAAGACGCATTCACCATTATCGTCAACCATGTTCAATCTGCAATGCGCAAACGCATTTCTTAAGTGATTGAAAACACTCATGAATTGATTCTTCTGACAATCTTTAATGCAAATACGTTCTTTACTGTAATCAGATGGGAAGTCGTCCAGAAGATCCGCCTTTTGTAGAGCTTTCTCCATTGCATCATATGTACGTGACGAAACTATTAATTTCGGATTCGTCGAAGCTGCCAGCAACTGCTTGTTTAAATAATATGGTTTCTTCCAAGGATCACTCCACCCATATTCTTCTAGCGAACGTCTCATTGAGGATAAACCTACACAAGGAGAATGAAAGACATAAAATACCACTATTTTGAACAATTCCGAATCGTTAAACTCCTCCGGTGCAATCCAATGCATCCATGAAGGATTCTGATCTGTGTATACATCCATGAATGTTTCCTTCGTTTCTCTCCTGCCGTTTTTGATAATATAATATTCTCAACTAATGTTTTGTATCATATATCTCTCTATTTATTGATCCTATTTTATTTTGCTTTTCAATTTGCCAATGCTAGTTTTTATAGCACCAATCAAGAAATCGTCCCGCAGTAATATCAGGCAAGCAAAATATATGATAACTCCTGCTCCTATTTGCAATATCAAACAAGGCCAAGATTCACTTAGCCATCTATATGAAATTCTTATAGCAGCAAACATTACAAAAGCTGAAATCAGATATTTCACAGCGGAACAACCAATCCAAGTGAATTTGATATAGTCCTTTGAATAATATACGAACATAAACAATATAACTGTTTCTGCAGCAACAGACGCTATGGCAGCACCGATAGAATACAAGCGAGGGATCATTACCAAATTTAAAATGAAGTTAACAATTGCTCCCATAATAACACTGGTATTATATTGGGACTGACGGCCAATAGGCATCAACACCTGCTTGCCTACCGCATTGTTCAGTCCCACAACGACAATCAAGAGACTGAAAATCTGAAGGAGTACAGCGCTCTTATCATATCCATCCCCAAGGAAAAGGGGGATAAAATAATCAGACACAGCAGCCATTCCCAGACACATTGGTATGGAAATCATCAAGATGAACTTAATGGTTTGCTTCAAACGCAGAATCATCTTATCTGTTTCGTGATTCTTATATAGAAACGCCATGCGAGGCATTGTTACGACACTTAACGATGTAACAACTGTAACAGCCATCTGCTCTATCTTGTGTGCTTGCTCGTAATATCCATTTTCATAAGAAGTTGTTGTAAACCACCCAATCATGGTTTTATCTAATGTCAAATAAATCGATGTGGCGACAGTGGGAATAAAATAAGTGAGGCAGGGCTTCAAATGTTGAAATATGTTAAGTTCACGGAATCGCACTCTTTCCGTAAATCGAGGCAAGTACAACCAGACAGATAAGTTTCCAAGGAGCGTCGATCCAGTCATTATGAACGTATACAGCAAAAGGTCAGAAGGTTCTTTGACAAATGCAAATATAAGAATGACACTTGAAAACTTGATTATTAGATTTCTGATGACAACTTTCTTAAATTCCTCAAGGCCTTGAAGAAGCCATGAAATATCCAATAAGCATGACACTAAATGAACAATCTGGACATAATACAAATCCGTGTATGCTTCTTCTCCATTAATCTGGATAAAAATCAGGAATAGCCCCGTCACCGTAAGCATCAATATAGCTTTCAAGATAACCAGTTCATAAAATGTTTTCGACAATTCATGTTTTTGATTTCTTAAGCCGGCAATCTTTAATTGGCCGTATGTGGCTACACCCAAGTTACCAAATAAAGCAAAATAGCCAACAATGGCAGTAGTATAACTATATGCCCCAACTCCATCTGCTTTTAAAACTCGCGATATATACGGGGTTGTAACCAGAGGGATTACGACAACCAGCATTTGATACATTAGGTTGTAAATATAATTCTTTTCTACGCTATTTCTAGACTTCGCCATAATACTATTTCTGCGTCCTTTTAATGTGTGATTTGTATCTCTCAACAGTTTAATTCGAGTTACTACCGGTAGCCGTCTTTATCCATTAATTCTATAAATGCTCTTGTTGAAGTCAAGAGACATTTGACGGAAAAAACAGACTTTTCATACTGCTTTTTATACTCTGCATCCGTCGAAACATCTTCATGATGATCCACATGCAACCACGGATAGTAAATCATTTTCTCGTTATCCCTGGAACACTGATAATATAATATTTCAGCCTCCATATACATGAACGTCTTATTATAAAAGCACTCTTTGGGATGATTCTCAATAAACAACGGGGAGAATACATAGCAAGACCCATGAAGCATCACATCCTCGACAACATGATCCACGTAGATTCTATTTTTCTGCGATGCTGTTTCTGTATTTTGTTGTTTATTCTTTCTTAAATCACGCAGCATCCACTTCGCTTTAATCAAAAATTTGAACTGATTTCTCAGCCAAAGCTTCCGATACCTTTGTTCAAGTTCTTTCCTTGTAGGCAACTTCCTTGTTTGCGGATTTTGATGATATTTCTTTTTCGTCGAATATATATCAGGACCCATTACAAAATAATGATAATCATTGAATCTTTTCTCTATATGATCAATAAAATCATCCTGTGTGATTTCCATGTCATTATTCATTGCAACAATAAATTGGGGGCTATATTTTTTTATCGCATACGAATATCCGTAATTATTTCCTCTGGCAAAGCCCTCATTTTTTTCAAGTTTAATAACGTCAACCCTGTCATTTTCATTGTATATGTCATGAAGAACCTGAAAACTGTTATTTGGAGAATTGTTATCGACAACAACAACCCTTAAATCTCCTTTTACATTGTTCAAAATCGAATCGACACACAGTGTAGTTTCTTCGGTGGCAATATAGTGAAGTATCAGAAAACAAACCATATAAACCTCCTGTCATACTTTTAGATAATTCCGTATAGCATTCACATTGTGAGAAACATCTTCGTTTCTATTTAAAGTCATTTTTGAAATCCTCTGTCCTACCTGATCGCATGCATTCTTATAACTGGATAAAAACTCCTCAAGTTGCTCACCATCCAATTCGTCAATATAACACACGTGCCTGTTTCTTTCCTTGATTGATGAGTAAGAGATTTCGACCCCACATTCTAGATAAACTACAGTAGGATTGAAATTCAGTGACTCGAAAATTGATGAAATTACATCAGGCTTTACGGAAAAATTCGTGATTATATTTGCGCACTGTTGTGCAATGCCTTCGTCTAAGACATAAAGTCCCCGCTTTTTTCCGTAGGAACGGTACAAAAACGTGTCAAGTACAATTGCATTCAAATAAGTATCTATTTTACATGTATTATACTTTGCATTCATATCTGCATAATTCTTTACGCAATCACATAGTGTTTTTTTGATATTCTTATATGTGGGATTTATGCGGACATATCCTTTGTACAGCCTAAAAAGCACTTTATATCGAAAATCATTCCGGCTACGCTCTATCAGATTGCAGCATTTTTTTCTCTCCTTAGAAAGTTGACATTCTAATTCAGAACTCAAAAATGTCTTTCCGCTGCCCGGAATTCCCAGCAACTCAATAACCATAATGCACTTCCTCACCTAATCCAAATAGTTGATTGTATTGTGTCTATTCGGATAGAAAAAAATGAAAAACATAACTGAGAGTGTAACAACCGAATAATGCGCAAGATAAGATGACTGAATGCTGCTCAAAAGAACGTCAAGTATAAAAGCATATGTCATTATCTTACACCCAGGGGTATCAAATTGCTTATCATCCCTCAATATATTTCTCACATACATTGCAATGAGAATAAGAAAGATAACAGCAAATATCAAACCAAATTGTGCGAACACCATAGGAAGATAATTATCATTCAGAAACTGTGAGTTTGTTGTTGTCATGCCCCACCTGGAGCTGAATCCAAGATAATTATATAATGGCGAATAATATGTCCCAGCAGCATCAGAACCATAAGTTGCAAATCCAGTTCCAAACGGGAAATACTCCCGTACAAGTTTAACAGCACCCGCTACAAACATTTGTCTTGGAGCGCCATCCGTTGCAAAATAATGTTCAAACTGAGAATAGCCTAATAACGCCACAAGCAATCCCACAATGCCAATTTCAAGACCTAGTCTTCTTCTATTTCTGATCTTGAAGAAATAAACAAGCGCAAGGTATATAACAATCAGCAGGAAAGCACGTGTTTTTAATGTCGATACCATAACTAAGCCAGATAAGACCTCCCATATGAAATTCTTCTTTTCAAAATGCTCTTCTTCTGCTGATAACAATACAATCGCATATGTCATTTGATTTATCAAGTGCCCCGGTGTCCCATATACAAACGAAAACATCCGGAATCCGTATCTCGTACCGGCATCCATGCCAATATCCGTGACCAAATTTAAGGCGGCAAAGAACACCAAAATAAGCAGGTACGGTTTCACTACTGTAAATACACCTTTCAATATCTTACTTGTATCGCATCCTCTTTCGCTCATGTATTTTGACAAACCGAGATACACAAAAAGAAACTTGAAATTGCTAATTACATCCTCTACAATCGCAATCATACTCTCCTGTATCCCAAAATGCATATTACAGAACAATCCCCATAACATTATAAGGAAAGCAATCACAGCGAGAGTAAATTTATCTGCTCGAACCGTGCCGGATATAAAATATAATATAGCAATCACAGCAACAAGTTCATCCACATAACTAAAGAGAGTTGATACAGACAGCAAACTATTCTGGAAAAATAATACGATCAGTATTATTACAAATAATGCTGTTTTCGCCTCTATCCTATAGCTTTTCATGCGCAACTCTCCAATCTTTCCGGGTATTTAAAATGCTATTTCCCGAATAAAACTTTATAATACGTTCCATCTTTCTCTGCTTGTTCATCACTGAACTTATAAGTCAATTTGTGAACAGGTGTCTGCTCCATTACTGCATTCCACACATTCTCATCGTAGGTATCAAATAATTTGTGTATCAAAATATGAGGCGTGGCACTAGAAAACGGAATTACATCATTCCATTCATCAGGATACGCTTCCAAAGCAATTTGCATAAAATCATGAAAAATGAAATAGTCGATCAGTGTATTATGCTCTTTCCAATATTTATATAGCATCTCAAGCGTTAATTTCAACACGTGATTGCCTGAATTTGCCGATATGAACCAATTAGACATAATTGTAGGATGTCCGCTTCCTCCTGGCTTCAAATTCTGAAAGAAAAAAAGGTCAGAGTCTAACATATAATTTGGACATTTCCCCGTGATATACACTGTTGCATCAATCCAAGTCCCACCGTACCTGGTCAGAAGTTCTAGCCTGAGAAGATCCGACATATGCGTTCTTGAAATTATACCTTTGTCAATCTTATTTTGAATTGCTGCTGGAAACGTTACGTAGTTTCTATAATTATTCTCTGTCACAATAACTATTGGTCGATCATTAATATGTCTTTGTACCGAAGATATACACTCTTTCACAATCTTAGGCGCGGCCTCAAAACCTTGAAGCCAGCAAATCCACACCTTTTTTTCTTCATTATCATCACTTCTATGTTCAAAAAGCAGTATGTCTTCTTTCTTACTTTCAACAAAAATTCGAGCCCTTTTTCGAGACCTTTTTAGAAGTTTGTTTTTTACTGCCAGGCGCAAAATTTCTAGAGATTTCTGATCGAAACCAAGCATTATGCTCATGAACAGAGCATACAGTAGTACATGTCCTCTACTATATTGCTTTAGAATCTCTTTGCCTCCAACCTTCTTGAAAGTAGTAATAAACCTTTTCATGCGGCCACCTCCATATAAGGTGACCAGTAAGAACAATTAACAATTATAATTAGCGGGGGTGTGTTTACCCCCCCCCATGATTATTTTTGAATAATATGTTCCTTGCATATTCGTCATTTCCTTTTCGTACTTATAAGACAACTTATGGAACGGCGTTTGCTCCTTTACACCCTCCCATACCTTTTCATTATATGGTTCAAATAAGCGGAGCAATAAAACATGTGGAGCTTCATTGCTCACAGGAATAATCTTTTGTAATTCATCGTTGTTTTTGTTTAATATCATGGTCATAAAATAATGTAGTAGGAAATAGTCATACAATCGATTTTCTTTTTCCCAATATGTCCACAGTAATTTTTTAGTCTCGCATAAAACTCCATTACCAGACAATGACCATATAACCCAACTGGATACACGGTTAATGTGTCCTGTATAGCCAGGTTTTAATACCTGATAAAAGAACAAATCAGTCTTTTCAATATATTCAGGAAGTGTTCCTGTGCAAAACACAGTAGCATCTAACCACAGTCCACCATGCCTAGTTAAAAGTTCTATTCGCAAGAGATCTGAAAAGTGAGTTTTAGTTATGACACCAGAATTAAACTTGTCCAATATATATTTAGGGAAATCAGTATATTGATCCAAGTTTTCAAGTGTAACAACAACTATATTCCATCCTTCAAAATTTTTAACCACAGAATCATAGCATTTCTTTACAAGGTCAGGCGCATTCTCAATACCTTGTAACCAACTAATCCAGACTGTTCTATTAACCTTACCTTTTTCTTTTACTTCGCATTTATCAATGAGATATCCGTATCTCTTCTCTAGTTTTTTATAAATTTTCAGTTGTGCACTGAGATTTGCAATTTCCAATGCCTTGTGAGATGTTCCGAGTAATAGCATTTCCCCACAAACAGTACCCAGAACTCCTTCTCTTGCGAAATCCTTGATTTTCTGAAGTCCTCCAACCTTTTTGAAGTCCTTGCTAATTTCTTTCATGCAATCACCTATCAAAGTAGCTTAATTAAATTAGACGGGGAGAAACTTCCATCGTAACTATAATTAATTTTCTCCCTGCTTTTAACCCATTCGATATCAATATCCTCATACTTATCAAAATATTTCATGTACCTTGGATCATAAAATGGTAGATCAGATAAATTCCTATTATTGCTAAGTAGTTTCTTATTGTAGCATACTGCCTCGTAATACCTGAGTGATGGGCCTTCTTGATTTTCCTGTAACACTTCAATAATCACATTCGTATTTAATACAGAGGCCAATACTTGCTCATATGGAATCCAATCGCGCCCACCGTAATAGTTAATCACTCCTTCAAATTTCTTCGTTTCAAATCTTTTTTTTCCTGAAACCATCAAGTTAAAGCATACATTCACGCCATTGCTTTTGAGCCATTCAAAAACTTCAAGTATCAACCTTTCTCTGTTGCCTTTAATTCCTCCAATGAAATAGGCTTCAGAAGCTGTTGTCGATGGATACTTAGATTGAATTTCATTTTTTGAATGCATAGAGTAGTAACAAGTCCCCATATACATCCATCCGTATTTCTTTGCATCATGTGGGTCAAACGTCATTATCTTGTCCCAATGAATTTTGTGAACTTTATCTTTTATTTCAAGCATTCCAATTGATGCCGCGTCATACGAATTAATAAACATTAGTGTACTATTAACATTACTCATTGAGAAAATATTTTTTAGCATTTTTGTACTTAACGCCTTGAGTCCTATATCGACAACAACTATAAAATTCTCACAGTCTTCTTCAATATTTATTTTAACTTTGTTATACCAAAGTCTTCTGAATGGTAATTTAAGGTGCTTGTTAATGGTCCAACTACAATGTATCCGCTTGAGCAATCGTAATGCAGGGTTATTTATTTCCCTTTCCGATATTTTACATATCTCTACATTCTCTACTTGTTTCAAATCCTCAAACAAACCTAATTTCAAGTGGCTATCTTGTACAATAAAAATATACTTTTTCATTAGGCAGCCACCCCCGCATTATCAATTTGACAAAGGGATTGCCGCCCATTTAAATTATTATGATTTACCCCCCCCCCGATGGTTTTTGCTAAGGAAAGTGTTAGTTCCTATCACGGTTGTATTATTAGGTACATTCTTTGTAACAATCGCACCAGCTGCAATCGTCACATTATCTCCGACATCTACTGGACCAATTATAATACAGTCAGCGCCGAGAAGACAATTATCTCCAATTTTAGGATGTCTTCTTTTCCCGATCATTGCCAATTCCAAATCGCCTTCTACTCTCGCAACAAGCTTTGCGCCGGGATAAATCCTGCAATTATCACCAATTTCAGATGTTTGTCCTATAACAATATCTTGCGCATGAGAAATATATAAATTTTGGCCGATTGTAATACGAGGGTTAATACTACAGCTATACGTTTTACGGATTTTGTTATACAGTAACATTGCCCTCGTTTTTGATATGATATTATTACCATGCCACAAGCGAATAGACTTCATAATCTTACGTTCTGCAATCCTATCATATTCAAAATATTTATCCCAAATCTGTCGAAACCTTTTGACTTCCATCTCTAATCACTCACTTTATCTTTTTCAATAGTGCGCAGTATGGTTGAAGTAACACCGTCCGTGTGAGGCAAGAACACAACATCAACTCCCAACTCCTTCATTTCCTCCACGGTTGATTCCCAACGCGGGGTTCCCTTCCAGTCACTACCTATAAATATCGCATCAAATCCAATTTTCTCATGTTGTGCCTTTTTATCCAATGTAGTAGCGAGTACGACGGAATCTACAGCCTTAATGTTTCGAACTATCTCCATTCTATCCGCTTCTCTGATTACAGGCGTTTTATGTTTATAGCTTTCAACTAAACTATCTGCATTAACTCCGACCACTAAATGCTCACACTGGGCTTTTGCATTATTTAGAATGTTCAGATGCCCTATGTGGAACATATCATATACCCCTTGTGTATAACCTATTTTGTATTTTTTCATTTTGCTGTCTCCTCAGTCGACTTTTTCGCCCTTAATCTCTACAATTTTAAAATGAATCTTTTGTGATTCTTTTGGTGGCAGTTGCATATAATTACCATACATCTGCGTCAAATATTCGTCGTATAACTCAGGGCCACGCAACATAATACTTTCAAACTTATACATCTTACCATTTCCAAAGTATCTTTTAGGGACAATCTGATTTGTTCTATACGTGCCCATTAAACAACCGATATTATTTGATTTTTCTACGCTATGCTTTCGCATGATTTTATCTATCTTACATTTTTCCTTATAAGGGTCAAAAATTCTTTCAATCGGGAGACGTTCCATCACATATAGAAATATTTTTTCTATTTTGCCTCTTTTACGGCTTCTGTCAATGGAATCCTTATAACATAATGACATAAGGGCCCGATGAGTCATTACCCGTAAAAAATAGAGCTTTCTTATTGGCAAGCTGTTAGGTGTTCCATCTAAAGGAAAAATATCGATGGATGCATTTGTATACCTATAATCGTTCTCAATGCGAATTTCTTCAACCCTTGTTTCTGTATCACGAACACGCGTAATGTAGTATTGATACAAAGGATCTGTTCGGTAATTAACTATTTGAAGATTATGCGGAAGTTCAGTCGGTGCAATCTGCAAAAACTTTTCGTAGTCATCTCTAGGCATTGCCAGGTCTATATCATCATCCCATGGAATAAATCCATGATGACGAACTGCGCCAAGCAATGTTCCCCCAGACATATAATAAACTAACCCGTTTTTGTCGCATATTTTTACAACCGCTTTAACAATTTCCAAGTCCACATCGTGAAGCTTCTCGATGTTAGTCTTTTCATTTTCATTCATTTTTTAATAGCTCCTCTTCATATCTATTACAAATGAATCCCCATGAATAATGCTCTTTAATTCTAGTTTGTGCCTTATTACCAAGGTTTCTAATACACCCTTGTTCCATAGCATCCGCCTTGTCAATCAACTTGCGCAGGCTTCCCTCTTCTTTCGTCCAATACAAAGCTGCGTCCTCTGCCACTTCTCTGTTGAACCCCACATCAAGCAGAAGATTCAAGTCTGTGCTTCCAAGAGCCTCCAACAGACTGGGGTTGGTTCCGCCAACTTCATGACCGTGGAAATATCCATAAGCATTTTCCCTTATTTTCATCAAGAGTTCCTGATCATAGACTGTACCGACAAATTTGATTCTCTTGTCGCTTCTAAAATGAAGCCGCTCTTCGAGCTCGTGCAGAAATTTATCGTTCACATTCGTGATAAGGGCGAAATCACGCTTCGTTTTACTCTTCATGAACTCGCGGATCATGGTTTCGTAATTGTTCTCCGGAACAAATCTACCTACCACAAGATAATAACCTTTTGCAGATAATCCCTTTTCTTTATACCAATCCAGCAATTTTGGATCATCATCCGCCAGCTTGCTCTTTCTGGTCTCCGCCCCATATGCAATGAATGTGGTTTTGGGATTCCTGCCACCGATCCCTTTTCCGTTGTAGCACTCGTGTATATACTTCTCAATGGTTATGGAATCACAGATTGCCAAATCACAGTACTTAATCATTCTCTGCTCAGACAGTTTCCAGTACTTACGTATCGGCTTACTCCATTTAACCCGCATCCACTCGTGTCCGTCCGGGTTCAGATAAACCTTGCCCCCAAGACTGTGGATTTCATTGTAATAGTGCTTTATGAAAGGTCCAATCCTGCAAGCCATTATGTATACTATTGGATGCTGTATCTTCTGCTCCTTTATGATCCGGCAACATTCTTTTAAAGTAGCCACATCGTAATAAATTGCCTGTGCCGGTCCTAATTTCTCTGGAATATGAATCTGGAAACAATGAGCATTGTGGTACTCAAATTCATGGTCTGAGGTTATAGTTGCTCCCTCTGTTTGTTTTGGATTCATGCAACCGTCCCCGTTGGCTTTACAGGCGACGTGATATTTGATTTTCTCATTGTTTTGGTGATACTCAGTCAGCTTATTAATGAAAGTCTCATATCCACCATAAGCACCCAGACTCTTCGCGCCCACCAAAAAGACGTGCTGAACATCCTGCGCCATAACTATCCCCGCTTGCTCATATCATTTGAATTTAAAAGTATCCTTAATACCCAGCCACTTCTGGTCTTTATCACTAAGATTCAAAGGCTCTCCGTCTAAGCTATATCCTTCAGCACTGGCTGTGCCTTTATACTCACCGCTTACTTTCGGCCATTCGATTCCAATCTCCGGGTCGTTCCAAGCCATGCCGCCCTCATCATTTGCGTGATAGAAATCATCACACTTGTAACAGAATTCTGCTGTATCGGACAGTACAAGAAAACCATGTGCGAACCCTCTCGGAATCAGGAACTGCTTCTTATTCTCCTCCGACAGTTCTATGCCATACCATTCGCCGTAGGTCTCGCTACCGGAGCGTAAATCGACTGCGACATCAAACACAGTGCCCTTAATCGCCCTAACGAGCTTCGTCTGGGGATAATTCTTCTGGAAATGCAATCCGCGGAGAACCCCCTTTATGGACATCGACTGATTATCCTGAACGAATGTGATGTCAATCCCGGCTTCTTCCATGTCATGCTGATTGTACGTCTCCATAAAATAGCCACGACTATCGCCATGAACAGCGGGTTCAATTACACACAGCCCCTTGATTCCGGCCACATCTTTTTCAACTTTTATTTGTCCCATATCTCTTCCCTCAGTCCTCAATAATCTATCTCTTTTAAATACCTGCTCACAGCATCCTGCCATGTGGGCAGTGGCACAAATCCGGCTTCTACCAACTTGCTCTTATCCAAGCGGCTGTTGAACGGACGAGCAGCTTTGCTTAATCCGTACTCCTCTGTGGTCACAGGAATGACGTTAGTCGTATATTCTGCCTGTCTATAGATTTCCTTCGTGAAATCGTACCAGCTGATATATCCACCCTCATTTGTAGCGTGATAATAGCCGTACTTATCGGTCTCAACCATATCCACGAGAAGCCTCGCCAAGTCATATGTATAGGTCGGTGTGCCAATCTGGTCATTGACCACACGCACAGTATCGTGTGTCTTTCCAACGTTCAGCATCGTTTTGATGAAGTTCTTCCCGTTCAGTCCAAATACCCAAGCGATACGAACAATGAAATACTTGTCCAGTGTGGACGATACCGCCAGTTCACCCTCAAGTTTTGTCTTACCATAGACATTGAGTGGCTTGTAGTCCTTGCAGTCCGGCTGCCAGGGTTCTGTACCCTGCCCATCAAACACATAATCCGTACTGATGTATACCATCTTACAGTCCAGTTTCTTGCAGACATCTGCGATATTCTTCGTGCCGCCAGCATTGACCGCACGGACTTTTTCGACCTTATCATCGTCCTCAGCCATATCCACAGCCGTCCATGCGGCACAGTGGATCACAACATCCGGATTGCTTTCTGTGATAGTCTTATCAACCGCTGAAGCGTCTGTAATATCAAGTTGTACATACGGAGCCGTAGTCACAGCAGAACCGTCAGTTACACCGAAATAAGTCTCCGCAACATCCGAGCCGATGCCCTCATAGCCACGCTTATATAATTCATTCATCACATCGTGTCCGAGCTGACCTCCAACACCTGTTACGAAAATCTTCATAGTCTTCCCCTTTTACCTGCTTTACCGGTTAGCGTACATCTTCTCGTAATAATTCTGATACCCACCGCTGATGATGGTCTCCCACCACTCGCGGTTGTCCAGATACCACTGGATTGTCTTTTTAATACCATCCTCGAACTTTGTTTCCGGGAGCCAACCCAGCTCATTGTGAATTTTGGTCGGGTCGATGGCATACCGCATGTCATGGCCTTTACGGTCAGTAACATGTGTGATAAGACTTTCTGGCTTTCCAAGTTCTCGGCAGATGATTTTCACAATGTCAATGTTCTTCATCTCATTGTGTCCGCCAACGTTATAGACCTCACCAACTCTACCCTTATGAATAATCAAATCAATAGCAAGGCAGTGGTCTTCAACATAAAGCCAATCTCGAACATTCAGTCCTTCACCGTACACAGGTAGAGGTTTATCATTCAGAGCGTTCGCAATCATGAGCGGTATCAGCTTCTCTGGGAAGTGATATGGACCGTAGTTATTGGAGCATCTTGAAATCGTAACAGGTAAACCGTAGGTTCTGTGATAAGCGAGGACCAAAAGGTCAGCACTCGCCTTACTCGAACTATATGGACTGCTTGTATGTATCGGAGTCTCCTCTGTAAAAAATAAATCCGGGCGGTCTAATGGCAGATCACCATATACTTCATCGGTTGAGACTTGATGGTAACGGGTGATACCGTATTTCCGGCAGGCGTCCATCAGAACACTGGTACCGATAATGTTGGTCTGTAAAAAGATGCCCGGATCTTCTATAGAACGGTCAACATGGCTTTCCGCTGCGAAATTGACCACGATATCAGGTTTTTCCTCTTCAAAAAGTTTATATACCGCTTCCCTGTCACAGATGTCCGCTTTCACAAATCTGAAATTCGGATTGTTCATCACAGGTGCTAAGGTTGACAAATTACCCGCATATGTCAGCTTATCTAAGCAGATAATGCGATAGTCGGGATATGTATCAAGCATATGGAATACAAAATTTGAGCCTATGAATCCGGCGCCGCCGGTGACGATGATTACCATTTTCTGTTCCTCTTTCTGTTTTTATTTGAACTGTGTGCTTCTGATTCTCAATGCAGCACATCCAGATATTTTCCGTCTAATACATCTTTCAAATACTGACCATACTGGTTCTTCTTCAGTACCTCATACACAGCCAGCACGTCTTCTTTGCTGATCCAGCCGTTCAGATATGCTATCTCTTCCAGGCAGCCGACTTTTCTGTGCTGGTGCTGCTCGACCGTCTTTACGAAGTTTGTAGCGTCCACTAAAGACTCGTGTGTTCCTGTATCAAGCCAAGTAAATCCTTGACCGAGAAGTTCCACATTCAGGTCTCCGTTCCCAAGGTAGATGCGGTTCAAGTCTGTGATTTCCAGTTCTCCTCTTGCTGATGGTTTCAGATTCTTTGCATACTCCACCACACGGTTGTCGTAAAAATACAAGCCAGTCACACAATAATTGCTCTTCGGCTGCTCCGGCTTCTCCTCAATAGACACAGCCTTGCCATGTTGGTCAAACTCAACAATGCCGAATCTCTCCGGATCATCCACATAATAGCCAAACACTGTAGCTCCTTTGCCGTTCTCAGCGTTCTCCACAGCGGCTTTTAATCTCTTCTTCAAGCCATGACCGGCGAAGATGTTATCGCCCAATACCATAGCTACAGTATCGTCTCCGATGAAGTCCGCACCGATAATGAATGCCTGTGCCAGTCCATCCGGGCTCGGCTGAACTGCATAAGACAACTTCACGCCAAACTGATGCCCGTCACCAAGCAAGTCCTCAAAGCGAGGAGTGTCAGCCGGTGTGGAAATAATCAAAATATCCCGGATGCCAGCGTTCATTAAAACCGACATTGGATAATAAATCATCGGCTTATCATATATAGGAAGTAATTGCTTCGATGTAACTTTTGTCAGCGGATACAGGCGAGTGCCTGAGCCACCGGCTAAGATTATTCCTTTCATGTTGTTGCTCCCTTCAATATTCCAAATCTATATCCAAGCCCGCTGTGGGTGTCATTACCGCAAAAATATGAGTTTTTTGATGTGCTAGAAATACCCACGACACCGTGAATCGTTGCTACGCAACGTTCTTTACAAAAAATCACTGGTACCCACATCCAGAAACACGGTCCTTCCGCATGGAAGTGAATTACATCGTAATGACCGAACATCACCTTGACTGCAGCAAAGAAAGATGAAGTCATCGCCGCCAGTCCCTTACGTTTGAAAGTTGGCACTGGCTTCAGCTTCACACCCTTGTACTCCGACAACCCTCCATTATCACAGCCCGTTCGGTTATAGCAGGTCACCTCGCATCCCATCTCAACCAGTCTCGGTGCCAGCTCTTCTACCACAACTTCTATGCCGCCTCTGGAGCTATCCATTGCCGGAACTGTTTTATGTCCGAGCATTGCTATCTTGAGATGGGAATTGCTTTTATCTTTTTTATCCGTTTTCATTTTGATTCAATCCCTCTCAATCCCCATTCTCCGCCGGCGGTTCTGACACCTCAGACACACCACTGCTCCCATACTCGATGATCTCCCCGCTTGACGCCGTCTTCCATCGATCGCCGTTGCCGTCTTTTACCGTTCGGTTGCGGACGATTTTTCCTTTCTCGTCCAGCAGGCGGATGCCGATCTCCGGCAGATCAAACGCCTGATATCGGGTTTTGGCGTCCGCTGCCTGCAGCTTGCCCTGATAATAATAAGCGCCGCCGTGCAGTCCCGTATAACCGACTCCGTTTTCCTTAAAGTAATACGTCGATATGCCGTCGGTATTAATCGAATAGCCGTCATCGATCCGGCATTTGCCGGTTTGCGCTGCCATCGTTGTCTCGTCGAAATAGTAAATAGCTCCGTTAACTTCACGCAGACCCGTCAGGAAGTTTCCCTGGTCGTTGATCAGATAGCGGTGATGATCCAGCGTGCAAAGCTCCTGTTTCCCGCTTGCGGCTGATTTGGGGAAGCCGGAACCCTCAAAATAAAACCACTCCTCATCTCCCGTCGAATCCGCGTCCGGTCCGACCACCCGGAGCCATCCGCCGTCCGCCCTCTCGCCCACCGCGAGAGATTCCATCTCCAGGGAATTCTCTTCCAGAGTTTCCGGCGCGCTTTCCGGTTTATCACCTGCTTCCGGTTCTTGTTTCTCACTTGCTTCTGACGGCGTCGCTGTGTCAGGTTTCTCTGTCTCTCCCCGGACGTCTGCCAGCGACATATGCGCTCCGGCTACCAGCGTTACCGCGTAGGTATACCCCAGGTAATCCGCCTCTTTGTAATATTTATAGCCGCGGATCGCGGGTGATTTGCTTTTGAACTTGATCCAGCCCTGCTGGATAACGCCGCGTTCGTCGACACAGTAGGTATGCCCATCAACCTTGATTTCCTTATAAGTATCCTCGGTCGCATGGCTGACCCGGCCCGTATCCGGCGCGAAATAAAACCACGCCGTATCACCGTACCTGCCGACATATTCCATCAGCTCTGTCTCCGTGGAGACCAGCCAGCTGTCTTTGAGCGGCACCAGCTGCCAGCCGTAAACCTTCGCGCCGTCCTCGCCGCAATAATAATCATTGCCGTCGACCCAGCCGACCTGCATGACTCCCGACGAATTAAAGTAATATTCCTTATCTTCGACCGTATGCCAGCCGGATCGATACACGCGCCCCGTATCGGTCGCGTAATACCAGTTTGTGTAGTCCGCGCCATTAGTTGACGTCCCGCTGATGCTGAACCACTCGTTGATCTTCAGCGCGCCGTCCTCGCCCAGATATTTGCGTCCCTTACCGGCGTCCACCATCCAGCGCTTTTTGGAAATCGCGCCGTTTGTGGTAAAGTAATAGGTCTTCCCGTCTAATTCCAGATAGGTATTGCCCTTCCAGACGCTCCCGTCCGCATTGGCATAATACGTCGCCACGGACTCTGCGCCTGTCTTGGCATTGACCGTTATAATATCAAACCATCCGGTCTGGAGAATCCCTTCTTCATCCAGGTAGTACCGTTCCTTCGTATCCGGATTGACATACCACTGCTTGCGGTAATTACGCCCGTTAGCGTCAAAATAATAGGTATGATCGCCCATCCGGATAAACCCGCCCTTCGCCACGCTTCCGGACGGATCGCCGTAATACCAGTTTTCCGTCGTCGCGCCGGTTGAGGCATTTGTCGTGACAATCGTATACCAGCCATTTCCCTGTAAGAATCCTTCTTTGTCCAGATAATAGCGTTCTTTTGTATCCGGATCTGTATACCAGCGGTCACGGTAATGGATGCCATTCCCGTCAAAATAACAGGTCCCGCCCTCCATCTCAAAGAATCCCCCATAATTCAGGGAACCTTCCGCGTCCGCGTAATACCAGTTCCTGGTCACGGTGCCGTCTGTATTTGTCTTATCAACGGAAAACCATCCGCCTGACTGTCGTCCTGTTATCTCATCGATATAATATTTCTTCTGTATGGTCACCGGTTCGCCGGCTTCGTCCGTCTCGCCGGTCGCTTCTTTTACTGTGATCACGCCGTTGCGGGTCACATTTCCCCCGCTGCCAAAGTAAAATTCACCTTCGCCGACGCGCAGCCACCCGCCGCGGTAAATCACACCGCCCTCACCGGCATAATACCAGGTCGTAGTCACCTTTTTACTGGGTTCCGTCACGGTTGACGTTACAGAAAACCACTGATCCTCTACCCGCAGTCCCTGCGCGTCAAGATAATATTTCTCACCTTCCCAGGTAACAAACTTGCCAAGCGCCATCTGACCGTTTCCATCCGCATAGCGCCATGTCCCGTCTTCATTCTGCAGCCATCGATTTTTAACCGGTTTGTCCTGCTCATAATAAATCCAGATCCCCTCTTCTGACTGCTTCCACCCATCGGCAGCCCATGTCGGAAGCGCCAGCCTGAGACAGATCATGACCGTCAAAACGGCGATCCGGATATAATTACCATTCTCCGTTTTCATATGTTTCCTTTTCATCTGTCGATAAAACTCAATTTTTGTTTAATCCGTTTTTGGATTATACACTTTTTATGAGTAATTCGCAAGTGCTTTTACGTGGATATATACTCTTTTTTTGCTTATTACTCGGATTTCTTGTTTCTGTAAATCCGAATTGGCAGTTTTGTCCTCTACCTCCTGCCACAAAGGGCATATCTGACAACAGCCGAAGCACCGTGAACTCTTACTAAAATCACTCACATTTTCATGATTAATAGTTGCTATTTTGTACACAGAGTGATATTATGAGTGAGTGTAACTGAGATAACCTTAAGCAATACAATATTAAAAAGGGGAATAAAATGGCAATCAGTTATAATAAATTATGGAAGTTATTGATTGATAAGAACATGCGAAGAACTCAAATGGCCAATAAAGCAGGAATTACCGGAAACATTCTTGGAAGGCTAAGCCGTAACGAGCCAGTATCAATGGGAAGCATGGAAAAAATCTGCAGATGTCTCAATTGTAATATAGGTGATGTTATGGAGTTCGTCTGGAAACAAGAGAATGCGTAATGCGGCATTCATGCGGATTTGGAGGTATGGATACATGGCCAAAATTATGGAAATAATTGCCAGAGAAACGAATGGCAAAAGTTATCATACGATGAAATATAGTTTGGACAATCCAGATGTTCCCTCTTTTGATTACGATGATGATGGGAAAAAGGTCATGAAGTGGCAATGTAAGGCGGAAACTGTAAGTTATAAATCTGCTGTAGATTTATCCGATCTGGCAATTGAACTGCAGGAACAGGTTCCGATACTAACATATTTTCTTGATGGATCACGGCATGTTTATAAGGTGGATGACATTTCGTATAACAGACAGGTTTATCCTGCTCTGGCCGGACAAATAGGCATCGGTTGTTGCCGTAGAGAGAGTGGCATCCTGAAACCAGAGCAATTTTATTCGCGACTGGTTATGGCGCTTCCTAACGCATGTAACTTTGATGGTTGGGACGATGATACATTCTTTTCCGGTAAAACAAAAAAGCTAAACACTTCCTCAGAATTAATCAGGATGGGAATCTCTTTTGATTGCATTCTTCCGTATACAATGCCCAAAGACAAGCGAAAAGGAAAAGTCGAGGATAATGGCGTGGCATGCATACAAGATTATATGATACAATCGGAAAAAGAAATGGTAGCCGAATTGGTAAAAAGGGGACGTCTTAATCAAAATAATTATTTGGTAAAAGATGGCTCGCTTGAATATAAGCCTATGAAAACGGGGCGTGACGATTTACGGCTTCTTCAAAAAATCAAGCACAATTACCGGTGGGTAATAGGAGTCTCAAAGATTTTTAACCCTGAGAGTATTTTGGACCATACCGGGAAACCAAATGCCAATTATATCGCAGACTTAGAATTATATCATCGAACACCAGTGGCATTGTATGAAAATTCGGAGTTCCTGGGGGATGTTCAATTTGCAGTCTGGTATGTTCGGATTCGAGACAAAAGTCACACCCGAGCACCGTTTGACGGGGTCCTGAAGGTTGAAAAAATACTGATGGACGAAGAAATAGGAATTGGCATAGACAGCGAGGAAATCGATTTGGTTAGTGCTTCTCTCATTAATGAAAGAACTCCAACGTGTTATGGGACTGATAACCGTTGGGCCAATCATATATATCCTATTTTCCTTACCGAATCATATGTAAAGAGTAAATATATGAGTACGGAGATGTTTTTGCATTTGTTTTGACGGAGGAATATATTATGGCAGAAAGAATGCTCATTGGAAGAATTTTAGCGACGGAAAAAGCACCCACTACGATCGACAACTTTGCCTTTTGGACAAAGCAGGATTTAATATTAAATCCATTTGATATTGTTAAAGTTGAACATGTAAATGGCTCATTTTCTTACGGCATCATTGAGGATATTTCTCACATAACGGATGCTACCAGTTTTTTAACAAATTATATCTCCAGTGATTTTGGTAATGTTGATGTTGAAAGCCCAACTTTGAGAGTAGGGATGAACTACGTTCAAGCAAAGGTTGTCTGTAATACAAAAAATATTTATATTCCTCTCCAAAGTAATGCGAAAGTATTCCTTGCCACCGACTCAGAGATTGAATATGCTTTAGGATTGGAAGATATCCCTAATCCACTTGTTTGTGGTTATCTGGAAATGTATGAGGGAACAGGAACAAATACAAAAGTTACATTGCCGGTACGTCTCAATTCAAAATTTATTATCGGGCCTGAAGGAGCTCATTTAAATATTTCTGGTATCTCAGGATTAGCTGCAAAAACGTCATATGCGATGTTTCTGATGAAAGCGATTCAAGACAGATATTGCCAGATCAATGATGAAGAAGATTCCGTTGCGTTTGTGATGTTTAACGTGAAAGGCAAGGATTTACTAACCATCGACCGTAAAAATGACTATTCCGATGAGAAAGATCCGGTAAGGGCGAAAGATATAAACGAGAATCTTTATAAATCACTGGGGCTAAGTCCTGAACCGTTTCACAATGTCCATTATTATTATCCATATTCAGCCGGACGTTATTGGAATACCTATTTAAGCCAGGAAGAAGTGGATGAACGAATCAGTCTGAAGCAAGGGAAAAAATTTAAATATATTTATAAATATGATAAAGACAACCTTGATTTAATGTTCTCTAATATAGATGATTCTACACAGACTATGGATGCTATTATCAGTTATATAATGGCTGGACAGGGAAAATTCGGAAGTGCAAATGATTGGCAGGATTTCCTGGAGGCTATTAAGGAGAAATGTAACGCCGGACAATCTTCCGACAAAGAAATTCCTATTGCAAGCTGGAGAAAATTCTATAGAATTGTGAATAAAGCAATCAGCGATAAAACTGCTATATTTGCCAGAGGGATTAATGAAAGTCGGGGAGAGACACGTCTGGGAGACGCACTTAGATATATCAAGCGAAACGAGGTTCATGTAATCGATATTGCAAAACTGTCAGAAGATAAACAGGCGTATGTATTTGGTGATGCCGTTCGCACTATATACAATTTACAGCTTGGCGAATACAATGGCGACGAGAATGTAAATCCACCATCACGCATTGTCATTTTTATTGATGAACTTAATAAATATGCTTCTAAAGATGCACCAAAAAATTCGCCAATATTGCGACAAATCTTAGATGTAGCAGAAAGGGGCCGCTCTTTAGGTGTTGTGTTGTTTGCTGCAGAACAATTCAGGAGTGCTATTCATGACAGAGTAACCGGCAACTGTTCAACACATGCATATGGTCGTACAAATTCTATCGAGGTCACCAAAGCTGATTATAAAAGTGTACCGTCTGTTTATAAAACGATGATGACAAGATTAAAACAAAGTGAATATATTGTGCAGAATCCGATTTTCAGGTCGATGCTACACATAAAATTCCCCAAGCCTATATATAAGCAGGATAAATAAGGAGATACACATATGGCTAGGATCGGGAAAAATATACTGGAAAATCTGACCACAGGAATGTATTCGGATTCTAAGATTACATATAGGGAATATATCCAAAATGCTTGTGATCAGATAGACAAGGCTATTTCACTTGGAATACTTATGCCTGATCAAGCGGAAGTGACGATCACCATCGATACCGACAATCGAAATATTAGTATTGAAGATAATGCTACCGGAGTAGAAAAGGATTTGTTTGAATCTCAATTAGGGGATATTGCAAACTCCGATAAAAAGCCTGGTAAGGATAAAGGCTTCCGGGGTATTGGCCGTTTATGCGGTCTTGCTTATTGTGAAACACTTGTTTTTACGACTTCCTTTCGTACAGAATCTGTCAAATCTGTTATGAAATTTGATGCCAGAAAAATGCGACAAATGATCGCCTCAACTCATAAATATACTGTAGATAATATCTGGTCTGAAATTGTAAGTATATATTATGAGAAAGAAGATACAGACGCTCATTATTTTCGCGTAGACATGGAAGGGATTAATGAAGAAAACACGGATTTGCTGGATTCCAGAAAAGTCCGGGAGTATTTATGCTTTGTTGCGCCGGTTCCATACACAAATAAGTTTACATTACGAAACCAGATATATAAACATGCAGAGCGAGTCGGATATAAAATTGACGAGTACCGTATTCGGGTTAATGGCGCTGAACTTTTTAAGGAGTATAGTAAAAATCTGTATGAAGGAAGCGGTTCTTCAAAGAAAATTTATGACACCATATTTGAGTTGGAATTTAAGGATTTCTTTGGCGAAGATGGTCAATTGATTGCCTGGATGTGGTATGGCCTGTGCCGATTCGAAAAAGCCATTCCAAAATCTCCTAATCCGATGTATGGTTTACGATTGCGACAAGGAAATATACAAATTGGTGATAATGCTGTAGTTGCTGATTTGTTCAAAGAGGATCGGGGCAACAGTTATTATGTGGGTGAAATATTTGCTGTTGACAGACGTTTAATACCAAATTCACAAAGAAACTATTTTAATGAAAATGGAACTCGTATTGACTTTGAAGATCAGCTTCGACGTTTTTTCTACGATAAATTACATAAGCTATATCACGATGCAAGTATTATCAGAAATGATTACAGACGTCTTGAAAAATTTGACTCAGCTGTAGCAACATTGACTGAAAAACAAGCTCATGGCTTTATAGACGAAGCTGAAAAAAGGAGCTTAAAGGATGCTGTGATTGCTGCGGAAAAAGAAAAAGAGAAAGCAGAGAAACGCCTGGAAAAGTCGGAAACATCATCAGAAACCATTGGTGAAAGAACATCGACTCAGAAGGTACAGGACCGCATAAAACAAAAATATGAAAGTAAAAAGATTCCAGCAAAAACTGAAAGAGCAAAGAACAAGGTTAGGAAATCAGGAAACAAAGAAGGTGAAAAAACAAACTATTTCACTGACAACCTCTCAAAACTTGACAAAAAGCAGAGAAAACTGGTCAGTCGAATTATGACGATTGTAAAAGAAGTGGCTCCGGAGAATATTGCCGCCAAAATACAATCTGAAATAGAAAGGGAATTCAAATAAATGAACAGAAAGGTTCTTTTAGTCGAACCAAATTATCATAACAAATATCCGCCAATGGGTCTTATGAAAATAGCGACCTATTATAGACAACACAAAGATGATGTTCGATTTTTCAAAGGAGATCTCAAGGATCTGCATGCCGAACTGGTTACGGAAGATTTGTTAAAAAATCTTCTGGCTCTTGATGATAATATAAACTGGCGCAAATATTATATTGTACTAAGGAACTATATTCGCAAAGGAAAAAAAGATATCCTTGATAACTATGACGATATCACTAATGATCCATTTATCTTACAAATGGTAAAGGACGCTCAAAAGGCTTATAAAAAAAAGGAGATATTTGAAAATCCTCCGTTTGACAAAGTAGGCATTACGACCTTGTTTACTTTTCATTGGGATATTACTATTGACACGATTAATTTCGTTAAAAGGTTATGTAAGAAGCAGGAAGATGTTATGGTTGGCGGGATCATGTCAACGATTCTTTGCAACGAGGTATATGAAGCAACGGGTATTCATCCGTTCGTTAGTTTACTAAATCATCCAGGCGATATAGATGAAGGCGATACGACCATCATAGATAATCTACCTCTGGACTATTCGATACTTGAAGAAATTGACTATAAGTATCCCGCAGGTAATGCGTATCATGCTTATATGACGAGAGGTTGTATCAATAAATGCTCATTCTGTGCAGTCCCTACTTTAGAACCCGAATATTGTGATTACATTGGCATTAAACAACAACTCGAGGTGACAAAAGCTCGTTTCGGGGAGCAAAAAGATTTATTGTTGCTCGATAACAATGTACTCGCGTCGCATTGCTACGAGAAAATAATCGATGAAATTAAGGATTGCGGTTTTGCTAGGGGAGCAAAATATCTACCTCCTGATTTGTATACTATTACAATGCAAAATCTGAAGGACGGATATAATGACAGAGCTTACATCCGGAAAGCTATTTCTCTTTTTAAAGCATTGATGGATAAACTTCCTCCGGAAAAAAAAGCAGAATTTTACCTCAAACTGGAAGAAAACAATTGTCTGCATCATGAGACAGCTACTAAAGAAGAAATTCTTTCACTGAACGACTATGTGGCACCACTTTATAAACAGTATTTTAAACATAATCGTCCGGTAAAACGTATCATAGATTTTAATCAGGGTATTGATGCGAGGCTTGTCAATGACCAGAATATGAAGAAACTTTCAGAAATTAATATAGAACCGCTTCGGATTGCATTTGACCATTGGGAGCAACGGGATATTTATGAACAGGCTGTTCGTACTGCAGTGAAAAGTGGCATAACGAATCTATCTAATTATATGTTATATAATTATTTAGACAAGCCAGAGCATTTGTACTATAGAATGAAACTGAATGTTGAACTATGTGACGAACTGGGAGCTAATATATATTCTTTTCCAATGAAATATCATCCTATCAACGATCCGAAATATTTCAAAAATCGAGATTACATAGGAAAATATTGGAACAGAAAATTTATTCGAGCAATACAGGCTGTATTAAATTCAACGAAGGGAAAAGTTGGTAAGGGAAAATCTTTTTTTGATGAGGCTTTTGGCAAAGACGAACATCATTTTTGGACTATATTATGGATGCCGGAGACATTTATTATTTATCGTTTCCAATTTAAGGAAAACCTTGCAAAAGAATGGGAAAATCTTTTCTGGAATTTACCTCAGAGAAAGCTAAAATTAGTCCAGGATATTATTTCATTGAACCAATTTAAAACACTTGATTTATCTCAATACTCCTCCGATATTAAAGATGTTCTTCGTTTCTATTGCATTACACGCGAAGAGGCCGAGGCACAAGCGATAAAGAATAAATCCATTGACCCTCAGGTTTGAATGTGAGAGATCTTTACCAATCTCCAACTTTTGTCTTCTGCAGACCCCCGGTAAATACCGGGAGTCTGCAGAAGACTTTTTTCATAGTCTCCATTCATACATGTTTTTTATTTAGCCAAACCAGAAATTGCTGGTACGCATTTTCTGGTTCAAACACCTCCAATTCTTTTAAATATTCCTTTAATTTCAAATCTAATTTTTTCGAAATTGCTCCTTTTATCACTTTCTTTTTATCGCTTTTTGTCATATTGCTAAACTCACTTACAGCGTCCTCATCTACTTTCAGTTCCACATCCCCATTAGCAAGTTTTCTCACATCTTTAAGTGCTTTTGTTTCTAACTCTGATAATCGATTATCACCTGCCGGTAATTTGCCTCTTGCCGACATATAATTCGATAACGCATATCTTGCATCATAAATGATATTAACAAATTCTGCTAACATCCTTAAAAACTCCAGCGAATCATTATCCGTAACCTCTATAAATGTTCTCCTGGCATTGGCTGAAATATTTACCTTGTCTGTAATATATATCATTGCTCCAATTCCTCTTACAGACTGCAGTTGCCCATTGAGCGTATGTGCAAGCATTCCATAATGATCCAAACTCTGTAATAATTCATTTTCATCACATAACAACATGTTATCGATATATATTCTTATACCGGAAAAAGGATTCTTTTTATCGATAGCTATTTTATTAAGTTTAAAGGTATGAAATCCCACTGCGTATTTAAATTTATTATCATTATCCGAAATAAAATTAATTTTACCAACGTAATCCCGGAGCATGCCTTCCTGAATTGGCCTGAAAATCTGATTATTGTTATAATATATCTTGCAGAATCGAACCGGTACTGTTTCTTCATCTTGTTTATGATCCAATGCTTCTTTATCAGACTGTCTTTGAGTCAATTCATTAAAGAGTTCCTCCTCATATTTATACAAATCCTCCTGAAAATCTACCGGTAAAAGCCATCCTAACTCATCCAAAAAATTTTTTTCTTTGATCGTATTATTTAATACCAATGATATGTTTTCCAGAAAAACCATAAATCCAGAATTACTTTTTTTCAATATATCATTGTGTCCCTGTAATTTCTGATATATAACGATATCGTCATCAATATTTTCTATCTCTTCATAGGAACCTATTCTATCCATTAACGCTTCAAAACTTAATTCTGAAGAGTCCTCCTCATTTTTTATTCTATTGTATTCTTCACTGTCAATCTTATATATCTGTGCCTTCATATGTGCATAATCATATATATTTAGAAACCAAAGTTTCTGACAATATGGTACCCCTGATAATCTCCCGATGCCTTTGTAACCAATATCTTTTTGCCTTTTTTTGGTAGATGCTCCTATTTTTATCATTTCATCTTTAAAATTTTCTGGCTTTATTCCTTCTCCATTATCCAGAAAGAAGAGATCACTGTCCTCGCTCCATATCCTGATCTCTCCCTCTTCTGTACCAATTTTACTCTTCAATAATGAATCCATAGAATTTTGTACATATTCACGAAAAACAACTATAGGATTATCATATAAGGATTCTGTTATAATATTCAATATACCTGCCCCAACTTTATTATCTTTCTTATTTACCATTTCTTTTTCTCCTATTCTATTCACATAACCTAACTATTATCAACAGATTTAAGTTCTTTTTGCAAAAATACATATTTTTCATAATTCTTCGCATCATACTCGAACAATCTTTTATTCTTCTCTATATTTTCTTTAATTGCATCTTTATCTATTTCTTTTGGGTGTTCCAAATCTAAACGTACTGGCTTATTCAAGAATTCAAATGGTTTTATGTAATGTCGTTCGTTTTTATCATTTACCATTGATTCATATTCCTTCAATCCCTTCATATCTGTATGCGTATTCTCGTCTATAACAATAATTGGATATTTTGAAATTTCACTTTCCATCAAATATGCATATATAACACTATTTCCATAGAATTGATACTTTGCTTTTCTATACAAATTTCCTTTTGCTATTCCACCACGAAAAAATACATTTTTAGACATTGCATATAAATTAAAATGAGAAAAAATCTTCATAAATTACAACAAAAAATCTGGTCTTCTTGTGTAAAAATACAGACTATCAGATGTTTGGCCAGCATAGCACCATTCTCTGCCACCTCCCTCCATAAATTTTGCTTCTCCCATCAAATCAAAATAGTATTTAAATATATCTTTAAATTTATTCACCTCATCGTTTTTATCTGATAAACGAATATCATCAAACGTCTTTTTAAATCCTAATACATCAATAAATGCAAAATAAACTTCTTCCTCTGGTTCGTAATCACTTTCTTCTGATCCATCAACCTCTTTTTCCAATTCGTAATCACTTTCTTCTAATCCACCAGCCTCTTTTTCTGGTTCATTACCTTTTATGATATCATCTAAACTAACTTCTGAATTTTTAAACATTACCTACACTCCTTTCGTTTATAAGACTGTTTTGGCGTTTGCGAAACGCCAGAACCCGCATAAATACGGGATTCTTTTTGTTACAAAATAAAACATCTCCTCAATGGTTTATGGTACAATAGAACTGTCAGGAACCTATGAACCAATCCACCAAAAAGGAGATGTACTTATATGATACCACAAAAGCAACTCACTTTGGCAGATATTTTTGAGGATTGCCAGGAAATTTATGAATCTGACAAACCTCAGTTTCTATCCCTTCTCGAAAACCATATTGACCTTGATGAAATCATCCCGGTTTCTTTTTACAGACATTACTATGCTTCCACAGGCAGGAACCGGAAATACCCCCTGCAGGCCATGCTTTGGGCACTGATCATCCAGCGCCTCTTTTCCATCCCCACGGATTCCTCCTGCTTGTTTTCCTCCATTATTCCCGGCATTTGAGAGAATTCTGCGGTTTTACAAAAGTTCCTGACGCCTCCAAAATCACACGGTTTAAACAGGATTTTGTATCCGACTTGCAATCCGTATTTGACCGTCTCGTTGACATCACGGAACCGGTCTGCCAGAAAATAGATGCCAATCTGGCTTCTATGCTCCTGTTCGATACATCCGGGATTGAAGCCTATGTCACCGAAAACAACCCCAAATACGCAAATCGTATCATCCGCCAGCTGAAAACATATGCAAAATCCCATCATTTTCAGGACTCCTACGACCCTTACAAGGCAGCCTACGCGTCTATGCCCACGTCCGCAGCCGCAAACCATGAAGTTAAGCAGCAGTATATCAATGGCCATTTCTGCTATGCTTATAAGTTTGGCTTCCTTACCAATGGCTTTGTCATTGTCCGCTCCCTTGATTTCTATAATAAGGATTATCTTGACAACCACCCGGAACTTGATGTCGGGAAGAAATCCAGGTCCTCCCCGATGAGGATAAATCCCTGGCAGATTCGAAAGCGCTCCTGTCTACCCTGAAGGATTTTCTGAAGAAACATCCTCTGATCAACCCGAAAACTTTTCTTGGAGATGCCGCATTTGATTCCATCGCCATTTATAAAGCGCTTTTCGAAGACTTCCAGTTTCAAAAGTCTTTTATCCCTCTCAAAACCAAACTCACTTTCGACAGCAATGGCTATACTCTGAATGAAAACGGGATCTCCTGCTGTCCCCATAACCCTTCCCTTCCCATGAAGCGTGAGGGCAGCAAATCCCATCTCAGGAGCCATCTTCCCAGCATGAAATTCGTCTTGTCCGAAGATGAAATAGGAATATCATTCCTCTGACAAAACCAACCACCGTATATGCCACTGCGACCACCCGTGCACCCCGTCTCCCTCCGGAAGGATGATTGATATTTACCCGGAGAAAAATCTCCGCGCTTATCCTGGTGTGGAGCGTGGCTCCAGTGAATGGGAAGAGACCTATAAAATCCGGGTGAATGTTGAAAAATCCATCAACCACTTTAAGGACAGTTTTTGTGTTGCCAACCGTAAGACCATGAATGAAAAGACAACTCATGCCGATCTGCTTCTGGCTGGAATCACACAACTTCTGACCGTTGTTGCAGCAGACAAAATCCATCAGCATCCATATCCCACGGGCCTGAAACCACTGATCGCATAGGACTTACCAACTTCATCGTTCGTATAGCCTTATGAAAGTGCGCCTAAAATTGGCCGGATCGCTTTTGGATCCTGGAAATCCTGCTTCGCAGGATTTCGTCCGCATTTGAATCAAGATTGCGAACTCGTTTCGCAATTACCTAATAAGACTGTTTTCCGCATCATTCCTTGTTGTCTTATAATGCCTAAAGACATCTTCTGACCTCGAATTATCAAATTAATATTCTCTATTTTTTGTTTTTATTAAGCCCTATAATTTCTAATGATTTATCTGATTTTCATTGATGGATTAACAGGACAGTCAAAACAAATTAGCACAGCTGTCAGTGGGATAGAGAATCAAGACTAGAACATCAGAATCCTTTTTAGATTTGCTTTCCATCTGTCGATTAAATATTTTTGTTATCTTTCTTGGATTATACTCTTTTTACAAGTAAAATGCAATTACTTTTCAGAAAGCTCCACCCCGTCTCTCACAACGCCGGTCTCCGCCGGCTGAACATCCTGGCCAATCCTCCTTCCGCCGTCTCGCGGAAGCGCTGATTCATGCTGATGCCGGTCTCGTACATCGTCTTAACAACCAAGTCAAAGGAGATCCGCTGGGTATCGTGCAGGAAGTAAGACAGATTGCAGGCGTCCATCGCGCGCATCGCGGCCACCGCATTCCGCTCGATACATGGGATCTGTACCAGGCCGCAGATCGGGTCACAGGTCAGTCCCAGGTGATGCTCGAGCGCGATCTCCGCCGCGTGCTGAATCTGGTCAGTACCAAGATCCGTCAGATGTGCCATCGCCGCGGCCGCCATCGAGCACGCCGCTCCCACCTCAGCTTGGCAGCCGCACTCCGCGCCGGAGATAGATGCGTTGTGTTTGATCAGATTGCCAAAGAGACCCGCCACCGCCAGCGATTCTAGGACTTTTTGTCTCGGCAGTTGATGGGATTCCTGCATGTAATAGACGACAGCAGGAACAACGCCGCATGCTCCGCAGGTAGGCGCGGTCACGATGGTGCCGCAATCCGCATTTTGCTCGCAGACCGCGTAGGCATACGCGGAGACGTAGCGCACCTCTGTCACCTGCGGTCTCTCGTTGGGCGCGGGATTCTCAAAGAGTTTCTTCGCCTTACGCCGGACATTGAGACCTCCGGGCAGGATTCCCTCCGCTGCAAGGCCCTCGTGAATGGAGTTCTGCATCGTTTCCCATACCTCGTCCAGGAACTGCCAGATCTCTTTCCCTTCATTGAACTCGACATATTCCGCGAGGGAACTGTTCCACAGACGGCACTGCTGCTCGATCTCGGCAAAAGAATTCTCCGGATATGCCTCGACCCCCGCTTCTTTCACCGCTTCCCCCACAACATGGATATCCCCGCCGCCGATCGACTCAACCCGCAGCGTACCGGTCACCACACCTCCCTTCCACGCATGAAACTCCATCGTGTTGGGATGCGTCACATACTCCGGCATGTCCGGACGGAAGAGTATCTCTGTCGGCGTCGGCTCCAGTACTTCGCGCAGCACCCGGTCCGTCCCGTGACCCTTCCCTGTCTTACTGAGAGAGCCAAAGAGCTGCACGGTAAACCGCTCCGCCTCCGGATGTTCCTTTAAAAATAATTTCGCCGCCCGTTCCGGTCCTATGGTGTGGGAACTGGACGGACCCTTGCCTGTCTTGTAAATCTCACGAATCGTCTGCATGGCTGCTCCTGTCTTTTTCTCTTGATATGTTTCACAATGTCAGAACGTCTGACCATTTTCATCTTGTATTATCATCATACGGAAGTGCGGAAAGAATGTCAACCGACGAGCAGGAATTTATCTAATGCTATGAATCATCAATCACCTCCGCCCTGTCCCGGCCGCTTCACCTCTTTGCACAATACCACTACCGTCAGCAGATTCGGGCAGGCCATAAGCGCATTGCCGATGTCCGACACAAGCCACACCGCTTCCAGCCGACAGATACAGCCGATCAGCACACTCACCAGATAGCATACGGTATAGACCGTAACCACCATTTTCGCAGCTTCTGTTCTCCTTCTCTGCTTCTTACTATCGTTTCTATTATTATTATATTGTTCTCTATTATGATCTGTTTTCCCGTCTCCGATAGAAACCGCTAAATGCTCCCCCAGGTATTCCACCGTCTGTCTTCCCAGATAATACCAGGCGATGATCGTCGCAAACGCAAAGGATATCATGGCTCCCGATACCAGCCATTCGCTCATCTGACCCAGACGCCTGGCAAAGCACCAGGCGGTAAGCGCCGCGCCGTCCAGCCCCTGCGGATCCCCGCCGTCTGTCCGGGCGCACAGGATCACAAGCCCGGTCAGTGTGCAGATCACAATGGTATCCACAAAGACTTCCAGCATCGCCCACATTCCCTGTATCTCAGGACTGCCTTCCCGCGCCGCCCCATGCAGGATTGCCAGGCTGCCAAGTCCCGCCTCATTGGAAAATACGCCCCGCGACAGACCGACGCGCAGCGCGGCGCTCAATGTGTATCCTCCGATACCTCCGGCCACCGCCATACCGGAAAATGCCCCTCTGATAATCTCAACAAGGATCACCGGAAGAGCCGGCAGCGACGACAGGATCACCGTAACGCAGAAGACCAAATAGATCCCGGCGGAAACAGGCACCATCTTTTCCGAAAATTCCGCTATCCCCGACGTTCCTCCCGCTATGACCGCGGCAGCCAGGATCGTCACACAGATCCCGGTAAACCATCCGGGGAGCCCGGCCGCGTATTGCAACGTGCTGCTCACAGAATTGGACTGCACCATGCTCCCCATTCCCAGAGACGCAAGCGCCGCCAGAAACGCGTATAATATACCCAGGGCCGGTATCCCCAGCCCGCGCTCCATATAGATCATTGGTCCGCACAGGTAATTCCCGTCTGCTCTCCGATACCGATACTTCTGACCCAGGTATGTCTCCGTGTACGCGGTCGCCATCCCCAGTACGGCCGACACCCACATCCAGAACAGGGCTCCCGGGCCGCCTGCTGTCAACGCGGTCGCGACTCCCACGATATTGCCGGTACCGATCGTCGCCGCCAGCGCCGTGCAGGCGCTCTGGAAGGGACTTACGCCCGGCGATCTGTTCGGATGTTCCTGTGTCTTTTCGTTATCTTTATTTCTCCCGCGCTTTCCGACCAGCGACCCCACAGTTTCTCTCCACCACGTCTGCATTCCGGATATCTGGAAAAACCGCAGCTGGACACTGAGGATGACTCCCGCGCCAAGGAAATAAACCAGCGTCCACGGTCCCCAGATCATCTGGTGTAGCCTTACGATCACGCCGATTGTCATCCCTTCCTTTCAGATCTTATCCCGCTATCTTTTCACTATCTGCGGAATTTTATGCTTCAGGCACCTGAGTTATGCCGGCAATTTCAGACGGTTAAAAATCTTTGGGACTGGCTTTTTTTACAGTGATATGTTACGATAAACCACACATTACTGACTCTGATACCAATAAAGGAGGACTTACCCGTGCCAGGATTTACCACGCACTATCTTCTCGGAATGAAGGCTTACAACGACCTTGCGAATGCTCCCGTCAAACACATCATTTCCAAATACCGCTGGCTCTACCAGCTCGGCCTGCAGGGCCCGGACATTTTTTTCTATAATGTCCCGATCCTGCGCCACCGGGACTACCGCAATGTGGGTTCTTATATGCATGAACATCATATTCAGGATTTCTTTGTTACTTATTTAAAACAGCTCTCGCAGATCTCCTCCCGCCAGCAGCGCGAGCAAGGGCTGGCCTATTTCTGCGGCTACCTCTGCCACTATATCGGAGATTCGATCTGCCACCCTTATGTCTATGGCCGGACCGGATACGATGCGAAGGCTCCTACTGCCGAGGCATATGGACGGCATGCCGCACTGGAAAATGATATCGATGCAATCCTGCTCTGGAAATACAAAAAGAAAAAGCCGTCCCAGTTTAACCAGGCGGCTACCATCTGTTTAAACGGACAGGAAACGCAGTTTATCTCCCGTTTCCTGTCCCAATGTATTAATGAAACCTATTATCCGATCACTTATCGCAATAACTTTCAGGTGACGTCCGGCATGGTACATCGTTCCATCTTTGCGACGCGGGTCGGATGCCGTACTCTGACCGATCCTCATAAGAGGAAACAGCACGGCATATCTTTATTTGAGCATCTGTTCTTCCGCCCGCCGGTCGCCTCCGCGAAGCTGGTGACCGACACCGTCGAAGATCCCCGCGGCGCGCTCAATCTCGACCACGAGACCTGGTGCAACCCCTGGGAGCCGCGCATCGCCTCCCAGGCGTCCTTCCCTGATCTCTGGAAACAGTCGCTCAGCAAATGCAATATCGTGTATCAGCTGCTCAACACACTGATCGCCGATTTCCCGGTCATCACCGACGCCGCCTGGCAGCGCCTCATGGACGAACTCGGATGCTGCTCCTACCATAGCGGGCTGCCGGTTGAGGACCATTAAACGATTAAATTGATTCAATAACTCCAAAACACTCACGAAGCGTTTCATATTTTCCCAAGCCACAGCATCAATTTGATCGTTAATAAAATCAAATACTTTCTCAGGAGACTGGATTGCCCACACAGTACTGAGATGAGCTTTCAGTTCAAGTCGATCTGTAGAAATATAGTCTGCGGCATCCGGACGTATCTGCTTTACAAAGGAACCGCAATGATTGACGATTTTCGCATCATATGGATTTTCAGAAATAGCAGAAAGCATGACGGTTTCCAATGCTCCCTGCTGATGGATAGGGATAATCAGGAGCATCGATTCCAGCATCTGCTCGATCCCAAATTTATCATTGTATGTATTCGTTTTCCATTCTCGATTCTTTATAGAAGAAAAGAAAGGGCCAAATCCACGTTGAATACTACATTCGATATCCTCGATACTACGATTATCCCTATCGATAATAATGACAATTCTCGAAAATGCATTAACTGCATAAATTGCCTTTTCGATATCCCGTGAGAAGAATTTCTGAAAATTCTCCTTACCGCCAACGCCGCAAATCATTAACAATTCATCTGCTTTTTTGTACCAATATATGCTCTCGTTTTTTTCACGAGTTTTGAATGCCAATTCTTTCGGTCCACGTTTGTCAGGATACCATCCTGCTATTTTCTTCAAATAATAGCTCAACAAGATTGCGTCCGTTTTGCCTTCACATAAAATGACACGATTCATAAGCGCACCTCAAATCCAAAGGACTCACGGTTTTCAGCGACTTCTCTGCCCGACAGAATACGAGAATAGCTTTTTCTGTTTTCCTTTTTTATAGTTATGACGCTGATATCATCCGACATCGTCTGCTGGTGATAATCCTGAGTGGCCAGCAGACCATCAACTGCCTCAATGCTATGAGTCGTAATAAATACCTGCACATGAAAAGTACGGCATGCTTTAACGATGAAACGAAATATATCATCATAATATTTCTTATGAATTGCAGTTTCAACTTCATCAATCAGCAATACGCCATTCGCACTCCGCGCAATTGCATTCGCCAGAACAAGAACTTTCTTAACACCATCACCAAAAGTAGATAAAGGCATACTTCCTAAGGTTCTGTGTTTCAGGTAATCAACAACTCTGATTCCAACGGTACTTTTCATCTGAAGAATATCTATAATATCCGGATCAAACAACTGAAGTGCTGCAATGCATATTTCTTTATACTCATCGTTTCTGACAATCTGACTGACAATATTACTGCGCAAATGCTCGCTGGGAGAAATGTAAGCCATTCTGATAACACTGCTTTTACCAATCGTTACGCCCGATGCTTTCGAGAAAGTATTTAGATGTAGCGGGGTACTCCCTCTTCGGTTCGCATAAACATAATCGATCGAACCGATAAACTGATCTGCTTCCGTTTCACCGAGCATTACCGAATGTTGAAATATCTCTCCGGATGTTTCCTCCGGAACGATCATGATTCTGCTCTCTTCGCCATGAATACAACAATCCACCTGTCTGTCATTAATTATGGCATGAATACCAATTTCATATCTGCTTTCGGTATGAGGAAATAAGCACATTACATTTTCATACAGCGACACACCACCTGAAGTCAGAATAAAATCTCTGGAACGGGCTACGCGAAACAGATTAGAAATCTGACTGGGAGCACTCAATAATTGAAGTGCTTCTAAAACACTGGTTTTTCCGCAGTTATTATCGCCCACGATCAGATTAACAGAATTCAGGTTATCTACAGTGAGATTATGAATTCCACGGAATCCATCAATGTGAAAACTTTGAATCATAATTAGTCTCCTTCAAAATCATCAAAACGAATCCTTAATCTTTTTTCCAATCCATCAGCAATTTTTAAAAGGGTATCTATAGTTGGATGACTGATTCCTTTTTCAATTTTGCTGATGTTTGCCTGTGTAAGCCCGGATTTCAATGCAAGTTCTTTTTGCGTAAGATCCAAATCTGTTCGGATTTCTACGACTTGAGTACGAATTTCTTCAAAAATATCATAATCATCTTGCTTATGTGTATCTTCAACAGGTTCTATGTCAACTTTTTTTAATGCCTGATCAAGGAACTTCTGAAAATCGCTCATAAATATCACCCCACAACACAAATATACAGTTAAAAACCTTGTAAGTCAATAAAATATATTGATAAAAGTATTTTAACGGTTTTATATATCTCAAAAAATATCAATCCAGGCTTCCGGAATATCCATACAATCCAAAAATATTTTACGGTAACACGACACAATCCGCCGCTGAAAGGGAAAGACTTTCTTCTCTCTCAACGGCGGATTGCTCACCAGTAAAATAACATTTCTTACCGGATCACCTGATCCCCATCCTTCATGCAGTAGTGCTTCTGCACTCCCAGCTGTATCATCCACTGCTTCGTCGTCTGGATCGTATACTTGCTCTCCTGGCTGACCCAGAGCCATGACGGGGTCGGCCACAGGCAGATCGACGGGCTGACCGCCTGATAGAACTCCTGTCCGACGCCATTTTGTCCATGGTGGGCCATCTGCACGATATCGGACTTCAGTTCTGCCGGGCTGGCAACCTGCAGCAGATAAGCGCCTCCCGCCTGGCTCAGATCCCCCAGGAAGAGGATGGAAACGCCATTAACTGTCACTTTATAGACAATTCCTGCATTATTCCCTTTATCGCTTGTCGCCTCGTAGCGATCATTCAGCACCTGAACCGTCGCGGTATCGATCTGAAAAGTATCCCCGCGGCCGACCGTGTGCAGCAGCGTCGGATGACTTTCAAACGCGCCGAGGAGCGCGATCGCCATCGTACACTCGTCCGGGTCATTGGTACGGTACCAGTCTGCATCCGCCATCGAATAATAAATCGCATCGATCGTAATCAGCGGATCCTCTCCCGCCGCGTAGCGGGAATCCGCGTTCTGCAGGATCCGGTACAGTGCTCCCGCGTGATCTCCGTGCGGATGCGTCACCAGCCATGCTGACACTCTGCCGCCGCGCGCCTGAATCTGGCTCGTCAGATAGTCCGCATCTTCGCCAAAGCCGCCGTCGATCACAATCAGACTGCCATCATTCGTCTGAATCATACAGGAAAGGATCTGACTGTCCGACTGCGAGTTAAACATTGTCAGCGTCGCTCCTCCTAAGATATCCGCGTTGACCGCGTTTTTCTCACCCTCTGTCTGCACGCTGCTCACCGACGACGTACCGGCAATCACGACATTCCCCACGCTCGCCGAATTGCTCATACTGTCGCCCGCGCCCGGTCCGGTCACTCCGCTGCTTCCCGCAGACGTTGAGGATGTAGTCCCCGTCTGTCCTTCCACCGCGCTGTCGATCCCGGAAACCACAACGCCGGAACCGGTTGTAAGTGTCGTCGCTGTCCCGGAAGAGTCTGCAACAGTCACACCGCTCTCCGTCGTTGTACTGACGGATACCGCCGTTCCTTCACTTCCCTCCACTGCTGAGGTGATGTCCGCGAACGCGGGTACCGCTGTCGTGGAAAAAATGACTGCGGCACTTAGGACCGCCGCCAGTGTCTTTTCTGCTAATCTTCTTTTCATGACATATCTCCTGATCTCTTTTAACCTTTTTTTAACCATTGTAACTATACCAAAATCCGTCCCAAAAAAACAGTGTCTTTTCGGATTTGTCAGAAAAAATTCAGAAACGTTGCTAAATTTCTATTGCAAGCCGACAGATTCTGTGATATTATGTTCAAAGTTGTTTGATTTTCATTATTTCTGAACATAAAATTGTCAAAAGGAGTTCATATGAACAAAATTTCCAAACATACTTCACCTCAATCATCAACATCCCTTTTTCAACGGCTGGATCTGGTAACCACGCTGCTTCCCTTTTTCTGTATCGCGGCGCTCTGCGCCACCTTTGTCCTCTATCCGGCGTCTTCTTCGGCTATCATCGAAAATATCCGCTTTTTTATCGGAAATGAACTGGGCAGCTATTATCTGATCATCGGCCTGGGATTTTTCCTCTGCTCGCTCTATCTGGCCTTTTCCCGTTATGGCGCGATCCGCCTCGGAGATACCAGGCAGCCACAGTATTCTGATTTCCGCTGGGGTTCCATGATGTTTACCGCAGGTCTGGCGGCGGATATTCTCTTTTACTCCTGCTGCGAATGGATCCTCTACGCAGCAGAGCCGCATATCACACAGATGGGTTCCGTCCAGGACTGGGCTTCTACCTATCCGCTCTTTCACTGGGGGCCGATCCCCTGGGGTTTTTATCTGGTACTGGCAGTTGCCTTTGGCTTTATGCTGCATGTGCGCAAACGGCATAAGCAGAAATATTCGGAGTCCTGCCGTGCCCTCCTTGGCCGGCATGTCGATGGTCTGCCCGGCAGACTGATTGACCTGGTAGCGGTCTTTGCGCTCCTCGCCGGCACCGCCACGACCTTCTCACTGGCGACACCGCTCCTGTCCATGGCCATCAGCCGTGTGACCGGGATCCCACAAACGACAATGCTGACTCTGCTGATCCTCGTCATCGTCTGCTGTATCTACACCTGTTCGGTTTATTTCGGCATGAAGGGCGTCCAGATCTCCGCGTCCTGCTGCACATATCTCTTTTTCGGGTTACTGGCCTATGTATTTTTCTTTGGCGGGGAGACCCGCTATATCGTGGAGACCGGGCTCTCCGCCCTGGGAAATCTGACGCAGAATTTCATCGTCCTCTCCACCTGGACCGACGCGCTGCGTACATCCTCTTTCCCGCAGAACTGGACGATCTTTTACTGGGCTTACTGGATGGTATGGTGCGTGGCTGCTCCCTTCTTTATCGGCAGCATCAGCAAGGGCCGCACCGTCCGCCAGGTGATCCTGGGCGGGTATGGCTGCGGCCTCGCGGGCACCTTTACTTCCTTTATCATACTGGGGAACTATGGACTGGGACTCCAGATGCACGGCCGGCTCGACCTTATCTCACAGTATGTCGCTAACGGCAACCTCTACGACCTGATCATCCAGATTCTCGAACAGCTCCCCCTCTCCGGCGCTGTTCTGATCCTGCTCGTCGTATGTATGATTACGTTTTACTCGACTTCGTTTGACTCGATCACACTTGTCGCCGCTTCCTACTCTTATCGTGATCTGAAAGCCGGTGAGGAACCGGACCGCCGGGTGAAACTCTTCTGGGCGATCTTTCTCATCCTGCTCCCGCTGGCGCTGATCTTTTCCGACAACTCCATGGCGAACCTGCAGACCGTCTCTATCATCGCCGCGTTTCCGGTCGGATTTATCATGGTGCTGATTGTTGTGAGTTTCTTTAAAGACGCGGGGGCATATCTGGAGGAAACCAAAAATAAGGAGAAACTGTAAACGAAATGAGAATGCGCAGCAGCGCATTCTCTGTTTTTCTCGCTTTATATGAAAATATCATCGAAATGTCAAAATCGAAACCAGCATTCTCATGATTTCTTCTATTATCTTTTATCCGGACATAAAATTAAATTCATCCATCTGCTGCCTATCGTCATCATAATAATGGCATAATCACATTCGTCCACGCCCAGCTGCACGGCATCGCCAGGATCATCGCCGGGATCATGTCCGCGGTCGGCAGCGGCTTCAGATTCAGCATCCGGAATCCGGTCGCGAGCAGCAGCACGCCTCCACATGCCTTAAAATCGTTGATCATCGTAGGCGTCGTCAGCGGATAGATCAGCCCCGCGCAGAGGAAAAGCGCATAAAAAATGATGAACTGCGGGATCGCGATCACAGATACCACATAGCCCAGCTGGCAGGCAAAAATCAATGCCGTGAAAATATCAAGGATTGATTTTGATATCAGTACGGTATGATTTCCCGTCATCCCCGCGTCGATGGAACCATAGATACCGGTTCCGCTTGCGCAAAAGAGGACGATGATCGTCACCAGGAGCGCCTTTTTCTGCTCGTCATTTCCCGACGCGTCGGTCTTTAAAATCTTTGCAATCGGCTTCTGCATCAGTCCGGCCGCATGGTTAACCCCTTCGCCGAAATGAAGCGCCAGGCCGACTGCCGTACCCACGATTACCGCGAAAATGACCGCAGGCATATTTTCCATCAGCGTAATGGCGCTGATACCCATGGTCATCGCACAGATGCCAAAAAGTGACGACAGCTGATTTTTAAAATTGTCACTGAGCCGGTTTCCCGCGGCGGCTCCGATGATCCCACCAAAAAACACTGACAATACATTAATCACTACTCCGGTTGGAAACATAAATCTACCCCTCTTTTCTTAACATTTTCTTTATTGTACCATCTTTCGTCTGGTGAGAAAACATACTTTTTTTAATAGTATCTCAAAGGATTTTTAATCAGGCAGGAAATGATTGACGAAAAATCCGATTAAAGGTATAATGAAGTTGTATGAATTTCTTGTGGAAAGCTACTAAAACTACATAATGTCAAGGAGGACAAACATGGAACTCAATTTAAGACCCGCAAACGAATGTAAATTTGACGCCGTTTCTCTGGGCGAGGTTATGCTTCGTCTGGATCCCGGCGAAGGCAGGATCCGTACCGCAAGATCCTTTACCGCATGGGAAGGCGGCGGCGAGTATAACGTTATCCGCGGTCTCCACAAATGCTTCGGTCTGAACACCGCAGTGATCACCGCTTTCGCAGACAACGAAGTCGGTATGCTGATGGAAGACTTCATCAATCAGGGCGGCGTTGACACTTCTCTGATCAAATGGTGCAAGACTGACGGTATCGGCCGTATCTGCAGAAACGGCATTAACTTCACCGAGCGTGGATTTGGTATCCGCGGCGCTGTCGGCTGCTCTGACCGTGCCAATACCGCTATCGCAAAAGCGACTCCGGAAGATTTTGATTTTGATTACATCTTTGGTACTCTCGGCGCTCGCTGGCTGCACACCGGCGGTATCTACGCAGCTCTGTCTGAGCAGTCCTGCGAGACCGTTATCGCAGCAATCAAAGCTGCTAAGAAGTACGGCACCATCGTTTCTTATGACCTGAACTATCGTCCTTCCATGTGGAGCGCGATCGGCGGCCTGGCAAAAGCACAGGAAGTTAACAAAGAGATTGCCAAGTATGTTGACGTCATGATCGGTAACGAAGAAGACTTCACCGCATGCCTCGGCTTCCAGATCGAAGGTCAGGATGAGAACCTCAAAGAGCTGAACATCGAAGGTTACAAGAAGATGATCAACGAAGCGGTTAAGACCTATCCGAACTTCAAGGCTGTCGCTACCACTCTTCGTACCGTTAAGACCGCTACTGTCAATGACTGGAGCGCTCTCTGCTGGGCAGGTGGCGAGATCTACAAGGCAAAAGATTACAAGGGTCTGGAGATCATGGACCGTGTCGGCGGCGGCGATTCCTTCGCTTCCGGTCTGGTATATGGCCTGATGACCACCGGCGACGCTGAGATCGCTGTCAACTATGGCGCGGCTCACGGCGCACTGGCGATGACCACTCCTGGCGATACTTCTACCGCAAGAAAGAAAGAGGTAGAGGCTATCATGGGCGGAGCTGGCGCTCGCGTACAGAGATAATCACCTGTATTTATCACAAAATGACTTACGGCGGATACCAAATCGGTATCCGCCGTTTTTTATCTTACAGGAAAGATCGTCCTGTAAGATAAAAAGCCCTCCGGGCGGGGCGCTGAGCGCCAGTGGCGCTCATTCAGCGCCGACCGAAACGGAGTGTAGAGCGCACTCGCGCGTAGGGAATTATGTCGCTGAAGCGACCGCGTCTACGCTCCGCTTCGGTCGTTGCTAATCGAGTGCCACTGGCACTCAGCAACGGCGCGAGAATGCGCCAAGGCGCATTCTTTGTTCTGCCCTAAAATCCCTCCTGGATCAGTTCCCGGATCGTCTGCATTGACAGATCCACGGACACGATCTCATCCGCGCACCGTTTCAGCTCCTCCCGCAGAAGTGCCTCATGCGGCACATCATGCTTATATTTCATCTGATGCTCCAGCGTCGCCCAGAAATCAATCCCGATCGTGCGCAGCTGGATTTCGGCCGGCAGACCATTGACACGCACCTGCATGTGAAGGCTGCGGTAACCGTTGGGCTTGGGATAGGAAATATAATCCTTGATCTTTACGATCTCAAGCTCCGGCCGCTGTTTCAGCCACTCCGCGACAGCAAATACATCCTCCACGAACGCGCATACGATCCGCACTCCGATCGCGTCATAAAGTTCTGTCATCGCGGTCGCCGCGTCCACTTTCAGATCTCTCATTTCCAGCTTTTTCGTCATGCTGTCCGCGGATTTGATCCTTGAACTGCTGTAGATGATCGCCCTGATCTCCTCGTCCTTGCAGGACTCCTGATATTTTTCAATCATATCCAGCAGAGTCTTCTCGACCCGTTTCATCCCCGGATAATAATCCCCGTAAAATTCCTCGGTTGTCAATATACTGTCCTCCTGTTACTTATTGATTGCGTCATGTGTCAGCTTTCTGCGTGAGCGGCAGACTCGCAGATATCGTCAGCGATTTCCCGTCTGACGTAGAAGCCGAGACCGTCCCCCTGTGTGCTGTCACAATCGCCTTTGCGATCGAGAGCCCGATCCCATGTCCTCCGGTCTGGGAATTGCGCGATTTGTCCGTCCGGTAAAACCTCTCAAACAGATGTGGGATCTCGTCTTTTGCGATGGATTCGCAGGTGTTATACACAGTAATCTTTACCGAGCGGCCATTCCTGCTCTTGCGCAACGTAAATGTGATCGTTCCAGCCGCGTCCGAATATTTGAGCGCGTTTTCAAGGAAAATGGATATCAGCTGACGCAGCGACTTCTCATCCCCCCGCATCGTAATCAGGGGCTCGATATCGATGTCAAAAGTCTTATTCTGCGCAATCGCCGGCCCCTGAAAGGACTGCGTGAGCTCGTCGGCCACATCGGATATGGAAAAATCGGCCATATGAAAATATCGTCCTCCCTCTTCCATCCGGGAGAGCGTCACAAGATCGTTCGTCAGTTCCGCCAGCCGCCTGGTCTGGAACCGGATATCCTGCAGCCATTCATTATCTTCTCCATCCATTTCCAGGACATCAAGATCGGCCCCGATGATCGTTAACGGCGTCTTCAGCTCATGGCTTGCGTCCGTAATAAACTGTTTTTGTTTTTCATAGCTTTCCGAAACCGGTTTCACGATCCAGCCGGAAAAGTATAACAGCAGAACAAAAACGATCAGATAACCACACAGAGAGATCTGCACACTGGTGATCAGGAAAAGGTGTGCCGCGTCCAGTTCCCTGCTGCAGTCCATAAATACAACCAGCGTATCTTCTTCATCTTCCCTCAAAAGATAACGGTAGTTGTCAATAAGTCCCTGATCTTTCCCGCTTTCCACGACGGTACGCGCATACTCGATGGCCGTGTCGGCGTCAATCGCCGCAATCTTCTGAGTATCGGTATAAAGCACTTCGCCATCCTTATCCAGACATACCGCAAAATGCCGGGACTCGTACGAGAGCTCCGCAGACACTCTCCGCCCCTCGAAATGCTTTTCCGACATATCCCGCCAGTCCGGGAAAATACCGTTATTTCCCATCAGTGCCTCGATAATCGTATCCGAGTCCGCTATCAACAGGCGGTAATTCAGCGTATTAATCGCGCCGATCAGAATTACCAGCAATAGCAGCACCAGCGCCATCGCCAGCAGAATAAATTTGGCTCTCAGTTTTCTGATCATCGCAGTTCCTCCAGCGAATATCCCATGCTCTGAGATGTTTCAATCTGTATATCCGCATGAAGCGCGTCCAGTTTCTTTTTCAGATAAGAAATATAAACCCAGACAACATTGATCTCCTCGCCGCTGTCCTTTCCCCAGATTTTCTCCATGAACCGCTCATCCGAAATCTGATGATGTGGATTGGTCATCAAAAGCTCCATCATCTGAAATTCCTTATTCGCCAGGCGAAAATGCCCGGTCGGCGACGACAGTTCAAAGGTCGCCCGATCAAGCGTGATATTGCCGCTCCGGATCTGCGAATCCACCGGCGCCGCCTGCGTCCGGGTCATCGCGCGGATACGCGCCAGCAGCTCCTTTGTATGAAACGGCTTGGTCAGATAATCATTCGCCCCGCTGTCCAGGCCCAGCACCTTATCATCTACCTCTGCTTTTGCTGTCAGCATCAGGATCGGCACCAGATTACCGGCGCTCCGGACTTCCTTTAAGACGCTGATCCCATCCCTTCCCGGCATCATGATATCCAGGATCGCTCCGTCATAATCCCCGTTCTTTAGATACTCCAATGCGTCGTTTCCATTATAAACCGCATCTACAGAATAATGATTTTTCTCCAGGATCGTACTTACAGCCCTGGACAGCGATCTTTCGTCTTCGGCAAGCAATAATCTCACAGCTATTTTCCCCTTTTTTCTGTCTTTTTTATCCGGATATCCGTCTTCTTTTATCCCGCCTCTGCGTGCCATGCACCGCTTTGAGGATCATTTCCTGTTATCATACGGCAAAAATATGTATTTTACATGACTTTTTTATAAAACTTTTCCTGTCATCCCTTCCCCTGTGATCGAGTAGGAGGCAGCTTTTTCGCATCCTACTCGCTGCGCGGGCCGGGTGCGGCATAGCCGCAAAACTCCTTACCCGGCCCTGTACACAGAAAACAGGGCCTGCCCATATCGGCAGACCCCTGTTTTCTATTAATTGCCACTCCGCTCTTCTCTCTCATGAACCAGATCCACAATCAGGGATACGCAGCGATCGATGCCAATCACACTGCTGTCCAGGCTCAGATTATAATTCTGGCAGACGCCCCAGGGACGTCCGGTAAAGTGCTTATAATTCAGACTTCTTTTCCTGTCTTTATCTCTCAGCCGCTCGATCGGCGCTTTCTCTGACTCTCCATACAGCCGTACGATCCGCTCGGCACGAAAATCGTCATTCGCGTGGACAAACACATGAAACGCATCCGGGTCGTCCTTTAAAATATAATCCGCGCATCTTCCGACAATCACGCAGGACTCCTTCTGCGCCAGCTCCAGAATCACCTGACGCTGCATACACCAGAGGAAATCCGAGGCACTCATACCTCCCATCAGTTCGGAGCTGCGGTTCATGCCGGAGAACAGGGAAAAGATCGATTTGCCGGGAGCGTATTCTCCCGCTTTCTCAATATAATCCGGATCAAATCCTGTCTTTTCCGCCACCTGCTTGATCAGCTCCTTATCATAATACGGAACCTGCAGACTCGCCGCGACTGCTTTGCCGATGCTGCGCCCACCGCTGCCAAACTCACGGCTTATGGTAACGATTGTCCTGCTCATACGACTGCCTCCTTTCCGTTATATGCCTGATTTGGCATGCTTAATTCTTTGTACGTCCTGCGTATCACAAACGCCGCGATCAGGAAAGTCACGATATCAGCCGCCGGGAAGGAATACAGCAGCCCGTCCAGACCGAAGAACATCGGCAGGATGATCGGGAACGCTACACCGAAAATAATCTCTCTGGTCAGCGAGATCATGGTAGACTCAAACGGTTTCCCCATGCCCTGCAGGAAGATAAAGCAGCCCTTGTTGACCATCGCCAGGATCAGCATGCACAGATAAATGCGGAAGCACTTAACGGCGAACTCGGTATAATAGGCGCTCTCGTTTGCCGCGCCAAAGATCCCGATCAGCTGCAACGGCAGCAATTCCACGATCAGGAATCCCACCGCGCCGATCGCAGCCTCTGTCAACAGCACATAGGTAAAGAGCTGTTTTGCCCGGTCTTTCCGCCCGGCTCCCATATTGAAACCGACAATCGGGATACAACCCGCCGCTGTCCCGACCGCGAAGGAGATCGCGATCTGGAAAAATTTCATCACGATACCCAGAACCGCCAGCGGGATCTGAGCATATTCCGGCTGGCCGAACACCGGATCCAGCGCGCCGTATTTGGTGCACATATTCTGCACTGCCGCCATCGAGACCACCAGAGAGATCTGCGACAGGAAACTGGTAATTCCCATCACCAGGAACCGCTTCATCAGACTGCCCCAGAAGCCAAAGCTCGACTTGCGGATCGTGACCGCTTTCATATGACAGAGATACCAGATCGACAGAATCGCTGTCAGAATCTGACCTGCGACCGTCGCCACCGCCGCGCCCTTCATCCCCATATGCAGCGGGTAGATGAAGATCGGATCCAGGATAATATTCATCACCGCTCCGGACACCGTCGCAAGCATCGCAAAGCCCGGATTGCCGTCGGAACGGATAATCGGGTTCATCGACTGCCCGAACATGTAAAACGGCATCCCCAGCGCGATCCAGAAGAAATATTCTTTCGCGCAGGCAAACGTCTCATCATTGACTCTGCCGCCAAAGACGGTCAAAATCGGCTCCATAAATCCCAGATAAAATGCCGTCAGTGCCACGCTGCACAACAGACACAGCAGGATCGCGTTGCCGATGCTCCGGTGCGCGTCCTCGGTCTTGCCTGCGCCGAGACTCATGCTGACAAAGGTACAGCAGCCGTCGCCGATCATCACAGCGATCGACAGCGCGACAACTGTCATCGGGAATACCACGGTATTGGCCGCGTTCCCGTATGATCCAAGATAATCCGCGTTCGCAATGAAGATCTGGTCTACGATATTATAAAGCGCGGCTACCACCAGTGAAATAATACAGGGTACTGAAAATTTACGCATCAGTTTCCCAATTGGTTCTGTCTCCAGAAATGCGTTTGATTTCTGTTCCATGGTCTTTTCCTCCTGATAAAAAAGAATTAGGATGAACTTTCCTAAAGAAAAAAAGAACGGGTGTCAATAACTGGTTTTACGCAATTATTGCCACTCGTTCATTTCTTTTTTTATTATAATTTTTTCTCCCGATTCTGTCAATCTGACTTTTTGACAAAAATTTTGGTTTTAATCCCGGCAATCATTTACAATCTGACTGTTACCGTTTACTATCGTTCCCCGGCCTATTCTCTGTCCGGATACAGCTGCGCTTTTAACACCTGGCAGCATGCCAGATCACCCAATACATTGACACAGGTAGCGCCCATGTCCGCCAGCGTATTGACGCTGATATAGACTCCCATGATACCGCCCGGCAGACCCACCATCGCGGACAGTGCCGCAAAAGAAGCGATCGCGCCGCCAGGGACGCCCGGAGTACCGATGCTGAGCAGCACATTTGCCAGCAGAACAACCACCATCATGCTGAGACTGACTTTCACACCGCAGGCTGAGGCAAAAAACGGGATCATAAAGCTCATGACAATGGAAACCGCATCCATATTGACTGTCGCGCCCAGCGGAACCACCAGAGAGGTAATCTCATTGGGACAATTCAGGTCCTCTTCCATACAGCGCATGCTCAACGGAATCGTCGCCGACGAGGAACAGGTGCCAAAAGCGTTCATCGCGGCAGGCGCTACCGCGGTAAAGAAGCGGCCAATCGGGCATTTCCCGAGCGTCTTCACAACACCGCCGTAAAAAATCAGAGCGTAGAGGAAGTACGTCACATAAATCGCAATCATCACAGTCGCCAGGGACAGCACCGTATCGGTACCGTTGGCCTCCACTACTGTCGCAATGGAACAGAATACGCCAATCGGAGTGAAGTACATGACCACAGAGATAATCTTTAACGACAGGTCATTCACCGAAGTTACTACTGCCATAAAGGGATCCGCCTTTTCCCCGATTGACAGCACCGTAAACCCGATAATCAGAGCAAATACCAGAACCTGAAGCATATTGCCTTCGGCAAAGGACGCGATCGGATTGGACGGAATCAGCGTCTCTACCGTGTCCAGAAGACTTGTAAATTGCGTAGCTTCCACAGTACTCTCCGACATCGCAATCGTAACTCCCGCGCCCAGATTCAGGATGCGCGGCAGGATCAGTCCCAGAAAACTCGCAAAAGCCGTCGTGATCAGGAAAAACAACAGCGCCAGTCCGCCGATCCTGCCGGTAGCCCGGATGTTACCGATGCCGTGGATACCCACTACGATCGAGCAGAAAACCAGCGGATAGATCATCATTTTCAATGCGCTCATGTAAAGTGAGCTGATCACTCCCAGAATGCCGTAAAACCAGCCAATGCTGCCTGGTATGATCAGACCTACGACGATTCCGGCGATCAGACCGATAAAAATCGCCAGTGTAATGTTGACATTTTTGAATAATTTCATTTTCCTTTCCCCCTCATTTGTCTTTTCCATCTACCATATCTACAAACAGCGCCAACTTCCCCGCGACGGAAACTGGCGCCGTTACCGATATCCTGATACAGAATAACATAAAATGGCGGCAGTGTAAAGAAGGCCGGTTGTAAATTTTCTGGCTTAGAACTGTTACACTGGTTATGAGTCCGTCCCTGCAGGAAAATCATGTCCTCCGAGAACCGCTCGCGCTTAGGTTTTCACGTAGCGGTACTCCATATAACGTGTCACTGGCACGTTATATGGATACTAAGGCATAAACTCACCAGAAAAGCATCTGGTTCGTTAAGTGCCGACGTGAAAAATGTCCTCTGCGGACATGATTTTCCTGCAGAGACTACTTTATTGGCATATTTAAAAGTTCACCCTGTCTTTTTGTGCAGCATAAACACCACAACTGCGGTTGTAATGATGATCACATATCCGATCACACTCCAGACATCGGGGATCTGTCCGAAGAAGAAGAAGCCAAGCAGCGCGGAAAAGAGGATCTGTGAATAGTCATAGACCGAGATTTCTTTTGCCGGCGCATAAAAATAGGCGGCGGTCACGCCAAACTGACCGATCGATGCGGCAGCTCCGGCGCCCAGAAGCATGGCAAGCTGAAAACCGCTCATCGGATGATAATCAAAAATCAGAACCGGAGAAACGCTGAGGCAGGAAAACAGGGAAAAGAAAAAGACAATTTTCGGTCCTTTGACTCCCCGAAGTCCGAGCATCCGCACGAGCGTATAAGCAAGACCGGCGGCGATACCACCGCACAGACCGGAGAGTGCCGGTATCAGGTTCATGGCTGATCCCGTCGGCTTGATGACAAAAAGCGCCCCGATAAAAGCGATCACAAGAGACAGGATCTGATAAGGCTTCAGGTTCTCCTTCAGCAGAAAAAAACTGAAAAAAGTCGCAAAAAACGGCGACAGCTTGCTCAGCATATTCGCGTCAGCCAGAGCCAGATGATCAACCGCGTAAAAATTGCACAGGATGCCGATCGTACCAAACACAGAGCGCGCAGTCAGAAGCGGCAGGATTTCCCTGGGGTAAGACAGTTTCTCACCGGAACGCAGGATCGTGATCAGAGCAATCAGAGCCGCAATCAGATTACGGAAAAAACTTTTCTGAAAGGATGGAATATCGCCGGCCAGCCGCACAAACACACTCATACAGGCAAAACCGAAAGCGGAAAAGATGATACAGAGAATACCCTTATATTTTTGCGGAATCGAATTCATAACAGATGCCTTTCTATTGATATCTGTAATGGTTTTACACTTAATTGAATTTCATGTCAAGTATATATTGGGGAAGGAAAGGCCGGATGAAAAAATTGGAAGTATATTCCCCCCGCATTTCGTAAATCATTGAATAAGAGAACAAATGATTTTTAGAAGCGGAGGTATCGAACATGGCGGGATATAAGGTGGAAATCTGTGGAGTCAATACGGCAAAACTTCCCCTTCTCACCAACGATGAAAAAGAAACATTATTTCAGCGCATCCTCGACGGTGACCAGGAGGCACGGGAACAGTATATCAAAGGAAATCTGCGTCTGGTTCTCAGCGTAATTCAACGATTCTCCAACAGCAGCGAAAATATCGACGACCTCTTTCAGATCGGCTGCATCGGTCTGATCAAGGCCATCGATCATTTTGACGTGACTCAGAACGTCAAATTTTCAACCTATGCCGTGCCGATGATTATGGGCGAGATCCGGCGCTATCTGAGAGATAATAATACGATCCGCGTCAGCCGTTCCCTCAGGGATACTGCCTACAAGGCGATCTATGCCAGAGAGGGCATCCTCCGGCGCACCGCAAAAGAGCCGACGCTCATGGAAATCGCGCAGGAAATCGGCGTCAGCAAGGAGGAAGTCACCTGCGCTCTGGACGCCATCCAGACTCCTGTGAGCCTGTACGAACCCATCTACACGGACGGAGGCGACCCGCTCTATGTCATGGACCAGATCAGCGACAAGAAAAATCTAGAGGAAAACTGGGTGGAAGACATCTCCCTGCGTGAAGCGATGGAACGTCTGCCGCAGCGAGAGCGCAATATCATCGATATGCGTTTCTTTGAAGGCAAAACTCAGACAGAGGTCGCTGATGAAATCCACATTTCCCAGGCTCAGGTGTCAAGGCTGGAAAAGAATGCTCTCCGGATGATGAAAAACTATCTCAGTTAAGGCCTGGTCACACCGATATTGAAAAATGAAGACATCGTCTTGTCAGACTTATAAAATTACCTATTGACAAACCGAAAATATTGAAGTAAAATATTTATCGTCGTCAGGGATTAGCCCCTGCGACGGATGCGTGCGTAGCTCAGCTGGATAGAGCACTTGGCTACGGACCAAGGTGTCGGGAGTTCGAATCTTCTCGCACGCGGAGAAAAAGACCAGGATTTTTCCTGGTCTTTTTCGTTTCATGTGAAGGGCCGGGCAAGGAATTTTGCGGCTATGCCGCACCCGTTCTACGCTCCGCTTCGGCCGTTGCAGTTGAGTATATCACGATAATTAAAGGAGCACGTCATGCTATACCAGATCGTGGACGGAAGTATTTCAGTCGGCGGTACGCCTGTTCTTTCTCATTTTAATTTTACCATCCGGGGAAAGGAAAAGATCGCCGTAATCGGCAAAAATGGAGCGGGGAAAACAACGCTGTTGCGTCTCATCGCCGGAGAGCTCGATCTCGACGCCGACGATAAGCGAAATAGTCCCGGCATTGTAACCGCGCGGCCAGTGACAATCGGGATGCTGCGTCAGCAGGCATTTGACGATCCGGAGGAAACGGTGGAGGAAGAACTTCTTAAGGCCTGCCCGGCCGAAGGCACCTTTGAACGGGAACGTTTTGAATACGAACGGGAATATGACACCATCTTAACCGGTTTCGGATTTACGAAAGCAGACAAATCCCGCCGGCTTTGTTCCTTTTCCGGCGGTGAACAGACCAAACTCGCCCTCATCCGGCTGCTTCTGGAAAAACCGGACATTCTCCTTCTGGACGAACCGACCAATCATCTCGACGTCGCTTCCTGTGAATGGCTCGAGGACTATCTCAGAAAATATAAGCACGCGGCCGTGATCGTATCTCACGACCGCTTCTTTCTGGATCAGACAGTAAGCGCCGTCTGTGAGATCACCGATAGGAAAATCGAACGCTATCCCGGCAACTATTCAGACTACCGTAAAGAAAAAATTCATCGGATCGCAAGACAGCAAAAGGCATGGGAACGGCAGCAGGAAGAACGGGAACGTCTCGAAACTGTTATTGAACGTTTTAAACACAAACCGACCAAAGCGGCATTTACCCGCGCCAAGAAAAAGCAACTGGAGCGAATGGAACCTGTCAACCGGCCCACGCCGGATGGCGCCTTTCTCTTTACCGATCCGATCACTCCCGCGATCCCAGGCAGTAAATGGGTCTTTACCGCAGAGCATCTGAGACTCGGATATCCCGGACATTTCCTGCTGGAACTGACGTTTCGCATCCGGCGCGGACAGAAAATCGGTCTAATCGGTCCCAATGGCGCCGGAAAAAGTACTTTTTTAAAGACAGCCGCCGGACTTCTCCCGCCTCTTTCCGGCGAGCATATTCTGGGGAATCACATTACCGTCGGCTACTTTGACCAGCACACCGCGCGCATCGAATCAGATCAGACTGTCCTGGAACATTTCCACGGTCTCTTTCCTTCTCTCACAGAAAAGGAAGCCCGCACCATCCTTGGTTCCTGGCTCTTTAGCGGCAAGGCCGCCTCGCAGCACGTCTCAGATCTTTCCGGCGGGGAAAAATCGCGTCTGATCCTGGCCGAACTTTTACAGAGCCGGCCAAATTTCCTCATCCTCGATGAGCCGACCAACCACATGGATATTCAGGCAAAGGAGACTCTGGAATCTGCTTTTCGCGCCTATACCGGAACCATCCTCTTCGTCTCGCACGACCGGTACTTTATCCGCCAGGTCGCGGAATCCGTGCTGATTTTTGACAATCACGCCGCCATGTATGATCCGTTCGGATATGAACACTACCTCGAAAGCACCCGCCGGGCAAAGACAGAGCTGCCGGTAACCGCCCAGATCCGGGCAGAGGATCAGGCTCTGATTGCCGGTCTGCGCGCCGTTCCCAGAGCAGAGCGGCACCGTCTGCGCGAAATTCCGGAAGACGAGGCCCGTCTTGACTGGCAGCTGCGCCAGCTGGATGAAAAACTGCGGCCATTGGCTGCGCATTACGCGGACTTAGAGGAACAGTATCGTCAGCTGCGGGAAAACATCCGCCAATCCGAGGACTGGTGGACGACGGATCAGCCGGATCAACTGCCGGAAATCCGCAGACTCCATACACTCCACGACGAAATGGACTCCGCATGGGGAGACTGGCATCAGGCGTGCCTGGAATATCTGGAAATCCTTGAGGATCTGTCGGATTAGCGATAGCAGGCATCAAAAACAAATCATTTTTCGTTGACAAAAAATTGTCCTATGTTTATGATAAATACAATTTATTAAAAGCTGTGTTATTGGCATACCGTCCGTCCCTGAGAGGAAAGAATATCTTCCGAGGACCGCTCGCGCTTATGGATTGACAAATCGCCCGTCCCTGAGAGGAAAACATATCCTCCGAGGACCGCTCGCGCTTAGGTTTTCACGTAGCGGTACTCCCTATGACGTGTCGCTGGCACGTCATAGGGATACTAAGGCATAAGCTCGCAAAAGCATGCTCGCTAAGTGCCGACGTGAAAAATGTCCTCTGCGGATATGTTTTCCTCTCAGGGACTAGAGTACTGACTTATCTATAATATAACTTATCGGAAGTTGCGTCAGCAACTGCCGATAAAAGGGGCGATAGCCCCGTCCATCCGATTATGAGGTTCTGCGTCAGCAGGTTCCCATAATATAACTTATGAGAAGATGCGAAGCAGATTCTCATAAAAGGCGCATGCTTTTGCGCCGTAAATCCGATTATGGGGTTCTGCGTCAGCAGGTTCCCATAATATAACTTTCAGATGTCCTATAATAATGATACAGGGGAGATTATCATGAGGAAATGTGGAATCCTGCTTCCGGTCGCAAGCCTGCCGTCCAGTTACGGCATCGGTGCTTTTTCAAAGGAAGCCTATCAGTTTATCGATCATTTAAAGGAGGCCGGACAGCAGTACTGGCAGATTCTGCCGTTGGGACCGACCGGATATGGGGATTCTCCCTATCAGTCGTTTTCCGCATTTGCGGGGAACCCCTATTTTATTGACCTGGAAACGCTGATCAAAGACGGTCTTCTAACCAAAGAAGAATGTGATGAGGCGGATTTTGGCGATAATAAGAACTATATCGACTATAAAGCGATCTATGACAGCCGCTTTGTAATCCTACGAAAAGCGTTTACGCGTTGGAAAAACGCCCTTGCAGACAGAGCAGAAGATCCTGCCGCACAGGTTCACACCCTCTTTGAGGAGACACGTGAATACTGTTTCTACGCGGCAGTAAAACATCATTTTAAGGAAGTGGCCTGGACGGAATGGGACGAAGATATCCGTCTGCGCCGGCCGGAAGCGGTGAAGCGCTATCAGGAGCTTCTGGCGGACGAGATTCTTTTTTATGAATTTCAGCAGCTGATGTTTGAAAAGCAATGGACCGCGTTAAAATCTTATGCTAATGAACAGGGCATCCGCATCATCGGTGATATCCCGATCTATGTCGCTTTTGACAGCGCGGACGCCTGGTGTCACCCGGAGCTGTTTCAGTTTAACGCAAAAAATCAGCCGACCGGCGTCGCCGGCTGCCCGCCGGACGCCTTTTCCGCCACCGGCCAGCTCTGGGGCAATCCGCTTTACCGCTGGGATTACCACCGCAAGACCGGCTACGCCTGGTGGATGCGCCGGGTGGAATACTGCTTCCGGATGTATGACAAGGTAAGGATCGACCATTTCCGCGGCTTTGCCGGATATTACTCCATTCCCGCCAAAGAAGAAACTGCCATGAACGGCGTCTGGAAAAAGGGACCGGGATACTCGCTTTTTAAACAGATCAAGGAAGCTTTCGGCGATCTGGACATCATTGCGGAGGATCTGGGTACACTCACGCCCGATGTCTTCCGCTTACTGGATCAGGTCGGCTATCCGGGTATGAAGGTTCTGGAATTTGCCTTTAATTCCTGGGAACGCAACAGTTATCTCCCGATGTTTTATGACAAGAACTGCGTTGTTTATACCGGCACTCATGATAACGACACCCTGCAGGGCTGGTTTGCGTCAATTTCGGAGGCAGACCGCAACTTTGCGGTCGCATATCTGGGTGCGGAAGCTGTCCCTGTGGAAGAGATTCACTGGGAATTTATCCGGCTCGCGCTCGCGAGCGTCGCCGATCTGGTGATTATCCCGCTGCAGGATTATCTGGGTCTCGGCAGTGAAGCAAGAATCAACACCCCGTCGACACTGGGCGATAACTGGAAGTGGCGGATGGATGCGGACGCTTTTGATCAGGAAATCATTGAGCGCTGCAGAAAGCTCTGTAATCTGTATGAGCGAAAATAACGAACAACGCCAAAATAACAAATAATAAAATAAAATCCTGAGATCAGACGCCAAAACCGGATCTCAGGATTTCCCATTTTAACATTTTTATCAAAAGGAGTCACCGATGCTGCAGGGAACCGGACCTCTCCGGCTCTGTCTGCCCAAACTCTCAATGATACACATACAACTCATGCAGCGCCCTCGTCGCGCAGATATACAGATACTGACGTTCATATGGGAGTCCCGGTTCTGCCCCTGCCACAAATACCTGGTCAAACTCCAGGCCCTTTGCCAGATACCATGTAGTGACCGTAATCCCCTTTTGGAATGAGCGGCTGTCGCGGTCGACGTAATTCACGTCGTCCCGGTATTTCTTTAACGTCTCATAAATCTCTTCCGCCTCTTTCTCTGTCAGCGCCAGCACGGCTGCTGTCTCAAATCCATCCTCTGACAGATTTACATGCGACGCGATATCTTTGCAAAGAGAATCCGCATCCTCCGATTGCAGCCGGATCTCTTCCACCGGTTTTCCGTGTCGTTCGAAGTATTCGATATTCCCCAGCGGACGGATCCCTGCTGCGTAAGCGGCAATCTCCAGTGTGTTGCGGTAGCTTTTTTTCATTTCCAGTACGCGCGTTTCCCGTCCCAGGATCCTCGGCAGGTATTTCAGCATGTCGGATTCTCCCCGGATCGTCTGTGCACGGTCTCCAAGAATGGTCTTCGGACACGGGAAAAGGATCTGCAGAATCACATACTGAAGATACGAATAATCCTGCATTTCATCAATCACAAGATGACGCACCTCCCGCCGCGGCGGAGTTGCCCACAGACGGTATTTCAAATAGAGCAGCGGATATACGTCCGCATATGGCAGCTTCCGTTTCTCCGGCGGCAGCTGTGCCGGATTCTGTATCAAGCCAGACTCCTGTAAATCTGCCATCCGCCCGGACAGACACCGGGCCGGCTCCTGCAAATCAGCGGTGTCCTCCGGCAGACTCCGCACGGCCTCATGCATTCCCTGTGACTCCAGAAACCACTGGTAGATTTGATAAAGATCCGTCGTCACATACAAGCTGTCAAACCGGCTTTTGATTAAGAGGTTTTCTTCTTCTGACAGATCTCCGTACAGTGTCTCATACTCGTCGACAAACCGCTCTCTCACAGCGTCCATCCTGGATAAAATCGGCGTCTCAGCGAATTTCTCATAAAAGAGTCTCCGGATCTCATCTCCTGACATCGTCCACTTTTTAAAGGAAATATCCTCAAAATCCACAATCCAGTCTTCCAGTTCAATCAGAAAGCCCTCCACATCACGGACAAATGGTTCCGACTGCCGATAACGGCACTCACGTTCCGCCTCTTCCCAGCCTCTCGGATCCGTCCTTTGCAGACGGATCATCTGTTCTATATGATCATAAACATCTTCACAGTCCGACGCTATGGGCTTCAGCTCATGATAGGCAAAAATATCCAGATTCATCTCCCGGATATTCTCCTCTCCCAGTTCCGGCAGAATCTGCGAAATATAATCAGAGAAAACGCTGTTGGGCGACAGGATCAGGATGTTAGAAGAATTCAGCCTCTCCCGGTCATGATACAGCAGATACGCGATCCGGTGCAGCGCGATCGACGTCTTGCCGCTCCCCGCAGCTCCCTGGATCACCAGCACGCGATCCTTTGTATTGCGGATCACCGCATTCTGCTCCTTCTGGATCGTCCGGATGATATTTTTCAGCCGGATGTCGCTGTTTTTCCCCAGTTCCTCCTTCAGGATCTCATCATCGATCTTTAAGTCATTCTCAAACTCGTAGATCATCTTCCCGCCGCGGATCTTATATTGTGCCCGCGACGTGATCTCCCCACAGATAGCGCCGTCCGGCGCCTCATAAGACGCCGGCCCCTGTTCATAATCATAAAAAAGACTGCTGACCGGCGCGCGCCAGTCATAGATCATCGGCACCTCGCCGGCCCGGTTCGCAAAATTCCCGATCCCGATATAAAAAGTCTCCGGCTGCGCGTCCTCCCCGTCATCATCAAAGCGGAAGGACACACTGCCGAAAAACGGCGCGTCCAGCATTTTTTCCAGCCTGCGCCGGTATCTGCGGTTCTCCTCGTTTGCATCCGCCTGGAGTTTCAGAGCCTGCTGGTTATCATAATTTTCATAACCATACTCATCCATCTCCGTATAATTTTCCCAGTAATAATCATTCATGCCGCGGATATCCTCTTTAACCTCCTCGATCGTCCTGCAGACCTCCTCAAGGCGGATTCTCAAACATTCCACGACTACTTTTAAAAATTCATTTCCTGCACTCATAACCTATATGATAACATTTACCAGTATCGTAGTCTCTGAGAGGGAAGAACATCCTCAGAGGCGGACTAGAAACCAATAAACAACTTCCAATAATCCTTTTTACAGAAGAATATACTTCAGAACAAACAGTACTGCCAGAACATACATTAACGGCGTAACTTTCTCTGATTTCCCACAGAAAAGATGGATCACTACATAGGAGATAACTCCCACCGCGATTCCCTCGGAAATGCTGTACATCAACGGCATACAGATCATGCACAGATAAGCCGGGATCGACTCCATCGGATCATCAAAGGAAATCTGCACAACTGCGCTCACCATCAGGAATCCCACAAAGATCAGTGCCGGAGCCGTCGCAAAGCTCGGAATCGTCGTAAATACCGGCGCAAAGAAGATTGCCAGCAGGAAAAGGATTCCCGTTACCGCCGCGGACAGACCGGTCCTTCCGCCCTCTGCTACACCGGATGAGCTCTCGACAAAGGTCGTAGTCGTAGACGTACCCAGAACCGCGCCGGCAGAAGTTGCGATCGCGTCCGCCAGCAGCGCCTCGCGGATACGCGGCAGATGTCCCTCCTCATCCAGCATGTCCGCCTTGTTGGCGACGCCAATCAATGTTCCCAGCGTATCAAACATATCGACAAAAAGAAAGGCAAACATGATAATGACAAAGTCAATCAGATTAAAATTCATCGTTTCAAAGTTAAAACACTGGCCAAAGGTCTGTCCGATCGCCGTAATGTCAAAGCTGGACCACGATGGAATCAGGGAATAAAAACCGGCTTCTGGAGTCACCTGATAGATCCCTGCCAGCTGACATAGAATTCCCAGAATCCATGTCGCGAAGATGCCGATCAGGATCGCTCCTTTGACCTTCTTAACATGAAGAATTGAGATAATCAGCAGCCCAATCACCGCCAGCAGCGCGCCGATCCCCACTGTATGGAACTCGGATGTGAAATCTACAACCGTCACCAGCGTCGAGCTGTCCACAACCAGCTGCGCGTTCTGAAGTCCGATAAAGGCCACAAAAAGGCCGATGCCGACGGAAACGCCCTTTTTTAACTGCAGCGGAATCGCGTTAAAGATCGCTTCACGCACATTGGTCAGCGACAATACAATAAATACCAGTCCTTCTACGAAGACTGCCAGCAGAGCAAACTGCCAGGAATATCCCATCACTCCGCAGACCGTGTACGCGAAATAAGCGTTCAGTCCCAGACCGGGCGCAAGCGCAAATGGATAATTCGCGAGCAGCGCCATCGCCATACAGCCGATGAACGATGCGATTGCGGTAGCTGTCAGGATCGCGTTGGTGTCCATCCCGGACGCGGACAGAATCGATGGATTGACCGCCAGGATATATGCCATCGTCATGAAAGTAGTGATGCCCGCTACGACTTCTGTGCGGACTGTTGTTTTGTTCTCTTTGAGTTTAAATAGTTGCTCCAGCATTTTTTTGTTCCCCCTTTTTTCGTAATCGTCCGTAACAGAGAGGGGAACAATATCCTCCGAGGACCGTTCGCACTTAGGTTTTCACGTAGCGGTACTAAGCTCGCAAAAGCATGCTCGCTAAGTGCCGACGTGAAAAATGTCCTCTGCGGATATTGTTCCCCTCTCTGTTACTATTGGATTGGCACCGAATTACTTACCGGCATCTTATAAAATAACCTTCATAAAATTCTTCTTACCGCGTTTGACGATCATGCCCTCTCCGGTAAATGCGTCTTTGTCGTAGCTGGCCTTGATGTCTTTGACCTGTGTGCCGTTTACGGATACGCCGCCCTGTTCTACGTTTCTGCGCGCGTCGGAACGGGAGGAGGCGAGTCCGGACTTCTGGACGATCGACAGGATATCGATCTTTCCCTCTGTGAAATCTTCGTCTTTCAGCTGATAAGACGGCATATGCTCCAGACTGCCCTGGCCGGCGAAGAGTGCTCTGGCCGCCGCCTGCGACTTTTCGGCTTCTTCTTCCCCATGTACGAGCTTAGTCAGTTCGTATGCGAGGATTTCTTTTGCTGTGTTGAGCTGGCTGCCCTCCCAGTGATCCATCTCATCAATCTGCTCCAGCGGCAGGAAGGTCAACATACGCAGACATTTGAGGACGTCGGCGTCTCCGACATTTCTCCAATACTGATAGAAATCAAACGGCGAAGTCTTATTCGGATCCAGCCATACCGCGCCGGACTGGGTCTTACCCATCTTTTTGCCCTCGGAATTGAGCAGAAGCGTGATCGTCATCGCGTAAGCGTCCTTGCCGAGCTTGCGGCGGATCAGCTCTGTGCCTCCCAGCATATTGCTCCACTGGTCGTCACCGCCGAACTGCATGTTGCAGCCGTATTTCTGATACAGCATATAGAAATCATAGCTCTGCATGATCATGTAATTGAACTCCAGGAAGGAAAGTCCCTTTTCCATGCGCTGTTTGTAGCACTCAGCGCGCAGCATGTTATTGACGGAAAAATGAGCGCCTACCTCGCGCAGCATTTCTACATAATTCAGATCCAGCAGCCAGTCCGCGTTATTGACCATCAGTGCCTTGCCGTCCGAAAAATCGATAAAACGGCTCATTTGCTTTTTAAAGCAGTCTACATTGTGCTGAATGGTTTCCTTTGTCATCATCTGCCGCATATCGGAACGGCCGGACGGATCGCCGATCATGCCGGTACCGCCGCCAAGCAGCGCGATCGGTTTGTTACCGGCCATCTGCAGGCGCTTCATCAGGCACAATGCCATAAAATGTCCGACGTGCAGACTGTCTGCAGTCGGGTCAAAACCAATATAAAAGACGGCCTTTCCCTCATTGACCATCTTTTTAATTTCTTCCTCGTCCGTGACCTGGGCGATCAGGCCACGGGCGACCAGCTCCTCATAACACTTCATCTTTTTTCTCCTGTTTGATGTAATACCGGATGAATATTCCGGAAAAGATTCTTTGATCCTACCTGAAAATAGTAGCAATTTACGACTGTTCTGTCAAGACACTATGCCAAAAGTTGTTGCCCTTCTCCCTGACTGAAACCATGTTTCGACTCAAAAAACTCTGGTTTTCGCAAATCTCCATTGCTTTTTTTGAAATAGCATACTATAATGTGGTTCAGGGATTTAATGTATAAAAGTAAGGAGATTTTGCTATGGGATTCGAATTCATCAACAAGCTGCCAACCCCGGCAGAAATCAAGGAACTCTATCCGCTGCCGGCACAGTTTGCTGCCATAAAAGCCGAGCGTGACGAAGAAGTAAAGAAAATCATCAGTGGAGACAGCGATAAGTTTCTTGTCCTGATCGGCCCCTGTTCCGCGGATCATGAAGACTCTGTCCTCGATTATGCGACCCGTCTCGTCAAACTTCAGGAGGACGCCAAAGACAAACTGTTAATTGTTCCCCGTATTTACACAAACAAACCGCGTACCACCGGCGAGGGCTATAAGGGTATGCTGCACCAGCCGGATCCGGAGAAACGTCCGAGTATGGCGGAAGGTCTGAGAGCCATCCGCCGCCTGCATATGCGTGTTCTGGAGGAAACCGGTCTTTCTACAGCCGATGAAATGCTGTATCCGGATAATGTAAGCTATCTGGATGACATTATGTCCTACATCGCGGTCGGCGCGCGCTCGGTTGAAAACCAGCAGCATCGCCTGGTATCCAGCGGCTGCCATGTGCCGGTTGGCATGAAAAACCCGACCAGCGGCGCACTCTCTGTTATGCTCAACTCCGTCCGCGCTGCCCAGAGCGGACATGAATTCATCATGCGCGACTGGGAAGTAAAGACCGACGGCAATCCCTGGGCTCACACGATCCTCCGGGGCGCTGTCAACAAACATGGCCAGTGCCTGCCAAACTATCATTATGAGGATCTGATCCTCCTGCATCAGCTGTATATGGAACGCAATCTCAAGAATCCGGCCTGCATCGTAGATGCCAACCACTCCAACTCGAATAAGCAGTTCAAACAGCAGATCCGCATCGTCAAGGAAGTTCTGCACAGCCGTGAACATTCGGCGGAACTGAAGGAATTTATCAAAGGCGTTATGATCGAAAGCTACATCGAAGAAGGCAATCAGAAAATCGGCGAGGGCTGTTACGGCAAATCCATCACAGATCCCTGTCTGGGATGGGAAGACTCCGAGCGGCTCGTGTATGAGATCGCGGAGCATGTCTGAAATTAATCAATCGGAGCATGTCAAAGGCTGCCGGAGCATATCACAACTCCGGCGGCTTTCTTTTTCCTGTTTTGCTTGTTTTTTCCTGAATGATATTGTATAACCAGATAAGAAGATCTATTGTATTACAAGGAGGAATCGTTATGTCTGATCCATTTTCTGATATCCAGCAGCAGCACAACCAGCTGCGTATGTTTGCGCTGGCTCCTGTCGTATGTCTGGTACTGGCAATCCCTCTGGTCTTTTTTAACATCAAAGCAGCGTTTCTCGCCATCGCCCTGGCTGCCCTGATTCATCTGCTTGTCTTCAAGCCACAGGCACGAAAATACGAATCTGCTGTCAACCAGGCCTGTCTGCAGGCGACGATATGCCGTATGCTCGGCGCTGACAGCGTCAGCGAATCCGGAGGGACTTATTTCAGTGAGCAAACCATCACGGACTCCGATCTGATGCCGCCGCCCGCGAACCACACCCGCCCGCTCTTTTGCTGGCAAATCCAGGGGAAAAGGAAAGGACTGTCCGTCAGTCTGTGCGATGCCACCATACTCCATAAATATTCCAATCTCTCCGGGAAAGAACGGGTACACTACAGTTCCGGCGTCTGGACTCATATCCGGCTGCCCAAAGACAGCGGGAGACATTTTCTGATTGTCGATGAAGCGGCTATACCGGCTGCGATCTGGGATACCCATATTTCACAAAAGCCGGAATACCGACGTGTTTCCATCGATGATCCGGAGCTTGCCGAACGTCTCGCCTTTTATCCTTCTGCCGGTGACGAAGCGCAGACTCTTTCAGACTCCTTTCAGCAGAGTCTGAAACGTCTGGTCAATTACACTCCCGGCTATGTTGCCGTCAGCGTCAGAGGTGCTCAGATGGACATCTTTATCAATGGACGTTTCCTGTCCCGGAAGATCAAGGTCTCACAGGAAATCCGGCAAAACGATCTCCAGTTTGATCCGTTCCCGGAGCTTTCCTACCTGACTACCCTGGCAGCGACGTTATCCTGATCTCTGATCGTTATTCTGCAAACCTGCCCGTCACTGAGACCGGCAATCATACACATTTTTTATAAGAAAGGGGAATTTTTTATGAAAATCGTAATTCTTGAACCTCTCGGCATCCCGGAGGAAACCACGCGGGCTATGGCTCAGGAAGCCATCGGCGCGGGAAATGAGCTCGTCACCTACAATACACGGAAAGAAGACATTGAAACGCTGATCGAGCGCAGCAAGGACGCTGACGCAGTTGTACTGACGAACTTTAAATATCCCAGAGAGGTCATCGAAAGCTGTCCGAATTTGAAATATATCTGTGTTGCTTTTACCGGCTATGACCATGTCGACATGGCATGCTGCCGGGAGCGCGGCATCCAGGTCTCGAACTGCGCCGGATACTCGACGTCCGCAGTCGCCGATCTGGTCTTTGGCTTTGTCATCGCTCTCTCCCGCAGTCTGATCGCCTGCAACGACGTCGTCCGCAAAGGCGGCACCAAAGCCGGCCTGATCGGTCCGGAACTGGAAGGGAAGAAATTCGGCATTATCGGCGCGGGCGCAATCGGCCTTCGCGTCGCTGCCATCGCAAATGCCTTTGGCTGTGATGTCTATGCCTACAGCCGCACCAGAAAAGACATTCCCGGCGTTACCTTTGTTGAACTGGACGAACTTTTAAAAACCTGTGATATCATTTCTCTGCATGTCCCGCAGAATGCTTCCACAGTCGGTATGATTAACGCGGAAAAAATCGCCCTTATGAAATCAAACGCGCTTTTCATCAACACCGCCCGCGGACCGATTGTTGATTCTGCGGCACTGGCTGCTGCGCTGAACAGCGGAGCCATCGCCGGAGCCGGTGTGGATGTGTTTGAGACAGAACCGCCTGTCGCCGAAGATCATCCTCTGCTGCATGCGAAAAACTGCATCTGCACTCCGCATGTTGGTTTCGCTACCCATCAGGCGATGGAGAAGCGTGCTGTCATCGTGTGCGATAATCTGAAAGCATGGCTTGGCGGAGCGCCGATTAATCTGGTGTAAAGATTGACAGATCGCCCGTCCCTGAGAGGAAAACATATCCTCCGAGGACCGCTCGCGCAGGGATTGACAAACCGCCCGTCCCTGAGAGGAAAACATATCCTCCGAGGACCGCTCGCGCTTAGGTTTTCACGTAACGGTACTAAACTCACCGGAAAAACTTCCGGTTCGTTAAGTGCCGACGTGAAAAATGTCCTCTGCGGATATGTTTTCCTCTCAGGGACTACAGTATTGGCTTATCTATAATATAACTTATCGGAAGTTGCGTCAGCAACTGCCGATAAAAGGGGCGTTAGCCCCGTCCATCTGATTATGAGGTTCTGCGTCAGCAGATCCTCATAATATAACTTATGTGAGCATGACTATCTGAAAATACAAATGAGGCTTCAGGAATCCACTTCCCCGAAGCCTTGTTTGCTTTCCTTTCAGTAACAGATCTACAACATTTATTCACGGCTCTCTCTGCCACGGCCCATGCCGGTAATTCCACACTGATATCACCATCGCAACTGTCCATCCGATCGGCCACGCACACCAGATGCCGGTGACTCCCAGGGAAGTTTTTGCCAGAATCACAGCCAGCGCTACCCTCAGAATCAGATCTGTAAACGTTCCTGCCATAAACGCCCGCATACGGCCGGTTCCCCGCAGGATCCCATCGGATACCAGTTTCGCGGATACGACAAAATAGAAGGGCGCCAGGATACGCAGGAAAATAATACCTGTATCCACCGCCAGCCCTTCCGGCGAATCCAGAAAAAGATACAGCAGATATCTCCCGCCAAAAAAGTATAGCAGACACATCGGTACGCTGAGCAGCCACACCATCTTAACGCCCGCGCGAAAGCCCTCCTTAATCCGGGACATCTTACCCGCGCCCAGATTCTGCGCGGAATAGTTGGAAATTCCATTTCCTAATGTGGTAAATGATGTGATCACCAGATTATTCAGCTTGACCGCCGCGGAGTATCCGGCGATCACACTCGCTCCAAAACTATTGATCACGCTCTGAATGATGATATTTCCCACCGAGATAAAGCTCTGCTGCAACGCGCTCGGGAGCGCGATCGACACAAATCTGCGGAACAAGGTCCAGGAAAACCAGGGCACTCTTTTGCTGCTTTCCATTTTTCTCAATCGTCCAAAGACCACTCCCATCGCCAGCACGCAGCTCACTCCCTGACAGAGAAAGGTCGCCCATGCAACGCCGGCGATTCCCATATCAAAAGCTGTCACGAACAGGATATCCACCAGAATATTAGCCGTCGATGAAAACGCCAGAAAGATAAACGGGGTTTTGGAATCTCCCATCGCAGAGTAGATCCCTGTCGCAATATTATAAAAGAACATAAAGGGCAATCCCCAGACGTAAATATCCAGATACAGCGCGGAATCCGCCAGGATCTCCTCCGGTGTATGGATCATATCCAGCAGCCACCCGCACCCCAGGATTCCGACTCCCATGAAAGCCAGACACACTGCCGCGCTTGTGATCATCGACGTGGTAATTGCTGTTTTCATACGCGCATAATCCTTTGCTCCAAAAAGCTGGGACGTAATCACGGAACACCCCATGTTGCAGCCAAACGCGACCGCGATAAAGATCAGTGTAATCTCGTAACTGTTGCCGACAGCCGCTAGTGCTTTCTCGCCGATAAATTTACCGGCAACCAGGCTGTCTGCGAGATTATATAATTGCTGAAAAATCACGCTTCCAAATAATGGCAGACAGAACTGCCACAGGACAGTCTCCGCTTTCCCTAACGTCAAATCTTTTGTCATAACCATATCCTCCACGATTCCCTGTTGCCTTTCGGACGTCCAGATGACACATTCCGCAAGACCGGATATTATTATACTGAGAAACTTTTCATATGTAAAAAGTAGATTTGACTTGTTATTCATATCAATTTGATATAATATAATCAATATTATGGGAACCTGCTGACGCAGAACCCCATAATCGAATGGACGGCGCAAAAGCATGCGCCTTTTATCGAAAGTTCCTGACAGAACTTCCGATAAGCTATATTATGTAAAGAGTCCGTCCCTGCAAGGAAAACATATCCTCCGAGGATCGCTCGCGCTTAAGTTTTCACGTAGCGGTACTCCATATAACGTGTCACTGGCACGTTATATGGATACTAAGGCATAAACTCACTGGAAAAGCATCCAGTTCGTTAAGTGCCGACGTGAAAAATGTCCTCTGTGGATATGTTTTCCTTGCAGGGACTACTTGACTGGCTTATATCATAGAACTTATAGGAAGGAGTTTCCCATGTCTGTCCCCTATGATTATTACCGGATTTTCTATTTTGTCGCAAAATATGGCAGTTTTACCCGCGCGGCTCAGGTTCTGATGAACAGCCAGCCAAATATCACGCGGGCAATGAATAACCTGGAGCGCGAGCTGGACTGCCATCTCTTTCTGCGCTCGCGCCGCGGCGTCACACTGACTCCGGAAGGGGAGAAGCTGTATGCGCATGTCCAGATCGCGCAGGCGCACCTCGCAGCCGGAGAATCGGAATTATTGAGCGGCAGGGATCTGCAAAGCGGCACGATCTCGATTGGTGCCAGTGAAACCGCCTTTTATGAATGTCTGCTCCCGGCTCTGCGCCGGTTTCACAATACCTACCCTGGCGTGCAGATCCGCATCACAAATGACTCTACCCCACAGGCTCTTGCCCATATTAAAAGCGGCCTGGTTGAATTTGCCGTTGTCGTCACTCCGACCGGCATCACCAGACCGCTGAAAGCATTTCCGCTTATGAGTTTCACTAATATTCTGATCGGAGGGCCGCGGTATTTCCACCTCGCCGGACAAGCTCTGAATATAAGGGAACTTGCTGACAACTATCCTCTGATCAATCTGGGTAAGGATACTCTGACCTTTGAATTTTTTGACCATTTTTTCCGTCAGCATGACTGTGAGTTTCATCCATCTGTAGAGACTGCCACTATTGACCAGATTCTCCCTCTGGTTAAATATGACCTGGGTCTGGGATTTTTAAGCCGGACCCTTGTTAAAGAGGCTCTTGAGCATCAGGAGGTCTGTGAAATCCGTCTCGCTGAGCGCCTCCCTGTCCGCGAGATCTGTCTTGTGCGTGATGTTGACCGACCGCTGAATCCTGCGGCGAGAGAACTGGAACGGATGCTGCGGGATTCCACGCAAAGCCGATAGGATTCCACGTCAGCGGATTCCTATCATATAACTGATCGAAAGTCCTCTTATATGTGAAAAGTCCGGCTCTGCGGAAGAAGAATATGTCCGATCAATCTCCGTAATATGCCAGCATCAGATCCACCATCCGTCCATAGCTTTTCACACCGTCTTCCCTGCCATTTGCTTTCAGGTAAGCGTCGTTGACCTGATTTGATACTTCGGCGACCTTGCCCTCGTACTGATCCCAGTAGGCATTATTCTCCCGCAGATCCTGCTGAGCCTGTTCGCACAGCGTCGCATTTAGTTCTGCATATCTCTCCCAGTCCGCAGCCGCGAGCTGGTTGCCTGCATAGACCCAGCCGGTCAGATACCCACTGTAACGGAAAGCTCTGCTATCGGAACCGACGCAGGCCAGATAACCGATAAAATTTGCCTCATCTTCCCGCATAAATCCCCTGAGATGTGACAGTTCATGGCACATGGTATGTGGGATATTGTAATCCGGCATATCACCGTTGAAATTCGCCTCGATCGTAAAAGGAGAATATACGCCGCACAGCTGCTGCACAGACAGAATCCATGAAACCAGAAGTTCTTTCGGCATGGGATAGAAACCTCCCAGCACCTCATATGTTTCTCCCAGTTTTTTCATTGCCGCTACGCTCTCTTGTTTCCAGGCCGTCTGATTGCCGGACTGATAACTCATATCCGTCCTGTCTGCATCCACACTCGCACTCTCATTCACCATATCCACCAGATATTCACACAGCACCTCCAGTTCTTCCTCGCTGTGAAGCCCTGCCTCCAGGCCCACGTACGAGGAAAACGCTTTCGCATAATAATTGATTCCACAATTGCACGTATAGAAAATCGCCAGGATTCCCAGCACACATATAACCCGGCAAAGGATCCACACCGACTCCCTCCATCTCACGATCAGGCAGACGACACAACCGATGATCAGGATATACAAAAGCAGTTCTACAACAGAAAATGGGAAAAGACCGGTCAAACGTCCAATACTCCCGACCAGCACCCGGTAAGGGCCTCGCGCGTACCAGTCAGCAAAACTTCCGCAGTGCCGTGCGATCAGTTCCAGAAGTGCGGCAGCTGCCAACAGCAGACAACCGACCAGTAAACAAATTTTGTTCTTCCCGGCTTTTATTTCCATCCCGTTATTTTCTCCCTGATACTGGTAATAATTATGATCAGCTGGAATATTTCCTTACGCGCCCCTGTGCATACAACACAGTCCGGCAGGAACTCTGCCGGACTGCCATGAAACACTCATTTTTTACTTCCCAACAATTTCCAGACGCACCATCGCACGCTTCAGCGCGACCTCTGCCCGGACCACATCAATCTCTGCGCCATGATCCGCCAGTCTTCTCTCTGCACGGATTTTTGCTTCCTCTGCGCGTTTTACATCGATCTCTTCCGGCCACTCACAGACCTCCGCCAGGATCGTAATCTCTTCCGGCTCGATCGTGAGGAATCCCGACATCAGCGTCGCTTCCTTCGTTTCGGAAGCCTCATGAATCTTCAGCACGCCTGGCGCGATGACCGCTGTCAGCGGGATATGGCGCGGATATACGCCGATATTTCCTTCCGAAGTCGTCAGCTCCACCATCGTGGCTTCCCCCTCGTAAAAGCTCTTTTCCGGGGTAATCACACGAAGCCTCATCACATCAGCCATAAACGAATCCCTCCCTATTTCACACGGGCGAGGACGTCATCAATGCTGCCTGCATTCAGGAAGTACTGCTCCGGTATATCATCATGCTTGCCTTCCAGGATCTCCTTGAAGCCCTGGATGGTATCGCTCAGAGCGACATAACGTCCCTCCAGGCCGGTGAACTGTCCGGCAACGAAGAACGGCTGTGACAAAAATCTCTGAATCTTTCTCGCACGGGATACGGTCAGCTTATCTTCCTCAGATAATTCGTCCATACCAAGCATTGCGATAATATCCTGCAGTTCTTTATATTTCTGCAGAACTTCCTGCACACCGCGCGCCACATGATAGTGTTCCTCACCTACGATACGCGGATCGAGGATACGGGATGTCGACTCCAGCGGATCCACCGCCGGATAAATGCCAAGCTCTACAATCGAACGGCTCAGTACCGTCGTCGCATCCAGATGCGCGAACGTATTTGCCGGAGCCGGGTCTGTCAGGTCATCCGCCGGTACATAAACTGCCTGAACGGATGTGATGGAACCGTTCTTGGTGGATGTGATACGCTCCTGCAGCGCGCCCATCTCTGTCTGCAGCGTCGGCTGATAACCTACCGCCGAAGGCACACGGCCAAGCAGCGCGGACACCTCGGAACCTGCCTGGGTAAAGCGGAAAATATTATCGATGAAGAGCAGAACATCTTTTCCACCCTTATCACGGAAGTATTCCGCCATCGTTAGTCCGGTCAGTCCGACTCTCATACGGGCTCCCGGCGGTTCGTTCATCTGTCCGAATACCATCGTCGTCTTGTTGATAACTCCTGACTCGGTCATCTCATAGTAAAGGTCATTTCCTTCACGTGTGCGCTCGCCAACACCGGTGAATACAGAAAATCCACCGTGCTCTGTCGCGATATTACGAATCAGTTCCTGAATCAGCACCGTCTTGCCTACGCCGGCGCCGCCGAAGAGTCCGATCTTACCACCCTTCTGATACGGGCACAGCAGGTCGACAACCTTGATACCGGTCTCCAGGATCTGCGTTTCCGTTGACTGCTCTTCAAAGGTCGGCGCCTTTCTGTGAATCGGAAGATACTCCTGTGCTTCCGGTTTTTCTTTATTATCAATCGGCTCACCCAGCACATTGAAAATACGGCCCAGGGTACACTCGCCTACCGGCACCGTGATAGGTCCGCCTGTTGCGATGGCGTCCATCCCCCGTCTCAGACCATCTGTGCTTCCCATGGCGATACATCTCACGGTATCGTCACCAAGATCCTGAGCGACCTCGGCAACCAGATTCTTCCCATCCTCCAATGGGATCCGGATTGCCTCGTTGATCTCCGGAATCCTGCTCTGGGAGAACCGGATGTCCAGAACCGCACCGATGATCTGTATGATTTTACCAGCATTTTTATCTGCCATCTTGCTTCTCCTTACTTAAACTTTATCAATATCCATGCCTGTCTTCACGCGTCTGATATCTCTATGAGATCGCGTTCGCACCGGCAATAATCTCCGTCAGCTCCTGGGTAATCGCGCCCTGGCGCGCACGGTTATACTGCAGTTCCAGCTTTTCCAGCATCTCCTCCGCATTGTTTGTCGCGGAGTCCATCGCGGTCATACGGGCGCCGTTTTCACTGGCAACCGCTTCCAGTAAAGCTCCATAAATCAGACTGCTCATATATTTCGGGATAATCATGTCCAGGACTTCTTCCGCGTTAGGCTCATAATTCATCAGCGCCTGCGCGCTCCTGGGCTCCCCGGATCCCTCTTCTTCCTCCAATGTAATCGGAAGAAGTTTGATCAGCGTCGGGTTATGCACCACTGTATTCTTGAACGACGTGTATGCCAGATAAATCTCGCCGATCTCGCCCTGCCCAAATGCTTCCAGCAGTTCTCTGGACAGATCCGCGGCGTCCTGATAAAGCGGCGCGTTAATCACCTCAGAATCATCCTGTGCAATCTTGTAGCCCTTACGAGCCAGGCTATCGCGGCCCTTACGTCCGATAGCATAAACATCGGTCTTATCCGCCGGCAGATTGTCGTCGCCAACAATCAGTTTGACAATATTATTGTTATAACCGCCCGCAAGACCGCGGTTGGAAGTAATCGCGATCACCGCTTTACGATCCGAAGCGCCTGCTTTCAGGTACTTGTGTTCCATCTGCTCGGAATGTTTCAGCATGTCCGCGATCGTCTCATACATCAGACGGAAATACGGTTTGGAACTTTCCGCTTTATTTCTGGATTTCTGCAGCTTGACGGTGGAAACCAGCTTCATCGCTTTTGTGATCTGGCCGGTGCTCTGGATACTGGCTTTTCTGCGCTTAATATCTCTCATGGATGCCATGATACCATTCCTCCATCCTAATCTTTATTCAGGACTTCGTCCCGCACCGGTTTATCTCTGCGCCTTGCACTCATTGATCGCCTTTACCAGCAGTTCCTCAGTCTCTGCCGTCAGCTGTTTGGTCTCGCGGATCGACGACAGGATTTCCGGATATCTGGTATCGATAAACTTGAAAAGATCCTTCTCAAACGGCAGAATATCCGCCACTGCGATATCCAGCAGATGTTTTCTCGTCGCCGCATAGATAATTACTACCTGATACTCAACCGGCATCGGCTGATACTGCGGCTGCTTTAAAACTTCCTTGATGCGCTCGCCCTGTGCCAGCTGCTCTGTGGTAGCCGCATCCAGTTCGGAACCGAACTGCGCGAAGCTTGCCAGCTCACGGTACTGCGCCAGGTCGATACGAATCGGACCTGCGATCTTCTTGATCGCCTTGATCTGTGCCGCGCCGCCTACACGGGATACGGACAGACCGGCGTTAATCGCAGGACGGAAGCCGGAGTTAAACATCTCTGTTTCCAGATAGATCTGACCGTCCGTAATCGAGATTACGTTAGTCGGAATATACGCGGATACATCGCCCGCCTGTGTCTCAATGATCGGAAGCGCAGTCAGCGAACCGCCGCCGAGATCCTCCGAAAGTCTGGACGCACGTTCCAGAAGTCTGGAATGCAGATAAAATACGTCGCCCGGATACGCTTCACGTCCCGGCGGTCTCTTGAGCAGCAGCGACAGCGTACGATAGGCAGCCGCATGCTTGGTCAGATCGTCATACACAACGAGGACATCCTCGCCGTTTTCCATCCACTCCTCACCGATCGCACATCCCGCATAAGGCGCAATATACTGAAGCGGCGCAAGGTCCGAAGCCGTTGATACGACGATCGTCGTGTAATCCATCGCTCCGAATTCCTCAAGTGTCTTTACAATATTCGCAACCGTAGATGCCTTCTGGCCGATCGCTACATAGATACAATGTACGTTTTCACCCTTCTGATTGATGATCGTATCGATGGCAATCGCAGTCTTACCGGTCTGACGGTCGCCGATAATCAGCTCACGCTGTCCCCGCCCAATCGGGATCATGGCGTCGATCGCCTTGATGCCTGTCTGCAGCGGCGTATCAACGGACTTCCTTTCGATAACGCCGTGCGCAACTCGCTCGATGCGGCGGAATTTGTCCGTTTCGATGGGGCCCTTGCCGTCGATCGGCTGTCCCAGCGCGTTCACAACACGCCCGGTCAGCGCGTCTCCAACCGGAACCTCTACCACACGTCCGGTCGTCTTTACGATATCGCCTTCTTTGATATTGCTGGTATCGCCGAGAAGAACGACGCCCACGTTGTCCTCCTCCAGGTTCTGAACCATACCGAATATCTCACCCGGAAACTCAAGGAGCTCGCCCTGCATGGCCTTCTGCAGTCCATGGACGCGGGCAATCCCATCCGCAACCGTGATTACTGTGCCGACATCTGAGACTTCCAGCCTGGTGGAATATTTCTGAATCTGTTCTTTAATCACCGAACTGATTTCTTCTGGTCTCAAATTCATTTCGCTGTTTCCCTTTCTCTATGATCTCCCGGATATCCAGACCTCCTATCAGCCGATATCCTGGCTCAGCTGAAGTGCCGAAAGCTCTTTCTTCAGCTGGTAAAGCCGTGTTCTGATACTGCTGTCCACCACGCGGTCGCCGATCCGGATCACCATGCCGCCGATTAAACCGGTATCAACCTGGTAACTCATCTCGAACTTTTTGTACGAAGTCGTCGCGAGCAGCTTTTTCTCAAGAGTCTCTTTCTGCTTCGCCGACAGCGCAGCCGCGCTGGTTACATTTACCGTGCCGATCTTTTTATATTCCCGTACCTGCCCGATAAAATACCGCAGGATCGGAACGATCTCATCCTGCCTCTCTTTTTCTACAACGAGCTTTAAGAAGCTCGTCATCTCTTCCTGCACTTTGCCGGAGAAAATCTGATGCATGACGGCTGTTTTTTCTTCCTTCGAGATCCGCGGATGATTCAGCAGAACCGTCATCTGCGGGTTATCGTCAAATATGCGGATCAGCCCCTGTGCTTCCTCATAAAACACATCCATCCTGCCGCTTTCCATGGCCGTCTCAAACAGGGCGTCTCCGTACACCTTTGAAACTAGCTTTGCCATGTACTCTCACCCATCTCCTTCAAAGTCTCATCGATCAATGTGTCCTGAATCTGAACGGTGATGGAGTTGCCGATCGCTTTTTCGGCCATCATCGCGGCTATATTGACCAGCTCGAGTTTCAGCTCGTCCGCCGCTTTCTTTTTCTCCAGCTCCGCCTCGCGGCTGCCGCGTTCAATAATCCGGGCCGCTTCCGCTCTGGCTTCTCCTATAATCTCGTCCTCGCGAATCTTTGCCTTCCGGCGCGCCGCTTCGAGAATTTCTTCCGCTTCTTTGTTAATATCCTTTAATTTTGCTTCATACTCCGCCTTGAGTGCTCCCGCGTCGGTTTTATCCGCGGCAGCCTGGTCGAGTTCGTCCGAAATCTTCTTTCTTCTCTTTTCCAGAACCTCGCGGACCGGATTGAAAAGCAGATAGGACAGTGCAAAGAACAATATGAAGACATTGATGCCGGTCAGTACCGCGTCATGCAGTAACTGGGGATCAAATCCTATCAGTCTGTCCAAGTCTTATGCCTCCTTTCGCTGCCATTCTTCTCTGATGACCTCCCACAGATTATGAAGTGAAAGGCTTTACAAACATCAGGATAATAGCGACAACCAGACCATACAGACCGGTGGTCTCCGCAACTGCCTGACCAAGAAGCATCGTGGAAGTGATCTGGGACTGTGCGCCCGGATTGCGTCCGACAGCGGATGCGCCGTGACCGGCCGCGATACCCTGTCCTACACCAGGTCCGATACCGGCGATCATCGCAAGGCCGGCACCAATTGCGGAACAACCAAAGATAAACTCCTGTCCTGAAATATTCATAAAAATGTCCTCCTAAAAAATTTTAATAATTATATGAATTTTTAATTATTCCAGTTTGTCATTGACATATACCATTGTCAGCATACAGAACACATAAGTCTGAATGCATCCGGAAAACAGGTCGCAGTACGCGTGAAGCGCCGCGGGGATCGCGATATCCACGAAGATCGGCATCATGCCGTACCACAATCCCATGATAATTACGCCTGAGAGCAGATTCGCAAACAGACGCAGGGAGATAGACAGCGGGTTTGCCAGCTCGCCGATCAGGTTAATCGGGAATAACACCGGCGTCGGCTCAAACAGACAGGTAAAATGCCGTATCCCTCTGTTTTTGATGCCCTGATAGTTCACAATACAGAAGGTAAACACTCCCAGCAGAAATGTCACACCGTAATCCGCCGTCGGAGCGCGAAGCCCCAGCAGACCGCTCAGATTACACAACAGGATGAACAGGAAAATCGTCCCGATGTAATTGATAAACCGCCGCGTATTTCCGCCCAGGATGCTGTTGCCCATCTTTTCCAGCATCTCATAGCCATATTCAAGCGCGTTCTGAAATGCCCCTGGCACATCGGTTGCATTCTTTAACGCACGGTTGGCAAGAACGCCGAAAATCAAGAGCAGAATCGTGACAATCCATGCCCCTATGGTGGTCGTCGTAATCCAAAAGCTCTGACCGAACATCTGATATTCCAGAACGCCGTGTATCATAAAGTCAGGCTCATTGGAAATCAACAGTCCCATACATTAGGTCCTCCTTTCTTCTAGCTTTTCATTTGAAGCTGTCTCCGGCTCCAGGTCTCCAGCCAGGCCGATACCCTCCTGCGGTCCGGCACAGGCATTGTCCTGTCCCCCGGAAATTCTGTGAATCAGCGGCTGCAGATACGCGCCTGCTTTCATCCCCATCGTCCCAATGACAATCGCAAGCAGATCTGCACGGAGAAAATACCAGCAAAGAAAGATTGCGGCAATAAAAACCCCCTTGCGCAGCATGCTCTGGGCGATCGTCGTCTTTCTCGCATAATCGGGATCACCGCTTTGCAGGCTTCTCTCTATCGTGTCCGCCATGTGGATCAGCATCAGAATCGCTGCCGCCATTCCCACACATAACCCCTTGATAACCGGCATCACCGGATAAGAAGTTCCCGGTAAAATCAGCGCTGCCGCCATTCCCAGAAGCAGATTAAAAAGGATCACGCCAACTGACATCTCAGCCAGCGTTCTCTTTGTAGATTTGGAAAGCCAGTAAAGCATTCGTCATCCTCCTGTCTGTTTCCGCCTGTTAATACGGCTTGGCTGCTTTGGTCTGCTGACCTGCGTTTCCTGCGCGGCGCGATGGCTTAATTCTTCGCGGCGGATTTTTTCGTTTTCGCGCCGTTCTTCTTCCATCATACGCAAGACAAGCTGCCAGGCGCACCGTCCGCCTGCCAGCACTCCCAGAATCAGCAGAGGGATTATCCAGATCGTCCCCAGCCGGGAATCAATCTGATATCCGATAAAAACGCAGAGAAAGATCGGCGTCATCACACTGATGCCAAGCTGCGAGATCATGACTAGATTGCGAAATACACTTTTTCTGAAATGCAGCCCGATCACCTCACTTCCAAACGTTTCAAAATCCCTGCGTTTTATTATAACCAATTATCCAGCTTTTGTAAATCAGCATTAAAAGATATTTCTGTCACATTCACGAAATAATGAATCCTATGCGGCATCAGCCCAGCCGCAAAAATTCCATTCCTTACCCGGCCCTGCGCATGAAAAAGAATCCTGCAAAGCAGGATTCTCCGCCTGCGGCGGGTCGCTTTAGCGACATAATTCCACTCCGCCGCAGTGCGATCCGTCGGAGACTTTTTATTTCATAGGACGTACCTTCCTATGAAATAAAAAAGGACCGGTGACTGCCGATCCTTCTGTCATCCCATTTTATTTTTCTACTCATCACTTTGACGGATCCCATGCGCCGTCCGCGCCCACATACCAGCTTCCGATCGTAGTGTTCGTCGCCATGGTAAAAGTCTCTTTTTCAAAATAATACCATTTCCCGTCGATTTCTTTCCAGCCAGTCACGGCTGCGCCGGAACCATCCAGATAATACCATTGTTTTTCTCTCTGGATCCAGGTGTCCGTCGCCATCGTACCATCCTCATTCATCCAGTATAACGTACTTCCGGTCTTAAGCCACTGGTTTTTTGCCTGCTTCCCATTGGCATCCGTATAATACCAGTTGCCGTCTCTGTACTCCCAGTTACTCTCCGTCTGTGCATATACGCTGCCGCAAAACATCAGTGTCAGAAACAGAACCGGCATCAGAACATAAATTTTCCGAATCAAGGATCTCACCGTCGGCCCCCTTCCTTCCCATGATATCCTTTGCTTAATAGCTGATCTTTCTCCCATTTTCATCTACAGAACCGCCGCCGGGAATCAGCGCGTTGACTGCAAGTTTGCTGCTCTTAAGGAAATAATAATCGTCTCCCTCAATGTTATACCAGCCGCTCTTATAGGCTTTCCCGTCCGAGCCGAAATAATACCAGGAACCATCCTCGGTCTGAATCCACTCGTTTGTTACCATTACGCCGTCCTCATCCACCCAGTACCAGGTCGTATTATTATCGATCCCGATCAGCTGACTGGTGAGAAGAGATCCGTCCGCGCCCGCATAATACCAGGCGTCGCCGTCCTGGATCCAGCTGCTCGCTGCCATCACGCCGTCGCTTCCCACCCAATAGCTCGTCGTCTCATCCTCCGACTCGATCCAGCTGCTGGTCAGGCAGGTACCGTCGTCCAGTCTGTAATACCACTTGCTGTCCATCTTCTCCCATCCCGCCGCAAAAGCCGCCGTCGAAACCAGCGTGGAGATCAACATTGCCCCGGCAAGAATTTTCATCCATGGTTTTCTCATATCCGCAACCTCCTGTATCTCTGAATGTTCCAGAGGGGGATACCCTCATGTTACGATCAAGTAAGCGATACCGGTTTTCTCATCACAATATCACATTACATTTACTCTGACCTTAATCATACGGGCAGACCCCCTCGCCTGTCAACGAAATTAATCTTTCAAAATCTTTCGATTTTATGACGTTTCCTACATAGAATCTTCATCAATATCTTCGTCGTATTCCATATCCTCAAGGAGCTCGTCAAACGCCTGGGAAACGATCTCATATTCCTCATCGTCCTCAATATTATCCAGGCTCGGCTCGCCGTCCGCATCCTCCACATAGCGATACAGATAAACCTCTCCGCTCTCTGCTTCCTCGCCCTCAATCGGAAGCAGGGCGATGTAATCTCTCTCTCCCGCTTCAAAGATCGTCAGCACAACACATTCCACCTGTGTCCCGTCATCCAGATCCAGTGTCACGGTCATCTCCTCTTCCGGCTCTTCCGTAAATTTCTTCTCTGCCATAGCAATGTTCTCCTTTTGTTTATTTGGTGTAGCTATTGGTTTTTTAATATTCGATCCCTTCTCTCGCGGCGATGCCCCTTGAGAATGGATGTCGCTCCATCCGGATCTCGGAAATATAGTCCGCCTTCTCTCTCATTGCCTCCGAAGGATTCCGGCCTGTAAGGACCACCTCCAGAAAAGCAGGACGGTTTTCAAGAAAATCCAGCAGCTCCTCTTCGGCCACCAGCGCATATTGACACGCCGCCACGATCTCATCCAGGATCAGGATGTCAAACCGTCCATCCGCGGCCATCCGGAGCGTTTCCCGGAACTGCCCTGTATAACAGGCAGCAGCCCGTTTTCGCTCTTCCTCCGTCATACGAAAGGCAAAACCAAACCTCTCCCTGCACGGCAGTACTGTAATCTGCGGAATCTGCTTCAACACGGCTACCTCTCCGGAGTCATCGTTCTTTAAAAAACGGGAAATCAGCACCTTCTTATCATGTCCGGCCGCCCGGATCGCCAGTCCGACAGCCGCCGTCGTCTTACCTTTCCCGTCTCCGCAGTACAGGTGAACATATCCCCTTACCCCCGCTGATTGCAGCTGCATCGCGTCCGCCGCTCTGAGTATCTCTGGCTTCATCTTCATTCCTCTGTCATTTATAACCTTTGGGTCCTGGTATTGTCATATTCATCAATAAAACGTGAACGTCTCTGCGGCTTCCCGTATCAGGACTTTACATAACAGACGTGCAGCCGCTCTTTCGCCCGCGTCATCGCCACATAGAACATCCGCCGTTCTTCTTCGATATCCGCGTCCAGAACCGCTTTCTGATACGGCGTGATGCTTTCATTGGCATCCAGGATATACACGATCGGGAACTCCAGCCCTTTCGCGCTGTGCATCGTCATCAGGGATACACAGTCCACTCTGGTTTCCCTTTTTCTCGCTTGTTCACGCAGCTTTTCGGCATACTCCTCGCGATACTCTGCCCACGCCTCCATCGTCTTATATCCCGACGCGCTCTCCTGCAGCTGATCCGCGATCTCCAGCAGCTCCTCCGGCTTCATCCGCCGGTACCCGGCATATTCTTTCAGATAATCATCGTAACCGATCCCCTTGCGTACAAAGTTGACCGCAGCCGCAGGTGCCATCTGCACAAGCAGTGCAAGATCATATTCCAGCCGCTCAATCCGCTCCTGCATCCAGTCCCGATCCTGATACCAGGATTTCAGCTTATCCCAGGATACCTCCGCGTCCGTCAGCGATTCCCGGCTGATATAACGCTTTGGCCGGTTAATTACGCGCAGCACATCCGCGCGTTTTGCCCTTCCGTGCGTTTCTTTTGTCTGCGCAGCCATCCGGATATAAGCAAAAATATCCTGTGAGATCCAGTGATCATACAGGTTAGGAAGCACATCCCGCATCTGAAATGGAATATTAAACTCCATCAGACGTTCTGTCAGAAGACGCGGCTGCAAATTCGTCCGATAAAGCACAGCTATGTCGGACAACCGGTATCCCAGCTTCTGATAGTCCTGAATCTCTTCTACAATGCCCCGTGCCTGCGCGCGCGGATCTTCCCAGACCTCCGTTCGCACCGGACAACCCGCACCCCGGCTCGAAGTAATATTTTTGGGAAAACGTATCCGGTTATGTCCGATCACTCTGCCTGCAGCCTCCACGATCTGAACTGTCGAACGGTAATTGACGCCCAGCAGCGTCTGCTCTGCCTTCGGATAATCTTTCCGGAAACCCAGCATGATCTCCGGCTTGGCTCCCCGGAAACGATAAATCGACTGGTCATCATCCCCGACAATAAACAGGTTGTCTTCCGGAGCCGCCAGCATCCGCACAATCTCATACTGCACACGATTAATATCCTGAAATTCATCCACAAGGATATAGCGATACTTTCTCTGCCAGGCACCAAGGATATCCTTACGTTTTTTTAACAGGTCATAACACATAACCAGCATATCGTCAAAATCAATCCTGTTTTTTGCCAGAAGCGCGTCCTCATAGCCCTGATACAATTTTTTAAACAAATCCTCAGAGCAGTTTTTTGCGTAATAATAATCCAGATTCAGCATCTCACCCTTCACCGCGCTGATCTCCTGCAGGATCGAAGCCGCAAACTCCGCCGCGTCCTCCACATCCACTCCACATCGATCCATCTGCTCGCGCATAATCTGCATCCGTTCTTCTTCGCGGATAATACTCGCCGCATCATAACGATACGCATGTTTTAATATAGTAAAAAACACTGCGTGAAAGGTTCCGAAGCTGACCGGCGGCTGCTCCTCTCCCATAAGTTTTCCGAACCGCTGTCTCATCTCCACAGCCGCTGCTTTTGTAAATGTGATGACAAGGATGGAGGACGGCGCAACGCCGCCTTCCTCGATCAGATATTTTACCCGGTGCGTAATCACCGTAGTCTTGCCGGAACCAGGTCCTGCAAGTACCATCATCGGGCCATCTTTATGATGAATTGCCCGAAGCTGTGATTCATGAAATGCCATATTCTCCTTCTTTTCCTTCATCCGCTCCCGGTCCTGCCACCTCGGCCGCACACACAATTCCGCCTCCATAAACCGCTTACAAAGCCGCTTTTAATTTCGTGATCCCCTCGCGGATCCGGTTCAGAGATTCTTCTTTGCCAAGCACGTCCATAATCTCCGTCGCGCCCGCCGGCGTCATCTGTCTGCCTGATACTGCGATCCGGATCGGCCACATCACCAGGCCGGTCTTATAACCCTTTTCTTTTACATATCCGGACAGCATTCCAAAGAGCGCATCATTGCTGAAATCCTCCTGCGTCTCCAGAAGAGGCAGCACGTCTTCCAGGATCTGCAGCGATGTTTCCGGCGTAGACTTCATTTTCTTATGCGAATACAGACTCACATCATACTCCGGCATCTTCTCGAAGAAATCAATATGATCCGCGATATCCGGGAATACCTCAATCCGGGTCTTGACCATACCGGCAATCTTCTTCAGATCCAGATCCTTTGTAATCACTGCTTTCAGATATGGCTCAGCCATCTCATAAAAACGGTCAGAATCCATCGCTTTCAGATATTCGCCGTTCATCCACTTTAATTTTGTCACATCAAAAACCGCGGGAGATTTGCTGAGATTATGGTAGTCAAAATTCTTTACCAGCTCATCCAGCGAGAAAATCTCCTGTGTTCCCTCCGGCGACCAGCCGAGCAGCGCTACATAGTTGACAACTGCCTCCGACACGAACCCCTGATCGATCAGATCTTCATAGGACGCATGCCCGCTTCTTTTACTCAGCTTCTGACGCTCCTCATTGGTAATCAGCGGGCAATGTACGTATACCGGCACCTCCCAGCCAAACGCGTCATACAACCGGTTATATTTGGGAGAAGAAGACAGGTACTCATTGCCGCGCACTACATGCGTAATCCCCATCAGATGGTCGTCCACTACATTTGCAAAATTATAGGTCGGATAGCCATCCGATTTGATCAGTACCATATCGTCTAACTCAGCGTTATTTACCGAGATGTCGCCGTAAATCTCATCATGAAAGGTTGTCACTCCCTCAGTCGGATTATTCTGGCGGATCACAAACGGCTTCCCCGCAGCCAGATTAGCCTTAACTTCTTCTTGTGACAGATGCAGACAATGCTTATCGTAGGTCATGATCTCTTCACCGTTTACCACAGTCTTTAAGGAAGCAAGACGTTCCGGCGTACAGAAACAATAATACGCCTCGCCCCTGTCGATCAGTTCCTTCGCGTATTTCATATAAATGCCGGCTTTCTGCCGTTCGCTCTGCACATATGGGCCCACGCCGCCGTCCTTATCCGGTCCCTCGTCATGAATCAGACCGGTCTTTTCCAGTGTACGGTAGATGATCTCTGTCGCTCCTTCTACGAAACGCTCCTGGTCGGTATCCTCAATTCTTAAAAGGAAATCACCGCCGTCATGCTTCGCGATCAGATACGCATACAGAGCGGTCCGCAGATTTCCCACATGCATCCGGCCTGTCGGACTCGGCGCGTATCTGGTTCTGATTTTTTCCATAATTAACAGTCTCCTCTGAATAATTTTCCTCAACGGTTAGGATTTTCAGATATTGATTATACCCCATCCCTATCGAAAAAGGAAGCATTTTGCATTGATTTTTGGAGTTCACTCTATTATAATCGGTAACAGTTCACCGTGGCTCTGACACAGAAAGAAGGACTTCCATGAATGACCAGAAAAAGGATCGGCGCGTCCGCCGTACCCGGCGGCTGTTGAAAGACAGCCTGATCTCCCTTCTGCAGGAAAAGGAATTTAAAAATATCTCCGTAACGGACATCACCACAAGAGCAGACCTCAACCGGGGGACCTTTTACCTGCATTATTCTGATATTTACCACCTTCTTCTCGATATGGAAGAGGATCTCCTTCATGATTTCCAGCAGATGATCGACGACTACCGGCCGACCGAATCGGATCAGAATTCTCTGCTCAGTATCCTTATCCCCATTATCGATTATATCGCCGAGAACCGGGCCATCTGCCACCTTATGTTTGAAAATGACGCTTCCAGCGATTTTCAGGATCGTTTCCACCACCTGATCCAGCAAAACGGCTGCGCCATCATGCAGACACGCTTTCCTGACGCTGATGACGATTCTTATCAGATGTTTTTTGAGTTTATCACTTACGGAACGATAGGCCTTCTGCGCTCCTGGATCAACAACGGGCAGGATATTCCCCGGGAACAGCTGGCCCAGATTGCAGACCGGGCAATCCTCGGCGCAGCCGGGCGTATGCTGGGCTGACTGACAGCAAACCAATCCGGCTTTGCTGCGCATAACAGGATTCATCGTACTGTCTCAGCGGTTTCCATTCAGGATCCGGCATAATCCGGGACAACACTTTTCCAGAATCAAAAATCCGGCTGTACTGATCCCCAGCACCAGAAATGGCATCGACAGATAGAGAATAAGCGGTATCACGATTGTCCGCAGGGTATCCGGCAACAACATGGCTATTGTTTTATTGATAAGCCGCACAAAGGCAAAATGAGTCGCATAAAGAAAGAAGTTGTGACGGGCGATTTCCCCTGCTTCTGGCAGCTTCGCCGCAGAGACACCAAACCACAGTCCGCTGACTGCAAACAGACGACATAATACAAACCCAACCGGAGCAGCGGTTCTAAGCCCCATCTGGTACATACCGACAGCGGCAGCGATCGCGACTGCTCCGCCAAGTATCCCCAAACGACCGCTTTCCGGTCTCTCACAGGCTGCCCTCAGTTCCGGTGCGGATGCCGCCGCTCCCGCCAGTGAATAATAGAGCAGCGCGTCCGTATTTATGAACGGCAGCGCAATCTCTCCTGCCAGCAGAAACAATAACACAGCAAAAAATGCTGCCTTACTCCAGGTCCTGCGAAAAATCAGAACCAGCACAGGTGCAACCAAAATCAGCAGTATCAGCTGGTACAAATACCAGAATACCGGATTATAACGATAATGCAGTACGGCCTGCACAATCTCATCCAGACTGACCGCAATCACACCTTTCCCCACGATATCGCCAAGCCCCGGCACACGACTTGCCACCGCATATCCCACATAATACAGAAAATTCCACAAAATATACGGCACTAATACACTATGAATCCGGCGCTCCCATTTCCCGGCGAGAGAACCTTTACGAAAATCACGGAAAAAGAGATAACCGGATATCATAAAAAAGCCCGGCACCGCGATCTGCCCGATATACTCGCTGATGGCGCTCTCAATCCGGGTCAGAAGTTCTGCTTCCCTGCCGGTACCAAGGAAGAGCTCCGCATTGCCGGCATGGATCCAGACTACAAGGAGACTCAGAGCGAACGAAAACCAGGTGATTTTATTGCGCAATTGATGATCCTGCATGATCCGCCCTCCCCGTATGTTCCGATATATTCCGAGCTGCTTTCTTTTATCTCTTTTGAATTTTTCTATATGCCGGCTTTCTTTCTCTGACTTTTGTTTATTTTAATGATTCCATACCTCTCCGTCTTCGCAAACGGTCCGGATCTTTCCATCCTTAATCTCATACGCCTTACCGCAGAACAACTCCGTCCCGCCGTCACAGTAAACATAGCTTCCGTCTTCCAGCGCATAATAAAGATGGCCGTAACTGTCCCCATAGGTAATATCCTCCATCAGCCGTTTCCCATCCAGAAGATTATCTTTCACTTTCTGGTAATGCGGAAGGATATTGAGTTTCGTCAGATTCAGTCCCCGCAGGTATCGCACATAATCCGGATCGGCAGATTCACCGGGAAGCTCCGGCTGTGCGTAAACGATATCCGCGCTGTTCATCGTTCCGGCGCTGATCCCCATGATAATCCCGTCAAAAGATGCCAGTTTTTCCCGTAGTCCCAGTTCCTGCAGAAATGCGTTCTGTGTCGGCACATGTCCTCCGCTTAAGATCACAAAATCGCTCTCTGCCAGCCACTCGTCTACCTTTTCCCATGTCCGGCCATCGATACTGCGGATCTGAGCCACTGCCAGATCACTGGCTGCCAGCATTTTTGCATAGAACTCCATCATTTCATCATTCATCGCGTCGTTTGCCGGGTCAGAGGCAATCGACAGTACATTTGCCGGCTTCCCCGGCCAGACGGCACGAACCCGCTCAATCAGTCCATTCTTCGACGCCAATGGTCCTGTCACCCAATTCCCATCCTCCGACGGATAAGAAGCATCCGGACTGCTGGTTAAGAATAATATTTTCGACATATTCCATCTCCCTTTATATTGTGATAAACAAATATTTTCCGTTTACGATAAACTTTTCTTTATTGTATCAGACTTTTATGGTAAAATCCATGTGTTATGAAATTTTTGACACACAGAAATGGAGATACCTATGAACCAGGCGATTGTCAGATTGAAAAAGGGCGAAGGCCGCGCATTGAAAGCCGGCGGCGCGTGGATTTATGATAATGAGATTGACCGGATCGAAGGATCCTGTGAAAACGGCGATATGGTCACAGTTGAGGACTTTGACGGATATCCGCTCGGACAGGGTTTCATCAACACCCATTCCAAAATTACTGTTCGCATGATGACTCGCAAAAAGGATGCCATCGTGGATGATTTCTTTATTGAAATGCGCGTCCGCGACGCATGGGAATACCGCAAAGCTACCGTAGATACCGCAAGCTGCCGGCTGATCTTTGGTGAGGCGGATTTTCTTCCCGGCATCGTCGTCGACAAATTTTCAGACATTCTGGTCGTGGAATCCCTGGCACTCGGCATCGACCGCTGGAAACCAGTCATTCTGGAAAAACTGCAACAGGTGCTGGCCGAAGACGGCATCCGAATCCGCGGCATCTATGAACGAAGTGACGCAAAAGTCCGCGAGCAGGAGGGAATGCCGCGGGCCAAAGGCTTTCTCTCTGCCCCTTTTGATCCCAGAGTGGAAATCGTCGAAAACGGCGTGCGCTATATTGTCAACGTCGAGGATGGCCAGAAAACCGGATTTTTCCTTGATCAGAAGTACAACCGGCTCGCGATCCGGCGTCTCTGTCCGGGGAAAAGGGTGCTGGACTGCTTTACTCACACAGGATCCTTTGCGCTCAACGCGGCCGCAGCAGGCGCTTCCCATGTCCTTGCCGTTGACTCATCTGAGACCGGCATCACTCAGGCACGTGAAAACGCCGCGTTAAACGGCTTTTCTGACCGCGTAGAATTCTGCTGTGCCGACGTCTTTGAACTCCTTCCCTCTCTGGAAACCAAAGGTGAGAAATTTGACGTCGTTATCCTGGATCCGCCGGCTTTCACCAAATCCCGCAGTTCTATCAAAAATGCTGTCAAAGGTTACCACGAGATCAATATCCGCGGTATGAAGATTCTCACAGACGGCGGTTATCTCGCCACCTGCTCCTGCTCTCATTTTATGGATCCGGAGCTTTTTGCCAAAACGATCCGCGAGGCAGCTTCCGGCGCCCACAAACGACTCCGGCAGGTCGAATACCGCACCCAGGCTGCCGATCACCCGATCCTCTGGAGCGGGAAGGAGCAGGCGTCGTATTATCTGAAATTTTATATCTTTCAGGTGTGTGAGGAGAAGTAAAGTGGAAAATGGCGTAAATAAGCCATTCTTTACCTGATCTTGACCGATACTTTCCAGTCTTGACACAACTTTTGACACAACTTTTTCAAAAAAGGCAGAAAAACAGCAGGCCAAGCCTGCTGCCTTTCGTCCTATAACGCCGCCGCGACTTTCTTCATCTCCTCGCGCTTTGTCTCTTCCATCACATCGACATACAGATCAACCGTCATAGAGAATGTGGAGTGTCCGAGAATCATCTGTAGTGTTTTCACGTCCATACCATTCTCAATGCACCTTGTTGCAAAGCAATGGCGGAGTGTGTGGAATGTGCAAGTATCGATCTCAACCCCCTGCTCCTTTAACCGCGCTACGATCTTGCGCTGATCTGTCCGGATATTCATATCATAATGCGGCGTTCCGTGATTGGTAGTAAATACAAGATTCTCCATTCCCTCTAATGGTTTCCAAAATTGCCCAGCCTGTAAGCGCTGTAATCCCTGTTGCTTCCGCCAATCCTTCAACAGTTTGTAAGCCTCGCTGTGTTTTTCCATTGGAATGATACGGCGGCTCATTGCTGATTTCGGTTCATCCAGATACTGCCCACGCCCTGGAATGTAACTCATAGTATGGGTGATATGTATTTCCCCTTTCCTGAAATCCACATCGCTCCATTGAAGCCCTAACACCTCCCCGATTCTCATTCCTGTCAGCGTTGCCAATCGGTACAATGGATAATAAACGCTTTTCTGTGCTTCCTCCAAAAAGGCTTTCTGCGCTTCTTCTGTCAGAGCGCCTTTCTTTTCCCGTTTTCTGAACTTTGGCGGAGTAGTGTTTTCCATTGGATTTTTCACGATAAGGCCATTTCTTGCCGCCTGACGCAAGGAATCATACAGCAGGAAATTAATGGTGGATGCCACAGCTTTGGAATATTCCCCGGCAGCTTTATTTACAAATCGTTGAAGCATATCCCCGCGCAGCTTCCTGATCTGCTTCTTTCCGAACTCCGGTTGAATATACCGCTTGTAAACATTCCGGTAAAGGTTAAGCGTTGATTCTTTGCAATCCGCCGCTTTATATGTATTCAGCCATTCCGGAAACCACGCATCCATGATAATCGCCTGTTCCTTGCCAGATATGCCGTGTTCAACCTCGTATTTCTTATCGCGCAAGGCTTTCTTTGCTTCCGTTACGTTCTTACAATATCCCGAATATGTCACACCGCCATACTGGAAACGCCACATATACCGCCCATCTGCCCTTAATGAAATTCCTTTTGGTAATTTGCTTCCTGCCATATCATCATCCCTTTCCACAGGGGGGTAGGTGTTTCCATTTCGGCAACACTGCACCCCCTGATCTGTCAACTTATCGCCCGGAATTAACATATACCTCTAACAACTTTGTTATCCGTACAATTTCTTCTTCCGCCAAAAGCAAAATATCCATCATTTTGACGGCTTCCGCTGTATCTGCCAGATCAAACTCAATACCTTGCGCGATCAACCGTGCTGAATAAATCAACGCTTCGACCCGTGCCGCCTTTTCACATATTTTCAAGTATTTCTTGCTCATCGCTGTTTCCTTCTTCCCGGAGCAGGCCGCCCAGTTCCAGGGCTTCCCGCTCCTATTTACCACACTGACGCAGTGGCCGCGGTAGTAGTCGGTATATCTTCGGTGAATATCTTTTAAAGCCGTTCTTTCAGGTCAAAAAGTGTCGGACGGCGAATTGAGGGAGACGCAAACTACAAATTATTTTTCCATCCAGC
>JAJQAC010000074.1 GCA_021204025.1 Clostridiales bacterium | reverse complement strand
TAAAGATCTTCCCTCCCCCTGCAGAGCAGGGGGTTTATTTTTACTGTGACACAATCAAAAATACCGAAAATCCATTATCACTGGATTTTCGGTATTTTTACAAACTTATAAAATTTCAGATCTCAGTTATTCTCAGAACGGTATTCTCTGTAATACGGCAGATACAAAGCCGCGTCCCGCACCACGCATCCGGTTGGTTTCCCTGCACGGATCAGATCTCTGCACTTCCCGCAGGCGATACAGGTTCTGCCTGGATCCATTCTCCCGGTCTTAAGGATTTGCTTCGCAAAATCCGGATTGGCAAAAGACATCCTGCCAAACAGCATCTGATCGCATAACCCTTTCTCGATTGCTCCCGCTGCATAAAGATCCGCATACTGGCGCAGATAAGAAGGTCCTGACGCAGAAATGATCATATCCGGAACCGCACGTTTTACCTGCCCAATGCATCCGATGATCCGGGCAACGCCACAGAGCGGATGTTCATCCGGTACATATTTACCGGAATCAAAGGGACGAGTCACATGAGTACTCACATAAGGATTGCCCAGCGTCAGATTCAACATCGTAATTCCATATCTCTCATGCAGTTCACGGACAAGACGGATTGGCTCATCCATATCCGGCAACGTTCCCCCTCCCTCTTTCACACCAAATCCATAGGGATACGCAAAGCCATCATAGATACCAAGCCTGACTGTCACCATAAACTTATCATTCTCATATACTTTAGCCGCACGGATCGCGTTACGGAGAAGACGCGTACGATTCTCATAACTCCCGCCATACTGGCCGGGACGGTTATAAGCAGAAGTCAGTTCCGCAAGCAGATACCCGTGGCACGATTTGATATCTACCGCGTCAAATCCTGCTTCCTTTGCCAGAAGGGAGGCTTCGCCAAATTTTTCCTCAAGAGATTTCAGATAATCATCCGTAACAATGCAGTCATCATCTGCCGTTCTCAGCTTCTCATATTCCGGATGGCGATAGGCAATCATCGGAGCCGGATAACCGTCAGGATTGGAATAACGCCCGCTGTGATTCGCCTGCATAATCAGATAGGGTGCATAACCGTTAGCTTTTTCTCCTGCTTTCTTTATCTTTTCCGTAAAATTTTTGTAACTATCCAGATTTTTCCTGGTCAGCATCAGCTGATGCGGGCTTGAACGCCCCTCCGGTACAATCGAGATCGCCTCAAACCAGATCATACCGCTTCCGCCCTCAGCATCCCGCAGATAACGGCGCAGCATCAACTCAGATGGCGAGCCATCCGGCAATGCGTCTGCCCCTTCCATCGGAGCGATTCCCATACGATTCTCCAGCCGCACTCTGCCAAAAGTGATCGAACTTGCCAATACTGACGTATCCGCTGCGAACGGGAGAGAAATCTTCAGTTCTTTTGCCCGTTCTTTGATTTCCTCCAGACTTCTATAGTTAAATTTCTCATGCGCCATATCAAAACCCTCCGTTTTTCATGGATTCCACGAAAATTTCTTTCACTGAAAGTCATATCCGAACCTCATCCAGATTCAGTGATCTCTCTGCACAAACACCGCAACCGTCCGCGGCTGCATGACAAACTCGTCATTAATCCGGATCTCTTCCCCCTCCGGCCAGGTCAAGCGCTCCTTATCACTTCCGTTTGTATTCGCGCACAGATACCAGTTTCTCCGCCAGTTCTGACCGCCATGCGGCAGCCAGATCGTAGCCTGCTCCCAGTACGTATTAATCGCCAGGCAGACCACATCGTCCCGCCCTCTGCGCTGATCGTATCCGGCAAAAACGACCATGAAAGTCCGCATGTGATCAGGGATATCGATACGATTTCCATAGACGTCATAAAAAGTCATATCGTCCATACCGCAGACAGCCGACGGCAGTCTCCGGTGAAGGATCGGATGTCTCTTACGGAACGCAATCATATATTTGAAAAATTCAAAGAGCTGGTGGTTCTTTTCGAGATAATTCCAGTTGATCCACGAGATCTCATTGTCCTGGCAGTAGGCGTTGTTGTTGCCATACTGCGTGTTGCCAAACTCATCTCCCGCCAGAAACATCGGCGTCCCCCGGCTGCACATCAGCACCGCGCAGGCGTTGCGGATCATCTTGCGCCGGAGTGTGAGTACCTCTTCATTATCGGTATCTCCTTCCACACCACAGTTCCAGCTCCGGTTATCATCCGTCCCGTCGGTATTATTCCAGCCATTGATCTCATTGTGCTTGGTGTTATAAGTGTAGAGATCTTTCAGGGTAAATCCGTCATGGCAGTTAATGAAATTGACGCAGGAGTTTAAGCCGGCATAATTGCCGTTTTCTTTTTCTTCTTTTCCATACAGATCCTCCGAGCCGCAGATCGAAAGTGCCGCGTCACGCGCCTCCCAATCGTCCCCTTTGAGGAATCCGCGCACAGAATCCCGGTATCTGCCATTCCACTCTGCCCAGCGTCCATGCGCCGGGAAATTTCCCACCTGATACAGGCCGCCGGCATCCCAGGCCTCCGCGATCAGCTTGGTGTTGCTTAAAAAGGGATCTTCCGCCAGTACGCGCAGAAGCGGCGGATTATCCATCGGGGTACCGTCTTCGTTTCTGCCAAGAATACTTGCCAGATCAAAGCGGAATCCATCCACGCGGTAATTAATCGTCCAGTAACGAAGGCAGTCCTGGATCATGCGGCGCACAATCGGGTGATTGCAGTTTACCGTATTCCCGCAGCCGCTGAAATTATAATAATTGCCATTCGGCGTCAGCAGATAATAGATACTGTTATCAAAGCCCTTCAGATTGATAATCTTTCCCTGTTCGTTTCCTTCCGCGGTATGGTTAAAGACCACATCAAGAATGACCTCGATTCCCGCCTCATGAAAAGCCTTGATCAGTAATTTTAATTCCCGTCCCTCTTCCTGATACTCAATATCTGACAGATAGCTGGTGTTCGGTGCGAAGAAGCTGACGGTATTATATCCCCAGTAGTCATAAAGTTTCTTTCCCTCATATTCTCTGGCCGTCAGGTTCTCGTCAAACTCGAAAATCGGCATCAGTTCCACCGCGTTGATTCCCAATTCTTTCATATAAGGGATCTTTTCAATCAGGCCTCCAAACGTACCTTTATGACGCACGCCGGAAGACGGATCCATCGTATATCCGCGGACATGAAGCTCATAAATAATCAGTTCACTGAGCGTCTGTTTTGACTGTGGCTGATCGCCCCAGTCAAAATTATCATCACGCACAACCCTTGCGTGATAATCGCTGGTTACCTGCTCGCCCCATTTACGCTGACCGGCAACCACCTTCGCGTAAGGATCCAGCAGGACATTGCGTTTGTCAAACAAAAGTCCTTTTCTTTTGATATACGGACCATCGACGCGGTACGCATATTCGAATTCCTCAATATTAAGATCAAATACAATCATCGAATACACGTCGCCAATCTTGTATTCTTCCGGGAAAGGCAGTTCTACATAAGGATCCTTTTCCCCTCTGGCAAATAAAAGAAGCGTACAGCCTGTCCCATAACGTGTGTGTACGGTAAAATTAACTCCGTAGGGAAGTTCCCGAGCGCCATACATATCATGGATACCCGGCCGTACACGAAACCCGGCGATCTCAGCCAACGGCCTTACCTGATACCGTTCCGCCTGTAATGCCTTTTCTTCTTCTTCATAGTGAATCAAACAGTTATCCTCCTGGTTTATTTTTTGGGAATCAGGATCTCCTTGCCTCCCATATAAGGACGCAGAACCTCAGGAATCTTTACGGTGCCGTCTGCCTGAAGATTATTTTCCAGGAAAGCGATCAGCATCCGCGGCGGAGCCACAACGGTATTGTTGAGGGTATGAGCCAGATACCTGCTGTTATTTTCACCTTTGACACGGATTTTCAGGCGGCGTGCCTGAGCGTCTCCGAGATTGGAGCAGGAACCGACTTCAAAATATTTTTTCTGGCGCGGCGACCACGCCTCCACATCACAGGACTTGACTTTCAGGTCAGCCAGATCACCGGAACAGCACTCCAGCGTGCGCACCGGGATGTCAAGCGAACGGAACAGATCAACGGTATTCTGCCACAGCTTATCATACCACATCGGGGATTCCTCCGGACGGCAGATCACGATCATCTCCTGTTTCTCAAACTGATGGATCCGGTACACGCCGCGCTCCTCGATCCCGTGAGCGCCCTTCTCCTTGCGGAAGCAGGGAGAATAACTGGTCAGCGTTTTGGGAAGCTCCTCCTCCGGAGTGATCGTGTCGATAAATTTACCGATCATCGAATGCTCACTGGTGCCGATCAGATACAGATCCTCGCCCTCAATCTTATACATCATCGCGTCCATCTCGGCGAAAGACATCACGCCGGTTACCACATTGCTGCGGATCATAAACGGCGGCACACAGTACGTAAAGCCGCGGTCAATCATGAAATCACGCGCATAAGCGATCACTGCTGAATGCAGCCGCGCAATATCGCCCATCAGATAGTAAAAACCGTTTCCCGCAACTTTTCCCGCAGCATCCAGATCAATGCCGTCAAAGCGATCCATGATATCAGTGTGATACGGGATCTCAAAATCCGGCACAACCGGCTCACCGAAGCGCTCGATCTCCACATTCTCACTGTCGTCCTTGCCGATCGGAACACTCGGATCGATGATATTCGGAATCGTCATCATAATCTTAGTTACTTTCTCGGAAAGTTCGCGCTCCTGCACCTCCAGCTCAGCCAGACGGGCGGCGTTTGCCGCCACCTGCGCCTTGACCGCCTCGGCTTCTTCCTTCTTTCCCTGTCCCATCAGTTTTCCGATCTCTTTGGAAAGTTTATTCCGGGAAGAGCGAAGCGTATCCGCTTCCGCCTTAGCCGCACGGTTTTTCGCATCCAGGTCGATCACCTCATCAACCAGCGGAAGTTTTTCAAACTGGAATTTATTCTCAATATTTTTCTTGACAATATCCGGATTCTCACGGACAAATTTCAGATCTAACATAATTGTTCTCCTTTGCGCTGCATTGCATACAATATTGTAACCAAATCTTTCCGTCTGCTTTGGTCTACCGTCAAAATTATACACTATTTCCTGTGGTTTTTAAAGGGGTTTTTACCGTCTGCATCCCGTGATTCTACACAGACCAGGACTCCGTCCGCAAAGCGGATGGACGCCTGTTCGTCCTGAATCTCGTTGCTGATACATAAACCAACCTCTTCGCCACGGCGGATCGTGCGATCCGTCAATGCATACTGAAAACCGGTAAGCGTAATTCCGCTCACTTCTTCGGTATAAGGGAGAAACGAGACATAACTGCCCCACTGCTCAGTCCTGCGAAAGGTTTTCTCACTGTCAATCAGACAGATCCGGTTCTGCGCGTCGATCAGGTACGCCTCCGCTCCGTTCTGCAGGCAGGCATAAAGCGCATGCAAATTGCCAAGCATATGGTCCAGACGGCCGCCGGTCGCGCCCACAAAGACAATCTTCCCGCAGCCAAGCGCCAGCGCCCGGCTCCTGGCAAGTTCCGTGTCGGTCTCGTTTTTTTCCGGTTTATGAACATCCCAGACAATGTACGGAAACTGACGGTATTTCTCTACAATATCCGGTGAAATGGTGTCAAAATCGCCGACAATATAATCCGGCATCAGACCCAGATCCTCCATCACGGCGAGAGCACCATCCACCGCGATGATCCGGTCGAAATGTTCTCCCTTTAAAAAGGACCGGGTAAAGTCCACATCGATCCTTCCCCCGGTCACAATCAGACAGCTTTTCATCCTTCATACTCCTTAAAAATACGCGTAAATTCCCGGCAATTCGCCGCGGCGTCCCCGCGAAATACCGCAGAACCGGCCACAATGATATTTGCACCGGCATCCAGAACCTGCCGCACATTGCCGAGACTTACGCCGCCATCCACTTCGATATCCGTATCCAGCCCTTTTCTCTCGATCATCTTCCTCAGATCCCGGATCTTATCCAGCGCATACGTAATAAACTTCTGACCGCCAAATCCCGGATTCACGCTCATTACCAGCACCATATCCAGCTCCGGCAGCAGATATTCCAGAGTCGATACCGGCGTCGCCGGATTTAATGCCACCGCCGCTTTCATCCCCAGTTCTTTCACCTGGTTCACCGTGCGGTCCAGATGTACGCAGGCTTCCTGATGAACACAGATCAGATCCGCTCCGGCTTCCTTCATATCCCTGACATAACGCCCCGGTTCCTCCACCATCATGTGTACATCAAAACATTGATCCGTACATGGTCGGATACTCCTGATCACCGGCATCCCATAAGAGATGCTTGGCACAAACATACCATCCATCACATCGATATGGATCCAGTCAGCTCCGCCAGCGGCAACCGTCTCCACCTCGCTTCCCAGCTTTCTGAAATCCGCCGACAAAATCGACGGCGCCAATACAAATCTCTTCAATACCGTTTCCTCCCTTTGATCTCCTGAACCATCAGCTTATAATTTTCATACCGGCTGTGCGCAATCTTCCCTTCTCTCACAGCCTCTTTGACCCCGCACACCGGCTCGCCGATATGCATGCAGTCTTCCCCAAACCGGCAACCCGACGCATATCGGGCAAACTCCGGAAAATCATACTTTAGCTCTTTTTCCTCCATATTCTCCACCATCAGTGAACTGAAACCGGGGGTATCCATCAGATAGGTTTCCGGCTCTACACAAAAAAGCTCCGCATGGCGGGTCGTATGCTTTCCCCGCTGAACCTTCTCACTGATACTGCCGACCTCCATGTCCGCTCCCGGGGAAACCGCATTTGTCAAGGACGATTTACCAACCCCGGAAGGTCCCGCGAGAATGGTCGTCTTTCCGCGAAGGAAACCCCGAATCTCTCCAATCCCCCGGCTTTCCTTCACACTGATTCGATAAACAGGATAACCTGCGGACTGATAAATAGTCCGGTATTCCTCCAGCTTCTCTTCTTCTGCCAGGTCACATTTATTAAAACAGACCGATACCGGGATCTCCCTGACCTCCATCATCACCAGAAACCGATCCAGCAGATTCAGATTCGGTTCCGGACTCGCCGCAGCAAACACCACCAGCGCCTGATCGATATTGGCAGAAAGCGGCCGGATCAGCTCATTTCTGCGAGGCAGAATCTCGTCGATATTTCCCTCCTGATCCCCCTCGTCCGTCACCGTAAACTCCACATCGTCGCCCACAACCGGACGAATCCCCCGTCTGCGGAAGATTCCTCTCGCCTTACACGCATAGACGCAATTTATACGGTCATGCACATAATAGAATCCGCCGATTCCTTTTATAATCTTACCCTTCATACTCCTCCGTTCTCAGGTTTATATTATTCTCCTATGGCCATTAAAACAGTCCCCGAGAGGAAAGAATATCCGCAGAGGACATTTTTCACGTCGGCACTTAGCGAGCAGGTTTTTGCGAGCTTAGTACCGCTACGTGAAAACCTAAGCGCGAGCGGTCCTCGGAGGATATTCTTTCCTCTCGGGGACGGACTCCTCGCCAACAAATTAAAGCCCTGTCTCTAATCCATCGGAAAGAATGTCAGGCTATAACTCTCCAGTACCTCACCGGTACTCGCATTGACCACTTCCACTTCCCCATCCGAGCTGCCATTGATGCTCTCGATACTGGTAAAATTAATCGGAATCATCGTGTCTCCGGTAACGGTCACCGGTGCTGTCAGTTCTTTATACACATCCGTCCCATTGGTTACCTGATGCAGCCGGATGCTGATCGTCATGCTCGCCGTTCCCGCTCCGGGACCAATCAGATTTTTTAATTCATATACATCACTGATCGACGCCACATAACGCTGTGTACTGACCGTCTCCATCACAGCTTCCTCAGGACCGGCGCTGATCACATAATCGACCGTTCCGCCGACCGCAATATCGGTCCCGGCTTCTGCGGACTGGCTGATGATCGTGCCCCTGGAAACCTCATCGCTGTATTCCAGTACCGTTGCACCCGGAGAAAGCCCCGCTTCTGCAAGCAGCGCGATAGCCTCTTCCTCAGTCAGTCCTGTAATGGAAGGAGTCTGCACGATCTCGGAGTTTTCTTCCTCCTCATAGCCTCCGCTGCTCACATAAAGCGTCACTACAGATCCTTCCTCAGCCAGCTCCGGCGTATATCCGATCACATCGCCTGCTTCCACTGAATCATTTTCCACGGTCTCAGTTACCACCTCCAGGTTCATCGCTCTCAATATCCGGACTGCAGACGCCGCGTCCATATTTTCGATATCAAGCGCAGTAATATCCACCTTATCTGTCCCGTTGCTGACCGTAACCGTTACGTCCGACCATTTTACAATCACCGATCCTGCTTCAGGCTCCTGGCGGATCACCAGTTCTTTTGCCACATCATCCGAATACTCATACGTAAATCTGGGATTCAGGTCATTCTCCCGGAGCAGTTGAGAAGCAGCTTCCTGCGTCATTCCCCTTACATCCGGCGTATAAAGTTCATTTTCACTCAGTCCCTCACCGTCGGATTCTTCTGTCTGAGTCGCCGCATAACCGGAGCGAAGCAGCCCTGTCCCGGCCTGAAATACTCCTCCCAATTTGGTAAATACCGCAATCAGGACGACCACGATTAAAGCAGCAGCCACAACACCAGCGGCTGTAAAGAGATGCTCGAATTTCGGTTCCCTTTTTTTATGATCTGACTCTTTGGACGATTTTTTTCGCGTCTTTATCCTGTCCTGTGCCTGTTTGTCCGGCAGAGATTTCTCATCCGGCAACTCTTTTTCTGTTGTTTTGGAAGACCGGCGAATCATCGCCAGCTCACTGTCACTGATTTTCCTGGTTCCATCCTCCGGAGTATCCGGCTGTTTTCCCACCATCTCTGTTTCGTCAGCCGTCTTTCTCACGGTTTCGGTATCCGGCATAACAAGTACATGCCTCAGATCCGCGATCAGTTCATTCACATCCGCATAACGTCGTTCCGGCTTTTTCTCACAGCATTTCAGGATAATCTGCTCCAGTACCTTCGGGATCTCCGGGTTGTAAACGCTCGGCGGTACCATCACATCTTCCAGATGGGACAGAGCAATCGCAACCGTACTCTCCCCGTTAAACGGCAGCTTTCCGGTTACCATCTCATAGATCGTGATACCAAGAGAATAAATATCACTCCGCTCATCACTGAACCCGCCGCGCGCCTGTTCCGGCGAAATGTAATGCACCGAACCCATCGCCGCCGAATTCAGCGTCTGAGCCGATACCGCTCTCGCGATTCCAAAATCCGCGACCTTTACCTTGCCGTCTTTGGAAATCAGCATATTCTGCGGTTTAATATCTCTGTGGATAATATGCTGCTCATGCGCCGCCGCAATCCCCTGAGCTACCTGGATCGCGATTCCAATGCTTTCCTTGATCTCAAGACGTTCTTTTTTTGCAATATATGTTTTCAGCGTAATGCCTTCCACGAGCTCCATCACTATATAATGGATGCTTCCCTCATCAACAACGTCGTAAACATTGACGATATTCGGGTGAGCCAGCCCCGCGGCGGCCTGCGCCTCCATGTTAAATTTAGCGACAAAACTGCTGTCGTTACAAAATTCTTCTTTTAATACTTTAATCGCAACCAGTCGGTTCAGTTTATGGCATCTGGCCTTATAGACTTCTGACATGCCGCCGGAACCGATCTGCTCCAGGATCTCATAACGATCCTGCAAAAACACTCCGGCCCTCAACATCACGACTGCACCTCACTTATCTGAGGCTCGATCAGAATAACCGAAATATTGTCTTTCCCGCCATTCCGGTTTGCCACATCGACCAGCCCCTCTGCCTGCTTTTCCAGCGTTTCCTCCGACCGGATAATATACTCCATTTCAAATTCGTCAACCATGTTGCTCAGGCCGTCCGAACACATCAGGATCCGATCGCCCGCCTTACATTTCAGCGCATAAAGATCAGCATCCACCGATCTCTCAACACCTAATGCGCGCGTAATATAATTTTTCTTTTCCTGATAATCCCTGCTTCCCCGTTTCATCATACCCATCGCCACCAGTTCTTCCACATAGGAGTGATCCCTTGTAACCTGTTCCAGTTCGTCCCGCAGCAGATACAGGCGGCTGTCCCCGATATTCGCAATATAAAGAACATTTCCGCGGATCGTAGCGATCACCAGCGTACTTCCCATACCGGCAAGTTCCGGATTTTCATTCGCCAGGTCATACAATTCACGATTGACCGCCCTTACTCCATCCTTCAGGATTCCATGTACATCTTTTAACGGGAATTTTTTTTCGAAAAAGCTGACCAAATGCTCCACGGCATAGCGGGAAGCATAGTCGCCCGCCTGATGACCTCCCATACCGTCGGCAAGAATAAAGAGATTTTCCAGGGAGCCCGTATTCTGTGTGGATGCGTAAACAAAATCCTGATTTTCACTTCGGTAAATACCTCTGTCAGTAAGAGCACATGCTTTCATTTCCCGTCACCTTCTTTCCTTTCCCGCAAAATCTGTACCACCTATGAAACCTGCGCACTCTGCAGACTGCTCTGGTAACTTCTCCGAAGCTGTCCACAGGCTCCATTGATGTCCCGTCCCATCTCTCTGCGGATCGTCACCGCGATTCCATGATTTTCCAGATAATTCTGAAATTCCCGGATCTCTTTCTTCCCGGACTGCCGGTAATCCCGCTCCCGGATCGGATTGACCGGAATCAGATTCACATGACCATGCATCGTTCCTACCAGAGAAACCAGTTCTTTCGCCTCGCTGAGATTATCATTCACTCCCTGTACCAGACTATACTCGAATGTCAGCCGCCTTCCCGTCTTCTGAAAATATATCCGGCATGCGGCAAGGATCTCTTCCAGAGAATAACGGTTTGCCACCGGCATCAGCGTCCTGCGCACCTCGTCATTCGGCGCATGAAGGGACAGCGCAAGAGTGACTGCCAGGCCCTCATCCGCCAGCCGCAAAATCCCCGGTACGATCCCACAGGTAGAAAGAGTGATATTTCTCTGACTGATATTTAAACCATTCTCATCCGATACCATACGGATAAAACGGACGACATTATCATAATTATCCAGCGGCTCGCCAGAACCCATGATTACAATATGGGACACTCTTTCGCCGGTATCCTGACCAATCCGGTAAACCTGGCCCAGGATCTCGGCAGTACTCAGATTGCGCTCAAGGCCGTCTAATGTCGACGCACAGAACCGGCATCCCATCCGACATCCCACCTGGGAGGAAACGCACACGGAATTGCCATGATGATACTGCATCCAGACACTTTCGATCACATTGCCATCCTCAAGTCCCAGCAGGTATTTTCGTGTACCGTCGATCTGAGAAATCCTGACATCCGCCAGCGTAAGCGGAACCAGCTCAAATTTTTTTTCTAATTTTTCACGCAGGTTTTTCGGAATATTGGTCATCTCATCATAAGCCAAAACCTGCTTTTTATGGAGCCATTCATAGACCTGTCTGGCTCGAAAGGGCTTTTCTCCCAGTTCCCTGCATTCTGTTTCCAGTTCTCCCAGGGTCAGAGAACGAATATCTGTCATCCTGATCTCCATTCTGCCGCCCTTTTTGTCAGCGGCTCTAACAACGATGGAAAATCGTCTTTCCCTCACTCTAAATTCTCTCCCGCTCAAACACAGACAGAAAGAACCCATCACATGGATCGACTCCCGGCAGCAGCTGAAGATACCCGTCCTTTAAAGTATCCCGCCCGGAAACTCCTACGTTCTCTGTCCCTATCGGAACCGGCCGGAACGGATGGCCAGACAGGAACCATTCCCGCTGATCCTCATTCTCAGCCCTGCTGATCGTACAGGTACTGTAGACCAGTCTCCCGCCTGGTTTTACATATCCGGCAGCAACCGACAAAATCTCTCTCTGTAAAGCCGCAAGCTGCTCTATCTTATCTGCGGAAGCCCCATACTTGATATCCGGTTTCTTGCCGATAATCCCCAGACCGGAACAGGGCAGATCCGCGATCACCAGATCTGCTTTCTGCTCATAACGCGGATCAAAAACCCGGGCGTCCCAGACCTCGCTCACAATATTTGACAATCCAATACGGTGGATATTCTCATCGATAAGCGCAGTTTTTTCTTCACTCAGATCTCTCGCAAGCACCCGTCCGCTCCCATGCAGACGATCCGCGATATCCAGGCTCTTACCACCCGGCGCCGCGCACACATCGATCACAAAATCATTTTCTTTCGGACAGGCCGCCGCTCCGACCAGAACAGAACTCACATCCTGGACCTGGATCCAGCCTCTGGCAAATGCCTCCAGCGCCTCCGGATAATCATAGCCGGAAAGGAACAGAACCTGATCGGAAAGCGGACTCTCCCATACGGTAACGTTCTGCGCTTCCAGGCTCTTTCGGATCTCTGCTCTGGACACGCGCCCGGACATACAACGCACACAGGTCGGCTGTTCTGTGAGAAAGGCCGCAAGTATCTGCTCCGTGATCGAAGCGCCATAACGCGATTTCCACATTTCAATCAGCCAGGAGGGCATCGAATATTTTAATTCCCAGCTGTTAAAAACAAACTCTCCCTTGCGTCGGGATATGGTGCGCAAAACTCCATTTACAAAGCCTTTCAGTCCCGTAAGCCCCCGACTGTCTGCCAGTTTACCGGCCTCACTGCACACTGCCCGGTCCAAAACGCCGTCCATCCACAGGATCTGGTAAACCGACATCCGCAGAATCGTGCGGATCACCGGTTTCATCCGGACACAGGCTACCGAAGAGCACTCATTCAGCACCGCGTCAATCGTCAGCAGACGCTCGATCACTCCCTCGGTCAGCCGTGTGATAAACGCCCGGTCCTGTTTATCCAGATACTGGTACTTGTTCAACGCCTGCCCGAGGACACGATGACTGTATTCACCCTTTTCCAGAATCTCCATCAGGATCTCCAGTGAGATCTCTCTGCTCTGGGAAGGTCTGGGGTTTCGGGCAGGTTTGCGGCCGGAGTCCGCTCTGCGCCTTTGCATCGTCTGTCGCGGCCTGCGATTATGATCAGTCATTTCTTCTGCGTCCTCCGAATAATACAACCAGACGGAGAAGCTGCAGGATCGAAGAAGCTGCCGACGCCACATACGTAAACGCCGCCGCTCTCAACACAATCTTTGTATATTCCACTTCCTGGCTTCCCAGAATTCCCACATCTCCCAGCAGATTTGTCGCTCTGGCAGAAGCGTTAAACTCCACCGGAAGCGTAATTAACTGGAATAATACCGCCAGCACAAACATCCAGATCCCAAATTCAAGCAGCGGTGACATACCGATCAGAAGTCCGATCACGATCAAAGGCCACGCAAGCCTGCTCCCCAGACTCGCAACCGGGACAAAAGCGGAACGCAGGCGCAGCGGCGCATAACCCTGCGCGTCCTGAATGGCATGCCCGCACTCATGCGCGGCCACACCGATCGCCGCTACCGATGTCTGTCCGTAAACCACCTGGGACAGGTTCACTGTTTTCGTCCTGGGATCATAATGATCCGTCAGCTGTCCGGACACCTGCTGAACCGTTACATCATAGATTCCCTGCGAACGCAGGATCCGCTCCGCCGCCTGTGCCCCCGTCATACCGCTCATGCTGCGGACTCTGGAATATTTCGCATAAGTTGAATTTACACGGGACGAAGCCCACATACAGATCACAGCTCCGATCAGGACCAGCATATAGGTCCAGTCAAAACCATAATATCCGTATCCATATCCATAATAAGGCATCATAAGAAACTCTCCTTTCTTTTCTTATCCTTACTGGCTCCATTACGTACTTGGCCCCATGCTCTCCGCTCCCGCTCCGGTCGGTGCTTAACAAGCGCCACCGGCGCTTAGCACCGCAGTGCAGTGCGTGGCATAGGAGGTGACTTGTAACTCCTTACCCCCTCATCTGCCGAGTCTCTCTCCCGCTCTGACCGGATATCCCTGCAGAAAAGCCGCCGCATCCATCCGCTTCTTTCCTTCCAGCTGAAGTGCGGTAATGCTCAGCACACCTTCTCCCGTCTGAACATGCAGTCTGTCTCCCTCAACGCCGATAACTTCTCCGTACAGTCCGGATTTGCTGTTTTCGGACTGTCTGTCCGACCCGGCTTTTTCCAGTCTTTTGCCGGATATCTGACGATTATCTGTTTCCGATGGCGCCTGGGCTTCCCATATTTTAAGAAGTTTTCCTTTATAATACGTATACGCGCTCGGCCACGGATTTAAACCACGGATCAGGCGCTCGATCGCTGCTGCGCTCATCGTCCAGTCAATCTCTCCCAGGGACTTCGGGATCTTCTTTACGTAGGTGGCCTGTTCGTGATCCTGCGGCGTGCGGATGATCGATCCGTTTTCCATTTTCTCAAGCGTAGAAAGGATCAGATCTCCTCCCAGTATGCTCAGGCGGTCAGAGAGACTCCCTCCTGTCTCCGCCTGGTCCAGCCTGACCACCCGCTTTTCCAGCATATCGCCGGTATCCATACCGGCGTCCATCATCATCGTCGTCACACCGCTTTCTTCATCGCCGTTAATCACGGCCCACTGAATCGGAGACGCCCCCCGATACCTTGGCAGCAGGGAAGCATGAATATTCACACAGCCATAACGGGGAATCTGCAGCAGTTCCTCCGGCAGGATCTGGCCGAAAGCGATTACGACACATACATCCGGGGCCAGTTTCCGGATCTGGCCGATAAACTCCTCATCTCTCGCACGGACCGGCTGAAGCACCGGGATCCCATACGCCAGAGCTGTCTCCTTGACCGGCGACATCTGTATTGCTTTTCCACGTCCCTTTGGCTTATCCGGCTGTGTCACAACCGCAACAATTTCATGTTCGGATGCAATCAGAGCCTGTAACGTCGGCACAGAAAAATCCGGTGTTCCCATAAATACGATCCGCATACTATTCCTCCGCCTCTTCTTCCAGATCTCTCAGTTCACCCTCTACCTTTTCTACATACAGATGACCCTGCAGATGATCGATCTCATGACAGAAACATCTCGCCAGGAGTCCGTCGCCGACATATTCCACCGGTTCCATCTTTTCATTCAGGCAACGGACAACCACATGATCCGGCCGCGTTACGGTACCGCTCTTTCCCGGCACGCTTAAGCACCCTTCCGCGTCCGTCTGACTCCCGCTTGCCTCCACAATCTCCGGATTAATCAGGACATATTGGTTTTCATCCTCTACATCAATCACAACAATCTGCTTTAAAATGCCAACCTGTGGCGCTGCAAGTCCCACTCCGTCAGATTCGTACATTGTCTCAAACATATCCTCGATCAGCTGAGCCATCCTCGGAGTCAGTTCTCTGACTGGTTTGCATTTTTTTGTGAGGATCTCATCCCCTATGGTTCTGATTTGTCTGACTGCCATCTTATTCTCTATCCTTTCCGCTGCCGTATCCAATTAACTGAAATCATACTGTATGACCAGTCTGCGGCAATTCTCGGTTTCTTCCCATCTCTGCTGGATATACTTCTGGATTCTCACCAGTATATCATAGTTTTCATTTTTTAAATATAAAATTTTTCTATAAAAATCATTAACTTTGTAAACCGGCGCCGGCACCGGACCGATCACCCTCGTCCGCGCGCCGAAGTTTTTTTCTACTGACATCCCGATCTGCTCCATCATATGAGCTGTCAGGTTCTCATCTTTCCCTGACACCTGGATCTGCAGCATATGACAAAAAGGAGGGTATGCCATCAGTTTCCGATATGCCGTCTCCTGCCGGTAAAATTCCTCATAATCCTGTGCGGCTGCCGTGCGGATGCTGTAATGTTCCGGCATATACGTCTGGATCACAGCAATCCCCGGTTTATCTCCCCGTCCTGCGCGGCCGGCTGCCTGTGTCAACAGCTGAAATGTCCGCTCGCCGCACCGGTAATCCGGCGCATACAGCGACGTGTCCGCAGCCAGTACCCCGACCAGCGTCACACCGGGAATATCATGCCCTTTTACGATCATCTGTGTCCCGATCAGGATATCCGCCTCTCCCCTGGCAAACGCTGAGAGAACCGTCTCATGACCGCCTTTCCTGGCAGTCGTATCCATATCCATCCTCAGCACCCGGGCGTCCGGGAAACGCTCCTGTGCCATCTCCTCAACTTTCTGCGTTCCGATCCCAAATCCCGCCAGATACTCTGAACTGCACACCGGGCATGTCCGCATCAGCGGGATCGTATATCCACAGTAATGACACACCAGCCGCGTCTTGTGATGAAGGGTCAGCGACACGTCACAGTGCGGACATTTCACCGCATTTCCACAGCTTCTGCACGAAACAAAGCTCGAATACCCTCTCCGGTTGATAAAGAGCATCGTTTGCTCCCCATGATCCAGGCGCTCCCGGATCAATGTTTCCAGTCTGCGGCTGAAAATCGATTTATTTCCCTCCTGCATCTCCTCACGCAGATCTATGATCTCTGTGGCGGCTAGGCTTCTTGACCGCCCTGCGCGCCTGGTCAGGCGCATCTTCTGATAGACGCCACCCTCTGCTTTCGTATAAGCCTCCAGAGATGGCGTCGCCGAACCCATAACAAATACCGCGCCGCTTAAGGAAGCCAGCTTCTCTGCCGCCTCTCTGGTATGATATCTCGGCGCTCCTTCTGACCGATAGGCATCTTCCTGTTCTTCATCCATCACAATCAGACCCAGATTGGGAAATGGCGTAAAGAGAGCCGACCGTGCGCCAATCATGATATCTGCCCTGCCGTTTCGCGCCCGCTCCATCTGGTCGTATTTTTCCCCTGCAGACAGGCGGGAATGCATCACACAGATCCGGTCTCCAAATCTGTGGTAAAACCGCAGCACTGTCTGATATGTCAGCGAGATCTCTGGGATCAGCACGATCACCTGCCGTCCGGCTCCGATTACATGGTCGATCATCTCCATATAAACCTCTGTTTTCCCGCTTCCGGTAATCCCGTAAATATAATAAGGAGTCCGGAGTCCGGCGTCATAATCGGCGGCAAACGCATCCGCGATTTTACGCTGTTCCTCATTCAGAGAGATCACACTGCTATCCTCCGAAGATCCGGATTCTCTGTGTGAAAGCAGACCCGGAAGCCATCCGTCCGATACCATGGTCTCCACGACCTTCCGGTTGCGTGCTTTTACGGCTTTCTTTACCGGAAGGACGGTTTTTAACGCCTGATTCATGGTAGAGCCATAACGTTCTTTCATCCACCAGGCAAGCTGAATCAATCTCTCGTCCGCCGTAACACTTCCGGCGATAACGCCATCCACATCCTTAACCTTCCCGGCGTCATATCCATCCACATGGTCGGTGATTTCTACCACATAACCTTTGCGCCGGCGGTTTGCTTTGCCAAAAGGCACCGATACCTGAGTCCCGATCCGAATCTTTGCTTCCATACTTTCCGGTATCCGGTACTGAAAGATACGATCCACGTTTTCATGAGATATATCAATAATGATGCTGGCATAATGATCCGCCATATACTTTCTCTCCTGCACAGTTTATCTCAGCGCGGCGGCTACTTCCGCCAGCTTCATACTGTTTGAGCCCTTTAACAGCACACAATCCCCCGGCTTCAGCATGGTCGGAAGTTCCGCTTTCAGTGCCTCGCGAGATTCCGGCGGATAGTGACGATATGCGCCCGCGCCTCCTCCTGCCCTCGCGCCATTCTCAATCTCAAGAGCAAGTTCGCCGTAAGTAACAAGCAAATCGACCGGGTGCATGGCAAGCCATTCCCCGATCTCCCGATGAAAGCGTCCGCTCTCCCGTCCCAGCTCCTTCATATCAGCCAGCACCGCGACCTTACGCCCCGGCTGATTCGTCGACATGAGAACTTTTAACGCCGCCAGCATCGACGCCGGGCTTGCGTTATATGTATCGTCAATGACGGTTACCCCTCGACTCTCAAAAATCTGCTGCCGGTTCTTATATCCATGAAAAGACGAGAGTTTTTGCGCTGCTGCATCCAGATCCACGCCGTACGCGTCCGCTACGGCAAGCGCCGCCATCGCATTGGTTACATTGTGCTCTCCGGCAACTCCCAGACTCACGCGGAGCCTGTGACCACGGCAATCCGCCGTAAACGCCGGATATCCAGCGACCAGGTTCATCTCCTCCGCCCGATAATCACAGTTCTCCCCCAGTCCATAATAGACCGTGCGGCAGCCCGGTTTTGCTTTCTGCTTACGCAGGAGCGGATCATCCCCGTTTAAGAACAGAATCCCGCCTTCCTTCATCCCATCCTGGATCCGGAGTTTCTCACGCATCGTATTTTCCCGGCTGCCCAGTTGTTCTATGTGCGCGGTGCCGATATTGGTGACTACCGCCATATCTACCTGCGCGATGCCGGCAATTACCGGCATCTCTCCCGGCAGGCTGATCCCCAGCTCCAACACCCCGATCTCATCTTTTGCAGCAATCTCTGTCACAGTAATTGGCACTCCGACCTGACTGTTATGATTTTCCGAAGTCTTAAAAACCCGGAAACCGGCTGACAGCGCCACCGCGATCATCTCGCGTGTCGTTGTCTTACCGACGCTCCCGGTCACGCCTACCAGCGGAAGCGTCAGCCGCTCCCGGTAAAAACGTCCGATCGCCTGCAGAGCTGTCCTGGTATCCTCCACACGGATCCACGGGCGGTTATCTTTCATTTCTTCATGCTCACTGGTAAGGGACGCAGCCGCTCCCAGGTCAAACGCCTGCCCGATAAACCGGTGTGCATCCGTCTTTTCCCCCACCAACGGGACGAAAAGTGCGTCTGCCGGGATCCTTCTGGAGTCGATGCTGATTGATTTGATTTCCACATCCTCCGATCCGCACAAAAGCCTGCCGCCTGTTGCCCGGACAATATCTTTTACCGTCATCTGTTCCATCGATTATGCATCACTTTCTATTTCTTTATTCCTGTTGCCTCGTCTGTAAATCCCATAAAACCCTTTGCCCGGTCACGGACGCGTCTGTCACAGAGAACTCGCAGTTTTCTCAATCACTTCCCGATCCAGGAAATGATGTCTCACCCCGTTGACCTCCTGATAATCCTCATGTCCCTTACCGATCACTGCGATCATATCGCCCGGCTGTGCGTGTTTCATACTATATTCAATCGCTTCCCGCCGATCCGGGATCTCAATAAAGTTTCCTCCCGTCTTCTCGATGCTTCCGCGGATATCAGCAATAATATCCTCCACCCGTTCATACCGCGAATTATCCGCCGTTATAATCGAAAGATCAGCCATCTTTCCGGCAATCTCTCCCATCGAGTAACGACGATCCTTCGAGCGGTTGCCACCGCAGCCAAAGACACACACAAGACGTTTCGGCTTATAATCTCTCAGCGTCTCCAGGAGACTTTCCATGCTGACCGCATTGTGCGCATAGTCCACCAGCACGCAGAAATCCTTCGATGTATAGACGATCTCCATTCTCCCGTCAATTTTGATCTTCTCGAGCGCATGCCTTACATTCTCCTCCGGCACGCCGGCCCAGATGCAGAGAGCAGCCGCGCAAAGCGCGTTATAGACGTTAAATCTTCCCGGAATACTGACTCTCACCGGAGTCTCATCCGCTCCGGAGAGTTTAAATTCAATTCCGACAAAATCGGCTTCTGAGATATAACGGATCTCATGAGCCCGGTATCTGGCCTCATGATCCAGTGCAAAGCCCTCCCATTCACAGGGGATATCCCGCACGATCTCCTCTGCGTGCTCATCATCCATATTCACCAGAGCATGCCTGCTCTGTGCAAAAATCTGCTTTTTATAATACAGATATTCTTCAAAATTCTCATGTTCATCCGGGCCGATATGATCCGGAGAGATATTCGTAAAAATCGAATAATCATAGCGGATTCCGTCCACCCGGTGCATCTTGAATGCCTGCGACGATACCTCCATCACGCAGCACGAGCAGCCCTGCTCCACCATCATGGCGAAATACTTATGAAGATCATAAGATTCCGGAGTCGTATTGACCGTAGCGATATGAATATCGCCAATATAAACTCCGTTTGTCCCGATCATACCGGTCTTTTTGCCTGCTGCTTCCATAATCCGGCGGATCATATGAGTCGTCGTGGTCTTCCCCTTTGTCCCTGTCACACCGATCATCAGAAGTTTCTCAGACGGATGTCCGTACCTTGCTGAAGAAAGAAATGCCAATGCGTGACGTCCGTTTTCTACAATCAGTACCGTCACATCCTCCGGCGCAGTTACTTCATGCTCAGTTACCAGCACCTCCACTCCGGCCTCCAGAACCTGTGGTATAAAGGCATGAGAATCAATATGAGATCCTGCCATGCAGACAAAGACTGCTCCCGGAGCAGCCTTTCTTGAATCAAAGACCACTTCTGTCACTTCTTTTTTACAATCGCCCTGTTGAAGCGTATATGAAAGGCCGTCCAGCCAGTCCTGTAGTATCATCGTATTTCTTCCTCGCTTTCTGTCGGAATCCTAAAATTTTATCGTCACCCAATGATATTTCTTCATCCGAAACGGATATGCGCCGTTTACGCGGCGCATCGCCATCGATCAGAACAGTCCTGTAATCTTACCGTTCTCATCCACATCGATCCCTTCTGCCGCCGGTTTCTTTGGCAGTCCCGGCATTGTCATAATCGCTCCCGTGAGAGCAACGACAAAGCCCGCGCCCGCCGATACATATGCGTCACGGACGTTAATCGTAAATCCGGTCGGACGCCCCAGCTTTTTCTGATCATCGGACAGGGAATACTGCGTCTTTGCCATACACACCGGCAGGCCGCCGAAGCCCATATCCTCCATGCGCTCCAGCGCCTTCTTTGCCGCCGCGGTATAGCTCACTCCGTCAGCTCCATAAATTTCTTTTGATATCGTCTCAATCTTATCAGCCAGACTCATCTCATCCGGATAGAGCGGATGATAATGGCTTTCTTTCTTTTCCAGTGTATCCAGTACTTTCCCTGCGAGAGCCTCGCCGCCCTCGCCGCCCTTTGCCCATACCTCTGACAGGGCAAACTCGCAGCCGCGCTCTTCGCAGAATCCACGGACAAATTCATACTCTGCTTTTGTATCACTGGTAAAGGAATTGAGCGTAACCACAACCGGCACTCCATATTTCTGAATATTTTCAATATGCTTCTTCAGATTGACAATTCCTTTAGCGAGTGCCTCAAGATTCTCCGTACCCAGTTCCGTTTTCGGCACCCCGCCGTTATATTTGAGCGCGCGTACCGTTGCCACCAGCACCACGGCATCCGGTTTCAGTCCCGCCTTGCGGCACTTGATATCCAGGAATTTCTCTGCGCCGAGATCCGCGCCAAAGCCGGCTTCGGTCACTACAATATCAGAAAGTTTCAAAGCTGTCTTTGTCGCCCGCACACTGTTGCAGCCATGCGCGATATTAGCGAACGGGCCTCCATGAATCAGAGCTCCCGTATGCTCCAGTGTCTGAATCAGATTCGGCTTCATCGCATCCTTTAACAGCGCTGCCATGGAACCAACCGCATGCAGATCTTCGGCTGTCACAGGTTTCCCCTCATAATTATATGCGACAATAATCCGGCCGAGACGATTTTTCAGATCCTGCATATCATCTGCCAGGCAGAGAATCGCCATAATCTCAGACGCAACCGTGATGACAAAATGATCTTCTCTGACAAAACCATCCGCCTTCGCGCCCAGTCCGACCACCAGATTACGCAGTGCGCGGTCATTGATGTCCAGACACCGCTTCCACACAATCTGCCGGGTATCAATTCCCAGTTCGTTGCCCTGGTGAATATGATTATCCAGAAGCGCCGCCAGCAGGTTATTTGCCGCCGTAACCGCATGGAAATCACCGGTGAAATGCAGATTCAGATCCTCCATCGGAACCACCTGAGCGTAACCGCCGCCGGCCGCACCGCCTTTAATGCCAAAGCACGGCCCGAGAGACGGCTCACGCAGCGCAAGCAGCGTCTTTTTGCCAAGCCTTGACAATGCGTCCGCCAGCCCGATACTGGTCGTCGTCTTACCCTCGCCCGCGGGCGTCGGGTTGATCGCCGTTACCAGAATCAGCTTTCCATCCGGCCGACCGCTCAGCGTACTTAAGAATTCTTCGGTAACTTTTGCCTTGTATTTACCATACATCTCCAGGTCATCTTCCGTAATCCCGTACTTTCCGGCAATATCGCGGATGTGCATCAGCTTTGCTTCCTGTGAAATCTGAATATCGGTTTTCATGTGTTATCCTCCTGCATTTTCTTTTTCTAAGGGATCGTTTTCTAACCTATCCGTTTCTTAACCTATTCGCGACCGAGCAGTTCCTCAAATTCTTCCTTTGTCATCAGGATCTTCCTCGGTTTCGTTCCTTCCTCTCCTCCTACCACACCCTCCTGGGCGAGCTGATCCATAATCCGCGCAGCACGGTTATAGCCGATCTTAAACATCCTCTGGAGCATGCCGATGGACGCTTTCTCTTTTTCGATAATAAATCTTCCGGCATCCGCAAAATATTCATCACGGTTATTTTTCCCTCCTCCGGCTGACACGGAGGAACTGTTCATCTTCTTCTCAATCTCCACATCGTACGTCGCGACACCGCCCTGCTCGGTCAGAAATTCGACCACAGCCTGTACCTCGGCGTCTGACACGAGAGCCCCCTGCACACGCTGAGGCTTGGGATAACCAGCCGGATAAAAGAGCATATCTCCTCTGCCCAGGAGTTTCTCCGCTCCGTTCATATCAAGGATTGTCCGCGAATCAACGCCGGATGATACGGCAAAGGCAATCCGCGAAGGCACATTTGCTTTGATCAGACCCGTGATAACGTTTACCGAAGGACGCTGCGTGGCGATCACCAGATGGATGCCGCAGGCTCTCGCAAGCTGAGCCAGACGGCAGATCGCGTCCTCGACCTCCCCGGACGCTACCATCATCAGATCCGCAAGCTCATCGATGATGATCACAATCTGGGGCATCTTCTGAGGTTTTTTCTCATCGTCGATATCTTTTAACGCCTCCACTCTGGCATTAAAGCCCTTGAGATCCCGTACGTTATACTGCGCGAATTTCTTATAGCGGTCTGTCATCTCCGCGACCGCCCAGTTCAACGCCCCTGCCGCCTTCTTCGGATCTGTGACAACCGGAATCAACAGATGCGGGATCCCGTTATACACGCTTAGCTCCACTACCTTCGGATCCACCAGAATCATCCTGACGTCTTCCGGTTTTGATTTATAAATAATACTCATAATCAACGTGTTAATGCAGACCGACTTACCGGAACCGGTCGCGCCCGCGATCAGCAGATGCGGCATCTTGGCAATATCTGTCACGACCACCTGACCGCTGATATCCTTCCCCACCGCGAACGCCAGCCGGGAAGTGTGATTTTTAAAACTGTCTGATTCCAGAAGATCGCGCAGATATACCACTGTGGTTTCCTTGTTCGGGACCTCAATGCCGACCGCGGATTTGCCCGGAATCGGAGCTTCGATCCGGATATCTTCAGCTGCCAGGCTCAGCTTGATATCATCTGACAGACCTACGATCTTGCTGACCTTTACCCCCATCTCGGGATGCAGTTCATAACGGGTAACCGCCGGTCCGCAGCTGATATTGGTAACAGTAACTCCGACTCCAAACGTCCTTAGTGTCTGCTGAAGTTTGACTGCCGTATCGCGGTACTCCTGCTCGGAACGCCCTCCCGGCGCCCGTGTTGGTTTCTTTAAGAGGCTCAATGGCGGGAATACATACTCCCTCTTCGGCTCCGCTTCTTTCTTCTGGATCTCATCCAGTACCCCTGCCTCGCCGCTCTCCTCTTTCACCTCCCGGCGTCTCTGCTCCAGTTTCTTCTGCAGAGTCTCGGTCTCCGTCTCGATAATCTTACCGCCGGCAGTCTCTACACGCCGTTCGCCTCCCTGCACATAGAAACTTCCTCCCCGTGAGGTCGGCTTATCGTAGCCTTCATCGGCCGGTATAAACTCCCCGCCAGGCGAGGCCGGTATATCTGAAATAAACTCCTCAACAGGCGATTCCTGCGCATGGGAGCGAAACTTTCCGTCGGACGATTCTAATACAGGAGAAAGGGACTCCCCAGCGACCGATCCCGGCGCACGAGAAAGGAACTCTCCATCGGCTGATTCCGGCATATATCGAATGATCTCCTGATCTTTCGGTCCGGATGGATCCTCTTCTCCCATAACGGAACTGTTCTCGGACGGTTCGATGGTAATTCCCCGGAAATCTCCTTCATACTCTCCCGCATCAAAATCGATAATTTCCTCATCGAAATCGTCCCGAACCTGGAAACCTCCGGAGAGAATCCGGTCTTTCTTTTCCGTTTCCGGCGGCACTTCCCTCTCATATGTAATATCGCTTACGGAAGATTCCTCATGGAAAACCTCATGATTTGTGGGAGAATCCTCCGTATCCCCTGTCTCCTGCACTGACCGGTAAATTCCTTCGTCCACCAGCTGCTGAGCTGACTCCGCCACGCTGACCCTGGGGATTTCCTCAAAGGGGACTTCATCCTCATCGACTTCCTTTTCGATCGTCCCCTCTCCGGTATTCATATGAATGCTTCCAGTGAAGATATCCGCACGGGACGCCGGATTTTCTGTCTCACGCACAGCCTTCTCTTCTTTTTTATTTCCTGTTTTTCTTCCTCTGGACGCGGCAATGTTCTGTAGTGAGACTGTCCCTTCACTTCCGGATCCTGCCGTTTCTCCCCGCTCTGCACTCATAGCGGATTCTAAAACATTCTCTTCTAAAACATTCTCCTCTGATTCCGCCGCCTCCATGCCAAGCGACAGATCCGTAGAGGACAGATTGACGCCGCGCACTCGCTGCTGCTCCTCACGTCTCTTCCTTTCCTCATCCATCGCTTCCCGGCGTTCTCTCCGGATCTCCTGCCGCTTTCCGATATCCTCCTTTGCCCGACGGTACACAGATCCGCTGCCTCGTTTCACTGCCCGCACGAAAGACTTCTCCGTAATGCAGACAATACTGATCACCAATAGCACCGCGAGTACCAGAACCGCGCCCGCATCTCCGATTCCGGTCTGCAAACCCCGGAAGATAACGCCGCCCACGAGACCACCGCCCCGGCCATTTGCAGAAGATATCTCATAAAAAGCCAGGATGCCCTCTTCCTCATCCGGACTGCCTGAAAAAAAGATCTGTACAAACGCCTGCGCAAACGCACAGATAATCAGAAACGCTGCAATGGCAGCGATCAGTTTGCGCTTCGCTGTGCGATTACCCGGATTGGATATCGCAAAAGCCGTCGCTACAAATAAACCTAACGGAAATAAAAAACCCATCATTCCGAACAATCCCAACTGAACGCTGCGCAAAAAATCTCCAATCACGCCGCACAGATGAAAATTACTCAAAAATAAAAGTCCGGCAAAAGCACATGATACAAGGATCACCGCTTCGCTCCGGAGCAATTCATTCTCCTGCTCTTCCTCGATTACCTGGTTCTTCCTTGTCTTTCCCGACTTTGCTGTCTTCTGTTTCGTTGTCTGCTTCCTTTTCTGGGTCGCCACGAATCTTCTGCCTCCTGTTCCCCCTGTCGGGATATTTACGGACATCGGTTTCCTCTGTCCGCAAATATGTCCACGAACAGTATACAAAAAATCAGAGGGAATTGCAAGTTTCCCTCTTTAATCTCTGATTTTAACCATTTTTCCCTTCATCGATCATCTGATACAGTTTCCCCAGCGCATCGCGGATACCTCCGACTGCGTCGATCAGTCCCGCCTCCACGGCCTCAGGACCGACCAGTACCGTTCCCAGATCCCTTGTCAGCATCCGGGTATTGTGCATCAATTTTTTGGCTTCCTCATACCCCACTCCGGAATGACTGCTGATAAAACTCAGGATCCGGTCCTGGATCATTTCAAAATATTCATAGGTCTGCGCAGTCCCGATCACCATGCCATTCATGCGCACCGGATGGATCATCATGGTGCCGGTCGGCACGATAAAGGAGTAATCCGTCGAAACCGCCAGCGGCACACCGATCGAATGGCTCCCGCCCAGCACCAATGAGACAGAAGGAATCGTCAGCGACGCGATCATCTCTGCGATTGCCAGTCCTGCATCCACATCTCCGCCGGATGTATTTAAGAGGACCAGCAGGCCGTCTACGCTGTCATCATCTTCCAGCTTCGCGAGCTGAGGGAGTACATGGTCATATTTGGTCGCTTTTGCATTTCCCGACAGATTTTCATGTCCCTCCACCTCTCCGATAATTGAAAGCAGATGGATCTTGCGGCTGCCACTGTTCTTTTCCAGCGTCATCTGTCCATATTCCTGTAGTTTCTCATCATCTTTCTGGTCAATCTCACGTTCTGTCCTGCGCCTGGGCGAAAACGAGCGGTTCTCCGTTTCTGAAGTGTTCATCCGCGTACACATCCCTTTCTGATCCTTTTCATTTTTCCTGTGCCCCGTTGCGTACCCTGCCTGATCACGCTACACAGTGCATGACAAGGGGCGAAATGTAACTTTTTCTTCATTATGCACATGTATAGTCTCTTTTATACCGTTGACTTTTTTTATTCCAGAGAATAAAATATGATATCCCGTTTTCGACACTTTAAGATTAGAAAAGAGGTGCAATCCCTTATAAATA
>JAJQAC010000037.1 GCA_021204025.1 Clostridiales bacterium | reverse complement strand
CGTAGGTTTTGCAAGCCTTTATTTGCGGGCATTTGGAACATCGAATTTAACTCATTTTTTTAACGCCGCTTTCATTCTTTCCAGACCTTCCTCTACATAACGGGTCGGACAGGCGAGATTCCAACGCTCAAAACCCTGACCCGGCTCGCCGAAGATATAACCGTCGTCAAAGAACAGTTCTGCCTCCACCCGCAGGATCCGCGCCAGCTCTTTATATTCGATTCCCAGACCGTTAAAATCCATCCACAGCAGATAAGTGCCCTCCAACGGCGTGATCGTTACCGCCGGGAATTCCTTTGCCATAAAGTCCACAACCATATGATAATTAGTCTGAATCACATCCAGACACTCTTCCATCCACTGCTCACATTCATTATAGGCAATCCGGTTGGCTTCATAGCCCAGGATATTGCACTTCGGATTGGTACACTCGGTACACTGAATCTCGTAAAACTTATCCCGAAGTTCTTTATTTGGAATAATAATATTTGACGTCTGCAGGCCGGCTAGGTTAAAAGTCTTGCTGGGCGCGGTGCAGACCAGACAATGTTCCGCGAACTCCTCGCTGATCGTCGCAAAGACCGTATGCTGATAGCCCGGACTTACAATGTCAAAATGGATCTCATCCGAACAGATCACCACATCGTTATCGATGCAGATCCGGCCAATACGTGTGAGTTCATCGACCGTCCAGACACGGCTCGACGGGTTGTGCGGACTGCACAGGATCAGCAGCTTTGTATTGGGATCTTTCGCCTTTGCCTCAAAATCCTCCCAGTCAATCTCATAACGCCCGCCCCGGTTAATCAGACGGTTTTCTACCAGCACACGATGATTGTTATTGACCGCATGATACATCGGATAATAGACCGGCGTCATCAGCATCACGCCTTCCCCCGGCTTCGTATAAGCGTGGACAGCGGTAAAAAACGCGTGAATGATACCCTGGCTGCTGATGATCCATTCCGGCTCGATCTCCCAGCCATGGCGGCGCTTCATCCAGCCGCAGACCGACTCCTTAAAAGCATCTGTCATATTCGCGTATCCAAGGACATAAGTATCAATATATTTTTTCAGACCCTCGCGGATCTCCGGCGCGGTCTCAAACTCCATATCCGCAACGGAAAACGGGACAATGTCATCCTCACAGTCTGGCAGATACTGACCGATCTCATTCCACTTCGCGGAACCCGTGTGATAGCGGGCATTGACAGATGTAAAATTATATTTTGACATAATGAATCTTCCTTTCTTTATGTGGCTCAGTTTTTATTCCGATATATTCAGAAATCTGATTACCCGGATTAAGGTTTCGTTTGTATCCATACATATGGACGGGGCTATCGCCCCTTTTATCGGCAGTTGCTGACGCAACTTCCGATAAGTTGTATCATGAGGCTTTCCCTATACTTCATATTTCCATTATAGCAGGAATCCTTTTTCAGCAAAGCACTTTTCAGTTCTGCGGATAAAGTTTCTGCCACTCTTCCTTGCTGATTCGCTGACCCTCTTTATTAATATAGAAGATACCGATACCGGTCGCCGCGCAGATTAAGGAAAAGATCGGCACGGTATAGGAAAGAATGCAGTACGGCACAAACTCCGCCCAAGCACAGCCCAGCACGCCCGCATAATAAATGGAATTGGAATGCCAGGGCATCAATACACCGCCGATGGTGCCGGTATCCTCCATCGTACGCGAACAAACCTCCGGAGCCAGACCCTTCTCACGATAAATCGGACTCATCAGTTTACCGGTGATAACATTCGCCGACGTCATGGCGGCGGTCAGCGCGCCTCCCAGATAAGATACCAGCATGGTTGCCGCCACCAGACGTAAAGGCGAGGAAAGCTTATCAAGAATACCGCGGACCAGAACGTGCAGCACGCCCATATACTCCAGCATACCACCCATGCCGATCGCAAAGAGAGTCAGCACCACTGTACCGGTCATGCTGGTGATACCGCCGCGGTTCATCAGCTTATCCACGATCTCATTGCCGGAGGTAAGAGCATAACCGCCCCACATATGAGCGATCACAGATACAAAATCATTTCCCTGTACAAGCATGGATACGACTCCTCCAGATACACTGGAGAGCATAATCGCGGGAATTACATCCACCTTGCAAACCAGGAGGACAATTACAAATACCATCGGCAGCAGGCATAACGGTGAGATCACGAAATTCGCCGCACACGCTTCCATTGTCTCCGTAATCGCCGACATGTCCGAACCGCCGCCCGAATAGCGGCTTCCCAGGATCGTAAACACAATGATACATACGATATAAGCCGGACCTGTCGTAAACAACTGACTCCGGATATGGGCAAACAGCGTTCCACCGCACAGAGCCGGACAGACATTGGTCGTATCCGAAAGCGGGGAAATCTTATCGCCAAAAGTCGCGCCGCACAGGATCGCGCCTGCCAGCATCCCGGCCGGAAGTCCCATCGACAGGCCGATTCCCATCATCGCGATCCCCGCGGAAGCTGCTGATCCATAAGAGGTTCCGGTAAATACCGACATCAGAGATGTGATCAGCAATGCGCATAACAGCATAATCTTTGGATTGATCAGCGCCAGACCATAATAAATCATGGTCGGGATAGTGCCGCTCGAAATCCAGGAGCCAACCAGCATACCGACGCTCAGCAGGATCATGGATGCCCCAAATGTGCTGCGGATCGCGTCAAAACCGGCGCTCTGCACTTCACTGTAATTAAATTTGCAGACGACACAGAACAGATAGATAATCACCCATGTCAGTCCCATCGCCATATTGGAGCTCGCCCCGACACGGGCGCAGTAAATGATCAGGGCTACAATACACAATAACACGACCAGACCCTGCGCAAAAGTTACCTGTTTCTTCTCAGACGTATTTTTGTTATCCATATGTCTTTATCCTTTCCTTCTCCATTCTTACTTGCTTTTTCTTTCGCTCCGGCGCGCTTCGGAAGCAAAAGAGTGATCTGACTGACAGCCTTTTCATTTATTATATAATAGCAAAAACCGTGCCAATTCTTCTCCCTCCTGTAAAATTATCGATTTTTCCCCTTTTTTACTCATTTTTCTATATTGATTCCCGGCAATTATTTCCTGCTAAAATCCATTTATGCATCTTTTGGGATTATCCTGTAGGCGCAAAAATGGGAGCAATGGGATTTTTAGCATCCCATTGCTCCCATTTTCCATTTCTTATTCCTGTTTTCTATTTTTCATTCTGCAATCCGCACGCCAAAGCGTCCTTTGCCGATCAGAATTCTCTCCTCTTCCCGCAGGATTTCCAGTTCTTTGCGCACCTGCATTTCGGACACCCTGTAGCCCTGTTCGACCAGATACTGATGGATCCCCCTTCTGCCGGTCTGGCCATTCTTCCCGCAGAGAATCTTTACAGCCGCAAATACAAGCTCCTTCTGGGAGCATTCCAGACTTACGTTCAGAATTCGTTCCGCTCCTTTTTCATCATCATAACTATCTGTCTTTTCCGGCTCCTCATTTTCTTTCAGCAGGACAGGCTGACCTCTCCCTTCCGCCTGCTTGGCCGGAGCAGCCGCAGGAACGGTCGGAAATCTTCCTCCCGCGCCTCTGCGCATATAAAGCGGCAAATCCTCATAACCAATCTGTGAAGATCCAAAACAGCTGAGATACTCCACACAGTTGCGAAGCTCCCTAACATTTCCCACGTAGTCGTGTTCCAGAATACATACTCTGGCTCTCTCGTCCAGATCAAATGCAAAGCCTTCTTCCCTTTCAAAATATTCAAACAGCGGCAGAATATCCTCTCTCCGCTCATTCAGCCCCGGTACATCCAGTGGAAGTACGTTCAGCCGGTAATAAAGATCCAGACGAAATTTTTCCTCATGAACCTCCTGCTTCAGATCACGGTTTGTCGCCGCGATGATCCTCACATCGACCGGAATCGCTTTCTTTCCTCCTACGCGCACGACCTCACGCTCCTGCAGCACACGCAGAAGTTTGACCTGTAACCGCAGCGGCATCTCTCCGATCTCATCCAGAAAGAGAGTTCCCCCATGGGCAGCCTCAAACAGTCCCTCTTTGCCGCCTTTCTGCGCCCCGGTAAACGCTCCGCTCTCATATCCAAAGAGTTCACTTTCCAGAAGCGATTCCATCAACGCCCCACAGTTGACCGCCACAAAGGGACCATTCCGTCGTTCCGATGCATTATGAATCGCGCTGGCAAACAGTTCTTTCCCTGTGCCGGACGGCCCGGTAATCAGCACATTGCTTCTGGAACCGGCAAATTTTAACGCAGTCTTCCGGCACTCCCTGATCGCTGCGCTTTCTCCTATGATATGATCCAGCGTATATTTTGCCTGATGATGTTTGCGCAGCAGGCGCGTCCGCAATACCAGTTCCTTTTCTTTTTCTCTCTGATAATCCGAGATCAGGATATAACCCATCATAACGCCATGAGAAGATGAGGTCCAGATATCAAAAGCCAGATCTCTGCCATGATATTTCACCACATGTTCTTCATATTCCTCCCAGCGTTTATCCCAGCTCCTGAGAAACGGAAATACCTCAAAGAGATTTCGATCTGTCAGTTCTCCGGGCTTTACCCCCAGAAGCTCCGCTGCATTTCTCCCATAATAGCTGATCCTGTTGTGTGCCGTGAAATACATCAGCCCATTGACCGGCCTGCGCATCTGCCACACGTATCCGCTCTCGGTATCCAGCAGCTGATGGGCGGCCGGCATCACACTTTCCCGGTATCTCTTAAAAAAATCTGTTTCCAACAGTTCCCACATTCCCAGAATACCGGCGATCTGTACCAGGCTTTCAATGCTGAATACTCCCTGTCCATAGAAATGTATATATTCATGATCCGCCGTTTCTGCAAGACCCGCCTGCTCAAAAAGCAGGATCATGCGGCAAAGTTCTCCCTCTCCTTTCGACGGATACCAGGGCTTCATCCTATCCTGGCGGATTCCCATACCCTCCAGCATCGATATACTGCACTCCGTAAAAAATACAGTGTCTGAGACCACGCTGACACATTCCTCCTTAGTGACAGCGGCAATCCGTTCATATTCTTTTCGCATAATCGAATACTTCATGGCGATAATCGGCGTCCCCTGCGGCAGCTGTTTTTTTACAAATTCATACCACTGTCCGAAAGTCACAATCGCCAGATCAAAGTTTGAAAAATCCTTTGGGCGAGGCGTGAGAAAAGACCCTGTCGTCACTTCTACCTCACTGTCCGCAAAGAAACCGTTCAGGATCTTCTGACATACCGGCCAGTCGTCAGCACTGAAACTCCAGAAAAGTACCTTCTTCATGATTCATTCTCCTTAAATGCCCTACCCAGCTCTATGCAGTATCTCATCTATACGATACCTCCGATCTGAAAAAAAGAAAGAGCCTTGCTATTGCAAAGCTCTCAGTCAAGCGTTTTCATTCGATTCTAAGGAACCTAGTCGGCTTGTGGTAACCGCATAACCCACGGGCTGGCTCCACAGATGGCTGCATTCCGACACAGTCAAC
>JAJQAC010000003.1 GCA_021204025.1 Clostridiales bacterium | reverse complement strand
ATGTCCGCCGCCCACCCTGTAAAGAACCTGCCGTCTCAAAAGTAATGCCCCTGCCCAACAGTTCACCTGTAAAGGCAAAGGCATCTTCATTCTGAACCACTTTGTAGCGGTCCGTGACAATCCCCAACACCCGATTATCCGTCTCCCTGACATTCGCACGGAAGCCGGAAACCGGCAGGCCATCCACGGTCTGGACTTCCTTCTGGACCACTTTCCAGTTAAGCCCAGCCAACTCCAGCGCATGGCGTGAATCCGGCGCTTCCTGCACCTCGGTACCCAGACCATGCCAGGGTTTCGTCCTTGTGTAAAACATCGTTTCTACATTGGCTGACATTATCATTACCTCCTTGAATTTGATTGCTGTTGCTTCTTCAAGGATATGGTATATAATTCAAAACATCTTATTTTACAAAACATTTACTGTTGCTATGACTGAACTCCCGGTTACATCAATCATTAATTTTTAATGCTTTTGTATATTTTTCCTTATCTTCCGCTGAAAATTTCAATGCATCCATTGCCTGTACTATTGTCCATCCTGTACTGTCTATAAGGGATCTTAATGAATCAAGTTTTCCCTGTTCGATTCCTTTTTCAACATTTTCTCTATCTCGCATCATCAACGTCATATATTCTCGCCTCCACTCTCGGTTTTGCTTTGCCATTTTTACCTCTTCGTCCAGTTTCTTTACAAAAGTATTATCGGATTTCCTTCCTCCGATATAATCCAGAAACGCTTTCAAATCGCCGCTGATATCATCCATAATTCCCTCTGTATTCAGGAAGATTTTGGTCGTTCCATCTCCAAGAGCTAAGTCGTGGTTCTCCCTGCAGAGATTCTCGAACGTGTAGCGATGCCTGCCCTCATGGAACGCATCAAAGGTACAGATGAAGATCACATAGCTCTGTTTCAGATTTTTGTAATACTCTCCCCTATTCAGTTCCTGGATGTCCAGCATACTACTGTAATATCGGCTTCTTTTTGGAAGTTCTTTTTTATCAACCGTCTGGATCTCAACATTATGTACAGTTTCTTTGCCATCGCGCACATAAATATCAAGTCTTACGCTCCTGGCGTCCTTTTCCTCAATGATACTCTTCTGTGCTTCCGGATATTCAAGCCTCTCCATTTCAATATCAAGGATTGTCTCCAGCATTTGTTTACATAACTCCGGCTTACTCATGATTTTCCCAAACAGGAAATCATTGGATAAACCCAGTTCTTCCCAGTCTTTGACCGGTTCCAATTTGATATCCATTGCCTGCTGCCACCTCCCGATTCCATCATCAGAAGCCCGTCTTCTACCCTTATTATATCGGATGGAAATCCAAATTACAATGACGGGCTTTATTTTTTAGGTTCCATCTTTTATGAATGTTCCGAACGAGCCATACCATGCTCCTTTGCGCGGAAAGCCTCATATAAACGCCTGCTGAACTTATACTTGATCAGATCACTAACCAGTGGATTTAATGCCGCAAGGATTTCCCGGATGACATCAAAATCCTCGGCAGATTCATCACCCATCCTTTCCAATAAATCATCCAGGTAATCCCAGCACCTATCCTCTGTCATCTGGCACACATCCCGCCGATATTCTTCCGGCGTTTCATATCCGAAAACATCGGTCTCTGAAATCAATCGATCGATGATAGTTTCAAATTCTTGTGTATGTACGCAGACAAGCATCCTGACAGCAGCTTTACTGCTCTGCCCCGGCAGGGATGGTGCCTTTTCATCCTGGCAAAAATATTCCATATCCTCAACCTCATCTTCATCCAACAGAAAAGGAATCGGATCAATCGCAATTAAATTTGCAATATCAGGTAAAGTTACCGGGGAAGCACCAGTTGCAACCGTTTTCGTGGCGCTGTCGTAGCTGACACCATCTTTTTTCGTATCTTCCCCATAATCCAGCCGGCAACAGATACCACCTGTAACCTCTGCAAAACTCAGGTAATTCCGGAATAAACACAGCCAATCATCCGGATTCAGAGCTGACATCGGCGAGCTGATATAAGGAATACAGCGGAAGCCATCACGCCGATCCTTTTCATCACCAATCCTAAAGATCTTTTTGAGCTTCTCTTTGGATTTTTTTGTCCTGTACAAAACCTTTTCTCCTTTCTGAGGTGAACCGCGCAGCGCTGTCCATTTATTTTTTATCCAGAAGTTACAGGTGCTATAACATTTAAATAAAAAATGGACAGGAGGCAACAAATTATGTTAAATGACTATCGGGATATCATGACTGTGTTCGACGTTGCGGAAGCTCTCGACATCGGCAAAAACCGCGTATACGAGTTAATGGAAGCAGGAGAACTCAAAGCATTCCGAATTGGCCGGATATGGAAAATCCCAAAGCGAAGTGTGGAAATGTATATTCTGGATAAAGCAAATCTGACCTCATAAACAACAGGGCATAGCGCCAAACGCTATGCCTATATCTTTTCTCACTAACAGGAAGGACTTTTAAGATAAATCTTTATAACCCGCTTTCTTACATTCTGATAAAACGTAAGCGCTTAATAATACCGCGGAGTGACAACCGCATTTCTTCGCCTTATAATAGTAAACAGAGAATGCGAGCATTTTACTCTGTTCGCTCAATTGCAGCCTGGCATAATGCAAGGCTGCCGCATCGGGAGAATATAGAAGATCCCCAGAGAAAGCCTGGAAGAATACATCAGTCAGCACAGGGCAGAGATATAAAAATAATGACACCACACAGTCATCAAAAAAGACAGGGCGAAATCACTCTCGCTCTGTCTTCTGATTACTACTTATTAAATTAAAATACTGAGGGGTTATTAACATCCTTTTCGATAAAGTAGATGAATGGCGCAGTATCGATAACACGTTCTTATAGTCGATCATTTTCCCTCATCGCTTTCATATATTCATCGACATGTTCCCCTCGTGTACTCGGCATAACATAGCTATCCCAATCAACAACTGGTTGCTTCTTTCCGGGCGGAACATTCAGAAAAGTAGCGATAACTTCTGTCCCATCATATTCGTGCATATCCTCATCTTCGATAATATCCGTATTTCCATGTATGATCCCTTTCAATAGCATAAATACATCATCACCTTCCATTAACGCTATCATCCTTTTCCTGCTGTTCATCAGGAATACCTTCCAGCAATTCTGTAAGCCACGCATACAATTTCTCCGTCTCCGCCAACGCTTTTTTTACATGGTACTCCTCTATAGTCAGTTCCTGCGGATATCGGATTTTTACTCCATACGGTGTAAGTTCATCACACATTTCAAGATATTCGATCGGTACTTCCACATATTCCTGCAGCATCTCTGCAAGCAGCCCAAGATCATGTGTCTTTTTTATCATAACACCATTGGAAATCAAAGCGCCCTTTAATAATTTTTCTATAGACTGCTGGCAATGATAACATATGATTTCCAGTGGTTTGGGATACATACTGTCATATAAATGCTTCGCTGCAAGAAAATCCATTCGCGCAAAAGTCAGCCATTCCTGCACAATCTCACGATTCCCCATAAAGTAAGATTCCCTCCTGTTTTACAACCCTTTCCAACGTATTATTTTGAGCCCTGTCATTAAATGACGTTTCATAGCCGACTACGATATCCACCGGTCTTTTTCGAATCCCTCTAAGCGATTTATATGCCCTCTGTGATAATTCGATCTTATCTCCGGCGTCATCCGGCACAACCACATAAAAATCATAGTCACTGTCATCGGTATAACTGCCTCTTGCAAAAGAGCCAAACAAATATACCTGCTTAGGAAATACCGTAGAGCAAATCTTATCTTTGATTGCAATAATTTCATCATCGAACATAATATTCACATCCTCTCCATAGTTTCCTCATATCTTACTGATTTTAGTATAACAGAAAATCCTTTGCCGTATACTATATTTTCTCTATGCTGCTTTCACCATCGCATACGCCCGGTCAATCATCGCGTTCCCATCTACGGTACTCCCAAACAGGCTTTCCCTGTAATTGGAACGTTCCCGGATCGGCTTCGCGTGGGTAGCCAAATCGGAGACGGCATTGACAAAGCGGTATGCGTTCTTGCCTCTCCAGTCGGCCTGGTATACGGATCTGATGATGGGGAATTTTTTCCGTGTAACCTGTCCTTATCTGCTTATCCTTGATACTGTGGCGTATTTTCCGCTGCTGCGTGGGAAGCATTCTTATGATACCGTGGCCCGTATCCGCGATACGACCCAGCTTCTCCTCGATGTCCACATCGGAGAGCGGCGTTATCTCCACCCGCTGAAAGTATGGAACCGATATTCGTCAAAAATGTTTCTCCCTTACTCTTACAATGAGAATACGGGAGACTTTGAGATCCTGCAGGACGGCGTATCGCTGAGCCGGTATTATCAAATGCTGGAAAATGAGGATACGGAAACTCTGGATCTCAATTATGACAGCCATGATCGCTTTTTTGCCAAAGCCAGGCTGGAATACAGCCAGGGTAATTTCAGCGCCCGGACGGAACAGCAGATTCTGGAAAGTACGATGACGAAAGACAAACGGCTCCAGGAGATGATTAAAAAATATTTCCGGCCAAAAGATTATTTCAATCTCCGCGACCGTATGGTGGGAAGCGGTTCCATCGGCGGGAAAGCCTGCGGTATGCTGCTGGTGCGCAAAATCGCTGCCACTGATCTGGCAGAATACAAAATCTATCAGGAACTTCATGACTCATTTTACATCGGTTCCGATGTGTTTTATACCTATATCGTGGCGAATAACTGCTGGAATACCCGCATCGCGCAGCGGACGCCTGCAGGCTACTTTTCCAAAGCAGAAGACCTGAAAAAAGCGCTTTTATCCGGAGAATTTCCGTCAAAAATCAAAGATCAGTTCCGCTCGATCCTCGAATATTACGGACAGAGTCCGATCATCCTGCGCTCTTCCAGTTTTCTGGAGGACGGCTTCGGCAACGCCTTTGCCGGCAAATATGAATCCGTCTTCTGTGTCAATCAGGGTTCGCCGGAGGAACGGCTGGAGGCTTTTGAAAACGCGGTCCGCACGGTATATGCCAGCACCATGGACATATCTGCACTGGAATACCGGAAAATGCGCGGTCTGGAAGATAAAGATGAACAGATGGCGGTACTCGTCCAGCGCGTATCCGGAGCCTATCACGGATCTCTCTTTTTCCCGGCAGCCGCCGGCGTAGGATACAGTTACAGCGCCTATCGCCTGACCCGGAGCCGGATCACCCGACTGATGGATATGCAGGCAAATCAGGTTTGTTGGATTTCTGTTGCTCTGACTGAACTCTTCGAACCTGTTCCTCCGGGATATCCAGAAGACCCGCTATTTCTGATATGGTACGGCCATCCGCAGACCATTTAAAAATCAGCATCCGATCGCGCTTTGCGATTCCCTGTTCGATCCCTTGTTCGATTCCTTTTTCAATGTTTTCCCTGTCTCGCATCACCAACGTCATATACTCTCGCCTCCATTCGCGGTTTTGTTTTGCCATTTTTACTTCTTCGTCCAGTTTCTTCACA
>JAJQAC010000064.1:90056-99519 GCA_021204025.1 Clostridiales bacterium | reverse complement strand
GCCTGAATCAAGGCTTTGAGAGGATTTGAATTCAATTCAACTGTCGAAGACCCGTTCTGTCCTGCGCCTGGGCGAAAACGAGCGGTTCTCCGTTTCTGAAGTGTTCATCCGCGTACACATCCCTTTCTGATCCTTTTCATTTTTCCTGTGCCCCGTTGCGTACCCTGCCTGATCACGCTACACAGTGCATGACAAGGGGCGAAATGTAACTTTTTCTTCATTATGCACATGTATAGTCTCTTTTATACCGTTGACTTTTTTTATTCCAGAGAATAAAATATGATATAGACAACCGACAGATTTTGTCATTTGTCATCTATGGTATATGTATTCATAAGGCTCAGGGGAGGATAGAAGATGGCTATGAACTGGAAAGAAGAATATATCGCAGCGCTCGATGAAGCGAAGCTGTTTGAAAACTCAGGTCACCGCACACGTTTTAAAGAATTGTTGGACTGTTACGGCGGCTTTCCTTTTTTTACCAAAGGGCTCTGTAAATGCATCTATATGTCCGCATGGGACGAGGAGCATTTTGTCATTATGCTGGAAACACTGACCGACATGAGTCTCGGCAGAGAGCGGAATACCGGCGAGATGACCGCCAAAGGCGACTCTCTCGCGATCGAACATACCGAAGACGGGGAATATTATCTCTACCAGCTTTCCATTGCCCTCCTTAACAATCAGCCGTGGGAGCTTGATCCGCACGCAGCGCTCTCCGATGACTATCGTTACATCGTGACTCAGACTTTAAAAGCTGCCGAGGTGATCGATCAGGCTGATATCGAACATCCGAAGAACTGATCCGGTTCCTCTGTACCGCCGACAGCTGATTCTGATATTTTAAAATCCTGCAGTTACTGATATCTGTCACTGTCCAGCGGATTTTGGATTTCCTGTAATTAAAAGCTCCACTGCAAGCCGGTCTTCCAGGCGTCCGCTTTTTACCGCTTCTTCCATATCCACACACCATTCTACATAGGAAAGAATTTCTTCCCTGGTAAAACGCTTCGCCTGCGGCAGAGCACGCCCGACAATAAAAGGCTGAATCTTCAGCCTGGATGCGATTGTCCCGCGGTCCATATTCTGGGCCGCCAGTTCTTTTACCTGCAGGATCTGATTAAACTGCCTCGCGATCAGAAAAAGGATCCTCATGGGTGGTTCTTTTAAGGACAGCAGATCTTCGTACAGGTCCATCGCGCGTCTCGTCTGTCCGTTGGCAATCGCGGCAATCATCTCAAAGATCTTGCCGGTAATGTGTTCGGAGCAGATGGTGCGGATATCTTCCTGTGTCACCACCTCACGACTCCCGGTGTAGCTGATCAGCTTTTCCAGCTCCATGCGGATATTTTCCATATCGTCACCGACCAGACCGAGAAAGAATTCCACATCTTTCACGGTTATTTTTTTCCCTTCTTTTGCCAGCAGTCCGCCCGCCCACCGGGCAAGCTGCGCGGCATTCTGGCGGTTCATCTCAGCCACATAACCGATCTCTTTTATTTTCTTATACAGCCGGTTCCTTTTATCCACCTCAGACTCTACAAAAAGCAGACACGCGGTATCCGGCATCTGCGGCAGATATTTAACGAGGGCCTCTCCCCCGCTCTTAAAAAGGCCGCTGTCCTCCAGCAGGATCAGCCGCCGCTCCGCGAAAAAGGGCATCGTATCCGCCAGACGGATCACTTCGTCAATATCCGGATTCTTCCCTGCAAAAGAAGCAAAATTCATGGTGTCGCCGCCGGTGATCGCTTCCTTCAGACGGTTTTTATAGCTGTTTTTTAAAAATGATTCCTCGCCGTATAAAAGGTAGGCGGGACGGAAATGCCGGTCTTTGATGTCCTGATTTAATGTCTGCATGGGTGTGTACCTCCCTTTATCTATCACCTTCTATAAAGATTTATTTTTCCCATATATGGCACTGTATCCTCAGCCACCATGCCGGGAACGAGCATTTCATGGCTGCGTTCACCAAATTGGCTACTTGCTTGGTTTCCTGGAAGGGAGCCCACGGGGGACAGTAACTTGACCGAATGGCGGATCAGGAATGCCGTGTAGAGATCCCGCTGGACTTTATGCCCGCCGATCAGCTTATCACGCTTCGAGAGCGGAATCTTCTCTTTCTCGCCGGTGACGTGGTTGTATTTGTCGATTCTGGTTCCTTAAACTTTGTGCGTCCGGAGATCTTTGAAATCAATCCTGCGGGAGTTAGCCCTAATTGCGCCGCCACATACCGTTTTTGATATCCCGCTCTATCAACAGCCTGATTATATTTTTTTCCTGTTCATTGCTTCTCTCCTATACTCTCCCTACTGTAAGACTGCCTGCCCCAGTACTTTCCCCACACTGTCGTGGATCACCAGGTCCGCCCAGGAATCGCTCGGCGTGGCATCCCGGTTGATGATCACAAAATGCTTCCCGGCAAAATACCGGATGAGGGATGCTGCCGGGTTTACCTGCAGGCTTGTGCCTGCCACGATCAGCGTATCCGCGTTCCGGATCGCCGCAACGGAAGATTCCCACTCCTTTTCCGGCAAAAATCTCTCTTAACTGTTCCACAGGATCTTTCTTGGTTTCATTCTCCATAGATGATACCTCCAAGGAATCTGATTCTTATTGTATCCTGTCACGGAAGAACCGTCAATCGAAACGATTCCTCCATGTATCATCAAATCAATGTTCGTATTCTTCTTTCTCACTTCCTTTTTCCCGTTCCAACATACCCGACACGCTGAAATTGAGGAAGGATGCCAGATTTTGATCCGATAACGGAGCTTCCTTCTCCTGGCTGTAATCGTAAAGAAATTTTTGGACGATCTGGAAGTAGTTTTCCTGTTCTTTCGCAAAGAATATTGTAATTGCCTGATCGTCTCCCTTTGTCTCCGCTTCATTCAAAGCGTGGTAATATTCTTCTTTTTCTGAATCTCGGATAATCACCGGGATGATTCCATTTGCCAGACACTCTTTAAACAGGATCATCCGGCCTGTGCGGCCGTTGCCATCCTGGAAAGGATGAATCTTCTCGAAGGCGGCATGAAACCTTGCCAGGTCGCCAAGGGTTTTGTCCTGCTTTCTATGATATTCCATAAGCAATTCCGCCATAAATGTCGGCACCTGGTTGGGTAGCGCTGTTGTAATATTCCCGACAATATTCGCACGGTTTTTATATTCACCGACCGGATAGCCGTTTGCCATATCCTCAAACACCCCTGCCTTCAGGTCATAATGATATTCTTTGATCAGCTTTTCGCTTAAGGGTTCCTCCCATGTCGATAGCATATGATTAAACATGGAAAAATGGCCGGTCATTTCCTCAATATCTTTCGCACGGTATACAGCATCCCCATCCGAACGGAGCGTCCCGGTATTAAACAGGGATGCGGTCTGCTCAGGCGTTAAAGTACTCCCTTCAATCTTGTTCGAGTTATATGCCATTTCTCGCTGTGTTTTTGCGTAAATTCCGCTCCGGTCGTTTTTCTTTTGTTCGATCCGCATACGGGCAATCAGATTACGGACGATTTCATGGGACTCGGTTGTCGATAATGCGTTCAGTGGTTTTTGCAGGATCCGGTTGTCCATATAGCACCAGCACCTCCTTGTGATCCATCAAATGATATTATATCATACTTGATTTCATGAGGAAAATCAAGGCACGGCATGCTTTCATACTATCGGAATATCGGAGAAAAAATCAGGGAAATATTCTAGGAACAAATGAAAAAGAATCCTGCAAAGCAGGATTCTCCGCCTGCGGCGGGTCGCTTTAGCGACACTTTCCATTCCGCCGCAGTGCGAATCTACACTCCGTTTCGGTCGGCGCTAAACGAGCGCCACTGGCGCTCAGCGCCCCGCCCGGAGGACTTTTTATCTTATAGGATGAACTTTCCTATAAGATAAAAACAGGGCTGGCGCTTAGCCGACCCCAACAAAGGGGTGGGATACAAACATTGATCTGATTAAAAGATCTATCTTTGATGATTTTCACCATACCAGACTTTTGTTTTTACAGCTGCATAGCGTTGCTCAAAATATCTTACTGTCTCCATCGCAATCAAATGTTTACTTCTCTATTTTGAAAATAGGGTCTCCTATCTTAACTTTGTTTCCTGTAAAACGAATAACGTTCTGGTAATCTTTTGAATTACATATAATCACAGGGCAGACCATATCATAACCTTCGTTTGTAAGGCTTGCCAGATCAAATTCTAACAACAATTGTCCCCTGTCCACCCGGTCTCCTTCCGAGACATGTCTGGTAAAATATTTTCCCTGCAGATTCACCGTGTCCAGTCCAATATGGATCAAGAGTTCAATCCCTTCGTCAGAACGGATACTGAGCGCATGCATAGAGTCAACCATGACGGTTACCTGTCCGTGTACCGGCGAATAAACCCGCCCGTCAGTCGGCTGAATCGCCATACCTTTCCCAAGCATTTCTTTGCTGAACACCGGGTCATTTACCGCACTGCTCGGAACCGCTTTTCCCTGAATCGGCGCGCCGATCAGTTCTTCGTTTTCAGGAAATGCTCCGAAAAACCCAGATTCACGAAGTCCCCCGTTATTTTCCCCATTTTGTTTCTTTTTTCTGAAAGGATTAAACATACCCGTCTTCTCCTATGTCAATAAACTTAATTTTTCTTCCGCCATCCAGCAGCTCTGTTAATCCAGTATACGCTGGCTCTATTTTCCCAATCACATTGACCCGTTCGCAGGCCGGCAGATTTTTTCGGATAATCTGGATTTCCCCGGAGTAACGGAGGTATTTTTCATTATCCATCGTAATGCTCCCCACAGGCCTTTCCACGCAATGATCAGCAGTGATTTTCGTTCCTGGTAAAGCGTACTTCCTGCTCTCCACAAGCCTAGCTATCTGCGACGGACTATCGATACGGACCGTCCATGTCCTCCCGTATAAATCGCGATATTTTTCTTCCAGGCGTGCCGGAATACAAATTATATTGTTTTCCTCATACGCTGCAATCAGTTCCCTCTGTTTTTCTGATACACCAGGATCACCGGAAAGCACCAGATCTGTTTCAAATTTTATCCGGAGTTCCAGATATTGAAGGTAACTCTGGATATTCCTATGTTTCTCCAGGGTAGGAAGCCCTTCCTGTAATGGACCGCGCCGGTTCTGATCGCCTGAAATAAAAGCTGCTGTCGGGATTCCCGCCTGATGAAACCATCGGTTTTTTCTTAACAGGAACTCTCCATCCAGTCCAGTCTCCGGACGGGGATAAAAATTATGGATAGCAATCAGGCGCGCACCGGTTTCTTTCAGGCTTTTCACCTGCCCTTCATCCATTGTTGATGCGTTGATTCCCAGTCTTACGTAAAGCCATAATCACACCGGATGGCATCAATTCCGGAACATCTGACAAACTCCGCAAGCGTATGATATCCAGCCGACTTCATGCCAGTCGGGGAAATGTCAGCAATCATCTTTTTCTTATGCCTTTTTAAGTAAGAAAGCAGGCTCTGAACTCTTGCGGCATAATCCACTGAAAATTCCTCTGCAATATGGAAGGAGGTTTTCTGAAATGCAAATCACGGAATTTCATAACCAGGGACAATTGAACCGATACGCAGCATCCCTGGTTGCTGAGCAGATTCGTAGTAAACCAGACTGCGTCCTTGGCCTGGCTACAGGATCTTCCCCTTTGGGTACTTACAAGGAACTTGTTTCTCTATACCAGCACGGCAATCTGGATTTTTCCCACGTTATTACTTTTAATTTAGATGAATACTGTGGTATCAATTATGACAATGAACAAAGCTACCATTTTTATATGAAACAGAACCTCTTTGCGAAAATCAACATTTCAAGCGAAAATACCCATATTCCCGACGCCTCTGCTCCTAATCTGGACGCAGAATGTCTTCGGTACGAACAGTCCATCCATAACGCCGGCGGTATTGATTTTCAGCTTCTGGGCATTGGGCATGACGGCCATATTGGTTTCAATGAACCCTGTGACCACTTCCCGATAAAGACACATTGCGTAGATTTGGCTGCATCAACAATTCATGCAAACGCAAGATTTTTCCCTTCCATCGACCAGGTTCCAACCAAAGCACTTACTATGGGCATCGGCACGATTATGAAAGCACGGAAGATTCTACTTATCGCTTTTGGAATCGACAAGCAGGAAATCTTACAACAGGCATTAAACGGGAAAGTAACCCCCTTGGTTCCTACATCGGTATTGCAGTTACATTCCAATGTAACTGTTCTTTACGGGAAATAATCTCCTATTATGATGCTGTTTGCACAAGTGAATAACTATTTATTTTACCATTTCACACTCTCCAGCCGGAATGGCCCCGTTTCATCGGCGAACCGCCTCCTTTCTCTGTATCCTGTTTTCTTCGATTATATCAGTGACCGCACATCTGTACAATCCTGTATTTTCGCACATGAAGCTGTATACAATCAATACCCCGGCGTAGCCCCAAAGAGGGCCTGCTGGTTTGCTTGTGCGCCCGCCGGGCGCACAAGAAGGAAGAGGAGTCGTATTCGACTCCTCTTTCCATCTCTCCAAATGGCAAACTCGGGTTTTATCCTACTCTTGCGCCGTTTTCATCGGTTCGGCTCCCATCCGGAGTCGTCCCGTTGATCAGAAGAGCGCCGCTCTCATCAAAGTAATACCACGCACCATCAATCAGTTTCCACCCGGTGTACATATGATCCTGTGTACCATCGGAAGCCGGATGCAGATAATAGCGCTTCCCGTTCCAGTCAAACCAACCGGTAACCATCCAGCCCTCCGCATCGAAATAATACCAGTTGAGCTCTCCGAGCCAGCCAAGCTGCCTCCATTCTCCTTTCGGATAACTGCCGTTGTCCTCAGAATACCACCAGCCCTTCTCTTCCATTATCCACCGGCCGCTGTCAGAAGATGACAAGTTTCCGCCGACGGTACTGTCGTCGTCATCGCCATCTGAGACAGAACGATTGGTCGTGGTACTGTTGTTATCCGGGGTCGTTGCACCCGAACTGCCTTCACCGGAATCGCCTCCGTCTGAACTTTCTTCACCCGGCTCGATTTCTTCTGAATTGCCTTCGTCCGATTCGTCTCCATCAGAGGTTTCTTCACCTGACTCGCTTCCGCTTCCTCCTGAATCCTTCTCTTCCTCTGTTTCTTTCGCCAAAATGGTAAACTCCGTTGTTCCATTCACCGTATAATTTCCACCGTCAATGTCAGTGACTGTCACTGTCGCGGTTCCCTCATCCACGTTATCCGCATAGCTTACCGTATACTCACCTGAAGGAATCTCCGTCTCGCCATCCGTCACCGTGACACCCGGCTCCTTTGCGGTTCCATCATATTCATACGTATCCTGCGACAGCGTGATCGTCGGGCTGTCCACGATCTTCGGCGAGATCGTCACATCTGTACTCACCGCCGAGGTCGGCTGTGTCAGCGTGTAATTGCCTGCAGCCGATCCGGTGAGGGAAAGTGTCCCTGCAAGAGTCACACTCGTATAGCTTCCCGAGTTTGCGCTCTCTACCGTACCCGTCAGGTCTGTCACATCCACCTGAACTGCGTCACTGTCCCTATCACTATTGGCCACGCCCTCCAGCGTCACTCCCGTCACTGTTACCACGTTCGTGCCATCATACTCCCGGCTCGCGGCTTCCGCTCCGGTCACAGTCAGTTCCTTCGGCGCGATCGTGAAGCTCCCTGTCGCGCTGCCGCCGTAGCTTCCCGTTCCGGTCACCGTCACGGTTGCCGTCCCGGCATTCGTATTATTGGAAACACTGACCGTATAGTTCGACGAAGAAACGGTCGCCCCATTCAGGTTCACCGTGATATTATCCGCGGACGGCGTCTGGGCGCTTCCGTTATACATATAGGTCCCCGATACCGTTACCACCGCATCCTCCAGGCTGATCCCCGTGATCGTAAAGGTTGTGCTTCCGCTCACCGTATAATTGCCGCCCGCAACATCGGTGATTGTCACGGTCGCCGTTCCCTTCTCCACGTTATCCGCGTAGCTTACCGTATACTCACCCGAAGGAATCATCATCTCGCCATCTGTCACCGTGACGCCTGGTTCCTTTGCGGTTCCATCATATTCATACGTATCCTGCGACAGCATGATGGTCGGGCTGTCCACGGTCTTTGCCGAGATCGTCACATCCGCGCTCACCGCACCCGTCGGCTGTATCAATCGGAAATTACCGACATTAACAGGATCCCCTGTGAGTGACAACGTCTGCGGAAGAGTCACACTCGTATACGCTCCTGCGTCCGCACTGTCCACGGTACCAGTCAGGTCTGTCACGTCCACCTGAATTTGATAACCCAAAGTTTCGCTCAGGTTCACTTTCGTCACGTTCACTACATTTGTGCCATCATATTCCCGGTCTGTTGCTTCCGCTCCGGTCACCCTCACTTCTACCGGCGCGATCGTAAAGGTCCCCGTCGCGCTGCCCCTGTAATTTCCGGTTCCGGTCACCGTCACAGTCGCCGTCCCGGCATTTATGTTATTGGAAACACTGACCGTATAGTTCGAGGAAGAAACGGTATCCCCGTTCAGAGTTACCTCGATATCATCCCGGATCGGCGTCCGGGCACCTCCGTCAAACGTATAGGTTCCCGATACCGTCACCTCCGCATCCTCCAGGCTGATCCCCGTGATGGTAAAGGTCGCGCTTCCGCTCACCGTGTAATTGCCACCGCTAACGTCTGTGAGCGTTACCGTCGCCGTTCCCACCTCCACGTTATCCGCATAGCTTACCGTATACTCATCCGAAGAAATCTCCGTCTCGCCATCCGTCACCGTGACAATCGGCTCCTTTGCAGTTCCATCATATTCATACGTATCCTGCGACAGCGTGATCGTCGGGCTGTCCACGATCTTCGGCGCGATCGTCACATCTGTACTCACCGCCGAGGTCGGCTGCGTCAGCGTATAATTACCCGCTGCTGTTCCGGTAAGTGACAGATCCTCGGCAAAGGTCACCTGGTCATACTCTCCGGCATCTGCGCTATCCACCGTACCGGTCAGATTTGTCACGTCCGCACTGACGTCATCCCCATCGATCACGCTCTCCAGCGTCACTCCCGTCACTGTCACCACATCCGTGCCGTCATACTCCCGGCTAGCGGCTTCCGCTCCGGTCACCGTCAGTTCCTTCGGCGCAATTGTGAAGCTCCCTGTCGCGCTGCCGCCGTAACTTCCGGTTCCGGTCACCGTCACAGTCGCCGTCCCGGCTTTCGTGTTATCGGAAAGCATGACCATATAGTTCAAGAAAGAAACAGTCTCCCCATTCAGGCTCACCGTGATATCACCCGCAGACGGCGTCTGGGCGCTTCCGTTATACATATAGGTCCCCGATACCGTCACCTCCGCATCCTCCAGGCTGATCCCTGTGATCGTAAACGTTGTGCTTCCGCTCACCGCATAATTGCCGCCGGCAACATCGGTGATTGTCACGGTCGCCGTTCCCTTCTCCACG
>JAJQAC010000064.1:0-89956 GCA_021204025.1 Clostridiales bacterium | reverse complement strand
GTCGCCGTTCCCACCTCCACGTTATCCGCATAGCTTACCGTATACTCATCCGAAGGAATCTCCGTCTCGCCATCCGTCACCGTGACAATCGGCTCCTTTGCGGTTCCATCATATTCATACGTATCCTGCGACAGCGTGATGATCGGGTTGTCCACGGTCTTCGGCGCGATCGTAAAGCTCCCCGTCGCGCTGCCGCCGTAACTCCCGATTCCGGTCACCGTCACGGTCGCCGTCCCGGCATTCGTGTTATTGGAGACACTGACCGTATAGTTTGACGAAGAAACGGTATCCCCATTCAGGCTCACCGTGATATCCCCCGCAGACGGCGTCTGGGCGCTTCCGTCATAGGTATAGGTCCCCGATACCGTCACCTCCGCATCATCCAGGCTATACATCTGCCCCGTTAATGTCCGGATGGCCACCGGATAGAGCGCAATCGTATTGTCATCGTAAGTATAAGTAACGACCGTGTTGTGCACCAGGAACTGATAACCGGAACTGCTGTTTGTATCTTCGATGGTATCAGCTGCATTCACGAGGAACAAACCGCCATCCGCGCCGATCGTACCCTCATCACTATTTGTCACATCCACCATGTATACGACATCATCCAGGTGAACAACATTCCACATATGTTCGCCTGCTCCGGTCGCTCCGCTCATCGTCCCCGTGACGGTATAGCAGTCGTCGAATCCACTCAGATCGCACAGATACTGGAACGCTTTGGCATAACCTTCGCAGACAACCGTCGTAGTCTCGTCTCCGTCAAATACATTGATCAGCTGCCACGGATCTCCGTAAGGAGTCGTATCATCATCCGCAGCCTCATGATTATAAGAAGTCAACGCACAGATCTCATCCCGGAACGCAACCAGCTTCTCACGGTCGGACAAACCGGAATATTTTGTCACAACCTCCCATGCATTCTCCGCCGCCGCCTTTGCGCGCGTCACCTCTGTCCCATCAATCTCATACGTCCCTGCCGCATAATCTTCTGAGACAGGAATCCTGACCTGTGCGATCCGGTAAGTCGCTCCCTCCGTATTCAAAGAATACGAGAATGTGAATCTGGTCTTGGCGGTCACATCTACCCAATACATATCATATGGGCAGTCCCGGATGACATATCGCCAGACCTTGGATCGGTCAAACTCTGTCTCTGCATATGCTGTGTCTACTGCCGGTTGAATGATTTCCCACCCGTCGCTATAGGAAACACCCAGTTCGTCCCATGTCCAGCTCCAGCAAACATCCGTGTCTGACAACTCAATCTGAGTACTCGTCCTCTCCAGCGCCGCGATTTGTTTTACCGCGGTTTTCAGAATCGAATACAGCGCGTACTCGTTGCCTGACAGCACATCCTCGCCGTAATCCGCCATCAGGGAAATCCCGGCCTCTCCATAGAGGATCTGCTCCACATAAGCGTTCAGCATCTCCTGATTTGACGAAAAGTCCCACAGATCGGCCAGAACCATCTCGACCGTATCGGTGATCTCGAACGCTTCCAAAGGCTCCTCTTCCAGGACTTCCACCTCAATAAACGGCAGGATCGCCTCGCCGAGCCGATATCCGTCCGCAGCCAGCACCGCATCGAAAACATAGGTCCCCGCTGTCTCTCCATCGTAATCCGACAAGCCTCCGGGACCTGAGTTCAGCTCCCAGGAAACCGGAATCATACGATATCCGTCTTCCTCTTCGGACGTCTCTTTCCCGGGTGCGTCAGACAAAGTCGCAGCAGAGGATAACACGTTGGAGGATGTAGCATCCGAAACGGAAGCCGCCTCCTCGTCTTCGTCCTCATCCACCGTCACTTCGCACACCTGGGCGCTCAGATATCCCGGAAGGTCCAGATCCTCATACGCCGTCCCATAAGGGACCGTCTGAACCATCACACTCTCATCCAGTTCCTCAAACTCCGCAATCTCCATCACCGTCTGCCCGGACGCCATAGCCGGAAGCACCTGGATAACCGGTTCCAGCACCATAACGGCTGTCAGAAATACTGCCAGTTTTCTTTTGTACCATCCCATGCTCATCATTACTCCCTTCCGGCGGAAACTTTTCATATTTTGCAGCAATGATCTCCCGATTCCCGCTGTTCCCGCCATACTGCCGCATTTTCACGACCCCATTTCTTTCCTTATCAGTATAACATGACATCCGTCCTGGCGCAAATAATTTATGTACGCAGAAACTGTCTTATAAAGAGATTTCCTTACAGGTCACATGTCAGCCAACTGACATGTAACCTGTAACGGTGAAAAAGAATCCTGCAAAGCAGGATTGCTTTAGCGACATCTCCCATTCCGCCGCAGTGCGATCCGTCGGAGACTTTTTATCTTACAGAACGGATTTCCTGTAAGATAAAAAGAGCGTGTATCTGTCCAAAAGATCAGGACGATACACGCTCTTATTTCTTATGTATTCTTTTTTTCCGAATATAACGTCTGTTTGTCTTCCGATCAGCCGGCGGACAACCTGTTTTTCAATGAATGACCATCCAGACGGGAAAAACTTCTACTTACCCGCAATCGCTGCCTGCGCCGCCGCCAGTCTGGCGATCGGTACACGGAACGGAGAACAGGATACATAATCCAGTCCGAGTTTATGGCAGAACTCTACGGACGACGGATCTCCTCCATGCTCGCCGCAGATGCCCACATGCAGATCCGAACGGACAGATTTGCCCAGTTTCACTGCCATCTCCATCAGCTTGCCGACGCCCTCCTGATCCAGTTTGGCGAACGGATCGTTCTCCAGGATCTTGGCGTCATAATAAGCATTCAGGAACTTGCCGGCGTCGTCACGCGAGAAGCCGTAAGTCATCTGCGTCAGATCGTTCGTACCAAAGCAGAAGAACTCTGCTTCCTTCGCGATCTCATCCGCAGTCAGCGCCGCTCTCGGGATCTCGATCATCGTACCTACATGGTACTTCAGATCGGAGCCGGCAGCCGCGATCTCCGCGTCCGCGGTCGCGACCACAGTCTTCTTACAATATTTGAGTTCCTTGATATCGCCGATCAGCGGGATCATGATCTCTGGAACGATATCCCAGTCCGGATGAACATTCTTGACGTTGATCGCCGCGCGGATGACTGCTTTTGTCTGCATCACCGCGATCTCCGGATAAGTAACAGCCAGACGACAGCCGCGGTGACCCATCATCGGGTTGAACTCGTGCAGAGCGTCGCAGATCGCACGAATCTCATCTGCGGTCTTGCCCTTTGCCTTTGCAAGTTTCTCAATATCCGCCTCTTCGGTCGGAACAAATTCATGTAACGGCGGATCCAGGAAACGGATCGTAACCGGGTTGCCTTCCATCGCCTCATAGAGCTGCTCGAAATCACCCTGCTGCAGCGGAAGGATCTTCTCCAGCGCCACTTCTCTCTCCTCAACCGTATCCGAGCAGATCATCTCGCGGAACGCGTCGATGCGGTCGCCTTCAAAGAACATATGCTCCGTACGGCAAAGACCGATACCCTCCGCACCCAGCTCGCGCGCTTTCTTCGCATCCGTCGGCGTGTCAGCGTTTGTACAGACCTTCAGAGTCCGGTACTCATCCGCCCAGGCCATAATGCGGCCGAATTCACCGGCGATCGTCGCCTCCACGGTAGGAATCGCGCCATCATAGACACAACCGGTAGAACCGTCGAAGGAGATCACATCGCCCTCATGGTATTCTTTGCCGGCCAGCGTAAACTTCTTATTTGCTTCATCCATCACGATGTCGCCGCAGCCGGATACACAACAGGCGCCCATACCGCGGGCAACTACCGCCGCATGAGAGGTCATGCCGCCGCGGACGGTCAGGATACCCTGAGAAGCCTTCATACCGGTAATATCTTCCGGCGAAGTCTCCAGACGGACCAGGACAACCTTCTCTCCTCTCGCCGCCCAGTTTTCCGCATCCTCAGCGGTAAAGACAATCTTACCACAGGCTGCGCCAGGTGCCGCGCCCAGAGCCTTGGCGATCGGCGTCGCTGCCTTCAATGCCGCCGTGTCAAAGGTCGGATGCAGCAGCGAATCCAGGTTACGCGGATCGATCATCGCCACCGCCTCCTGCGGCGTACGCATGCCCTCGTCAACCAGATCGCAGGCTATCTTCAAAGCCGCTTGAGCGGTTCTCTTACCATTTCTCGTCTGCAGCATATACAGTTTACCGTGCTCAACCGTAAACTCCATATCCTGCATATCTCTGTAATGAGTCTCCAGCGTCGCGCATACATCTTTAAACTGAGCGAACGCCTCCGGGAATTTTTCTTCCATCTCTGTGATGTGCATGGGGGTACGCACACCTGCCACAACATCTTCGCCCTGCGCGTTTGTCAGGAATTCTCCGAACAAACCCTTCGCTCCGGTCGCCGGATCGCGGGTAAATGCAACGCCGGTACCGCAGTCGTCACCCATATTGCCGAAAGCCATCGACTGTACGTTGACAGCGGTTCCCCAGGAGTACGGGATATCATTGTCACGACGGTATACATTGGCGCGCGGATTATCCCAGGAACGAAATACTGCCTTGATCGCGCCCATCAGCTGCTCTCGCGGATCATCCGGGAACGGAGAGCCGATCTTGGACTGATACTCAGCCTTAAACTGGTTTGCCAGCACCTTCAGGTCGTCAGCGGTCAGTTCCACATCCTGCTTCACGCCTTTTTCTTCTTTCATCTTGTCGATCAGCGCTTCAAAATACTTCTTGCCGACCTCCATAACAACATCGGAATACATCTGAATAAATCTCCGGTAACAATCCCAGGCCCAACGGGGGTTGTTGGACTGTCTGGCAATGACGTTGACAACGTCTTCATTCAGACCCAGGTTTAAGATGGTATCCATCATACCCGGCATGGACGCGCGCGCTCCGGAACGCACCGACACCAACAACGAATTCTCAAGACTGCCGAACTTCTTGCCGGTAATCTCCTCCATCTTTACGATGTACTCATTAATCTGAGCCTGAATCTCATCATTGATCTCGCGGCCATCCTCATAATACTGAATGCAGGCCTCTGTGGTGATGGTAAAGCCCTGCGGAACCGGAAGACCGATGTTCGTCATCTCCGCAAGGTTGGCGCCTTTGCCGCCGAGAAGATTTCTCATACCAGCATCGCCTTCGGTGAATAAATATACCCACTTCTTTGCCATTGGTTTTTCCTCCTGATTTGTAGTTTTCTATATCCCAGCTTTAGTATAGCATACTTTATAAAGCGCGTAAAGTTTTTTTTTGAAAAATATGAGCAAAAACTAATCATATTGAATGCGTTTTTTTGTTTCTTTTGCAGAATCTTCACTCACCAGCAGCCGCACCAGTTCCAGCCCCAGATCGATCGCAAATCCCAGTCCGCGGGCAGTCGTGATATTGCCGTCTGTCACCACTCCCTGCGTGGTATAAGTACCTCCGTGAAACTCGCTCTCACATCCCGGGAAGCAGGTCGCCGTCTTTCCCGCGAGAAATCCGTGCCGTCCCAGCACGACCCCGGGCGCCGCGCAGATCGCCGCGATCCGTCTCCCGTCCGCCTGTGCCTGCCTCAGGGCCTCAAGTAACGGTTTACACGCAGAAAGATGCTCCGACCCCGGCAGCCCGCCCGGCAGAAAGATCGCGTCTCCATCAGAGAAATCCACATCCTCCACTACGGCATCCGCCTGAATCCGGATTCCGTGGGAGCTGACGATCTCCTTTTTCTGTTCCACCGATACCAGAATCGTCTCTACCTGATTCCGTCTCAGAATATCCACCACGCTCAGGCACTCCACTTCCTCAGTGCCATCCGCAATCATCGCGTATGCTTTTGCCATTCCGTCTCCTCCTACTGATAATAATTTTTTGTTTCTTTTAAATGATTTTGCGGACCGCGTACAAACACGATCCGCTTGTTCATACTCCCTGACTCGTCCGAAGTCAGTATGTCCTTCTGTGCGGGCACGCAGTCCATACCGCCGCCGTCCGGGACTTTCCTGGTAAATTATTCTTAAAATTAAAAGCGGAACTTCTCTTCAAAGTAGCTCTTTAATTCCACGATCGGAATCCTCACCTGCTCCATCGTATCACGGTCACGCACGGTCACCGCCTGATCCTGTTCCGAATCAAAGTCATATGTCACGCAGAACGGTGTGCCGATCTCATCCTGTCTGCGGTATCTCTTACCGATGTTGCCTCTGTCATCATACTCACAATTATAGTATTTGCAGAGTTCCGTATAAATCTTTTCCGCGCCCTCATTCAGCTTCTTTGACAATGGGAGCACACCGATCTTCACCGGTGCGATCGCCGGGTGGAAATGCAGTACGGTACGTACATCGCCCTCGCCGATCTCTTCCTCATCGTAAGCCGCGCACAGGAACGCCAGTGTCACACGATCCGCTCCCAGTGACGGCTCGATGACGTAAGGAATATATTTTTCCTTCAGCTCGTCATCAAAATAGGTCATATCCTGACCGGAAGTATTCTGATGCTGAGTCAGATCATAGTCTGTACGGTCCGCAATCCCCCAGAGCTCGCCCCAGCCAAACGGGAAGAGGAATTCGATATCTGTGGTTCCTTTGCTGTAGAAGCAGAGTTCCTCCGGCGAATGGTCGCGCAGACGCATCTCGTCTTCCCTGATCCCCAGAGACAGCAGCCAGTCGCGGCAGAATCCTCTCCAGTACTGGAACCACTCCAGATCGGTACCCGGTTTGCAGAAAAATTCCAGTTCCATCTGTTCAAACTCACGCGTACGGAAGGTAAAGTTACCGGGTGTGATTTCATTACGGAACGATTTACCGATCTGCCCGATACCGAAAGGTACTTTTTTACGGGACGTACGCTGAACATTCTTAAAATTAACAAAGATGCCCTGCGCGGTCTCCGGACGCAGATAAACGGTATTTTTTGCGTCCTCTGTTACGCCCTGGAAGGTCTTGAACATCAGGTTGAACTGACGGATATCGGTGAAATCGTGCTTTCCGCAGGACGGGCAGGGGATCTGGTTATCTTCAATATACTGTTTCATCTGCTCCTGGCTCCATCCATCAACAGTTCCCTCGATGGTAATGCCTTTTTCTTCCATATAATCTTCGATCAGTTTATCCGCGCGGAAGCGCTCCTTGCAGGCTTTGCAGTCCATCAGCGGATCGGAAAAGCCGCCCAGATGTCCGGAAGCTACCCACGTCTGTGAATTCATCAGGATCGCGCAGTCAACGCCCACATTCCAGGGACTCTCCTGCACGAATTTCTGCCACCAGGCGCGTTTGACATTATTTTTCAGCTCCACGCCCAGATTGCCGTAATCCCAGGTATTGGCAAGTCCGCCGTATATCTCCGAACCCGGATATACAAAGCCTCGGTTTTTTGCCAGAGCTACGATTTTTTCCATTGTCTTTTCCATCTCAGATTTCCTCTCTCCTCTTTTTTTATCGGACAGGGAGTTATGACTCCTCTGTTCTATACTGGTGTAACGTCCGTCCCTGAGCGAAAAGAATATTCTCCGAGGACCGTTCGCACTTAGGTTTTCACGTAGCGGTACTCCCTATGACGTGTCACCGGCACGTCATAGGGATACTACGGCATAAGTTCGCAGGAAAAGCATCCTGCTCACTAAGTGCCGACGTGAAAAATGTCCTCTGCGAATATTCTTTTCGCTCAGGGACTACTTGATTGGCAAAATAAGTATCCTTCTTCTCTCGCTGGATTATAGCATGTCATCGGCCAATATTTCAATACCCGTCCTGCATCATCTGTAAAATTTGAAGGGAATGGAACGGATGATCCAGGAATTTTTTCTTTAATCGTTCTACGTTCTCACTGAGTTCTTTTTGTGCATCTTCCCGCAGGACAAAGGTATACAGGCGTTCCAGCGGAGCCGCAATGATATATTCCCATGCATAGCGTGCGGAGTCGCCGGCCTGCCCTGGCGGCTGTTCTGTGTATTCCCCGTTGATGACCAGGATACGCAGTTCAAATATGCGCTGCACCAGCGGATCGGGAAGTGCCGGTTTCAGGAGCGCCCGCATGGACTGATACAGCAGCAACAACATTTCTGATGCTTCGATTCCTTCTCTTCCAAAGTAGTCAGCCAGTTCCAGAAAGTAAGAGCCATAGCACGCGGTCTCCATGTTTTCCGTGATTTCGGAAAAATAGTTTGCAATATCCGCGGACTGCAGATTATAGGATTCTCTCCCTTCATAAAGACGGAAACGGCCGAAAACGAACGGCCGGCAGACCGCCATCAGCGGATTGCCGGGACGTTTGGCTCCATGGACAAACGCGGTGATTTTCCCCCGCTCTTTTGTCAGGATCACCACCCTGCGGTCAGTCTCTCCCACCGGTGTGGATTTTAGCACCATGCCGGTCAATTCTGTGATTTCTCTCATAAACGCATTCTCACTGCTGTATCACCTACGGATGATTCGGGTCATAGCCATAGTTCTTCATCAGGATCTCACTGTCGCGCCATTCTTTGCGGATCTTGACCCAGACCTGAAGGTTTACCTTTGTTTCCATTTCACGCTCCAGTTCCTGACGTGCCGCGGATGCAATCTTTTTGAGCATCTGTCCATTTTTGCCGATGATGATCCCTTTATGCGTCTTCTTTTCACAGATGATTGTCGCGTCAATATCGATGATACCGTTTTCTCGCTCTGTCATTTTTTCTATCGTAACCGCGATTCCATGTGGGATCTCTTCGTCCAGCATCCGCAGCGCTTTCTCCCGGATTAACTCTGCCGCGATCTGGCGCATTGGCTGATCGGTTACCACATCTTCATCATAATACATCGGTCCATAGGGAAGATACTGGAAAATCAACTGTAACAGTACGTCCGTATTGTTCCCTTTCAACGCCGATACCGGCAATATATCCGCAAAATCACAGATCTTACGATATGCATCGATAAAGGGGAGAATTTCATCATGGTTTTTCAGAGTGTCAACCTTATTAATTACCAGGATCACCGGGAGCCTAGATGCGGCGAGTTGTTCCGCGATATGGCGCTCTCCGGCTCCGATAAAGGTCGTCGGCTCCACCAGCCACAAAACCACGTCTACTTCTTCCAGCGTACGCTCCGCGACATTTACCATATATTCTCCCAGTTTGTTTTTCGCCTTATGGATCCCCGGCGTGTCCAGGAAGATAATCTGTCCGCGCTCATCCGTATAGACGGTCTGGATGCGGTCCCTGGTTGTCTGCGGCTTTTCCGATGTGATCGCAATTTTCTGCCCGATCAGGTGATTCATCAGTGTGGATTTCCCCACATTCGGCCGACCAACCAGCGCGGCGAATCCTGACTTTTTCTGTTCCTGGTGCAACTCGTTTCTGTCTTCTGTCATAATTTTTTTCCTTTTATTCTTTTGAGAGATTTTTCACCTCTCCAAACATTTCCCGGTTTGCTTCGATCTGACTTTCCGCCCCTACCACGCAAAGCGCGCCGGTGGCAAGCACCGCCCGGATCTGTGCAGCCAACGCCCGGATATCCTCTGCCGTCGCGTCAAGGATCTGATCCCGCTCTTCCTGCATCATCTCCTCCGTCACCCCGGACAGATACGCGGACAGACCGCGGCTTCCTTTCAAAGACGGCGTAAGCGGCGTATCCAGATTGCTGATCGCGCCAATCACATATTTGGTCATATCCCTCTCATCCGGATCAAAACTCTCCAGGTAATCCGCCACACCCTCAAAGATCTCATTCGTCTCCTGCATATGCGGGTCGCGGTAGGATACCAGATAGCCCTCTCTGGATCTCCCAAATCTGCTCATGCACCCATAAGCTCCTCCCTTAACGCGGATATTGATCCACAGATAATCATAATTCAAAATCACCTGCAGGATCTTAAAAGTGCCGGTATAGGAGAGCCCCCTGTCACGAAAATTTCCGCACCGCGCTACATAATTGACCTGAGACGAAGTTTTCAGACCCTCATTCCGGTTGGATACCTCATGCGTAAACGGATATCTTTTCCCGCTTCCCTCTGGCAGACAGTCTGTCAGTTTACGCAGAGCTTCCGGCAGCGCCGCGCGCCCCGTCTCATCCGCCGTATAATTCACCAGCAGATTGGCGCGGGTAAAGAGCTTTGCGGCGGTCTCCCGGCATTTGGCGAGCACATCTGCTTTTCTTTCATCAAAATGCGCGACCAGATCCTCAAGGAAACGATAATAGGATGTGCCTCCAATCTGCTCATTATAAGCGGCTGTCGGTGAAAAATAGGACGTCGCGCGGGAAACTGCGGTACTGTGCCCGGAATTTTCCAGTTTCATCTTCGCACGGGACCTTGTCTCGAGAATCACCTCTTTGAATCGCTTTTCATCGCTGAAGTCCGTTCTCGTAAGAATCTCAGCGAGGATTTCAAAACCAAAATCCAGTTTATCATACAACACACGGATACCGGCCGTAAAGGCTCCGGTAAAGTTTTGCGGTTCCGCAAGGTTCGGATACGAGGTGACCGAGATATCCACTCCCCCGCTGTTTAAAAAGATTTCACTGGTCAGATCCGCATACGAGTAGTTTTTCGTGTCCATACTGCCCAGAATCGATTTTAACAGTCCCACATAGACCAGATCCTCCTGCGGCAGCACGTCGGTCCGGAACAGGCATTTCAGATAGCCGATTCCCGATGTGAAATAATCATGATAAAGGATCGGTACTCCCTGTGCGAGATCCTCTCTCCAGCGGAAGGTCTCAGCCTGTCTGCTGATATCCTCACGGGTAAGAAGCGGCAGCTTTTCCAGAACTTCCGGTGTATCCGGCGTATCCTGAAAAGTTTTCAGTTCTTCTGTCCCGCGGATCATGCCCGCGATCTCTCCGGCGCTCAGCGTCTCCTTATACTCTGCCAGTTTCTTTGCTGTCCGTTCTTCCTGCTCGTCCGTCAGATTTTTCTTCGGACGCAGGATCACAACCGCCTCAAACGGATTGTCGAGCAGGTATTCCCGGATCAGTCCTTCAAAATACTGCTCCTCTACCGCCTTCTTTAGAAAATCAAAGGTCTCCTGATATTCCAGATGTGTCATCGGATCCCCGTCATAAAGCCAGCTGTCCATACACTGCAGACCATACATCAGCCCACTGGGCGCAGAGCCGTAGTCAGCCTCACGATATTTAAATTCATAATAGTTAATGCCGGCAAGGATACTTCGATGATTAAACTCTCCCTCCGCCAGTTTTCTCAACGTTCCCTTTACCACAGAGAGGAATTTATCCTTTTGCTCCGGATCCGCGTCCTTGGCAATGACAGAAAAATACGGCTGTAAGATCCCGCTCTCATATCCGCCCAGAATATCCTGCCCGATACCGGCGTCGATCAACGCCTGCTTTAACGGAGCTCCCGGAGCGTCCAGAAGCGCGTATTCCAGGATCTGAAAAGCCACATAAAGCCTCGCATCGAGTACATTCCCTACCACCGTATTTACCGAAAGATACGCTGCGTTTTCCTCATCGTCGTCTGCGGTAATCGAATATTCAAACTCCCTTTCTACCGGCTCTGTAAAGGGCTGCTGCAATGGGATGACCGAGTGGATTTCCTGTCGCTCATACGAAGACAGATATTCCCGGTCCAGCCAGTCCAGCCTCTCTGCCATGTCCAGGTTTCCATAAAGATAAATATAGCTGTTGGAAGGATGATAATAGGTCCGGTGGAAATTTAAAAACTCTTCATAAGTCAGCTCCGGAATGTGCTCCGGATCACCGCCGGAGTCCCTGCTATAGCAGTTATCCGGATAAAGCGTTGCTGAAATATCGCGGTCCAGCATACTTTCCGGAGAGGAATAAGCTCCCTTCATCTCATTATAAACGACTCCGTTATAGCGTACCGGCCCATCCTCATCATCCAGCTCGTAATGCCAGCCCTCCTGGCGGAAAATCTTTTCTTCTTTATAAATATTGGGATGCAGCACAGCATCCATATAAACGTCCATCAGATTGCGGAAATCTTTTTCATTGCAGCTCGCAACCGGATACACGGTCTTATCCGGGTAAGTCATCGCGTTCAGAAAGGTATTGAGCGAACCCTTTACCAGTTCGACAAACGGATCCTTCAGCGGGAACTTTTCCGAACCGCAGAGCACACTGTGCTCCAGGATATGCGGCACGCCCGAATCCGAAGAAGGCGGCGTCCGGAATCCAATAAAAAACACCTTGTTTTCATCATCATTTGACAAAAGGAAAATACGCGCGCCGGACTTTTTATGTTCCAGAACCACGCCCTCTGACTGCATCTCGCGGATCGTCTTTCTCTCACAGATCCGATAAGCGTCCAGTTGGTCTAATCCCTCCAGACGCGTCTTTTTTTCATCACTCATATATCATAATCTCCATTTCACCTGCTCCGGTCACCTACAAATGTCCCAGCAGACGTTCCTTTAAAATTGCCAGCGCGTCGCGCACAGACATATGCACCAGCAATACCGGGTCGCTGGGCGCCGCAATTCCTGAGACATCAAAGATTCCCTGCTTCTGCGCGATTTTCACCGCACGGAAAAGATGGTAATTGCTTGTGAGTACACCGATTCTGGGAGGTCTTACAAATGCCTCACTTCCGTTTTCCCGTCCTTCTGTCTCCGGTGATCGTGCTTCCTCGATTAAGTTCCGGCTGAACATGATATTCTCCATGGTATTGGCGGACTGATCCTCCAGGATCATCTGCGATGCCGGTACGCCGTGAGACAGCAGATATTCTTTCATCACTGCGGCTTCGGACTCCGGCTCCCCCCGCTCCTGTCCGCCGGACAGAATCAGCATCGTATCCGGATTTTCCGCGACATATTCTGCGGCCTTGTCCAGTCTGCGTCTCAGAGTTTTGCCCGGTTCATCATCCTTTACACGGCTTCCCAGCACAATCAGATACTCCAGATCCGGTTCCGCTGTCTCTGGTATCCGGTAAAAAATCAGGATCTGCAGAATCAGCATAATGATCACTCCCGCCGAGCACAGCGTAAGGAAGGATACAGCCGGCCGGAGCGCCGTATCCTCCGGATAGCGCTGACAACGGGAAACCAGACCTGCGGTAATTCCAAATACCCCGGCAAACAGAATCCATAAAAATGCATAGCTGGTACTGATTCCCGCATAAGCGACAATAACGGCAAAATATATCAGACACAGCACCGCGCCGGCCAGAAGTACCCAGATCAGCATACCTGTCCTCCTTTTGCTTCTGTACGTTTTCTCAGAATATCATAAGGTTCCGCCGCTGTCTCAAGCGTCACATACAGAATCTGTTTTGCGTGGGAAGCGCTCTCCATCGCATTCCCCTCTTCATCCGTAATCGCGACCACGGATGTCTCCAGATTGCGGCCGTCCGGTTTCATCACCTCAATCCGTTCCCCTACGGAAAATTTATTTTTCTGTTCGATGCGGATCTTCCCGTTCCTGTCTGCGTCCTCCACAGTCCCCAGATAAGTATAGTTTTTTATATAGGTGCTGTTATGATAAATCTGGGAGTCTGGTCCCGGTCTGCCAAAATAGAACCCGGTCGTATACTCACGATAAGTACACTTGCCAATCTCCTCCAGATACCAGTCCATCCTTGCCTGATAGAGCGCCGGATCCTTGCGGTAGTCGTCGATCGCGCAGCGGTAGGTTCTCGTTACAGCCGCGACATAAAGCGCTGTTTTCATCCGTCCTTCAATCTTGAAACTGTCAATTCCCGCTTCGATCATCTCCGGGATATGGCCGATCATGCACAGATCGCGGGAATTAAAGATATAAGTTCCCCTCTCATTTTCCACCACCGGGAAAAATTCGCCGGGACGGGTTTCTTCCATCAGCGTATAATTCCAGCGGCACGGATGTGTGCAGGCACCCTGATTGGCGTCACGTCCGGTCAGAAAATTGCTCAGAAGGCAGCGCCCGGAGTAAGAGATACACATCGCCCCGTGAATAAAGCTCTCGATCTCCATCTCCTGCGGAATCTTTTCCCGGATCTCTCTCAGCTCATCAAGCGTCAGTTCTCTGGCCGATACCACGCGCTTTGCTCCCAGCTCCCACCAGAAACGCCAGGTCTCATAGTTTGTGTTATTTGCCTGTGTGCTGATATGGATGTCCATCTCCGGGAGTACACGGCGCGCAACCGCAAAAACACCCGGATCGGAAATGATCAGCGCATCCGGAGCAAGTTCGCGAAGCTCCTCAAAATACTCTTCCACCCCGGCCAGATCTCCATTGTGTGCGAAAATATTCGCGGTAACATAAACCTTCACCCCATGGGTATGCGCAAAACGGATTCCCTCCCGCATCTCCTCGTGTGAAAAATTATGTGCTTTTGCTCTCAGGCTGAATGCCTCGCCGCCGATATAGACTGCATCGGCACCATACCGGACAGCAATTTTCAGCACTTCGAGGGAACCGGCCGGAATCAGCAGTTCCGTTGCTCTCATTGTCTTATCTCTCCTGACTTTTCTCCTGGGTCTGTATTCTTCGTTTCACGGTAACCGCCACGCCGTCTCCTACCGGGACGATGCTGGTGCAAAGTCCCTCATCATGAGTCAGCATATAAAGATATTCCCGCATCCGGCCATGAATCGTCCGGTTGCGCCTGGTAACTGCAAAACGAGACTCCAGAATGTCTCCATCCTGTAAAATATTATCAGAAATCAAAACTGCCCCCGGACGCATCAGCTGCAACGTTCTCGGGAGCCAGTGAAGATACTGCCCCTTGGCGGCATCCATAAAAACAAAATCATAGGTGCCGGTAAGCTCATCGAGGATCTCACCGGCGTCCCCTTCTAACAATGTGATGCGCGCCTCCTCACCGGCCTCTCTGATGTGCCTGCGCGCCAGCGCGATCCTTGGTTCGTAATTTTCAATCGTTGTAATATGACACTCCCTGGGCATTGCCTGCGCCATCACAAGCGCCGAATAGCCGACAGCCGTCCCGATCTCCAGTATCGCATGAGGACCGGCAAGAGTAACCATCGTCTTTAAAAATATGGCAGTTTCCGGACGGATTAACGGCACCTGCGCCTCTCTCGCCTCCCTGCCAAGCCGATCCAGATATTCTCCGTGTCCGCAGTCCAGCGAGCGTATATATTCTGATATCCGATTCTGATCCATCCGTTTTCTCTCCCGTCGCGATCTGCTATACACTCATTTTACTTTCCACAGACCGTCCTTAATCGATCTGTATCTCGATCTCCGGTTCCGCTTCTATTTCTAGGCCGGTTTCTGCTCCCTGCTCCGCTTCTTCTGTCGCACGGTTCCCGGTCTCCGGCTGGTTTTCTTCCTCTTCCGCTTCGATCACTTCCAATGATAACTCCCCGGTTTGTGCAGTCACCGTTTCTCTCTCGCTTTCCCCGACAGCATCCTCTGCTGTCCCGGTCTGTACATTTTCCTGCATGTCATCCTGCATCGTCTCCGTGTCTTCTTCCGGTTTTTGATTCAGTGTCTGCAGGATTTCTTTGGCTGTCATCGATGTGTTGAGCTCATAGGTCCCCGGATAAATCTCATAATCATAAAATTTCATCTGAAAAAAAGCCGCCAGTCCATCTGTAATCAGTCCTTCCTCTTCCAGTGCCTTACAACTGTCCAGTTCCGATTCGCCTTCCGTGATCGTCACAGTCTGATTTCTTCCCGGCGCTTCTTCCGCCGGGGAGGAAGAAAAGACCTCATATCCTAAATGATAACCGCGGGAGATTCCTTCAGCAAGCAACAGTAAAATCACTGCAAAGGAAATCAGTCTCACAGACAGACCGATAACCGTCCCTGTAACTTTATTGATTTCCTCTGTCGTACGGCTCACAAAAGGATCCCTCCCTCCTGTCGTTTTCCCGGATCTGCTCCCGCGCGGTTATTCGACCTCCATGATGATCGGAAGAATCATCGGACTGCGCTTCATGCGTTTCCATAAAAAGTCGCTCAGATTATCCCGGATGACATTTTTAATCTTGCCCCAGTCCGTCATATGACGGTCCATGCAGTCCGCAACCGTGTCGTTCACCACACTTCTGGCCTCTTCCAGCAGATCTTCGGATTCTCTGACATAAACAAATCCGCGGGATACGATATCCGGACCGGACAATAACTGATTGGTGTATTTTTCAAGCGTCAGCACCACAATGATAATACCGTTCTGAGCCAGGTTCTGTCGATCGCGCAGAACGATATTTCCTACGTCTCCGACGCCCAGGCCATCCACCAGGATGCCTCCCGTCTGCTCATGACCGATCACACGGCAATGATCGCTGCAGATCTCAACCACATTTCCGGACGCCATCAGCAGAGTATTTTCCTTGGGGATACCCATGGATACCGCAATGTCACGGTTTGCTACCAGATGCCGGTACTCTCCGTGAACCGGAAGTGCATATTTCGGCCGTGTCAGCGCGTACATCAGTTTGATTTCTTCCTGACAGGCGTGGCCGGATACATGCGTATCCTGCGAGATCACCTCCGCGCCGTTCATGTAAAGCTCATTCACTACCTTCGCAACCGCCTTTTCATTACCGGGGATCGGATTCGAGCTTAAGATCACAACGTCATTCGGTTTAATCGACACTTTGCGATGGAGATTGGATGCCATCCTCGAAAGCGCGGCCATGGACTCTCCCTGACTTCCCGTCGTAATCAGAACGGTCTGATCGTCCGTATAATTTTTCAGCTGTTCAATGTCAATCAGGGTTCCCTCCGGGATATCCATATATCCCAGTTCGCTGGCTGTCCCGATCACGTTGACCATACTACGGCCCTCGATTACGACCTTCCTTCCATACTTATACGCTGTCTTTATGATCTGCTGCACCCGGTCTACATTGGACGCAAACGTGGCAACAATGATCCGGTTAGAACGATGCTCCGCGAATATCGCGTCGAAAGTCTTGCTCACGGTCCGCTCCGACGGCGTAAATCCCGGACGGATCGCGTTTGTCGAATCGCTCATCAGCGCCAGCACGCCTTTTTTACCAAGTTCCGCGAACCGCAGCAGATCAGCCGAATCCCCGAATACCGGCGTATAATCGATCTTAAAATCGCCGGTATGGATGATCACGCCTGCCGGAGTGAAGATCGCCAGTGCCGCCGCGTCTGCGATACTGTGATTCGTCTTGATAAACTCTACCCGAAAGCAGCCCAGCGTGACCGACTGTCCATGTTTTACCACTTTACGTCTCGTGGTTTTCATCATATCATGCTCTTTTAATTTGTTTTCGATCAGACCGATCGTAAGCTTCGTTCCGTATACCGGCACATTGATCTTTTTTAATATATAGGGAAGCGCGCCGATATGATCCTCATGTCCATGCGTGATGACAAAGCCCTTTACTTTATCCAGATTTTTTTCCAGATAAGTCACATCCGGGATGACCAGATCAATCCCAAGCATATCATCTGTCGGGAATGCCAGTCCGCAATCCACCACAACAATACTGTCGCCACACTCAAACGCCGTAATGTTCATACCGATCTGTTCCAGTCCGCCGAGCGGGATGATCTTTACCTTTGGCTCACTCTTGACGGATCCGGCAGCCGCTGTTTCCATATGACCGGAATCCGCGGCCCGTTCACGGAACTCCTTAAACTCCTGTAAAATTTCATTCGAGCTTTTCTCACCTGATTTTTTTGTTCTCAAAAAAACTCCTCCATATCTATCTTTCTATCATCTGTTGCTGATAATCCGTATTTTCTGAATCTGTTTTTTATAACTGTTCCTTTTCTATCTGCTTTTGCCCTCTTCATCCGGGACCTCACCTGCGACAGATCCGGATCGTCCCGCTATCTGCAAAGATCCACATCCGAATCCGACATTAATTCCGTGAATATCCGGAAAAGATATTCCAGTTCCTCGTCCTTTTCCACAAACTCATAAGCTGCGTCCTGCTCCTTTTCATCCGAGTGGTCCCTCAGAATATAGCAGTCCCCTTCTTCTTCCTCTTCCTCTGAATCTGTCACCAGCAGATAATTGATGCCATTGATTCTGGTTTCCTCCAGAACATAAAATTCCACCTTTTCACCGGTATCGGTTACCAGTGTAATCTTTTCCTCCTGTGTCACGTTCCTCTCCTTATTCTTTTTCTCAATCCATGCTCCCGCACAGGAGCAACGTTAAATCGTACGCTCCGATATCGTACTCATGCAATTCTCTGCCTCTTTGGCAGCTGTCTTTTGCCGCGCGGAATTCATATAAGACTCCAGGATCAGAACTGCAGCGATCTTATCAATCACCTTTTTCCGGTTTTCCCTGTGAACTCCGCTCTGCATCAGAATATCATTTGCTTCCACAGTTGTCAGACGCTCATCCCACAGCGCAACCGGCAAGCCGGTTCGTTTGACAAGCATATCACGAAATATCTCTGTTTTTTTTGCACGTTCACCAACGGAATCATCCATATTGATAGGATATCCCAAAACAATCATTTCAATCTCATATTCTGAGATCAGTGTCTCAATCCGCGCGAGGGTGCGGCGCAGCTTGCCTTCCTCCCTGCGGGTAATGGTTTCCAGTCCCTGAGCAGTCATTCCCAGAGGATCACTGACTGCCACACCGACCGTTCTCGATCCATAATCCAGACCCAATATTCTCATATCCACCGCCTATACGCCCGTGTGATCGAATTTCCTTATCCGCCCGTGTGATCGAGTAGGAGGCTGCTTTTCGCCTCATACTCGGATGCAGCGTCAGCTGCTAATTTCCTTACCCGGCCCTGCACATAAAAAGAATACCAGCCTGATTATGACAAGGCTGGCAGCTCCCGATCATTTCATTCACCAAACATCGTATCAATATAGACCGACATCAGCTCTTCCAGGATCTCATCCCGCTCCACTTTCATAATCAGGCTTCGAGCGCCATTATAGCTTGTAATATAAGTGGGGTCTCCGGACATAATATATCCTACGATCTGATTCACCGGATTATACCCCTTTTCCCTCAACGCAAAATACACCTGCTCCAACACCTGTTTGACGTCCATCTCGTTCTCTTCCTGCACGGCCCGGAAAAACTGTGTGTTATGAATATTATCCATGTCGTTCACGTCCTTCAACTATTCTTTACTATTCTATATCACTTTAGGGATTAACGCAAGAGGGTTATTGAACTTTTGCAAACGAATCCAAAAGTATGATCTCCGGATTCAGCATACTCACTGCTCTGCCTGAAATCAACGCATTTTTCAGATCCGGCTGCCAGGGGACCGCCGCTTTGACATATTCTCTGGTATGCCCCAGCATATAATCAGCTCCATGGATCGTTACTTTTTCTTCCAGCAGGACCTCGATCATCTGATTCTCATAATCGCGGCGGAAAGCCTCGGACATCTCCCGCTCCAGTCTCAGCAGGGTGTCGCTACGCGCTGTCTTAACAGATTCCGGGATCTGATTTTCCATCCGGTCAGCCCTTGTTCCCGCTCTGCGCGAATACTTGAATATATGCATCTCATAAAAATGAATCTTCTGCAAAAATTCCTGCGTCTTTGCAAACTCCTCCTCTGTTTCTCCCGGAAAGCCTACAATCACATCCGTCGTAATCGCCGGATGGACAAATTTTTCGCGGATCCTCTCGCATTTTTCCTGATATTCTGCCGTCGTGTAATGACGATTCATCCGCCTGAGAGTCTCATCGCACCCGCTCTGCAGCGACAGATGAAAATGCGGGCAGAATTTCTCCAGTCCTGCCAGTGTTTCCACAAAATCCGGCGTAATGATCCGGGGTTCCAGAGAACCCAGACGGATACGTTCCAATCCCTCGATCGAATGGAGCCGCACGATCAGATCCAGCAGACCGACTTTCCCTGCGGCAGCCTGTCTGTCCGCAAAATCCACTCCATACGACGATAAATGGATCCCGGTCAGAACGACCTCCCGGAACCCCTCCTTTACCAGAGTTTTTACCTCCGCTTCTACTTCGTCAGGACGACGGCTGCGCACACGCCCCCGCACATAAGGAATGATACAGTAACTGCAAAACTGATTGCAGCCGTCCTGGATCTTGATAAACGCACGGGTATGATCCTCAGACCTGTGAACAGAAAGAGCCTCGTATTCTCCGGTTTTTCCGATATCCACAATATCAGAAAAACATCCCTGCGGATTTTCCCGGCTTTCGATTTCTTCCTTCAAGTTCATTTCGCCGGTTGTTATTTTCTCCGGACCTCTTTGCCGGCTAAAATAGGCATCCAGTGTCGCTACCAGATCTTTCTTACGGTTGTTGCCGATGATAATATCCACAGAAAGGTCATGTTTCAGCAGCTCGGAAGCTGACTGGACATAACAGCCCGCTGCTACAACGACCGCGTCCGGATTCTGTTTTCTGGCACGATGAAGCATCTGACGGGATTTTTTATCCGCCATATTGGTCACAGAACAGGTATTCACAATATAGACATCGGCCTTTTGCGCAAATGGAACAATCTCATAACCCGCAGCCTCTAAAAGCTGCTGCATGGCCTCCGTCTCATAAGCATTCACCTTGCACCCAAGATTATGCAGCGCCGCTTTTCTGTTAAAAGGATCTGCTTTTCTCATATCATAAAACCTCTTTTCAGGGTATTGACTTTTTGGAAACTTCTGTGTAGTATGAAAAACATGGAATGATAAATAAGGAAGTAACGAACATGAAAACAGTACGTATTTCACTGAATTCGATCGATAAAGTAAAATCATTTGTTAATGATCTCGCCAAGTATGAGATCGACTTTGACCTTGTCTCCGGCCGATACGTCATCGATGCCAAATCCATCATGGGTATCTTCAGTCTGGACCTGTCAAAGCCAATCGATCTGAATATCCACGCTGAGTCGGATATTGACGAGATTCTGGAGACTCTGACTCCCTATATCATCGAATAAACGTGGATGGGATCCTGCCGGGCAGGATCCCTTTTTCTTTTTCCCTTCTCAGTCGCACCAGATCACTTCGTCGGTTTCCAGAGCCGTTTTTACCAGCTCGTCAATCCTTTCTGTCAGCCTGCGTTCCAATTTATGGATGATATTGACATTTGGACGAATCACCGGATGCTTCGCGACGAAAATCGTACAGCAGTCCTCATACGGCTGAATGGAAGTCTCGAAAGTCCCGATCTTTTCCGCAATATCAATGATCTCCTGCTTGTCAAACCCGATCAGCGGACGAAATACCGGCTGCGTACAGACCTCATTCGTTGCCGCAAGGCTCGCCACCGTCTGGGAAGCCACCTGCCCGATGCTTTCACCGGTAATCAGCGCCAGACAACCGTTATTCTTTGAAATTTCCTCCGCAATCCGCATCATATAGCGGCGCATGATGATCGTCAATTCCTCATGCGGACATTTTTCATAGATGTATAACTGGATATCTGTAAAATTAATTACGTGCAGCGGGATCGGTCCTGAATATTTCGCTACCAGTTTTGCCAGATCAATCACCTTCTGCTTTGCCCGTTCGCTGGTATACGGCGGCGCGTGGAAATACACGGCGTCGATTTTAACTCCCCGCTTCGCAGTCATATACCCCGCCACAGGGCTGTCAATCCCTCCGGATAAGAGCAGCATCGCCTTGCCGTTGGTCCCCAGCGGCATACCTCCCGGCCCCGGGATCATCAGCGAATAGATGTTGACGACCTTGCATACCTCTACCCGCAGCAACACGTCCGGCTTATGGACGTCAACCTTCGTCTCCGGAAATGTATCCAGAATCAGCTCTCCCAGTTCGCGGTTCATCACCTCAGAATGAACCAGATAATTTTTATCCGCACGCCGGCTCTCCACCTTAAATGTAAAGTGCCGGTCCGGATAGACCCGGCCCACATAATCGATCACCGTCTTTTTCAGCGTTTCATAATCCTTCTCGGCAATCTGAAGCATCGGACATATCCAGGTAATACCAAATACATGCTGCAGCGCGTCAATCACATCATCATAATCGTAATCACTCTTTGCATCCACATAGATACGCCCGGCTTCTTTGCTGATCTCAAACGAACCGTCAATCTTTTTCAGAGCGCGTTTGATCTGGCTGCACAATGCGTCCTCAAACAAATAACGGTTTTTCCCTTTCGTGCCGATCTCGGCATATTTAATTAAAAATGACTGATAAACCATATTCCTCCCTGTCTGTCCCGCTTCACACGGTGTATCCTATACACTCTGCATCGGTCTGTACATCTACTTTCTGCGATAACGGCGCAGAACCGGCAGTATCTCCCTTAAGGCATCGATACAGATATCTATCTCTTCTTTCGTATTAAAAAGGCCAAAACTGAAGCGGAGCGTCGCTTCCTGCAGATCCGCCGGCAAACCGATCCCCTTTAATGTACTGCTGACACCCACATGATGAGAAGAACATGCAGAACCCGAAGACACATAGATTCCCCGCTCCTCCAGGGCATGCAGCAGGACTTCGCTGCGCACTCCCGAAAAGCTGACGCTCACGATCTGCGGCGCGCTCTCATATCCTTTTTTGCTGTTTACCACGACTCCGTCAAGCTCCCTGACACGGTCAATCATGGTATCCTTGAGTTCGATCAGGCGACGGATCTTTTCCTCATGATCGGTATACATTTCCTGAGCCGCGATCCCCAGTCCGGCTACTCCCGGCACATTTTCCGTTCCCGACCGCAGGTTATTCTGCTGACCCCCGCCATAGATTAACGGGCGGATCTTTACTCCGCTGTTGATATACAGGAAGCCGACTCCCTTTGGTCCATGAATCTTATGTCCGCTGACAGACATCAGGTCAATCCCCTGCTTTTTGGGGCGAATCTGAAATTTGCCATACGCCTGAATCGCATCTACGTGAAGCAGCGTCCGCGGATTCTGACTCTTAATCACCCGTGAGATCTCCTCAATCGGTTCAATCGCCCCCACTTCATTATTGACATACATCACGGACACCAGAATCGTATCCGGCCGCACCACGCGTTCCAGTTCCTCCAGGGAGATATGACCATCGTGGTCTACCGGCAGAAATGTCACCTCAAAGCCCAGCTCTTCCAGAAAAAGCAGGGGATTGTATACGGACGCATGCTCGATCGCTGTCGTGATGATATGCTTCCCTGCCCGCTGGTTCGCCAATGCTCCTCCGATCAGAGCCATGTTGTTGGACTCCGAACCGCCGGACGTAAAGAGGATCTCCTTTTCCGGCACCCGCAGCGTCTTCGCAATCGCGGTTCGTGCCGCGCGGATATACTGCTCCGCCTGTGCTCCTTTGCAATGCCGGGAAGATGGATTGGCATAGTCTTCCGTCATTGTCTTAACCACGATATCGCGCACGCTGTCCAGAACTCTGGTTGTAGCGGAATTGTCGAAATAAATTTCCATTTTTGGTTGCTCCTATGAATCATGCTCACATCAGACTATGAAAAACCGGCCGTCCCTGAGAGGAAAACATATCCTACGAGGACCGCTCGCGCTTAGGTTTTCACGTAGCGGTACTCCCTATGACGTGTCACTGGCACGTCATAGGGATACTAAGGCATAAACTCACCGGAAAATCTTCCGGTTCGTTAAGTGCCGACGTGAAAAATGTCCTCTACGGATATGTTTTCCTCTCAGGGACTATTGGATTGGCATACCCGTTATGCGAATCTTACACTATGTTTCCAGCTGATACATCAGTATCGATAAAACGGTCATGCCGGCGGTCTCTGTCCGCAGGATCCGTCTTCCCAGTGTGATCGGGAGCAATCCGGCTGCTTCGCCCTGTTCTACTTCGGCGCGTTCAAAGCCGCCTTCCAGTCCGATAAAGATGCCGACCCGCATTCCGGCCTGAATCCCGCTCAGGATCTCTTTTGTCTTCACGATCCCTTCGGCAAGCTCGTATGGCAGCAGACGGACGTCCAGATCGGATGCGTAGGCCAGCGCTTCCTTCCAGTTCATAACCTCCGTTACCTCCGGCACCATGCCTCGTCCGGACTGCTTGGCCGCGCTCTGTGCGATGGCGTTCCAGCGGCGAACCTTTGCCTCTGCTTTTTTGCCGTCCAGCTTTACCACGCAGCGCTTTGTGGCTACCGGGATAATCTCGCTTACGCCCAGCTCTACTGCCTTCTGGATGACAAAATCCATCTTGTCGCCTTTGGGAAGCGCCTGAAACAGATACAGACGGGCGGAAAGCTCACTTTTATTTTCTTCTGTTTCCAGAATCCTTGCCACAACCTCCTCCGGCGATATCGACTGGATCTCGCAGAGATAATTCACCGAACTTCCGTCCCGGACTGCGATCCGTTCTCCCGGTTTCATCCGCAGAACGTTTCCGATATGATTGACGTCCTGGCCCACAATATGGCAGCAGCCTTCCCGGATCTGATCCGTTGTAATGAAAAAATGATACACGTACGTTTCACTCCTCTAGGTTGTCCGGCGCACCGTGATCGACACCCATTCTCCCTGATACGTGGTTTCTACGATCTCGAAGTCAGGGTTTGCCGCAAGTGCCGCCCGGACATCGGCTTCTTTGGTATCAATAATCCCGGACGTAATGAAAATACCGCCGGGTTTTAAATGTCTTGCGATCTCACTCTGCAGTGCGATAATCACCGGGGCCAGAATATTGGCCACCGCAATATCATACCTCTCATATCCGGCCAGATCCTGTACCGCGCAGTCATCGATCAGATTGCCGCACACTACCCGAAAACGATTTTCATCGATCTCATTGGCTTCACGGTTTTCTCCCACCGCGGTAATCGCGTTTTCATCCAGGTCTGTACCGAATACTTCCTTCGCACCCAGCTTAATCGCGGTAATCCCAAGGATCCCACTTCCGGTTCCCACATCCAGCACCCGGGAATCCGCAGTTACATATTTGCGAAGCTGCCGGATGCAGAGCTGCGTCGTCTCATGCTGACCGGTACCAAACGCCGTACCCGGATCGATCTGGATCAGCATTTTCCCCGCATCCTCCGGCGGAATCTCCTCCCACGTCGGTTTGATCAGGATATCATCCACGGTAAAAGGTTTGAAATATTCTTTCCAGTTATTGATCCAGTCTTTATCTTCTGTTTCCGATCTTGTAATTGTCCGTTCACCCACATCGACAAACTGACTGATAGCCTCCAGCCCTTCGTTGATCTGGTTCATAATTGTATCAAGATTGTCAATATCCTCCAGATAGAAGCTCACTTTCGCAGTGCCATCATCTGGTCCCACATCCGGCAGAATATCGATAAACATCCCCTTCGTATCCGCCTCAGACAGAGGAATATGATCCTCGATCTCAATTCCTTCGATCCCGATCTCTCCCAGCAGGCTGCTGATCAGATCCACCGCCGCTGTCGTTGTATTAAGTGTAAATTTCGTCCATTTCATAAGGAGAATCCTCCTGCTGTATTTATCACTGTCATTATGATGTTCTCTGGCATACTGTTGATTTTACTGTTGATGTCCGCAAAATCCTGAATATCGGAAAAAAGCTCCGATTCGGCACACCATTCCGGATCGAAGCTTCTGATTTTATATGAAATGCCAGTCTAAGGTGGGTTAAGCCATTGCGCTGACCGCTTTTGCGAGACGGGATACCTTTCTGGAAGCGGTATTCTTATGATATACGCCCTTGGAAGAAGCACTCTCGATCTCGGAAATCGCAGCATTCAATACAGCCTGTGCAGCAGCCTTATCACCGGCAGCTACAGCAGCGTCTACCTTCTTGCAGGCAGTTTTTACCTTTGAGCGAATCGATTTATTTCTCGCGGCTTTAGTTGCATTCACCAGAATCCTTTTCTTTGCAGATTTGATATTAGCCAATTTTCTCACCTCCCATAAATGAATATGATCTCTTTTTGCGGTTTGCATCAAAGTCTGGACACGGACAGATTAATGTAAACATACTTTTGTATTGTATCCAATCAAAGGTTAATTGTCAATATGTTTCCTGAAAACTTTTTTGACAAAAAACCGATGAAACATTCACCCATAACGCAGAGAGTCCGGCCAGATTTCCGTAAAAAGTTTTTCAATCACATACATAATCCTGTATTTTGCCGGAAAAATAATTGTCACAGGCGCATAACAGCCTGACCAGGATATCATGTCAATCAGTCAGGAGACCTATTAATATGAAAAAAGAAATGAACCGAAATAAAAAACCTTTTGAAATCCGCACAGACCTGGCGGTCGAAGAAAGGGAAAGTTTTCCGGGGGACGGCGGCGAGATCTCCGGCGTGAGCCTGAGAGAGTGGACGGAACCGGAAAGCCGGATCAAAATGACGGAAGTCAGGATCCTCAATGAACGTGGTTCCGCAGCCATGCGAAAGCCCGTCGGCGTCTATCTGACGCTGGAAATCGACTCTATGACAAATAAGGACGAATCCGAACTGGCGCTTATTTCAGAAGAACTGTCACGGCAGATCCTGCGGCACGCCGTCGGTCTGCTGGCCGAAGCCCCACGATCCGGTCCGATCCATATTCTCATCGCCGGTCTGGGCAATCCGTCTGTGACTCCGGATTCTCTTGGACCCAAAGTCGCCCGGAAGCTCCAGATCACAAGGCAGCTGGAACATCAGTACGGCAACCATTTCTGCCAGAGTCAGAATCTCCCCGTCATCAGCGCCATCGTCCCCGGAGTCATGGCACAGACCGGCATGGAAACCTCTGAGATCCTGACCGGCATTCTCCGGGAGACTCATCCCCATCTGCTGATCGCCGTCGACGCTCTCGCTGCCCGAAGTGTACGCCGTCTCGGTACGACGATCCAGATTACAGATACCGGCATCCATCCGGGATCCGGCGTCGGCAACCACCGTCACAGTCTGACCCGTGAAAGTCTGGGCATTCCTGTCCTTGCAATCGGCGTCCCCACAGTAGTCGGAGCTGCAGCTATCATCCACGACACCGTCAGCTGTCTTACCAACGCACTGCTCTCCTCCCCTGCCACTCAGGGACTCGGCTCTTATCTCGATGGGCTTACTCCGGAAGAACAGTATCAGCTGATCCGCGAGCTTCTCGAACCAGAATTCGGCTCCCTCTATGTAACCCCGCCGGACGCGGACGAACTCATTTCCACAGTCAGCGCTACCGTATCCGAAGGAATCAACCAGGCATTATTTGATATTCCGAAAATCATATCCGATATTGGATAATGTGCATATTCGGATATTATTGTTTTAATAGAGTCATCTTTTACTCACATTAGAGGTGACTTTCATGATTATTTATGACAGGCTTTGGAATACCATGCGCGAAAAACAGATCTCACAATACCGGCTGATTCAGTATTACCACTTCAGCGCCGGTCAGATCGGACGATTAAAGAAAAACGAATATGTCTCAACCCATACCATTGAGGTTCTCTGCAAAATTCTCGGGTGCAATGTGGAGGATGTAATGGAATATCGGCCGGACGATTCTGATTCTCCTGATTCCGAAATGCCGATGACGGCAGGTCCGATTCATAGGAAACGTTAAATTCCAACAGAAAATTCATCCGCAACGCAGCAGATCCGGTCCATGTCTGTTTTCATGAGCCGGATCTCTCAAAAGGAAACTTACAAATTTAAATTTTTCTTTTCCATTTCATTCATACCCGTCAAGGCCTCTATATCCTCCCGATACCAATCTTCACATTCATCATAATATACATTGCCTTTCCTTTTTTTGAATATACGAAAAGGTTTTTCTCCGGAATTATCATAAATATGACAAACATCACATATTTGAATGAGATCCTTCACCAATTCTAATGCTTTATCATACCTCGATATAATCTTTTCTTTCGGCACATCATGACCGCCAGACTCTACTCTTGATTTTACTCTTAGCACGTTGATTGCAGGATCTGCAGTTAGCACATAATAACACCTGATAAAGTAACCGAATTTACTAGCTCGCTTTAACAGCTTTATATTCCTATCTGTTGATAAAACCGTTTCAAAGCAAAATTCTTCCATTCGTTTAATATGTTCTTCCCTCTGCTTTTCAGCTATCTGAGCGGCTTCTAAATCCGAACATTTGAGATATTTTTTTATCTCATCAGCATTAATATAATCCATTGGTGGTTTCAGCAACTCGGTAAATGTACTTTTCCCAGAACCATTAGGACCCGCAAAAACTACAACTTCAGGTTTCTTTTTTAACTCGCTCACTATAGCGTCCCCTTCTTAATCTCTCGCTAATCTCCACCCTGCTTCCGTCACTGTTTTCCTGAAAAATTTTCTGAGTCTTTCGATCATAAATAACTACAGGGATATCCATTGCTTTTTTTTTCTCCAGTTCCAGTCTAACTGCTGTATTTACTCTTTTTACAACCTGCTCATCAGAAATATACTCATTTCTTTTCACATCTCTCACCTTTCCTTTATCAAATTCCAGAAAAAGATCTTCATCGCTGTCGTAATCCACTAATTAATAGCTATTATACTATCTCAAATAAAGAAATACAAGAAATAACGATACTCTTATTGAGCTTCATTTCCACAGTCAGCGCTACCGTATCCGAAAGAATCAACCGGGCATTATTTGATATTCCGAAAATCATATCCGTTATTGGATAATGTGCATATTCGGATATTATTGTTTTAATAGAGTCATCTTTTACTCACATTAGAGGTGACTTTCATGATTATTTATGACAGGCTTTGGAATACCATGCGCGAAAAACAGATCTCACAATACCGGCTGATTCAGTATTACCACTTCAGCGCCGGTCAGATCGGACGATTAAAGAAAAACGAATATGTCTCAACCCATACCATTGAGGTTCTCTGCAAAATTCTCGGGTGCAATGTGGAGGATGTAATGGAATATCGGCCGGACGATTCTGATTCTCCTGATTCCGAAATGCCGATGACGGCAGGTTCGATTCAAGAGAAAAGTTAAATTCCAACAAAAAATTCATCCGCAACGCAGCAGATCCGGCTCATGTCTGTTTTCATGAGCCGGATCTGCATGATTCAACCGATTACAGGAAACAGCTTAATCCCTGTCATTCATCTTCATCTTCGTCGTAATCATAATCATCGTCATAGTCGTAATCATAATCGTAGTCATAGTCGTCATCATAGTCGTCATCATCCTCATAATCTTCATCGCCGCCGTAAACATATGTCCCATGCTCTACCGCGTAGATGAAAGCATCAATCTCATCATCTGTCAGGCCAAGTTTTGTCAAAGCATTCGTTGTCGTATACTCCCAGCTGGAGATTTTTGAGCTGCTCAGAGTTCCCTTTTCTTTCCTTTCCATGTATTTCTCATACAGCTCGTCTTCCTTTTCCTGAATCGCTTCCGATCTCAGAGTTACAAGATTTTCTTTAAACTCCTCATAATTGTCCATTGTCAGATATTCATCTGAGAATGATGAACCGCCGCTCACAGAAGCCGCTGCGCGGGTAGAAGTATTTGCGATCTTGATACGTCCCTCACTGTCATATACAAAGATGTTGCCATTGCCGTCCTCCGTACTGGTATTGCGATAGATGACTCCGTTCTCGTCCGCACGGTAAGCAAATCCGTCATCCGCGTCAAAGAAGCAGTTCATCTTGAGCGCTCCGTTGCTGTCCAGATAATACCGGTTTGATCCCAGCTTCAGCCATGAAGTCTTCATCACTCCTGTGGACGGATCCAGATAATACCAGGTACCTTCCAGATCCTTCCAGCCGGTTGCCATCGCTCCGCTTGCCGGATCAAAATAATACCAGTTTCCGTCCAGCTGCGACCAGCCTGTCATCATGTAGGCGGACGAATCAAAGCCATAAGTCACCCCGTCAATTTCCATCAGCTGTTCTCTCGCATAAGCATTATCATCCGTCAGATAATAATATCCGGTCTCATTCTGACTCCATACTCCTGCCTGCGCGGACATCGCGAATGCCATCGACAACAACAACGCGGTTCCCAATACTTTCTTTTTGTTTCTCATCTAAAAGCCCTCCTTTTTCTTAAAATAAAATTATAAGTAATTAATATCCTGGAAATTGATATTCTAGAAATTAATATCCGGCATCCCTGAATCCTTAGTCGGAGCTTGTGTCGGCGCTGCCGTTGTCTCCGGTGCCGCGGTTGTCTCCGGTGCTGCCGTTGTCTCCGGCGCCTGTGTCGGCGCTGCGGTCGTTTCCGGTGCCTGTGTCGGCGCTGCGGTGGTCTGCGGCGCCTGCGTCGGTGCCGCGGTCTCTCTCGCCGCCGCGGTCTGTTTCGCCGGATCCTTGCCTCTGCTGATCACCAGGGTAAGTGAACTTCCCTTATCCAGCGCGGCCTGATTCTGCATTTCCTTTCCGTCCGCGCCCAGAACCCGGATAACATTACCGGAAGCAATGGAATCGCTGTACTCCTCGGTCACTTTTCCTACTATAAGATCCTGCTCCTCAATCGCCTTCTCTGCGCTGCTTCTCGGCTGGTAAAGGATATTCTCCAGTTCCAGATATACCTGTTCCACGCCAAGACTGATGTGAATCTCTATGTACGAATCCTTGTTCGCCATCTCACCCTTCTCCGGCGACTGGCTGATCACTGCGCCTTCTTCGATCGTATCGTGATACTCCTCGACCCAGGATATCTTCAGTCCCAGTTCTTCCATCACTTTTTCGATCTCATCCTTTGTCAGTTCGGATACATCCGGCACTTCAACCTGCTCCGAAGAGTCTCCCCGTTCGGCATTTTCATTCATACAGATTGTGATGGTAATCGTCGTTTTCAGGCCGACGCTGCTGCCGACGTCTTCGCTGACCGTAACTACCGAATTATAGATGCCCTCTGCTTCCGTATCTTCTACAATTTCAATATCCTCAAAACCGGCCTCCTGCAGCATCTCCTCGGCAGCTTCCCGCTGTTGGCCCAGGATCGACGGGATTACTCCGGTTCGTTCGCCGAGACTGATCCAGACAACCACATCGGTATTCTTTTCTACCGTGCTGCCGGCCTGGATCTCCTGATAGGAAACCATATTCGCCGGTATCTCTTCTGAATAGGTAACCCGATCTCTGCTCATGCCGAGACTTTCATTGGAAAGCATCGTCTCCGCCTCGTCTGCGTCATGGTTGACTACATTTGGCACACGAGCCATATTCGCGTCGATCTGGCTGTGTCCCCATCCGATGCCGATCGGGATCTTTCCTGTTCCGATCAGAACTCCCACAACCACAATTGCCGCAATACCGGCGCCGGCCAGCCCGATCACCCATTTCGGTATCGCGCCCACATCGTTCTTCGTCTTTGTGATCTTGCGTTCTTTTACCTCCGCCGCCATCAGCTCCTGAGCAAATTCCTCCATCGTCTGAGTGCGGTCCTGGATCTTGACATTAAGCGCATTCATCAGAGCGGTTTCCATCGGTTTGGAGATTTTGACGCCCAGCTTAGAAGGACGTTTCACCTCATCCTTCACGCTCCGCTCCATCGCGTCCTCCGGTGTAATTCCCGTCAGCATCTTGTAAAAGGTCGCCGCCAGCGCATAGACGTCTGTCCACGTTCCCTGATCCCCCCGGCTGCGATACTGCTCCTCCGGCGCGTAGCCGGGTTTGATAATCACAGACAGACTCTTGCTGTGCTTTGTCGTCGCGTAACGCGCCGCGCCAAAGTCCAGCAGCTTCACCTTCAGATGATCCGGGTCGTCCGGGTTCAGCACATAGATATTATCCGGCGCGATATCCCGATGCAGGATCCCTGACCGATGGACTGCTTCCATGGCGACCGCCACCTGCTGGACGACCGAAAACGCCTGATCCACAGTCATCTTCCCCGTGCGGGCAATGTACTGCTTCAGCGACATCCCCTCGAGGAACTCCATGACGATATACGAGGTTCCGTTTTCCTCAAAGCAGTCATAGATCTGGACGATCCCGGGCACAGTCTCAAATTTTGCCAGACGTCTCGCCTCATCGATGGTCTTTTTCAGGCCGTCCATAAACTGCTCTTCCTTATCGCCGGAATACACCGTCACCTTCATCTGCGTCGGCATACGTGTCGCAAATTCGCTGGGCAGATATTCCTTGATCGCAACCTTGCGCTGCATCAGATAATCCCAGCCGAGATACGTTACGCCGAAACCGCCGAAACCCAGCACCTTTCCCACGATAAACCGCTGATGCAGCACCGAGCCCGGTACGATATGATAAGACTGCTTCGGCGGCGTATTAAACGCGTACCCGCAATGCGGACATACCGGCAGCTTGTCATCGTACATCTCCATGCATCCCATACACAAACGTTCCATAATCTTTTCTCCGTCATTCCGTAAATATTTCGGATTTAATACTCCATCTGCAGCGTATCCAGCTTCCCGACGATATCCTCAAACTCGTCGTTACTGCTCACATAGGTGGACAACATGGTCTTATTGAGCGACAACCCGTTGCCATCCTGCAGATTGAAGATATCCTGCGCATTTTCGCTGAGCAGATAATAAACCAGACTGTCCGCAGCTGATTTTGCATCACCGGTCAGATTACCGTCAATACTCCAGAGATGAGTAAACTGCCCCTTAATCCGGCCATCAGACTGCAGCTGATCCATCACAACCATGCTGTAGATCCCACCCAGGCTTGCGCGGATCGCCTCATAATCATCCGTGGTCCCGAGATAATATGCTTTCTCCCTGCTTAAAAAGAGCTCATAGCCCTTTTCATCGGTCCCGGGCGCTGCAAATTCCTCCATCTGATCCACCTCGTCCGTCCCTCGGAACGCTTCCCGGTACATATCCCGTACTGTCGCGCTCACGCAAAAGCTCGGTTCGCCATTTTCATCGGATAGTCTCTTCACAGAAATCAGATCCGCAAGCTGATTCAGCGTTTCCTCATCGGTAATCTGATGCGTATTCACATACAGCACCGGCGCACAAAACGAAACCGGTATCTGCTTTTTCGCCGCCGCAAAGCTCTGTTGAAAAGCAGCGTCGCCCATAAAATAGTACTCCGTAGTATCGATGGTCTCATAGGTGGTATCCAGCGTCCCAAGCCGCTGCCAGACCCCGGTATCCGCCGACGTAATCCCACTGGTCTCCAGGACCGATGGGAACTCTTCTTCTCCCGCCTGACCTCTGATATAATCATCATAGGCAGACACCTCCACAGGTGTCTGCTGCAGGACATATACCTTCTGATACCGTTCTCCGTACTCCGTCAACATCCGCTCCAGCATTGCCTCCGTAGATTCGAGGTCAATCTGTTTGCTCTCTCCGTTGTCCTCTCCGGCACCGATCTGACTAGCCAGATTTACCTCTTCCACCCGGGAAGCATTCACATCCGGCATCTGCACCGTAATGGCCGCCGCAATGTTGTAAAGACTGTTTTGTCTGTGTACATAGATGCCCCGGCACACCAGTCCTGCTCCTGCCAGCAGCACCACAGCTCCAGCGATGCCCAGCGCCCGGATCCGTTTTCTGCGCTTCAGCTCTGCACCAACGTCCAGCACCTTTGTCTTATTCTGGATCGCGTCACGGAACTGATCCACATTCTGAAATCGCAGCTCCTGATTGAGCGCCATCGCGCGCATAATACTGTCATTCAGATACTGCGGCAATGACGGCACCAGCGCCTTTGGCGGCGCCATGTGATCCTCGATCATACGGTTGACCGATTCATCCGGCATCCGGCCGGTAACCGAACGATACAGCACCGCTCCGACCGCATAGATATCCGTCCACGGCCCCTGCTTACTTCGGCTCCGGTACTGCTCCGGCGGCGCGTAACCCGGCTTTAAGATGATGGAGAGCGTCTTTTCCTCCTCGCCGCTCGAAAAACGCGCCGCGCCAAAGTCAATCAGCTTGACCCGGTAACGCCCGGAACCCGCTCCCAGTTCCACCATGAAAATATTGTCCGGGCTGATATCACGGTGAATAATATTTACTTTGTGAAGCTCCCGCAGCGCGTCCAGAACCAAGGTGACCACGCTCACCGCGACCTCCGCGCTCACCGAGCCGCCGCATTTCTTTATGTAATCCTTATAAGAAATTCCGTCCAGAAATTCCATCGCGATATAGGCGGTGTTATTCTCTTCAAAAAATTCATAAACGTTGACGATATTCGGATGTTTATTAAAACGGGCCATGTTGCGGGCCTCAGCCAGGAAACGGGTCTTGCCGTTCTGAAATTCATCCGCACGTTTCCCGGAGTAGATGATTACCTGCTTTTCTCCCGGTACGCGGTTTACCATACCGTTGGGATAGTACTCCTTGATTGCAACCATCTTATCCAGGACATTGTCCCATGCACGATACGTAATACCAAAACCGCCAAAACCAACAGTTGTGCCGATCTCATAACGGTTCTTTAAGACGGTCCCCGGATAGAGATGATACGCTTCCCGCGGCGGCGTCCCCGGAACAAATCCGCAGTACGGACATACACCGTAAGAATCCTCATAGGTTTTCATGCAGTTCAGACAACGCATCTTTTACTCCTCCTGTATCTCCGGCCCATCCAGCAACCCGCCGAAAAGCTCATTTTCCAGTACTCCTGCCATGTCAAATTTCCATGATCCGGACTGTTTGACCATTGGCACCTGCAGCGTGATCATCCGCATCGGTATCTCTCTGGCGTTCAGACGATTCTCAAGCGCATCGACGATATCGTCTGTCCCCCAGATCAGTTCCCGGATCTCATCATCGCTTAAATCAGCCATCCACTGGCGAAAATCCGGTCCCGACAGCTTCAGACGCAGCGTTGTGCGATCCCCCAGCACAGTCTTTACCTTCGGGGAGAGCTGACTGGTACTCATGATAATCGCAAACATTCGCTCACGGGCAGACTTTTCCTCTTCTTCGCGACCCGCCATCACCAGATCCTCACCGTACATCGTCATCAGATCCTGTTCCGTGATGATCTGCGCAGTTTTGTTGCCATCCTCATCCTCCAGCACAACCCGGCTGCTCTCATCCGTGGGATAATATTTCATCTGTACGACAGTCAGGTCGCCCGCGGCCAGACGCGCGATAAACTCCTCCGCGGTCTTCTGCGCGGCTGAGGTATTGCGCGAGATGATGAACATACTGATGGCAAGCACAAAAACCAGCAGGCTCCCGCCGATGATCGAAGACCAGAGTATGATTTTCTTCTTTCCGGTATTTTTATTGCCGGTGCGATCGCCATTACGGCTGCGATTGGTCGGATTCATATCTTAACGTCCCCTTTACTACTGATTGATATTGGAAGGTTCTGCCGCCTTTACTTCACTGTTCACCGTCGTAATCACCAGCACCGGCGATTGCTCCTGGTTCAGTTTTCGGTAAGCCTCCACAAAGTCATTGATCTCGCTCTCCGTGTGCATCTCCCGGTTTAAAAGAGCATCCGGCAGCACGGAACCGGCGACACCTGTAATCTGCATCAGCGTATCTGCCAGTCCGCCCTCCGGCATCGAAGCCGTATAAAAAGAACCAAAGGTCACACCATCCCGCAGCAGATACGAGTTCTGCTCCAGTACCTCATACTCTCCCGTCGCAGAAAAATACGCTGTGTACGCGATCCCTCCCTGATAATCCGGTACGTCCATCGCAAAGGAATTCTCTCCCAGGTCGATCTCACGCCCCAGAAGCATAACCCTTCCGTCATTTGTCGTCCTCGCACCGTCAAGGAAAATCAACCTGTCCTCCGTACGTTCTCCCACATGGAGCCCGTTAACCTGATACTTCCTGCCGCTCGTAATTTCCATATCCTGCATCACCAGCGGATATTTCTTATAATTCATCTCGGCTGTCAACACCCGCACTGCCGCCGAATCTGTATCCAGACTATCTGCTCCCGCCATATCGAAGGAAATGTCAAACCACCCCTGCTCATCGGTCACACACTCGGCAAGAACTGTGCCGTCCTCTTCCTTCAACTGCAATTCCACGCCGGAGACCGGGTTCTCATCTTCCCAGCTTAAGACCTGGCCGGTCAGTTCGGTCAGCGTAAAAAGTACATAAGGATAATGCACGGACTCGTCGATCTTCAGATTTGCCAGATCTCCCGGCATCATGCCGAAGGATCTTTCCACATCCGAAAAAGCTACAAGGAACTGCACTAACTCACTCTGCAGATTGTTCTGACGTTGAGCAAGACTGTCTGATTTCGTAAGCCCAATGCCGGCTCCAATCATACCGAAATACCGTGTCAAATAACAGGCCTTGACCACATTGCAAAGAGCGTATCGCAGTTCTGCCTCATCTTCAGCTGTCCACGTTTTTTTGCCTCCCTGCAGCAGGAAATCTTCCTTATAGATCTGTTCCAGCACCGCCATGGCATCTGTCTCATACAGGATTCCCTGCACCCCTGTCAGATAGCCCTCCGTCTGATTCAGTTCCTCACCGAACAGCATATTAGTTCCCATTTTCCACAAGCCGGACGCAAAGGTTACGGTTCCAAAATAGGAAACTCCCAGTTTGCTTACACCGCTGGCCACGACACTGGCAAGATTGTCCACCCACCACTGTTTCTGAACGTCGAGGGAGAGACCCGAACTTCCGTAGGCGTCTACCCGATCCGAAAATACCTGATACAGAGAATCGTCCAACGCCGGCGAGGAAAGGCTGTCTTTTTTCGCCAGAAACCGCTCGCAGGCTTCCTTCATCCATACGTCGCCGCTGTCAAAGCTCGCCGCAAGAGAAACATAGGACGCAAGCCGTTTTGCCGTAGAACGGACATCGCTCGCCACACTCAGCCCTTTCAGGTATTCATCAATTCCGTCAGCATAATTGCCATCCACCTGCTTCGCATCTACCTTTACCTCAAGATATTTTTTTGCGCTCTCCCTAATACTTTTGCTTGTTGCCTTCACCTCTCTGGACGCCACAGAATAAACGCTGCTGAGAAAATCCTTCGCTGTTGTTTTATGCTTCAAAAGTGCAGACGCCTGATCCTCATCCATCTGCAGCATAGCGTCCGCGAACATCCGGATATATTTTGAGTTCAGATAATCGAGGGAATTATCTGCGTACTGCATGATCAGATATCTCCAGCTGTAACTGTCCAAGCTGCCCAAGCCATTGGTATATGCCGCAATCAACGCGTTCATATTAAGCGCGTCCTGTACTGCCTCGGAGTAGCCGATATCCTTTCCATAATCAAAGGCATAAGTAGAATACATCAGAGGATAAAAATCCTCGATACGGTCCAGAACCGTTTCCTCCCTCTGGAGCATGAGCAGAGGAACTGTCCCTGCGCTGGTCTCTCCTCCGAAATAATCTCCTCTCAGACCGGTCATCCGCAGGAAGGCATCCAGGGGAACGTACCAGTTATCTTCATAATAGATCGTCTGATTTCCCATATCGACATTCACGTTGAAAAGAGAATTCCCGCAGGTCGCAATGCTGGAACCAGAAGTCAGATAAATACTCGTTTTTCCAAGCGTCGCCTTTACGTGATCCGGAGTTTCAGCCGAAAAGAGCGCAAAATCCAGCAGTTCCTGCAGCGAATCCAGCTTTCCGTAAACGACATGATTTTCATCGACAATCACCGGCAGATAACTGTCACGGAAAGTAACATTTGTCAGACCTTCCCTGTCAATACTTTTATCCACCGGGACGGTGACGCCCAGATATCCCGCTGCCGGAAAGGTCGTCGGCTCCGGCAGCTCACCCAGTTCTTCCAGGGAAAACGGATTTTCCTCCTTTGACCGATTGACTCCCGGTACTTCTTTATCCGAACAGCCAGCCAGACTGCCAGTCATCACAGCAGCCAGAAAGAACGCCGCCATACGCCGAATCTTCTTTCTCAATCTTCTCATTCCCTGTCTCCCCTGACAACCGATATTCCCGGCAATTGCCGGATAAACCGCCGGGTACTGACTAACCCAGCTGGAAGCTCACATCCTTACTCCCGATCCAGATCACGGTGCCCGGCGCGAGTGACGTTTTCTTCCCCTGAGGCAGTTTTGCTCCGCTTCCGATAAAGGTACCGTTTCCTGAGAAATCCGTCACAACATAATATCCGGTTCTGCCGTCATAGCAGATGGTACAGTGCTTGCGGCTGATCAGATCTCCCTCCAGGATGATATTACAGATATCCGCGCTGCGGCCGACTACCATCTCTTCCCCGCTGTTTAACGGAATCTGAGCTCCCGCAAAGGCTCCCCTCACGCCGGTCATCACACCGGTCTGCGGGATCGCGCTTTGCACCGGCGCGGATGAAGCAGTACCCGGACGGGATGAAGCCGGGCGGGAAACCGGCCTTGTCTGATTTGCATTTCTCGATGATGAGTAGGAGGAAGATCCCGATGAATCCTTAGCGGAATCAACGGTATTGCGCACTGCACCCGGTATTTTGGCCAGCTGTGCTCCCGCCTGTCTGGCAAGGTTTACGATCACATTGCCTGCCGTACCCATATCCTGCGCGAACTTCTCCGAATCGAAAGATCCGGCCGATCCGCCATTGACGCTCAGAGCGGCCTGAGCTTTCCTTTCAAAAAGCATACCCAATACAGACGATACCAGAATCAGGAGATCAACCAGTATAATCAGCACAGCGCCTTTCGAAAACTGGTATCCTCTGATACTGTCTGCCGCGTCAATAAAAATATAGTTAAACATCAGGATAATCAGTTCAATGCCCAAAGATGCGGAATAGCTTGAACGCTTTTTCCCCAACGCATGGATGACTACGACGACGATCATCAGGATCAGAAGTCCGATCAGGAACATTGCGTCATCGTTGTTTATATCAAGAAGCAGGTTCAGATATGCAAATCCGGTCAGCTTTTCCGGGAAGGTAACCCCCGAATATTTCCGGAGCATATTTGCCAGCGAATTCAGGCTCTTGGAAGAAGCATACGCATAAGGAAACAGGAAAAATCCCAGAAGCTGTATCGCCGATAAGATCAGTATGATCTTCCTGTAGATTGTTTTTGAATACCAGTAGTCCATTTATATGACTCCTTTTTCATAATTGTAAATCAGGCAGGGCGTTATCCCTGCCTGTGGCACTCGTTCAGCAATGACCCATCAGGATCGCTGACCAAGTGCCGGGACATCTGCAAAAAAATCCTTTTTACCCGAGGCGGAAAGTTTCTCCGTTCTCTCCGATGCTGATCTCACTGCCGGCCTCCAGCCAGACAGCCGTCCCGTAATCCAGACGTCCTCTGCCGCCGGACCAGGTTCCGTTGCTGGAAAAATCGGTCACGGAATACATATTATTTTCCACGTTATAAGATACCTCACAGTGCTTGCGGGATGCCCGCTCATCCTTCACCACAATACTGCTTACCGACGGATCCCGTCCGATGGTCACAGTTTCCCCGCTTTTTACCGGGATCACCGCCCCCTGGTATGCCCCCCGGATACCAGTGATCGTTCCGTCTTTTTTACCCGGTTTCACAGATGCTGCGGCAGGAGCCGCGTTAGCGATTGCCACAATCGAGACGATAAACTGTACCAGCATCAGTACGCCAATCACGACAAACGAACCGGTCGACAGCTGATAGATCCCGTAAGTTTCATCCTGCAGGGTACTGAACAGTGCAAAGTAACCCACATAGATACACGCCTGGAAAATTGTCATTACCAGAGCTGCGATGCTGCTCTTTTTCCCGTTACTGATCAGATTTACAATCGCAATGATAATCCCCCACACCATTGCGCTGATCAGAATTCCATATACCATCCCCGCTGTCGCATCATCCACTCCGAGCGAACCCAGATCCATTTTCAGAACAGCAAGCAGCGTCAGCTTCTCAGGCAGGGCATCTCCCATCCCCACAGCGCCAGCCAGACTTCCCAGTGCGCTGCCGAGCCCTTCCATCTGGGCCAGAGGAAGCGCACAAAATACCGCGATATGTAACAGGCCCAGCACGATCAGGATGATCTTGTAAATACTCTTATTCATTCCCATTGTCCTCCATTTTCTCAGCGCTTACTCGGCCTTTTTTGTATCTTCCCAGCAGAACTGCGGCCCGCACAGCGCAAGGAAGAGAAGATTCTCATTGCCGATTGAAAGGACGTCATAACTGTTTAACTGCATATTGTTCAGTACCACGGAATCATTCAGATAGAACAGTTCACGCGCATCACCGGCCTGGGCGATGAAGCATTTTGCCTTCGGCTCGTAGATGACAATAGCATGGCGCTCTCTGGATACGCTCATATCTCCTGCCAACGATACGTCCTGGTTAGAATTACGGCCGATAAAGTTTCTGCCGGACTTTAACGGGAAGCTCTCTCCATAATGCTCGCCCTCGATGCAAACCAGCCAGCCGACAACCGGTTCGGTGCCGATCGAATCCGCATAGTAACTCACGGTCTTCGCATCATCGCGCGGAGCCGCATAAACCGGACGCATCGGCTCCGGAGCAGCCGCAGGCGCAGGTGCTGGAGCGGGCGCTTTTGGCTCTACCGCCGCGCTGACAGCATCCTGAAGGGATACGGTCTTATTGTCGTCGCCAAAACCTTCCGCGACTGCCGGCGCCATATCCTGAGCAGGCATCGCTACGGTTACCTCCGACGCAGAAACGGTCGGGTTGCAATGCGGACAGGTGGTATACTGATCCGCGTCATAAAAGTATCCATTGTTGCATCTCTTTAAATTCATAACTGAATCCTCCTTGGTTCTGATTTTTCTATGGCATCTGCCTTGCGACAGCCGCTCATCTTTTTCTCACAGACTGTCTTTCCTACATCTGAAGCAGGATGACACTCGTATTGTCCTGATGAGTTCCGCCCATTTTAAGCGCCTCATCTACCAGGTATTTCACTTTGACATCCGTCGACATTCTCAACCCGAGAATCGATCGGATCTTCTCATCCTCCAGACTTTTATAAAGCCCGTCGCTGCACAGCAGGATCTGATCTCCGGGAAGCATCTGAAAAGGATTCTGATTGATCTCCATCAGGCGGATCCCGCCGAGACCGAGGAAACTGATCAGTGCCTCTCCCCGCGGCAATTCCTCATCATAAGTCTCCTGACTGATCTTACCCGACGCCAGCTTCTGATCGAGAAGCAACCGGTAATTATGCGCCGGTACCGGACAGACCATCTCACCCTCCCGGTACAGATAGATCCTGCTGTCTCCCACAGAGAGCCAGTACATCCCTTCGGGAGCAATCAATACCGATACGATCGTGGATCCCGCGCCCATCGGCATCCCGTCGCGTTCCAGTTCGCTGACCTTCTCATCCATCAGGACCGCCATCCTCCGGTAATACCCGGGTATCGGTTCTTCTTCCCTGCTGTAAAAGGATTCCGCCAGCAGCTGCACCGCCAAGCCACTGGCCTGCTCGCCGCCCTGCAGGCCACCCATCCCGTCGCAAATCACTGCCAGCAGTTCTCCCGGCTTTTCTCCGACAAAAAGGGTATCCTGCTGACTCGCCCGCGCTCCGATGGACGAATACGCGGAATACCGGATACCGCCGCTCTCACTTTCCGACGCTTCCTCTATCATTACTGTCAACACATTGCTCTCTTCACTCATGCTGTTCCTCTCCCACCGTGATCACACACTCCATACTGCCGACTCCGAGCTGGTCACCGGGGAGTACCTTGTACTTTTTCCCTTTTTCCAGCCGGATGCCCCGATAATACAATCCGTTAATCGAATCGTCGATCACATAAAATCCTTTCTTCTGCGGCTGCCACAGCAACCGGAAATGCCGCCCGCTGATCTCCGGATGACCGTTCAGTACGATCTCACTCTTGGATGCGGTGCGCCCTACCGTCACCGTCCGGTTCGGTTCCACCGGAAAGATTCTCCCCGCACACGCTCCTTTGATCACCTTCAGCCAACCATAAGGCCCTCGCGGAAGCGCCATCGTGGGAAGTTCATCCTGCACCGGAGGGGCCGTGCGCTCCACCGTCTTGCGGATCTCTGTATCTCTTCCCGCAACCTCTCTTTGCCAGCGGGAAATCGGATCCGGAACCCTGTGTGCGTCATCATTCATCCGAAAGCCGGCCAGAATCCCGTCCTGAGCCGGTTCTTCCCAGGAAGAGCTTTTTGATTCAGAAATACCCGATGCGGTCTCACCCGCCGACTGACTGTCGGACGTTCCTGTCCGGGCCGGCATCTGCGTCAGATTCACAACAGACTGTCCTGCCAGAATCCCCTGAATAAATTCCGACATCGTCTGTGTCCGGAATTTCGCGTCCAGCGTCAGCACGCGATCCACCGCATCGGCGGCCTCCTTCGAGCATTCCGGTACCAGGCGGTCCAGCCGCTCATACTTCACACCCATCAGGCGATCCGGCGCTACCGGGATCATCGTCCCGCTGACTGCATAATAAAAGGTCCCGGCCATCGCGTATACATCAGTAAAACTTCCCTGGCTCAGATTGCTGGCGTACTGCTCAGGCGGCGCAAATCCCGGCTTTAACACCACAGAAAACTGCTGATTTTCCGAAACTGCCATCGCTTTCGCGCTGCCAAAATCGATAATCTTCACCTGCCCGTCCGGCATCACCATGATATTCTCCGGGCTGATATCCCGGTGAAAAATACCTGCCTGCCGGTGTACCGTATCTAACGCTGTCCCTGCCTTTACGACTGCCTCAAGCGCCGCTGTATACGGAAGTTTCCCGCCGAGCGCGCGCATCACCTGCTTTAAGGTCCTTCCATCAAGGAATTCCATGACATAATAGGCCGTATGGTTTTCCTCAAAGGCCTCCCACACATGGACAACACAGGGGATCTGGTTCATCCGCATCAGAAGCTCCGCTTCTTCCAGGAAACGCTCCTTGCCATGAAGAAACGCCCGTTTCCGATCTGCGGACGGGATCACTTCTCCCGTCTGCGGGTCACGGGTTGCGATCGCCTCCGGCATATATTCCTTTATGGCACAGGTAACGCCGTGTTTTGTATCTTCGCACTGATAGGTAATCCCAAAACCTCCCGCTCCCAGAACAGAGATCACCCGATATCTCCCGTTTCTGAGGCTCTCAATCGCCATGCCACTCCCACTCATCTGCTCTTATCCTCCCCTGCCGCATCGATCATTTATCTTCACTGTGATTCGACCCGCGGTTCCGTCGATATTCCACAGAAATTTCTTTCTCCGGCCATTCCACTTTCTGTCCTACCAGCGAACTGTCATCACCAGTTGTCCCGCTCCGATCTGATCACCAGAATGCAGCGTACGTGCTTCTGTCCCCAGTTTCTTTCCGTTTACCGTTGTGAACCCGCTTGTACTCAGATTATGGATCCGGATCTCTCCTGACTCCAGTTCCAACGCGAAATGCTGCCTGGAGAGCGTCGGGTCATCAAAGATCAGCTGGCACATCGAAGAACGTCCCACGATCAGGCTGCTGCGGATCATGACCGGGATCTCCTCCTTCTGTCCTTTCACATGAAAGAAAACCTGTCTTTCATCCAGATGGCGCTTCTCTACTTTCAAACGAATCCGTTCTTCCCGGCTCTCCGGCAGGATGACCTGACCGCCGTCAGCCACAACTGCCTTTTCCGAAGTTGGATCTCCTTCCGGCTCCTGCTTCTTTTTCTTCTTTCCCAACAGGATCACCACCAGTAACAGAAGCAGAACCCCAAGACCGATCCCGGCATAGATCACCGGATTCCCTCCCGTATCCGGTTCCCCCGTCTCCTGTGTCAGCTCATCCCCGGCCGTCGCTCCCTCGATCACTACGCTTGTCGAACCCTCCAGTGGATTTGCCTCCATCGATGCGTCCGTGATGCCATTAAGCGACAGTTCATAGGAACCACCTGCCAGATCCTGAGAAAAAGTCAGAACCACACTTGTCCCGTCACTTCCCACGGATGCAAACGCGGGCAGATGGCTTTCTCCTGCCTCGTCCTGCAAAATATAATTTTCCGCCGCCTGCGCTCCTTCCACCGGCTCGGAAAACTGCACCTTCAACTGAGCGGCTCCCTCGACCGATACTTCCTTCACCGTCGGATTTTCCGCGTCCGCGATCCATCTCTCCTGCATCGCTTCCGTCTGCAGCGTTTCTCCGTCAGACACCTCCAGCGTAACGGAAACCATGCCGCGGGAAACGCGATTGCTGTCCGCCGTAAAAACCGCGACATAAGAACTTTCTAATCCCTCACGCAGAGCTTCCAGTCCTTTAGCCGCTTCCCCCTTTTCGAGAATGGTCAGATCGCCTCCCGTCGCCCGTGAGAACTCTCCGAACGCATTGATCGCGTCACTCTTTGCCTCACTGACCGTAAAACTATATACCGGGAGACCGGTCTGAGAAAGTGTCGCCAGCGCCTCATCCTTTGTCGCCTTGCCCCGTGCGATATCCTCTCCATCCGTAATCACCAGCGCCACACGCCTGGTACATTCATCAGCCGGCACCTGACCGGCCATCTGAGCCGCCTGTGAAATTGCCTCAAAAAGCAACGTCTTCTGGTCATGATTCACCAGCCCTGCAAACGCCTCTCCGGCAGTCTCCGCCAGTTCCCCTCCGGAACGCTCAAAGATCGTCTGAACCTCCTCTCCGAAGGTCATGAAAATCATCCGGTCTCCAGCCTCCAGCTTCCCAGCAAAGCTCTGCAATCCGTCTACAATATCCGCAAACGCGGACTCAGAGATCGAAGCTGAGACGTCCAGCAGGACATAATATGTGATATTCTCTCCGCTCTGCGAAAAATGCTGCAGCGACTGAAGCTCAAGATCCTCCGAACCGATGTAGGCGCGTAGCATCCCCTCCTGTACATCCTCATCCCCGGAAAAATAAAATCTTGCCTCAGGCATGTTCAGATATACCTGCTCCAGACGGCTTCCCCCTGCGGCAGCCACCTGTTCACCTGTATTTTCTATACCGTTTCCCATGTATGCTCCCCCCTGCAGAACGCTACAAGCTCCAGCGTACTTTTACCGAAACTAAACGGCGTGCGTTCTGCCAGTTCCACTGCCTGTTCGACAGCTTTTTCCTGCATCCAGGTCAGCGTCCCTTTCCCCGGTACAAGGTAAAACCTGGCACTTTTCGCGTCATAGACAACCGCGCAATGATTTGCCCGCGCGATCGTCGGATCCTGGATACAGATATCCGCGTCCCAGTCTCTCCCGATCCGGTTGAATCCCGGATAAATCTTAAAATCCTGTCCCCGGGACGGTCCGGCGGTACAGACCAGCCACCCCGCCAGCAGATCCTTTTTCCCCATCGTATGCAAAGATACTGTCTTCTCGCTGTCCCAGCTGCCATGCACCGGCATCCGCTCTGATACCTCAGGCGTCAGCCGCACGATCTGTTCTTCGTCATCAGCCTTTTGTATCCAATCGAGACTGACCGTCTTCGCCTCGTCGGCTGTCCTTCCCGGTCCTGCAGCAGCGCTGCTGCATATGGGACAGCTCTCATATTTGTTATCATCATAAAAATGCCCATGTGGGCAGCGGATAATCGCCATCCTGCTTCTATCTCCTCTGTACGTATCCGGACTGCCGGCTCTTACCTGCTATATCACAGGATACGGGCCAAAAGTATGGAACCACTATGATATCTGAGTCCTTCCGGCTCAGTCTCTCACCCACACCGCTACCGCCGAATAGTTGTCCATATTGGTCCCGGCTCCATGCTTCTCAACAAGCGCTGTCATCTTCTCCAGCCACTGACCGACATCCGATGCACGTTTCAGAGCCGCCGTCATCTCTTTTTCATTGACCAGTTCCCAGAACCCGTCCGAACACAGCAGAAAAGACTGACTGCCTCTCCGGCTCACCGGCTCTGCCAGCTGATAAGCCGGACGCTCCCACTCCACGCCCATGACACGCAGCAGGCGGTTGCGATCCGGATGATGACGGATATCCTTTTCCCGGATCTCCCCCGCCGCGGCCAGCATCTGCGGCACGCTGTGATCCATCGTCCGCCCCACCAGACTGTGATTCTGAAAATAATAAATGCGGGAATCGCCCACATGACCCCAGCGGATCTGGTTTTCATCCAGCAGAAGCGCCGTCAGCGTCGTCTTCATACTCTGACTTGCGCGCTCCGCCTCCTGTCGCTCAAGGATCGCTGCTTCTCCCGCTTCAAAAATATTCTTAAGAGTCTCCTCCGAACAATTTCCCGCCTCGAACTGCAGGATCGCCTGCTCGACCGCCGTGCGGGACGCAATATCGCCTTTTCCATGTCCGCCGAGCCCGTCCGCGAGAAAGAAACCATAGCCTTCTCCGACCTGATGCATCCCCGTACAGTCCTCATTTACCGGCCGTCCGCCGGTCTTACTGATAATCTGGTAAGTAATCATCCTTTCCCCCTCTGACCATACCTCACGCCTTCTCCGTATCATCCGTATTTCCACACAGGACGCAAGATACACTTACTGTTTAATTTATAAAATATCTGTTTTCTTGGCAACAAGGTAACCTTTAACCATTTATATATTAATCAGTTTATATGTAAATTTTAACTGAAAATCCAGTCTTTCCCGTCACAGTCGCGAATATCATCCTGCATCTGTCATTCTGACTAAAAGATACACATTTATTGTCCTTAAGTTTATCTTAATCAATGTACCTTTTCAATGTGTGACAAAATCTGTGACAATTTTTGCAGCATCTTTGACACACTATCCATTTGTCTTTTTTTATTTTCCTGTTATATAATATCCGGGGGAAATGAGAGGGGAAAAGAGTATGTCAAGATTCAGCAATTACCTGAAAAATCTACTGAGCGAGAACAACGAGCCGATCGCATCGGTAGCGCGCAGCATCCATGCGGAACGCACTTCGATTCATAAGGCTCTGTCTGACGAAAGGGTTCTGCCTTATCGGGTCGTTCACGCGCTGGCCAATCACTTTTACCTTTCTCCGGAAGAGCGCAGAGAATTTTTCCGCACATACGATATGCTGATTCAGGGCGAGGATGCCTGGCACAACCGGGCGGCGGTCGGCGATCTGCTCAATCATCTGTCATCCCTGCACTTTCAGCCGTCGCTGCTTCATAACAATCTGTCCGCGCCCCTTTCTTCTTTCGTCGTAAGCGAAGGTCTGATCGAAGGGGAATATGCGGTGCGAAATATGATTTACACTCTTCTGCGTCAGGAAGTCCACGAGAACATGAATGCTGTTTTCCGTCTTTTTCTGCCTTCCGGTATCGATCTGTCCGCAATCTTTATGCAGCTCTGGCTGGGAGGAGCTGATTTTCATGTCGAACAGTTTTTCTGGTTTCCGACATCTGCGCACAATGATTATTCTCAGAATATATGGATGCTGCGCCAGATCATTCCTCTTTGTCTGATCGCGCGCGACTCTTACCATCCTTATTATTTTTATGAACACCCCAGCTACTTATCAATCAATCCGCTCAATTATTATATTATTACGCCCCGCTATCTGATCCTGATTGCCCAGGATCAGTCGTCGGCATATGTTCATCGTTCGAACCAGATGATCCGGCTCTATTCGGATTATTTTCAGGAATTGAAAACCAACTGTGAACCTCTGGCTTTCTCTTCTTCCGATATGACAGCGGTTCTCGAAAAATACTCTTCCTTCACGAATCCGAACGGTTCCTTTACTCTGATGTCTCAGCCCTGCTTCGGGCGTTATTACACCCCGGAGCTTATCGCGAAGTATCTGAAGTGCGGCGACGATTGCCGATCATCCCTGTACGAAGCAGCCACCCGGAGGTTTTCCCTCGTCCAGAATATCGATAAGGACTTTTATACCGTTTTTTCTGAAAATGGTCTGCAGTACTTTGCCGAGACGGGAATTCTTCTGGAAATGCCACCGGAATATGCTTCGGCGATTGATCCGGATGACCGTCGTCTGTTACTGTCACAGCTGCGGGAAGATATTGCCTCCGGAACTGTCATCGGACTGATTGCGCGGCCGTCGTATCTGCACCTGCCGGATTATCTGTTCCTGTATGCGGATCCGGATGGAAATACCATTTTTGATACCACTGCAAATTATATCTACGGTGTCTATTACTGCGATATTCATATCTCAGAGAAATCGATCTGCCACGCTTTCCGCGACTTTTTCCGGTCGCTCCCCGGCAGCCAGCTGGTCTATTCCCAGGAAGATACGCTCCGCATCCTGGATGAAACAATCAAAAAATGCGGGGGTGCATAACAGATTCCCTCTGCGTGTCTTACTGCACCGCGGGAAGTGTATCATTATACCACGTGTCCGCCTTTGCAGCACGCTTATAATCGAGCTGCGCAGCTTCGACATTTTCCCACGGCTCTTCTAAATTCCATGCGCGAATAATCGCGCGCGCACTGCCATAAAGGTTATTGTCCGCGTCGATCGCTCCGCCCATACCGAAATTACCATCTTCCTCAAGGTTGATTCCCGCGGAAATGCCTCCGGACTCGGAAGCGACTACCTTAACATTGTTCCATATGGCGAAAGTCTGCTCGCATACAGCGGCCTCTGATGTATCAGCGGCGACATACACAAAACTTCCATCCTCTTTCATTCCTATCACATAATTTTCTTCCGATATTTCGCTGTCCTTGTCTGTGATCAGATAAACGATATCACTCCAGGAAGTAATCCCATCCAGATAGTATGGAAGACTATCCTGGCTTAACTGTCTGTAATCTTCTGTGGAGATCGGCACCGCGATAAGTGTACCGTCATATCGCAGCCCAATCAATGCGGTGCCGACGACATTGAGCGATGCGATATCCGACCAGGCGGTAAGCTCCATGATTTCGCCGGTCCGGACAGAGGCGTATGCGGCTGTTCCGTCCTCCCGTACAAAGGCGATGGTATTGCCATCAAATATCGTCACATATTTTACATTTTCAGCCCCCTCAAGCTCTATCGCATCCACGCCGTCATTAAAGCCAAACATATTTTCCCCGGCATAGACGATATGCCCGTCTTCCGTTACAGCTGCAATGATATGTTTATATTTCCCTCTGTTATACCGATACCAGTCATCAAAATACCTGACCGTATATCCGGAGAACATTTCGTACCCTCGGTACCAGACTTTTCCTTTTGCATCCAGGAAGATCCCTTTGTCATCATACGGGCTGATGAGAACTTCGATAATAAGAGCATGTTGTTTGCGATAGCTTCGTCAATCTTTTCCCGGTTATCCTCCATATTCACCTTTCCAGCGCCGTTCAGCAGACTGCCAAAAAGTCTGCCTTCTTTTCCGGAATTCTTCGCATCCTCACCCTCTGCCGCAGCATCCCTCTCCCTGTATAATTCTTCCGAAATCTCTTCTCGCGTATCCTCCCGCATATCTTCTGACATTGCCAGACCTGCTCCTGATTCTGATTCTGACGTTGCCTGATCTGCCTGATTCACGCCAACCGCCAGCGCATGGCTGATCTCATGCATTTTAGAACATCCCGCCAATGACGTCGCCAAAACCGCTGCCAGTATGATTCCAACAAACTTTCTCATTCCCTTTCGCTCCCTTATGCCTATTTGCTGAGGATATTAACATGGTTTTTCCATCAGGACAACAAGGTCAACTTTAACAGTTTTTCATCCCGATATCTACTCAAACCGATCTCCCGCCTCCGCCATCTTTGCGCTCACTCGTTCGATCCAGTCCCTGCGGGCCTGAAAATGCCGGTTTAAATCATCAAACACGTCCGGTATTGCCACGCCGCCTCCTGTGTACGGCCTGCGGCTATATAAAGATCACCCATCTGCTCCCGGCACATCAGAGTATCCTTAAAATATCTCCCCCGGTAATGCAGCGCGCGCTCCAGAGATTCGACCGCCAGCTGCTCCGCCTGCGTAAATTCACCCTTTGCCTGGTAAATCATGATCAGTACACGATCATATTCGTTGAGCCGGTATTCCGCTCCTTCGATTTTCTGCACGGCAGCTTTCGCGTCTGCGCAAAGCGCCAGCGCCTCATCTGGTTTTCCCTGCAAAAATAAAAGTTCGGCCTTTCGCAGGCGATGGGACTGCCAGACGGTCTCGATATCGGTATCGTGGGTGTGTAACCTTCCCTTTCCTCCGCACATATTCCCTGGCGATAGAGCTTTTTCCCATGCCGCCCATCCCGTAGAGGATGACCGGTCCTCTCCGATCCGCCAGTTCTTTCTCGATCCGGTTTAAGATCGCCTCTCTGCCGACAAAGATTTCCTCCGGCATCTGTTTGTTTTGTGTGAGCAGACGAGTCACACAGGATTCCTGGTATCGCTCCCGCGCTTCATCCAGACGGATTTTCTCGACAGTTCATCCGCCTCATTTTTCTTAAAGATCCCTTCCATGCTCCGAAACCGCTCATAGTGTTCCTTCAGCCAGATCATCTCCGGCTGCTCTCCGTCTCCCAGGCGGATACAAGTTCCGGCCAGTTCTTCTAATTCCGCTTTTACCTGCACAGTTAATCCCATGTTATCCCACCCTGAACTTTTCTCTTTCTATCATCGACTTCACTCATTCTGCCATTTCATTTTTCAGACATTTGCGGTAAATCAGGACTCCGATCACAGCTGGGATTCCCCATTTGACCGCCGCGGACCAGCAAACCACCGTATATCCGTACCGTGGCATCAGAACCCACGCAAAGATCAGGCAAATGGCTGCCTCCAGCCCTCCCAGCAGTGGCAGCGCCCGGTAGACTCCCATCGACTGCAGGGAATTTCTCATAATGATATAGCAGCTCACAAGCGGCAGCGCGCAGATCTGGATCCGGAGAATCCGGCTTCCGGCCACAAGACTCATCCCCGAAAGCTCTGTTCCCGACAGGAAACGGATCATCGCAGGGGCAAACGCCAGTACACCCACGATATAAACGGCACAGAGAACGGTACTCACGATCAGCAGCTTCTGATTCCACCGGTCTGCCTCTCCGATCCGATCGCTTCCTCTGTTTTGCCCGGTAATCAGTCCCGCCGTCACAGCAAATGCACCCAGCGATGACATCAGAAAATCCACCGGCACCTGACCATAGGAATAACCGATCAGGATCTCCTCCGGCAGCGTATTAATCCCCCGATGGAACAAAAAAGCTCCCAGGCCAATCATGATCATCATGAAGGATTTCGAGCATCCGTTTTTCAAAAGCTCTGACCAGACCGGTCCTTTCGGCAGACAGGGTGACGTCAGGAGTTTTTTCCCGACAGGCTGTCGGAAAACCCAGAAAAACAGCAGCGCCGCCACCCAGATATGATTGATCAGCACAGCCAGCGCCGACGCCTCCACCCCAAGGCCGCCATGAATAATCAAAACCATCACGCATGTCTGTACGACGACACTCATCATGGATAAAACGGCCGGTATACGGCTCTCGCCCAGAGCCTCCGCTACCTGTACCAGCAGATTTTCCAGTGCCCAGAAACCACCGCCAAAGAGGATGACCCTCATATAGGGTCTTGCCTCCTCACACATATAATCAGGAATATTGGCCAGCGTCATGACCATGTCCGCCAGCCTGGACAGAAACATGCCCAGAATGATCATGCAGAGACAGAGCCACAGGGATCCCCACAATGACTCCCTCTGCCGTCTGATATCTCCCGATCCGATACATCGGTTGATAAAGAATCCGAATCCCGTGGTCATACTTACATAGAGATAACTCTCCATGCTCAGGCACGAACCACAGGCTACAATCACAGCAAGCGCGCCGGGCGTCAGAAACCGCCCGCTGACCGCTGCATTCACCATCGTATACCCGTTGCGAAACACCGTTGACACGAACAACGGCAATAGAAACCGGCCTACTTCTCTGTTAGATAATTTACCTGCAAAGCCTTTCATCTTTTCCACCCTCAAGCGTAAAAAACACTTTTTCAGGTGAAAAATAACCCAAATTCAATAATCCTGCAATCAGGTAAACTTTAACAATTCAAAAGATCTCACCCCGCCAGATGCAGTACCTGCAAAAGCAGCACCCAGCAAAGTCCATAATACACAACAACCGCGACCAGATCGTTGACCGTCGTGATCAGAGGCCCTGATGCCGCCGCCGGATCAACGTGAATCTGTTTAAAGAAGAGCGGGATCACCGTCCCCACCGTACTGGACACCAGCATCGCGGTCACCATCGAGATGCCAATACAGCCGGAAATCGCGTACGCATACGTAAGAGGCTGTCCCTTGGCGATCACCAGAAACAGTCCCACTACCAGGAAAGACGCGACACCAAGGATCAGACCATTGCAGAAACCCACGCGGGATTCCTTGAAAACCAGCCCCACTTTCTGGCGCGCAGTCAGCGTTTCATCCATCAGCACGCGGATGGTAACCGCCAGCGACTGTGTCCCGACATTACCGGACATACCCAGAATCAGAGACTGAAACGCCATGATCAATGTGAGCTGGGCAACTACTTTCTCGAAGGAACTGACTACCCCTGACACCAGAAGTCCCAGAAACAACAGCGTCACCAGCCAGGGCAGACGCTTCTTCATGCTCTCAGGAAGCGTCTCAGAGAGTTCCTCCTCCGCGGTCAGACCTGCGAAACGGGCATAATCCTCCCCCATCTCCTCGTCTACAACTTCAATCAGACTCTGAGAGGTAATAACTCCCAGCACATGATTCTTATTATCCAGAACCGGAATCGAATCCTCCGAATAATCCTTCAGTTTCTCAATACATTCATCGATACTTTCATGCGCATAGACATATGGGAAGGACGTCGCGATCACCGACTCCAGGGAATCTCCATGGCGGGCGATAATCAGTTCCCGCAGATCAATCGTCCCATAAAAGACACCTGCTTCATCGACGACAAATATTGTAGAGACGTTTTCATTCTCTCTGGCCTGTTTCAGAAGCTCCCGCATAGCCCCTTTAATCGAAAGATCCCGCCGGATCAGGATATAATCCGTAGACATCCTGCTGCCGATCTCATCTTCATCAAAGGAAGCAATCAGCTCGATATCCCTCTTGGCCTCCTCGTCCATCAGGCTGAGCAGAAGCCTGCGTCGCTCTCCGGGGATCAGGCTCAGGATCGACGCCACACGATCCGAATCCATCTCAGAAACAATCGCGATCTCCTTTTCCAGATCCATTTCCTTCAGACACCGGATCGCATCGTCTTCCTCCATATATTCAAAGATGCCAGACAGAGTCTCCAGCGCCAGCAGATTAAAAAGTTTCGTCTGCTCCTGTGCGGTCAGTCTGGGAATCGCCTGCGCAATATCATTATTATGATAATCCTCCAGTTGCTCCTGGAGAATCCTGGGAGAACGGTTGCTGCGTACAACCGCAATAATTTCCTCCACATAATCCGGTTTCTCTACCCGGTCTTTTTCTGTCAAAATCTCATCCGGCTTTCCCATATTCTCACCTGACTTTCCTACGTAATAATGTGCTGCCGCTTACCCTGCCAGGTGCAGCACCTGCAGCAGTAAAAACCAGCTCAGGCTATAATAAACCACCACGGCAACCAGATCGTTGACCGTTGTAATCAGCGGACCCGAAGCAGCCGCAGGATCCACATGAATCTGTTTAAAAGCCAGCGGGATCACCGTCCCCACCGCACTGGAAACCAGCATCGCGATTACCATGGAAAGTCCGATACAACCGGAGATAGCATACGCAAAGGATGCCGGCAATCCCTTCGCTATCATCAGGAACAGACCGACAACCAGAAACGACGCCGAACCAAGAACCAGTCCATTGCAGAAACCCACCCGTGATTCCTTGATGATCAAACCGACCTTCTGGCGCGCGGTCAGCGTCTCATCCATCAATACACGGATCGTGACAGCCAGCGACTGCGTCCCGACATTGCCCGACATATCCAGAATCAGAGACTGAAACGCCATGATTAACGTCAGCTGCGCAACCACTCTTTCAAAGGCGCTGACCACCGCCGATACCATCAGACCGAGAAACAGCAGGATAATCAGCCAGGGGAGACGTTTCTTCATACTCTCAATCAGCGTCTCTGACAGATCCTCCTCCGCAGTCAACCCGGCGAACAGCGCGTAATCCTCTCCCATCTCTTCATCTACAACTTCAATCAGGTTCTGGGAAGTAATAACGCCCAGCACACGGTTATCGCTGTCAAGTACAGGGATCGAATCCTCAGAATAATCCTTTAATTCTTCGATACAGTCATCGATACTCTCATGTGCGTACACATAAGGGAAAGAAGTTGCCGCCAGATCCTCAAGGACAGTGTCCTGACGAGCAATAATCAGTTCACGCAGATCAACTGCGCCATAAAAAACCTCAGCGTCATCTACCACATAAATTGTCGAAACGTTATTATTATCCTCCGCCTGACTAATCAGCTCACGCATCGCCGCCTTCACGGACAGACTGCGGTTAATCACAATATAATCGGTAGACATCTTGCTGCCGATCTCATCATCATCAAATGACGCCAGCAGCTGTACATCCTGTTTGGACTCCTCATCCATCAGGTTCAGCACTCTCGCCCGACGATCTTCCGGCATCGCATCCAGCAGATCTGCCGCATAATCGGAGTCCATTTCGGAGACAACCGACGCTGCTTTCAAAAGATCCATTTCTTTCAGACAACTGATTGTCACGTCTTCATCCATATACTCCAGGATATCCGACAGTGTCGGGATATCCAGCAGATGAAAAAGTTTCTTACGTTCCTGCACGGTGAGCTCCGGAATCGCGTCAGCAATATCATTTTCATGGTAATCTTCCAGCTGGTCACGAAGAACCTTGGGACTCTGACCACTTCGGATGATCGCGATAATCTCCTGCTCATAATCCGGTTTATCGACCCGCTCTTTCGCTGTGATTGTTTCATTTATCTGCAACATATTCTCACCTGTATTCTAAACGGAAATAACTGCTTCGCAGTCATCACGATCTATAAAAACCCATCGCTTGGTGCTTCGCACTCCCGCGATGGCCGCTATCTTCCTATAATTTTACACTCCTCTGTATGATCCTATTAACTGAAAATACAATCTTTGCCCATCTGATTATAAAACATTACTTTTTCCTTTACAAGTCGGAAACGGTTCGACGCGCGTCATTTTAACAAAATTTAACATTTCCCTGTTTTTCGTACAGTTAAAAAGAATCCTGCAAAGCAGGAATAATCCGGCCCCAGTCCGCATATTCTGCTCCAAAGTTACCTTTCAGGTATGTTATATGTCTGATCTGCGTTATCTCGCTGCTGTCCTGCGAACCACACTTTTTCTGATCCTTGCTTTCTTTGCCGGTACGTTCCTCGCCCATCTCACCCATCCGGTATCTGACATATCCTCCGGCGAACCGCTTCCGGTCTCCGCGGACGGCAGCTGGGGTCTGAGTTTTCAACAGGAGGGAAAAACTCCCGTGGGGAATGCCACAGCAGATGATCTCGCACAGTACCATGCCCATTATATTGGCAATACACAGGAGCCCGTCATCTATCTTACCTTTGACGCCGGCTATGAAAACGGGAATACTCCGGCGATCCTCGACGCCCTGAAAAAGCATCAGGTTTCCGCCACTTTCTTTCTTGTTGGAAATTATCTGAATACCAGTCCTGAACTGGTGAAACGAATGATCGCCGAAGGACATACCGTCGGCAATCATACCTTTCATCATCCGGACATGTCCCGGATCTCCACGAAAGAATCCTTCAACGAAGAACTTCAATCTCTGGAAAATCTCTACGAACAGGTCACCGGACAGGAAATGAGCCGTTTCTACCGTCCTCCGCAGGGCCTCTACAGTGAATCTAATCTGAAAATGGCAAATGAGCTTGGATACCATACCTTTTTCTGGAGTCTCGCCTATGTAGACTGGTACGAGGACAAACAGCCTTCCCGTGAGGAAGCCATGCAGAAACTGACCTCCCGTATCCACCCTGGCGCAATCGTCCTTCTTCACAGCACTTCACGCACCAATGCAAAGATCCTCGACGATCTTCTCACCAGATGGGAGGAAATGGGCTATCATTTCGGCACCCTGCAGGAACTGACCGCATAATCATTTCTCTGCCACTCCATGCTGCAGAAAGCAAAAGACGCAAATTCTCAGTCAGACGACCTGCTGTCCATACAATAATTCCATCATCTGTCAGAATTATGCTCCTTCAAACTCTGACAGATCAATCACCGTCAGTATGGCTCCATCCACGCGAAAACGGATATTGGCTCCGGCATAGGCTACACCATACACCCGTTCCGGATCGTCCTGATAGGACGGTCTCGGATCCTGTGCCAGCGTCTTTCGGATCGCCTCCCGTTTATCTGCGGGCAGCCGCATCAGAAGTTCCTCCGGGAAAATGACCTGCAGACGCTCGCCTTTTACTTCTTCGGCAAACCCGCCTCTTGCTCCCGGATGACTGTCTACATAAGGAAGATATGGCTTGATGTCATAAAGCGGCGTCTGATCCCGCAGATCAATCCCCGATACATGCAGCAACGGTCCGCGTCTGCTCTCCCACTCGACCGACTCCAGCCGGACACACGACAGCCCGATCGGATTGGGGCGAAAGGGCGAACGCGTCGCAAACACGCCCATACGCGCATTGCCTCCCAGCCGCGGCGGCTTCACAGTAGCCGACCAGCCGTCTCGCTCCGGCACCTCAAACTGCCAGAGGAGCCACAGGTAATCATACCCGTCGATCCCCCGCAGTGCTTCCGGCTGACGATACTCCGGCTCAAAGACAATGGTTCCCGTCAGTTCCGGTACCAGCGTACTCTGACGGGGGATGCCGAATTTCTCCGGAAAATCAGTCTCAATATGCGCAATCGTTTTCCATTCCATCGTTACTCGCCTGCTCTCCTTCACCGGTTACCCGTTATTCAAATATCTGCCGGATACTGTCATAATGCAGGAAAATCCCCTGCTCGGCTAACGCCCGGATCTGCGCGCTCGTCGCAAGGCAGCTTCCCAGGACTTCTTCCTCCTGAATTTTCACATCACTCTCGTCAAAGTCTATGACAAAACGATAGATATCGACAAAATAATTGTCTCCTTCCCCCGGATTTTCCCGATGATAGCTGAAAACATAGCCGCCCGCCGCGTCTGACACGTCCAGTCCGGTCTCTTCTCTCACTTCGCGGAGTACCGCCGCCTCAGAGGTCTCGCCTGCCTGCACAGCCCCTCCGGGGATCTCCCACCAGCCGGGAGCCCAGGGTTTCGTCAGCACCCGCTGCGTAATCAGGAATTTCCCGTCCGGGCGCATAACTGCGCCAAGAACTGACAGATGATATTCTCCGTCTTTTAAGATCCAGTCATTTTTTTTCATGAGACGGCCGGTTCTGCGTTTATTTTTATCATAAATGTCCCAGTATTCCATATTGTCTTTTTTCCTTTCTGGAAGAATATTTCTCAGCAATGTTTATCAGCGAACGGTCCGTCCCTGAGAGGGAAGAATATCCTCAAATTCATCCAACAGTTCGTCAAAAAATGCCAGTGCTTCGCGTACAGGCTCCGGAGTTGACATATCGATATCGCATAATTTCAGCAGTTCTACCGGCTTTTGTGAACATCCGCCGCTCAGGAAACGACGGTATCCTTCCAATGTGCCCGGCTCTCCCCGCAGGATCCGGCTGCTGATCGCGACTGCCGCACTGAATCCGGTTGCGTACTGATAAACATAAAACGGTGTGTAAAAATGTGGGATTCGCGCCCATTCATAATCGATCGATGCGTCTACTGTCATGTCCGGACCGAAATAATCTGCATTCAGTCTGTGATAGTACTCACACAGACCCTGTGCCGTCAAACTCTCCCCACGTTCGGCCATTGCGTGTGTTTCACGCTCAAATTCGGCAAACATGGTCTGGCGATACAGTGTTCCCCGGAAGGTTTCCAGAAAATGATTGATCAGATATGCTTTTTCCTCTCTGTTTTTGCTTTCTGCAATCAGATGGCGGATCAGCAGTGCCTCGTTGCAGGTGGAGGCCACTTCCGCGACGAAGATCTTGTAGCCGGCATCTGTATAAGTCTGATTGTGATCGGAGTACCAGGAATGAATCGAGTGTCCCATCTCATGTGCCAGCGTAAAGACATCATTTAACGTTCCGTGAAAATTCATCAGCACATAGGGATGGCATCCATATACGCCCCACGAATATGCTCCGCTTCGCTTTCCTTCATTCTCATAGACGTCGATCCAGCGGTGATCAAAGCCTTCCTGCAGGATCTGTCCATATTCTTCTCCGAGCGGGGCAAGTCCCTCTTTTACGAGATCCTTTGCTTCTTTAAAGGTATATTTTCTGTCATAGGACGCCACCAGCGGCACATACAGATCATACATATGAAGTTCATCCACCTTCAGCATCCGTTTTCTTAACGACACATACCGATGCATTTTCGGCAATGCTTCTCTCACTGCAGACACCAGGTTATCATAAACCTGCACCGGCACTTCATTCTCTGCGAGCATATATTCCCGGCTGGAAGCATATTTTCTGGCCATCGCGTAAAAAATTGCCTGTTTGACATTAGACGCAAAAGCCGCCGCCAGTGTATTGGAAAACTGACGATAGACGCTGTACATTCCTTCAAAGGCGTCCCTGCGTACCCTTCGATCCTGATTCTCCAGCAGCGCGATATAGTTTCCATGTGTGATCTGCACATTTTTTCCATCCGCATCCATGATTACCGGGAACCGGATATCTGCGTTATTGAACATACCAAAGATCTGCGACGCCCCCTGGGTTGCCTCATAAGATGCCGCCAGCATATTTTCCATTTCTTCTGAAAGCGTATGTTCCCTCTTTGCCGTCAGTATCTCCAGAGAACGTCGGAAGCGGCTGATGCCCGGATCCGACCGCTGATATTCCTCCAGCAGTTCCTGCGGCATTGCCAGAATCTCCGGTGCCATAAAGGACGACGCCTGCGCCGCCTGAAATGACAGTGACTGCGCTCTGGCAAAGAAATCCTGATATTTCTGCTCCGACGCGTCCTGATCCAGGCGCATTTTCGCGTAAACATATAAAAGCTCCATTTTCTGAGAAGAACGATCATCAAAAGTCAGGCAGCGACACAGGATATCCGCCGACTCCGCCAGTCTCCCCTTAAATTCTTCATAGACAGTCAGTTCCCCGGCCGCCTCCGTATAAAGTTCCTCCCATGCCTCATCCGAAGCGAGCATATCCTCCAGCTTCCAGGTGTCCCTTTCTGCTGCTTCCGATCTCTTTATCATAAATCCGCCTCCTCAATCCGTATCTTTTCCCGCGTCTGAATCAGATAAACATCCGCATGATAAGAGCCTTCCCCGTAAAGCCCGGCCGCAATCCTTCTCATACGCTCATCCAGTCGGTGATACACGGTTCTTTTCTCCCAGGGAAGCCCCAGGATATAATCCCGCTCTGCTTCCTCCAGTCTGTCAAGTGACCGGACAAAACGTTTTGCATCACGATAACTCTGCAGTCCGAAATCACAGGAAATATAAGCCTGTATCCCGCTGTTTCGTCCTCTTATTTTCCCATCTTTCTCTGTATTTTCTTCACATTTCAAAGCCAGAAATGTTCTCAAAGGACCATCCCGTTCTTCCTGATACGTTCTTTCGTCCCAGGAAAAGATTCTGTTCTCTTTTTCACCGACGCGGACTTTGCGAAAACTCCTTTTTCCGTAAGCGTCATATTCCGTCACAAACTCATAGTTCCCGGCTGTATGTCCGATCCCCGATTCTTCTAGTATTAATGTCCGGTTATCCACAAAATGCTTCCATACCTCATCCTGAATCCGTTCATAAGGCGTCGGAAAATCCAGCATTTTTAAGATTTGCTGCGGCGTATACCCGCAGTCCGCCAGATGGCGGATCGCTCCCCCGCTCGCTGCGTCAAAGGTAAAATCAGAAAGTGCTTTTTTAAAATATTCATTATGTTCCATAAAGTTCCTTCTCTGTCATCCGCTGAAGTTTTCCGAACAGATATAAAACAAAGAATTTCGCAAAGCGAAATTCTCGCCTGCGGCGGTTGCTGTGTGCCAGTGGCACACGTTTAGCAACGACCGAAGCGGAGCGTAGACGCGGCAGCGACATCTTCCTTTCCACCGCAGTGCGATCCGTCGGAGACTTTTTATCTTATAGGACGAACTTTCCTATAAGATAAAAAGAGGATACCGGCTCCTGTCTCCAGAAAACACCGGAAATCCTCTTTCCTGACCCCGAACCGGTTCCACAAGTTTCCTTGTTTCCTGTCCCATCATAGCAGGAATTTGCCGATTCTGCAACGACTTCATTTCATAATTCCCTGTCCATCATTCCTGTTCCTTCGCAATCATATCCCTGATCTGATCTCGTTCCCGACCCTCATCACAGTTATTTAACAGTTTATAAAGGATCGGCAACCGTTCCTCGCGCGCCAGGGAACTTCCCTCCAGCAACGACTGACAGATAACCAGCAGTTCCTGCGGATTCAGCTGCTTTTCTGTCCTTGTAACCAGTCGGTATCTGCCGGTCGACCGCTCATACCGGATCTCCTGCATCTTACCATTTTCATTGATCCGGTTACTTAAGAATGCCTGAATGTCCGCAATATCACGTTGCAGCGTTCTCTCCGATATCCCCAGCGCGGCAAGCTCCTTTGCTTTATCAATGACGCCTCCTTCTTTTAACCTTGTATAAATCGATAAAATTCGTTCCACCTTAGCTCCGGAATCGTCTCTCATAGCTTCCACCTGCCCCAAATTTGGATATTTGTTACCTTATGGCTTATATTGCATAGTCTATCAGAATCTGTTAAATTCCACAATGCTAATTTAATCTTTTAGCAGACATTACCAAAGCTAAAGGCTTATAATAATAGGTGAATTCATGAATGTACAAGGACTGGGCAAACAAATTAAATCGGCCAGAAATGACCGTCGGTTAACTGCAGAACAGCTTGCAGAGTTGTGCAATATCAACTCTGTTTATCTTCGTCAAATTGAAGGCGGCGTCAAAACGCCCAGTCTCCCGGTCTTTATCGATATCTGCAACGCCCTGGGCGTCTCTCCGGATTATCTGCTGCAGGATGATCTATCCACAAATGAAATCAGCCAGATCAGAGAAGTGGAAGCTCTGTGGGAAACCACCTCGCCTTCCATACAGAATATTGCTCTGACGATATTAAAGTCTGTATTTGAGCAGGAAAAATCCCGGAATTAATCCGGATTTTCCTTTTTTAAAAACGTACTCCATTCTATGTTTTCTCCATCCGTACACAGTGTCACCGCGCCGTCTAACGCCGTCTGAAAGATGATGATATGCCTTTTTGTCAGTGCTTCTATCACTCTGGCATTTGGATGTCCGTACCGATTGTCTTTTCCATATGAAATCACAGCCCACAGCGGAGATACCGCATCCAGCCACTCCTCTCCGGATGCTGTCGCGGATCCATGATGAGCAATTTTCAGGGTACAAATATCCGCAAGCTGGTTTCTCAGATCACTCTTTGATAAAATCTCCTTTTCTCCCTCCATACTCATGTCTCCTGTCAGCAGCATATGAAAATCCCCATAATCACAGCGAATCACCAGGGAATGGTCATTTCTCTCTTCCGATGGGCTGCCCTGTGCGTCCTCCGGATACAGACAGATCATCTTCAGCTCTCCTTGCTCAATCCGGTCTCCCGCTTCCATCCAGAAAATCTGAGTTTCCTTTTCCGCTGCTTTTTCACAAAGTTCTTCATAAACCTCATCTCCCCGACCAGCCGCCGGCAGCACCAGATTCCGAATCCGGATATCTGACTCCTCGCCCAGCAGATACTCCAGTCCATTTATATGATCCTGATCCCCGTGGCTGACAATCGCGAAATCCACTTCTGTCAGACCCTGGGATTTCAGATATGGTTCCAGACGGTCTTCACCCGGATCCGACACACTGCTGCTGCCTCCGTCTACCAGAATCGATATATGGCCTCCCCGCAGGAAGATTCCGTCTCCCTGTCCCACATCCAGAAAGGTTACCCGGAAATCACGGATGGGCAGCGGCCGCAAAACCAGCATCAGTACGCACAGGATGACGAGTTTCTTCGCCGTCCCGGGCATCTTTTGCACCATCTTGCGAATCTTTTCTGTTACGCGGTCAGTTTCTGTCCCTTGAAAACATATCCTTTCTCCCTGCTCTTTTTTAGCCGGATCATGAATTTCTTCGTTTTGTCCCGCCTCGAACCACTTCAGACAATAAAACCAGATGATCAGTCCCCCATAATATACCCCGATCTGCCACGCCGCCGGTCTCCCCAGAACCAGATTCGCAGCCGGCAGTTTCTGGAACCAACGACACAGCCAGTCATACCACAGCAGGATTACATGAGCCGTCCCTGCAAGGAAACGTGCTGCTGTCCGATTCCCAAGGCCGCACAGAATCGTGAGACTTCCGGAACCGACGACTCCTCCTACCAGCGGAAGTACCAGCAGATTGAGCAGAATTCCATAGAGCGGAAGCTGAAAATAATGATAGAGAATGACCGGCACAGTCGCGGCCTGCAAAGCCACCGGCACCGGAAGCATCTTCGACTCCTGCACCGCCGCGATCCCGGCCACAGCTGCAAACGACAACTGTACTCCGGACTGAGTCAGCAGCCACGGGCTGTCCCAGAGGATCAGAATTCCCGCCAGTCCAAGCGCTGTCAGCACGTCATAGGTGCGTCCCAGATATGCCGCCAGATATCCGCACAGTACCATCACCAGCGCACGGACCGAAGAAGCCGAACCGCCAGTCATTACACAAAAACCAATCAGGACAAACCCTCCGATCACCCCAGCCACTCCATAACCACTGCCGGTTCTGCGCAGCATTCCATATACTGCCATACTGATCAGTGACAGGTGCAGACCACTGATTGCCAGCAGATGAGCAATCCCGTTTCTCTGATATCGATCACGAACCTCCGGATCCAGACCGCTCTTATCTCCGAGCAGCATGGACTTAAGGACTCCCGCGTCCTGCTCATCCGCCGACTCATCCAGAATATCTCCAAAATATACGGATAACCGGCGCAGCGCATCCTGATATCGGTCTTTTACCCTCTGACGTCGATCAACAATATCGCACTCCGCCGCGCTCAAGCGATATCCCAGCTTCTGCGCCCGGTAATAACTGCGATAGTCAAACTGTCCCGGATTACCCGCCGCCTCCAGTGCCCTTACCTTTCCCTTTACAAGGACCCGGAACCCAATCGCCGGCTCTCCGGCCAGACCACGGTCTACATAAACCAGCAGACCACGGAGAGATTCTCCCCGCTCAGACACCGCTGGCCGCAGCAGGAGCTCATACCGGTCTTTGCTCTCCCGGATACCCTCCACCACTCCGGTGAAACCGCACGTCTCCCCGTCCAGGTCAAACGCCGTCTCTTTTTCCCAGATCTGACGTTCCCATCCGCCGCGTATGACTCTGCAAAGAATGAAAAAAAGCAGCAGCCCTGTCCTGCGGACTCTGCTCTTCTTTCGTAACCGGAGAAGGAATTGTGGATATCCTTCTCCGGTTTTTTTCACTTTCTTACTGTCTGAATTTATCATCATCCATCCGATGGCCACCGTAAACACGGCTGCCGCCAGGACCCTTACCGCTGTCTGATTATGCAGGCCCAGCACCTCTCCAAGCACGAACCCTCCCGCAAACAGGAAAAGCGGTCGTTTTTCCACGCAGTTTCTTCCCTCCTGTCACTGCTGCAGATAATCTAGATTTCGTTCAAAAAGGTCGTTCAGGGATACTGTTTCCCGGAACATCACATTCTGCTCTCCATTCACCGTAATCTGGATACGGTTAACACTGGAAAGCTCCGACAGCGAATTGACAATCGCGTAGATCGGAAGCTCCGCCGTCACCTCCAGAGCATTATTAAGAAACGACGAACCAAAATTAATATAGCAGATATTTTCATTAACGGAAATGTTTAAAAGCTCTGTCTGTGGTTCCAGCACCGGCTTTAATCCCTGAGCCTGCGGACCACTGATCAACTGCTCCACCACTACCCGTTCCAGGGAATTGCTGATGTTATAAACGACCTGTCGTTTCTCCGGGATCAGCTTTTCTCCCGTCTCGTCCGCGAAATAAAGCGTAAGCTCTGTCTCTTCATACGCATTCACGTCGCTGATACTGTCGATAAAATCACCGGCGGCCAACATCCCGACCGGCATCCCGCTGCGATCCATCAGCGGCTGTTCGCCCGCATAAATATTAATAAATTCTACGCCGGGTATCTGCGTCAGCGTCCGGACCAGAGCAGCCCGGCAGAGAATCTCACGATCGGCCTTCATACTGGTATAATTATTGTCAAAATACAGATAAAGGACACTGTCCTCCTGCTTATATCCCAGATACTCTGCTTTCCCGGAAAGAGCTGTCTGACAGTCGACATCCTGCGGCACATTTAAAAACTGCTCCATCAATTCCTGAATCAACGCCTCACCGATCTCTGTCTGCGTACGGTATTCCTGAGCGGTCATCCGGGTTCCGGACGAATTCAGATAATAAATCTGATAAATCTGTTCTCCTTCCTGTGCCGAATCCCTCTGCCCCATAAGTTTTCCGCATCCGGGTAATAACAAAAACGCCATAAACAGCACAATCATCCATTTTCTGATTATCTTCATCCCTGTCCTCCCGCCGACGCAATATATTTGAGAGGGATACGAAGCGTAAACGTGCTCCCCTCTCCCGGCCGGCTTGAAAGTTTGATCGCGCCTTTATGCATCAACACCACATTTCGTGTAATCGCCAGTCCCAGTCCGCTTCCTCCCGTCTCGCGGGAACGGGTCTTATCCACCCGGTAAAAACGGTCAAAGATTTTATTCTGCTCATCCTCCGGGATCCCGATACCCGAATCGGAGATTTTAATATAGAAAAACTTGTGGTCAGCATCCACCGTTACGCGGACCCATCCGTTCTCGGTATTGTATTTCACAGCATTCTCTGCCAGATTCGTGATCGCTAACGATACCTTTACCTCATCGATCTCCGCGCTGACCTCCCGAATGCTCTCAAAGATCAGTTCTACCTTCTGACGGTCGGCAATCGGCCGCAGTCGTTTTAAAATCTGTTCTACCAGAAGATTAACATTCACCGATGAGATATTTAATTCCGCGTTGGACTTGTCCATCTTAACCAGTGCAAGCAAATCATTGATAATCTGCGTCTCCCGGTCAATTTCATGAGAAATATCCTCCATAAACTCCTGATACAGTTCCGTCGGGACATTCTCCATCCCCATCAGGGAATCCGCCAGTACACGGATCGACGTAATCGGGGTCTTCAGCTCATGCGAAACGTTCGAGACAAATTCCTGGCGCGACTCATCAATTTCCCGCAGTTTGGTAATCGTCCGCTCAACTGTTTCTGAAATTTTTAAAGTTTCCCTGTAAGTACTTGTCGTAATATCCGTATCCAGAAATCCTTCCGCTACCAGATCCAGCTTTTTCTGCAGCTCCTCAAATGGCTGAAAGAGCACACGAACTGCCATAAATGCTGCCATCACCAGGATAATCAGCGTCAGCACCTGAAAAAAAGAAGCCCGATCCATCACCTTATCCAGCAGGTTTATGATACTTTCCGTAGACACGGTAATCACCAGCACGCCGTCAATTCCCTTATCATCCGTATTATCATAAACCGGCAATGTCTGGATGAAATAATTTTTCTGTGAATTATATTTGCTGCTGTTTTCTCCCTGAAAACAGCGAATCACTTCCTCCGCCACCATCAGCCGGCTTTCCGCGATGTGAAAGGTGTCCTGGACAATCCGAAAATCCCGGTCCACTACGACGATCCTTCCGTTATACACATCCGCCATCGTCTCGATCTCACTGTCCAGGGAAGATACCCCTCCTTCCTCCCAGAAATACCGCAGCCGTGTCATCTTGCTGCTCAGGATCCGGCACTGATTCTGAATCTCGATCATCCTTGCATCGATCTCGTTCTGCCGTACCGAACGGATAATCGTCTGCGCGCAGAAAAATGTCGGAATGCATCCAAATAACAGCAGCAGAAAAAATATTACTACCCTCATCCGCAGGACAATCTTTCGTTTCCATAGCCGAAAAACGGCCTTCTGTCTGTGTTCCATATCCTTCCCTTTGACCTCTAAACCATTTTGCTGCACGCAACGCCCAGAGAACCGGGACTGATGTGACATGCGGTATTTAACGCAAGAGGATCAATATGAATCTCTCCTGCCCTGGGGAATCGTCCACGGATTTCCATCGCAAAGCTCTCCGCCATCTCACGGTTTTTCGTATGCGCGACCGCGATCCAGGTATGTTCCGCCTCCGGATCGTCAAATCGGGTCTCCAGATCATGAGCCAGCGCAGCAAGCATGACTTCACGCCCCTGTTTCATCGTCCGCGCCCGTGAAAAAGCATCTACCTTTTCTCCCTGAATCTGCAGCACCGGCTTGATTCTCAACAGTGTGCCAAGAGCGGCGGCCGTTGGCGTAATACGTCCTCCGCGCTTCAGATATTTCAGTGTGTCAACCGTGATATAGATGCTGGAATCAAATTTCCCCCCTTCCAGAATCTCACGCACTTTTGCCGCATCATATCCTCGTTGAATCAGTTCACACGCATCCAGCACGGACTGCCTCTGGGTCACGGACACCCGCTGATTATTAACAACCTGTACCCGTCCGTCATAATCCTCCGCCACCATCTTGGCCGTCTGGAACGCGCCACTTAAACCGCTCGAAAGCGGAATGTATACAATCTCATCATACTCTTTTAATATCTCATCCCATCGGTCAGCAAGCTGACGCGGCGAAGTCTGAGAAGTACTGATCTCAACATTATCCGCCATTTTCTCATAAAATTCATCATTTGTGAGGGTAACGCCGTCCTCGTACTCCCTGCCGCCAATGATAAACGGCATGGGAATCACAAAGATTCCCAGTTCTTTCGCCTGCGCCTGTGAGATCCCACTGCTGCTGTCCGTACCGACCGCTGTCCTCATAAATAAAAAGTCCTTTCTGATTTTGCTTCCATCTTCTCATAATTTTAGCATAATCATCTGGTAAATAAAAGTGGCATTTTCTGGGTTCCGTCTGGACGAATCCATATTTCTGTTTTATAATCGACGATAGTGACTCAGAATCTGTCCGCAGATTTTACGGCTGATTCTGCAAATCAGGCCCAAAATCAGAGTCTCAGGAGGAATCCATTATGCCTTATTGTCCGAAATGTGACATGGAGTTTGTCAGGGGAATTACCATATGCAGTGACTGCGGCGGCTCCCTATATGAATCAAAAGAAGCAGCAGAAGCCGCCATGAAAAAAGAAATGACAGATGATCCGGCGCTGAAAGCAGCACTGAGAGAATTTTCCCAACAACTGCTTAATGATCAGGAGACAGAAAATCCGGAAGCGGATCATGCTGAGAACAGCCAGACCCCTTTTCCGCACGTCTATGTAAGCAAATCCCAGCAATACGATGACTACCAGTCATCCGCCGCTGCTTTTTATCTGGTAGGCAGCATCCTGCTTGCTGTCTCAGTGCTTGGACTCTCGGGAGTACTTCCGCTGCCATTTTACGGTCTGTCCCGCTATATCAGTCTCGCCGCGATGGCACTGATCGGACTTGCGTGCCTGTTCTCTGCTCTCCAATCATCCCGGACAGCCAAAACGGTCCAGGGACAGATCAGTCAGGAGGAGGAAACTACGAAAGCGCTGATCGACTGGTTTTTATCCAGCTATACTGCTGACGGGCTGGATCAGCAGATCCTTTCGGAAACTCCAGGTGAACTCGCGCCCGAAGAACAAAGCCTGAAACGTTTTTCTCTGATCCAGGATCTGATCATCACCAATCACGATATCACAGATCAGTCGTATGTAGACCTTCTGTCAGAGGAAATCTACGATAAGATGTTTGACAACTAAAAGTCAGCAAGCCATCGTTTCGCATCGAAAGATGGCAAAGACCTGTTCCGTCCCAGGCAGGATTTCCCTGCCCGGGACAGGCCTTTTCACCGCTCCTTACGTCTCTTCCGGCAGCGTGATCCCGCAGATTTTAATATTCACATCCCTCACGGAAAGTCCCGTCATATTCTCAATCGCATTTTTCACACGTTCCTGCACATTTCCACTGACTTCCGGAATCGGATATCCATATTTCAGATTCAGCGAAAGGTCAACCGACACCTGTGCTCCGGTGATATCTACTTTTACACCGCGGGAAAGGTTCTTCATTCCGAGACGACTGACCAGATTGTTCGTTACATTTCCCTCCATCGACTCGACTCCTTCCGCTTCCGTAGCCGCAAGACCTGCAATAATAGCCACCACCTCATCCGCGATCCGGATCTCGCCGCCTTTGTTCTTCTCTATATTCTCTTTCTCAACCATCTTCTTTTCTTCTTTATCTGCCACAGCCGTATCTCCTTCCTGCTGCATCTTAAAACGCATTTGGCTCCATTCAGTACCTGCTCCCAGTATAACAAACCTCTCTGGTTTTTCATAGGGGGTAAATTCTGATTTTCATATGGAAAACTATTCTTCCAGGTTCAGCAGCGTAATCACAATGCTGTCTGCCGCTACCATCGTTTTCCTCTTCACAATATCCTCAATCTGCGCCCTCTCCTGATCACTGATCGCCGCCGCGTTAATCACCACATCCACTTTCCCGTCACTCAGGCTCACCACCGGGTCCGCAAATCCCTTCGCCTGCAGCAGCGTCTCGGCAGCATTTTCTTTTTCCGCAATCTCTGTCATCGTAATCATATTCTGAATCGCTTCCTGTTTCGCCGACGCCTCGATATTGGAATTGTTGATGATATTGTTCAGCGTTTCTTTATTACGCGCGCGGATCTGCTCCCGATTGAGCTGAACTCCGGCTATGTAATCCGAAACCGTCATACCGTTTGTCAGCACAGCCTCACCCGGATTATCAATTCCCGTTTCACTGCTGATCTCTTCTCCGGCATCCCAGCTGTCAATCTCAGCCAGAGACTCCGCCTCCTCGATCTCACCCTCCATCTCGTAAGCGGCAAGATTTTCCTGATAAAGATCCTCTTCGGAAATGTCTCCGCTTCCTGCCTCATACGCCAGCAAATTGTTTCCGCTCTCCATCTCTTCTTTTCCGGCATAGTTTAAATAACCGGCCGCAGCAATCATCACCGCAAGAGTCGTAATCACAATCTGATTTCTGCGGAACAGCCGTTTCACGTTGTCTTTGCCGGTCTCTTTTTTTTCTCTTTTTCTGAATCTCATGGCTGACACTCCTTTATTCCACCCGCTTTAACACTTTTATCTTATGTGCCGGAAGTCCGAATAATGCTTCCATTGCCGCGGAAATTTCAGCCTGGACCGACGGACTGTCTCCTCCCTGCGCACTAATGATAATCCCTGACACTTCCGGATAGAACTCCTTTGTCAGCATGGGTTCCTCCGTTCCATCCTTTGCGACCAGAACCGTCTGAACCTCTTTTTCTCCGCTTGCAAAACGCCGAAGTTCCCCGTCTTCTCCGCTCTCTTCTGTTGAGGCGGAACTGCTTTCATCCGTCTGCCAGATCTTCTCTGACGAAGATTTTAAGACGACCATCACATCGACCTCTCCCACTCCCGATACCTTTCGCAGAATCTGCCGGATCCGGTTCTCCAATGCTTTTTCATAGGTTTCCTGAGCGACAGTACCCTCAGTACCACTTCGGAAAACCGATACCGAATCGATCGGGGTTCCGTCCCCCTGTACCATTCCGAGCCTGTCTCTGTCTCCATCAGACTCTGTTTTCTTATGATCTGATGTCAGCCATTCCACCGGAAAGGCAAGGATACACAGAGCCAAACCCATCGTCAATAATAAAATCCATTTATCTTTACCGGTCAGTGATTTGAATTTCGACATTTGACTCCTCCAGATTATAATCGGAACTGATTTTTCTGCGAAGCTGAAGTACGCCGGCATCCCCATCGTTTCTCTCCGCTTCGGTGCATACCTGCAGAATCACCTCCCTTACTTTTCCGAAATTCTCCTCTGACTCATCCCCGCCGATGGTTACCCGGCAATCCAGCACCTCATAACCATTTTCCGCCGCCATCCTGACAATGTCTCCTGCGATGACAGACTCATATTGCCGGATCAGCCGCGTAAGACGCTCACGCTCTGCTCCCAGTATCTCTTTTTTTAATTCTCCTGCCTCATCCTGAAACTCCATCTCCTGAAACGCACGGACAATCGCTTCCGTGATCCCTGCCCGATCCGTAAATGGCGAGATTACCATCAACATCATCACCAGCCCGGCAAATAAACGAATGTACCTTCCATAACTTTTTTCCGGGATCAGCTGATCCAGTACAGACAAAAAAACAAAATATCCGGCAAGGTTTCGCAGCCATTGAAAGATCCCTTCCACAGCCCCTCCTTATGACAGCAGATAAGCAGTGCTTGTCCCCATACCCGTCAACGCAATTGCCACAACAAAAATGATCATTCCGTACATCAGGATTCCCAACAGGAGCTGTTCTCCCTCCGCGACTCCACAAACTGCCGCAATCAGCCGCTTTTCTGCAACCGGCTGCAAAGCTGCCGCAGTCAGTCGGTAGATCAGCACAATAACCGCGAGTTTGATCAACGGCGCAATACTGATAATCATAAGCACGATGACTCCGGCCGCTCCCATCGCGTTTTTGATCAGAACTCCCGCACCCAGAACCATCTTCGCGGCAGCTCCCAGTCCGTCCCCAATCCCCGGCACAAATTGTAATAATTTCCGGATCCCGGCGGTCTGCAGGGAATCCGCGTAAGGCAGTACCATTCCCTGAACCACCTGAAACCCAAAGATCACTCCGGCCAGGGAACGCGTCCCCCAGCGAACGATATCACGAATCAGCCCGGTCATCCCTGACAGCAAATCTTCTCCGGACAGATTACCTGCCAGTATAAACAGGACATAAACCTGAGAAAAAGGGATCAGCAGCTTCCGGTAAAAATTCTCCACGCAGGCAATTAAAAACAGAATCACCTCCATCCATGCTGCCGCGGTCGTGCTGCTGCCGGCCCAGGCCATTGCCACAGCGTAGGCCGGCAGCAACACTCTCATAAACTCTGTCTGCCGCTCCAGAATTTCTCTGGTAAGTGTGACACCCTCCTGAAACGCTGCTGCCAAAATGGCAGATAACAGCAAATAGGTTAAAAGCGTTCCGGCATCTGCGATCCTGGTTTCAGAAAAGATCTGTGAAAACTGAACAAATACCGCTCCCAGAAGTCCTAACGCCAGGATCTGTCCCGCAACCTGAGCAGAATGGCCGATCTCCTCGACAAAAGCCGCATACAGAAGTTTCCGCACTGCCATGCCTGCCGCTTCTGTATCTCCAGACGCCAGTTCCTTCACCAGATCGGTAAATCCGGGATGTCCTGGCTGTTTTCCATAAAGTTCTTCCAGCCATGAGTCTATGTCCTCCCAGCTATCCTGACGGGATATCTCCTCCAGACCATAAAGCCATTCCGACCTGTCTGCACCACCGGATTTTTCTGCTGCCTCCGCAGGAGGCCCATCTCCGACACACAGGAACATCCCAAGCTGGACAATCACCCAGACCATAATCTTACAATAAATTTTCCAAAAATGATCCTTTCTCCTGAAAATCTGCATATTCGTTACTTTTCCTATGGCGTCAGAAAATCCTGCAGAGTTTCCAGAAGTGACAACACAACCGGCATACTGACTGCCAGAATTGACAGTTTTCCAAATATCTCGATCTGATTTCCGATTCCTCCATATCCGGCGTCTCTGCACATTCCGGATGAAAATCCTGCGACATAAGTGATTCCGGCCATTTTAAGAAGCATTTTCAGATACACCGGACTGATGCGGATCAGTTCCTCGATCCTCTGCATCGTCTCTACGATCGTCCCGAGCTTCTCTACTCCAAGGAAAAATATCAGGCACCCGGCTGCCACCGCCAGATAAGTTCCGAACTCTCCGCCCATGTCCTTTAAAGCAGAAGCCATCAGTACCGCTGTGATCCCGAGCAGGCCGACTGTTATGATTGTCATCCTCTCACCTACAATTCAAACAATTGTTTCATCGTTTCAAACAGCTCATAAATATACGGTATCATCCAGAACAGTACCAGGATCAACCCGGCCAGGCTGGTCAGAAATGCCTGTTCTTCCCGGCCACTGTGCTTTAATACCTGACAGACTACAGAGACCAGAATTCCAACCGCCGCAATTTTAAAAATCAGATTCACACTCATTCCGTACCTCCCGGATATGCCGTTTGCCCGCACCATTTTCTGCCCTGTGTGATAACTGTCGCTGCCAGGCATGCATAGGGTCTTTCACACAGAGTACCATCGTCAGCAGATCAGAAGAACCAGAAAAATCCCACACAAAATCCCCATACTTCCATACAATCTGCACTGATCCTGTTTTCGCCGCCGCAGTTCCTGTATGACACTGTCCAGTTCTTCCAGATAAAGCAACAGATGCTGCTCCTGCAGTTCTCTGTCCAGATATCCAAGATGCTCTGCCATTGCCGCCAGAGAATGCCTGTCCGAAGAGGACAGCGCGCAATCCGTTCCAAGCGCCCCCACGCAGCATCTCCAGATCCCGGGAAATGGTTCTCCCGGAGACGCCAGGATGCGCTCCGCTGCCTGTCGGAAAAGTCCGGACAAATCTCCTTTTGTGCGCGTTCCTATCGCCAGAAATGCTTCGCCCAGAGGCGCGTTTACACCGATCATCTGCCCCTTCAGAAGCAGGATCATCTGACGCAGCTGTGTCAGCGCATCCAGTCTTGCCTTATACCGCTGTGCCAGCGCAAACCCGTAGCCGGACGATCCTGTAAGAATCAGTCCACATCCCAATACCTTCAGGATAAACTGCAGATTCACGCTTTTCTTACCTCTTCATACAGAATCATGCCGGTCTCGTCACAGACCATTTTCACCTTGCCCGGCGATCTGCGTCCTCCCAGAATCACATATCGCTCAAACCACCGTTCCCTCAGGATTCGTTCAAACACCGTCTTTTTTTTTCAGTTCTTCTATACTGCTCCCATGAACGGTCGCAAGAATTTTACATCCACAGTTCATGCAGTGTTCCAGTGCTTCTACATCCGCATTGCCTCCGATCTCATCGACAGCGACAGCCTCCGGCGACATAGTACGGATCAGCATCATCATCCCCTGCGCCTTTGGCGACGCATCCAGGATATCGGTACGGATACCCAGATCATTTTGCGGGATTCCCTGGTAACAGGCTCCGATCTCGGAACGTTCATCTACAACCCCTACCGTCATGCCCGGATGTTTTCTGTTTCCATCTGATATCTGACGGATCAGGTCACGCAGCAGAGTCGTCTTACCTGCTCCCGGCGGCGACAAAATCAGCGTATGACAGAGGTTCCCCTCCTGATAGACAAAAGGAATCAGCCCGTCCGCACAGCCCCGGATCTCCCGCGCCAGCCGGATATTCATAAAGGTTATGTATTTCATACTGCGCAATACTCCCGCCTCAACAACTGCTCTGCCGGCAAGCCCGATCCGATGGCCTCCCTGAATCGTAAGAAATCCCTGCCGCAGTTCCTCCTCATATGCATACATGGAATAACCAGACAGATAGTCCAGCGTCTCTTTCAGATCATCCGGTGTCACGCGGTAACCTTCTGCCGGATTGCTGATCATCCGGCCACTATCCGTGACAGATCTCTCTCCATCCCGAAAACGCAGAAGGATCGGCGCACGGACACGCAGCCGGATCTCCTGCAGTCTGCCGTCATCCACAGGCAGTCCTGACAATAATTTTCGAAGCCGCCTCGAAAAAATCTTCATCAGCCCTTCCTGCATAAAAAAATCACCTTCCCCTCATTGTTATCTTATGTAGGGAAGGTGAAATTATGCCTTTTCCTGTGAACATATTGCCAGACTGCTGTACGAATTGCGTACCGACACCGCGCAAACTACTCGATCAGCACTCCGCTCTCGTCAAACTGATAGGTTACATTATCAATCACAACCTCTCCGGTAACCATCGCTCCGGAAGGCGAGCCATTGAGATCGCAATAATAGGTCGCGCCGTTGTCATCAATCCAGCCGCTCTGCATATAACCCTGCTCGTTCATATAATACCAGTTCTGATCCGACGGATCCTGGAACCAGCCGCCGGCCGGATAACTACCGTCTGTATTCTTATACCACCAGCCAGTCTCATCCGATACCCATCCGTTATCCCGGATTACGGCAACCGCGGTCGACTCCGTATCGGTGCCATTTACCACATTCTCCGCACCCGATTCACTCACATAATAATAATCAGAATACGAAGACCACGAACTCGTCGAATAAGTACTGCCGCTCGCTACCGCGCGAACCCGGAAATAATAATCGCCGCTTTTGGTCATCTTGCTGCGGAAATTATAATAATTCTTTTTCGTCGTCACACCGGAAGCCATCGTCGATACCGAACCATTTTCATCTTCGCAATACAACGTAAGCTCATACTTTTTGACATTCTCTACCTCATCCCATTTTGCCCATGAGCCTTCATCATAGTCACTGTCGTCCTCTTTCGACGTCCCACTCCAGTAAAGACCTTCCGGCGTATCCAGTTTTGTCTTAGCCAGGGAAGTAAACGCGCATGCTGCTGAAAACACGACAATCGCCGTCAGAAAGCCGATTTGTTTCTTCCAGTTTCTTTTCATAGATCATCTCTCCTTTTTATTTATGATAGGGTTCCCCCGTATTGATCTTAAAACAACGGTAAATCTGCTCCAGCAAGATCACGCGCATCAGCTGATGCGGAAATGTCAGCCGCGAAAAACTAACCGCCTCATCGGACCTTTTCATCACCTCATCCGACAACCCCAGAGAGCCGCCGATCACAAAGCAGATATCACTGTTTCCCGACAGCCCCAGCCCGGCCAGCTTTGCCGCCAGTCCCTCCGAGTCCATCTCCCTTCCCTGAATTGCCAGCGCAATTACGTAGGAAGTATCTCGTATCTGGGCAAGTATACGCTCTCCCTCCCGCCTTTTCACCAGATTTTCCTGTGCCGGCGAAGCCCGTTCGGGGATCTTCTCATCCGGCACCTGGACAATTTCCAGCTTACAGTAACGGCTCAGCCGCTTTTCATACTCTGCAACCGCTTCCGAAAAAAACTTTTCCCGGATCTTTCCGACCACAACCAGTGTAATCCTCATTCCACACACCTGTTACGCCCGGAAATAATATCCGACGCCCCATTTTGTATGAACGTATTTCGGATCACTGGGACTCGGTTCGATCTTCTCCCGCAGTCTGCGCACATGCACGTCAACTATGCGGACATCACCGGTCTCTGACGCCCGGTTGCCCCATACAAAGGTCAGAAGGTTCTCTCTGCTGTATACTTTATTGGGATTACACGCCAGCAGCTCCAGCAGATCAAACTCCTTCGCTGTCAGATTGATCTCTTTATCTCCGACAAAAACGCGCCGCCCTTCCCGGTCAAGTTTCAGATCGCCGGCCGTGACCATGCGGTTATCCTGTTTATCCGCACGTTTTGCCTTCCTCGCGTTTCTGCGGATAATCGCCTTAATCCGCGCCTTTACCTCAAGAATATTAAATGGTTTTGTGATATAATCATCCGCGCCGTTTTCCAGGCCCAGAATCTTATCCATATCTTCGCCCCTGGCAGTCAGCATAATAATCGGCATCTCGGAAAATTCACGGATCGCCTGACAGACCTCAAATCCATCCAGCTTCGGAAGCATAATGTCCAGCAGCACAACGTCATACTCTGTCTGCTTTGCCAGATTGACAGCTTCCTCTCCGTCGTAAGCACAATCTACCTCCATGCCCTCCTGTTCCAGGCTGAAACGTATCCCCTTTACGATCAGCTTTTCATCATCCACCACCAGAACCTTAGCCATTTTCCCTCCCAAAACTAATATCCCATCCGTATGCAGGACACACTCCCGCTACACGGTTATCTTTTCTTTTATCTTCTGAAACGCAGCTTCCTTGATCCCGGACACCTTCATGATATCCTCAATCGTCTGAAAACTTCCGTGTTCCGTCCGGTAGGCAATAATTGCCTCCGCTCTCGCTTCGCCGATCCCTGCCAGCGTCATGAGCTGATCCCGATCCGCCGTATTGATATTGACCTTGCTGTTGTCCGTACTGACTGCAGCGATGCTCACGGTTTCTGCAGGCAGCGCGGCCGCCCTTTCCTCATCCGGCACTTCGATCTTCATCCCGTCCGTCACCGGCTGGGCCAGATTCAGATAACTTTGCGCTGCCTCCGGGGTAAACCCTCCCGCCAGCCCGATCGCCTCATAGATCCGCTGTCCCTCGGAGAGCCTGTAGACTCCCGGATATAATACCTCGCCGCATACATAGACATAGCAGACCGATACTTCTGCCCGGTCATCTTCTGTATTTTCTGTGACCGTATTCTCCGTATCAATATTTTCTGTATCAATGTTTTCTGTGGCCGCAAACTCACCATTTTCTTTTGTCAGTGTTACCCGCTCCGACCCGGTACTGCCACAGCAATAAAAAATCCCGGCGGCGACGGCCAGCAGGGCGATCATGACCCATCTCCCTGAGACCAGCTTTTTGTTTATCATAAGAATCCCTCCGTTTCCGGAAGAATCCTGATTCAGTCACTTATTATTCTAACGAATCAAACAGGTAAATACAAGAACAATTTTCTTAAATTTCAGAGTCATTTCCTGTTGCCTTATCCCAGCACTTTTCCCGCAAAATTAACGGAAGCCATCGCATCCTTACAGTAACTGTCAGCGCCCATGGTGTCCGCGTATTCCTGTGTAAGTACCGCGCCTCCTACCATAACCTTTGCCCAGGGCGCGTCACGGCGAAGCTGGCGGATCGTTTCCTCCATACTGGGCACGGTAGTCGTCATCAGAGCACTTAACCCCACCAGACTGACCTTCTGGCGGATCGTCTCCGCCACGATCGTTTCAGGCGGGACATCCTTACCGAGGTCAATCACATCGTAGCCATAATTTTCGAGCAAAACCCTGACAATATTTTTTCCGATATCATGAATATCACCCTTGACTGTAGCAAGGATGATTTTTCCTTTGCTCGCCTGCTTCTGCCCGCTCGCCTGCATCTTTTCCCGAATGACCTCAAAGGCTCCCTTGGCCGCCTCCGCGCTCATCAGCAGCTGCGGCAAAAATACGGTTCCGGCCTCAAACCCCTTCCCCACACGATCCAAAGCGGGGATAATCTCCGTATTGATCACATCCAGAGCGTCCATGCTCCGCAACTGCTCCCTGGCAGTGGAAACTGCTTCTTCTTTCAATCCTTTCTCGATGCACTGACCAGGCGTCATCCTGCTGCCGCCAGCCGCACCGGAAACACCTCCGCTCTGCGGCAGTGGCTGACCCTTGCCCGGATTTCTGGTCACTGACTCCGTCCAGCCTCCGTACAGGTCAATATACTGTGTGCAGTTCGCGTCAAGTCCCATTAACGCACGGTGAGTATAATATGCCCTCATCATCGCTTCTGAATTGGGATTAATGATTGCCGCATTCAGCCCGCTTTGCATTGCCATTGTAAAAAACGCCGCGTTAATGATCTCCCGCTGCGGCAGTCCAAACGAAATATTGGACACACCCAGGATCGTCTTGCCATGCAGCTCATCGCGCACCCGGCGAAGCGTCTCCAGCGTCGTTACCGCTCCCTGACTGTCTGAACTGATTGTCATGCACAAGCCATCAATCACAATGTCATCCGGCGAGATCCCGTACTCCGCCGCTGTCCGGTAAATCTTTTCTGCAACCGCAATCCGGCCATCCGCATCCGCCGGGATGCCATTTTCATCGAGAGCAAGAGCAACCACTACGCCGCCATATTTTTTTACGAGAGGAAAGATTTCGCGCATGGACTCTTCTTTGCCGTTTACCGAATTGATCATAGCTTTCCCATTATAAATCCGAAGCGCGCGCTCCATCGCAGCCGGATCCGAAGTATCAATCTGCAGAGGCAGCTCCTGAATACTCTGAAGTTCTTTCACTACCTCCTCCAGCATCTGCGGCTCATCAATCTCCGGCAGTCCGACATTGACGTCCAGAATATGAGCTCCATGATCCGCCTGAACAATGCCTTCCTTCAAAATATAATCCAGATCATGGTCTCTTAGCGCCTGCTTGAAACGTTTTTTTCCTGTTGGATTGATCCGCTCCCCGATAATGACAGGATCCCCTCCGATCTCCACCGCACGGCAAAAAGAGGTTACAACTGTACGGTGTTTCTTTATTACCGGCCTGGGCGTCATGCCGCTGCACATTTCCACGGTCTTACGGATATGTTCCGGAGTTGTTCCACAGCAGCCACCAACCGCGCGTGCTCCCAGCTCTACAATATCCCTCATCGCGACTGCAAATTCATCCGCATTGATATCATAGACCGTCTTTCCATTCTCACTGCGCGGAAGTCCCGCATTAGGATTGACAATCAGTGGCAGGGAGGAAGCCTCAAGCATATCCTTTACGATCTCTTTCATTTGCAGAGGACCCAGACCGCAATTGACACCAATCGCGTCAACGCCAAGTCCCTCCAGCATCGCCACCGCTGAAGCCGGAGTGCCTCCTGTCAGAAGTTTCCCTTTCTCATCAAAAGTCAAAGTAATCACCACAGGCAGGGAACAGGCTTCCTTTGCCGCAAGGACAGCTGCTTTCGCTTCGTAGCTGTCGGACATGGTTTCGATCAGGATCAGATCCGCCCCGGCATCAGCTCCGATCTCCACGATCCGCCGATACAGCGCATAAGCATCTTCAAACGCCAGATCTCCCAGCGGTTTTAACAGCTTGCCGGTCGGACTCATATCGAGTGCAACAACAGCATCCTTGCCGGACAGGCGGATTGCTTCTCTCGCATTATGAACCGCCGCACGGATTACCTTTGTCAGCGCAAACTCCCCATCTTCCTTATATTTTAACCCGTCAACCCCAAACGTATTCGTCGTTACCACGTCTGCTCCGGCCTCCAGATAATCTCTGTGGATCCGCACCACCGTCTCCGGGTGCAGCAGATTCCAGGTTCCGGGCAGTTCTCCCGGTCTCAGACCAGCTTCCTGCAGAAGACTCCCCATGCCTCCGTCAAAAAATACAATCCTCTGATTGATCGTTTCCCATACGTTCATTCTTATTTGTTTTCCTTTATCATGTTCTTTTCTTTTTTCCACAACCCGATCCCATTCCCGCGTCCCGACCGGACGATGCCTCACCCGGCCTGGCAGCGCCGGTATTCACAGCCGGTTTTTCCACATGCTTCACAGCCCTCCAGGATACAGCCGGACGGCATCTTACTTACCCCGATTACCGCCGTTACCGATTTTGACGGTGCCATCAGAAAACTGTCTGTCAACGTAATGCCGATCCGTTTATTCAGTTCCAGTGCCTCAAAAAACGGCTTCTGGCATTCCAGTGGGAAATCTCCATAACCCGGGCTGAACCGCGGCCGCAGATAAAGTCCGTGTTTTCCGTAATCCTCTTTTAAACGATTATTCTCTTCATCGCACCAGGTCTCCAGCATCGCGGCTGCCGCCGCCTGCAAAACCACGCATCTGCTCATCTCAAACCGGCCGTAGCGGTGCAGCAGGACGTCCACGCCGCTTCCCAGAGTCGCCGCGAAAAGTATGACGCTCTCACAATTTTTCAGATTACGCATCAATGCCCTGCTCTTTGTCCGGAGCACCGTCATATTGATCTCATCATCGGTAAGGATAAGCGGATACTCTCTCCAATAAGAACGGAGATCCGCATGCATTTCCAGTTCCCTCTCACATTCATGGATCAGCCGTCTGACATCCCCGGCAGGCTCCTGTCCCCGATATCCAAGATAACGAAAAATCTCTCTTTCATCCCAGTTCCACATGGTTCTCACCCCCGGCCAATATAAATGCTGAAACCATCCGGATACGAATACTGAGTCACCGCAACACTTCCGTAATCCCCATAAAAACTGCTCTGATTATTCATCGAGGTCCTCAGGTCTTCCAGAATTGCCTGCAGATTTACATCATCATAAATATCCGTGTACTGATCCAGAAGTTCCAACAGCGCTCCCGTCAGGGAAACCGCGCGGAGCGGATCTGACAGATAAATATCAAATTCATGCAGTTCGCCGGTTGCCGTATCATAATTGACACCAAGGCTCTGATAATCCTCATCTTCCCCCGGTATTTCCAGATGATACGTCGTCACGGTTTCATACCAGGTCTCTCCGTTCCCATAAACCTGATTATAAGATTCTGTTTCAATACCGATAATCTGATATCCCTGCTCGGTCAGTACATAGAAGATTTCATCCGTAACATCATCTGCCAGAATATCAAAATGCCCCATCTGGCTGCAGGGTACTCCCTGCGCAATCACTTCCTCATCTGTGAGCATAACCGGATCCTCATCCGTTCCTCCACGAAAATCCCCCAGATCAATATCAAACTCCACATGGTTCTCAAAGAGATTTCCCAGCCCGTCTCCTACATGATCCAGGATTCCGGAAAGCAGTTCAAAACCAAACGCAATCACTACCAGAATGGCCAGAACCCGGAAAAACTCCGGCCTCGCAGTTTTTCCGGACTTTGTCTCCGAGGCAAACGGTTCTCTTGCAGAAGTCGTCTTTCCCGGAGTTTTCTGCGCAGAACCCTTTGCACTCTGAGGCATGGAAAAAATCTCTCTCCATTCGCCGCTTCTCCCTGATTCGGTAATTTTCCTGATCAGATCCGGTACGTGCTCCGGCTCCTCTTCCAGTTTGCCGTGGAACATACAGTCCTGCTCTGCCTCCGGATGCCTTTCATTCAGATAATAAGTCACATCACGGACCCAAGGATTTTTTACAAGGCTCCTGCATGTCGTACAATAATGCGGAAACGGCATTGTCTGATCGCAGATCGGGCATATCCTTCGTATCATAATATTCATCTCCCTGCCATATCTATCCTATCCGACACGGATTTGATTTCCTGTGTCGGTTCACTGCCTGCGCTCATTATACCATAATCCCTTGCACTTGGAACAGTACATTTTTGTTTATTTTTTAACAATCTTTTTCTTTTTTCTTTCCATTTTTTTCCGGTCATGATATGATATTGCTCAACTGCTTTGGTCTCCTGGGAAGACCAAATGTGTGCCTCTATGTCCCACCCATCATGCAGTGCCGGATCCGTTCCGGACACCGCAAATCTAAAATAAAGGAGAATTTTTTGATGGAACAGAAAGGCGTAAAAGAATTTTTACAGCGAAAAGGTGTTTCAATCACCGTCAAGACCTATCTTATCGACGCGTTGGGAGCCATGGCCTTCGGTCTCTTTGCCTCCCTGCTCATCGGCACCATCTTCGGCACTCTCGGAGATAAAACCCATGTAGAACTTTTTACAACGATATCGGATTACTGCAAAACGGCCACCGGAGCGGCTCTGGGCGTATCGATCGCTTACGCGCTTCACGCCCCTCAGCTCGTACTGTTTTCCGCTGCCACAGTCGGCGTTGCCGGCAATGCGCTCGGCGGACCGGTCGGAGCCCTCATTGCCACAATTATCGGCACGGAACTGGGAAAAATCGTATCGAAAGAAACTAGGGTCGATATCCTGGTCACACCTGGCGTCACAATCATTGCCGGCGTACTGATCGCTCAGTTTGTCGGTCCCGGAGTATCCGCCTTTATGACCGCATTCGGCAATCTGGTAAAAACCACAACCGAGATGCAGCCGCTCTTTATGGGAATGTTAGTCTCTGCTTTGATCGGCATCGCGCTGACTCTCCCGATCAGCAGCGCCGCCATCTGCATCATGCTGAGTCTGGACGGTCTGGCAGGGGGAGCCGCTACCGCGGGCTGCTGCGCGCAGATGATCGGTTTTGCCGTAATGAGTTATCGTGAAAACGGCGTAGGCGGCCTGTTGGCGCAGGGACTCGGTACTTCGATGCTCCAGATGGGAAATATCGTAAAAAATCCCCGCATCTGGATCGCTCCCACACTGGCCTCTATGATCACCGGTCCCATCGCCACCTGTGTCTTCCGACTGGAAAATATCGCGGCCGGTTCCGGCATGGGTACCTGTGGACTCGTCGGCCCGATCGGCATCTATACCGCTATGGGCGGCGGCAGCAATATGTGGCTGGGCATCCTGCTCGTTTGTTTTGTCCTGCCTGCAATCCTTACCTTTATCTTTGGTGAGATTCTGCGCAAGATCGGATGGATCAAATTCGGGGATCTGAAGCTGGATCTGTAATCTGCGCGCCCCTGCGCATAAAACCCCATGGGAATCAGGACACTGACCCATGGGGTTTTCATTTCTTCATTTCTTCTTTTCTCTTTTTATTTTCGCTAATCGCAGGGAAGGACTCCTGTTCAGAGCTTTTTATCATTCCCCGGCCAGCACTTCCAGCGCCGCCGCGATCTGATTATCATACGCGAGCGGATCCGCAACCGCCGCCTCCAGATCCTCCGGCAGCTCGTATTCCACTTCGACATCCGGCTCCAGTCCCTTCTCATGAAGGTCAAAACCGCTTGGCGTATAGTAATGAGCCGTTGTAATTTTCACAGCTGAACCGTCATCCAGCGGCACCAGGCTCTGCACGATCCCCTTGCCAAAGGTTTTCGTCCCTACCAGCTTTGCCACGCCATAATCCTTCAGCGCACCGGAAAAAAGTTCAGATGCACTCGCCGAATTTCCATTCACCAGAATCACCATCGGCAGATCGACCTCATGTCCATCCTCCTGCGGGTATCTGGAATCACTTCCGGAACCGTCGCTCGACTCAAAACAGATCTTGCCACCCTTACAGTAATAACGTACGCCCTTACCGTCTCTGTTGGCTGTCGACAGGATCGTACCGTCCATCTGATCCTCCGGCAGGATATAAGCCGCCATCGCGACGGCAGTATCGAGCACTCCGCCCGGATTATCTCTCAGATCAATCACCAGCTGCGTCATTCCCTGCGTTTCCAGGTCGTTGATTGCTTCCTCAAACTGACCGGCGGTGATCACATCAAACTGACTGACCATCACATATCCTGTTTTACCGTCATCCAGCATCTCATGATCAACCGTTGCCACTTCCACCTGTCTGCGCGTCACGCTCACCTCGATCTCTTCCCCGTCACGAAGAATCACGAGTTTTACCGTCGTACCTTCCGCTCCGCGGATTTCCTGGCTGACCAGAAGATCCAGATCCTGCTCTGCGGCTTCCAGTCCGTTTACCTGATACAGGATATCGCCTTTCTGAAGTCCCGACTCCTCCGCGGGAGAATCCGGAAACACACGCAGAATCGTCACGATCCCGGAATTGATATCCTGGCTCACCAGCGCCCCAATCCCGTAGTATGTCCCCTCCGTCTCCTCCGTCAGTTCCTGATATTCCTCCGGCGTATAATAAACCGTATACGGATCATCCAGCGCCGACATCATCCCTTTATAGATTCCGTCTTCGATCGCCGCGGTATCGCTGTCAAACAGGAAATACTGATCGACAATCCGTTTTAACAACATCATCTTTTTCTGAATCCTGCGATAATCCAGCGCAGCGCCCACACTCTCTCCGCTGTTTGTCGAATTCTCCGCAGTCTCGCGCGTCTGGCTGTCCATCATTGTCCGCCCAACCAGCAGAAGACCGGCGGCGCCGCCTACCAGAATCAATCCGGCAAACAGGGTAATCAGAACACCGATCAGGACGCCCTTCCAGAATTTATTTTTTGTCTTTGTCTCGTTTTCCAATGCTGTCCTTCCTTTTATATTCTTGACTTCAATTACTCTTAAGCTAATAATTGGTAACCCGTCCGTCCCTGAGATGGGAGAATATCTTCCGAGGACCGTTCGCACTTAGGTTTTCACGTAGCGGTACTCCATATGACGTGTCACTGGCACGTCATATGGATGCTAAGGCATAAACTCGCCGGAAATACATCCGGCTCACTAAGTGCCGACGTGAAAAATGTCCTCTACAGATATTCTCCCATCTCAGGGACTACTTAATTGGATTATATAAGGTTCCGGAAACTCATCCTTCGGTATATTACGGACTCACATAATTCGACGGATTGATATACTTTCCTCCGGAGCGGATGCCAAAGTGCAGGTGGGCTCCGGTGGAATATCCTGTGGATCCCACTTTCGCGATGGTCTGTCCCTGACTCACGGACTGTCCCTCTGACACATTCAGAGAGGAACAGTGCATATAAACCGTATAGACGCCGCCTCCATGGCTGAGCATAATATAATTTCCCGCCGAAGAACTATACGTTGAGATCACCACAGTACCTGCCGCAGCGGCTACGATTGTCGCTCCGGTGGAAGCCGGGATGTCAATGCCCTGATGATAAGAGGAAGCTCCCTCCGTCGGCGAACTCCGGGAACCGAATCCTGATGAAATCCTTCCGCTCGACGGACATGGCCACGTAAACCGGATGCTTCCCAGACTTACGGTTGATTTACTTCCGGAGGAGCTGCCGCTCTGCGACTGCGCAGCCTTTCTCGCCGCTTCCTCCGCGGCTTTCTTTGCCGCTTCTTCTTCCTTCCGTTTGATCTCCGCTTCCAGCTGCCGGATCTTCTCGTCCTGTGCTTTGATATCCGCTTCGTATTCGCTGATCTGGCCCTGAGCAGTGCTGATCTGACTTTCGTAATTTTTCAGTTCCTTATTTTTCTCCGCAAGCAGAGTTTCTACCGACTGCTGTTTTGCTTCTGTTTCTTCTTTCGCGCTTACCAGTTCTCCATGGTATTGCTTTAATTTTTCCTCATCCTCCGCGATCTGATTCTTCGTCGCAACATATTCATCCATCTTCTGTTTATCATATTCTGAAATCTGCTGAATATACTCAGCACGGTTCATCATTTGTGAAATATCATCAGAATCTAACAGAAGATCCAGAAGCGTTGTATTGCCTCGTTCGTACATATATTTTATCCGAAGTTTCATCGAAGCATACTGCCGAGCCTCGGTTTCTTTCGCCTGTTCCAGCTCCCGGTCCGTCTCCTCGATCTGACCTTCCAGCTGTGTGATCTGACCTTCCAGGGACGCCAGCTCTTCCGACAGAACCTCCAGAGACTTATCCAGTTCCTTCACATATGCGGTTGTACTGCTCTTTAAACTTTCCAGATTTTTAAGCGTATCTTCGACCTTTTTCTTTTCCTGTTCCAGACTGCTGACCTTGTCCTTCGCTGCCTCCACATCTTTCTTGGTTGCATACGCCGCTGTCACATCGCTCAGCGCAAGCACGAAAGTGAGCATCAGTACCATGGCCGCCCGGAGCATTCCCCTTCTCTTCCTTTTCATCATGGCTCAGTACCTACACTTTCAGATACTTTCGGATTGTAAAAAAGCTGCCGACAAAACCAATGCCTACGCCTAACGTCAGAGCTACCGCGATCATCTGCGGAAACAGCTCCGCGATCGGCTGAAATTCCAGAATCCCGGCCATCATACGGAATTTTTCCATCAGAAATACGCTTGCGCGCGTATAGAGCACATAAATCCCAACCAGCGGGATCAACGCGCCGATCACTCCGATCACAATTCCCTCCACCAGAAACGGGGCCCGGATCATCATATTCGTCGCGCCGATCAACCGCATAATCTGACTTTCCTGACGACGAAAAGCAGCTGCCACAGAAATCGTATTGCTGATCAGGAAAACCGATACGGCGAGGAGAACGCCGATAATGACCGCCGACAAGAGTCCCAGCGCTTTATTAAACGTAGAGAAACCTTCCACGGCGGCATTAGAGTAATTGACTCTCCTGACGTGATCCAGACTCTCCAGATACTTTACGAATTCATTCTGATCCGCGATCTCATTGAGATAGATCTCATAGCTTGCGGAATCCGCCAGCGGATTGTCGTCCGCAAAGCCCTCCGCCAGTTCCTCATAACCGGTAAAATATTCTTCCTTAAAGGACTCCCATGCTTCCTCCGCGGAGATATAACGCAATTCCTTTACTTCACTGCGCTGTCCGATCTCCACCCCCATCGCGAGGATATCTGCTTCTTCTGTTCCTTCATCAAACAGAACCGTAATCCCGACTTCACTGCCGATCTGCCTCACCATATACTGAATATTGGAAACCACCGAAAAAAGCAGGCAAAACAGGAAAATACAGGCAGAGGTCGTCGCCACCGAGGCAAGAGAAAACCAGATATTGCGGAATATATTGGCTATTCCCTTCTTAAAACAATAGAGTAACGTGCTGATCCTCATGAATGCTCATCCACCTTTTTCTCATCGCTGACTACTCTTCCGTGATCCAGTGTAATCACGCGTTTTCCCATCATCTCCACGATCTCATGACTGTGCGTGATCACCACAACTGTCGTGCCCTGTGCGTTGATTTCCTCTAAAAGTTTCATAATCTCAATCGCATTGCCACGGTCCAGATTGCCTGTCGGCTCATCCGCCAGAAGGACCTCCGGCCGATTGATCAGTGCCCTCGCGATCGCAACCCGCTGCTGCTCTCCGCCGGAAAGCTGCTGCGGCAGATATTTATATTTGGCAGACAGTCCCACCAGCTTTAACGTCTGCGGCACAGACTCCCGGATCGTCCTGGAAGACGCTCCTACAATGCGCAGGGCAAACGCAACGTTCTCAAATACATTCCGATCCTTCAGCAGACGGAAATCCTGAAAAACCATGCCGAGCTTTCTCCGATATTTCGGGACATAACGTCTCGGCATCTTCTGCAGATCCATATCGTTGACGATCAGGCGGCCCTCTGTCGGCTCCGCCTCCTTGATCAGCAGCTTGAGAAGCGTCGATTTCCCGGCGCCACTCTTTCCCATAATAAAGACAAATTCTCCGTCATCAATCGTAATATTGATATTCTGCAGTGCTCGGTTACCTTCTTCATACCGCTTGCTGACATTCTGTATTTCGATCATAATTCCTCGTCACGTTCCTTTTATGGAAAAAGGGAATCCAGGAGAGCAAAACATACCCGCTCCCCCGGATCCATCTTGAAATATCCCGGTAAAATCAGGGCAGTCTGCCCTGAATCACCTGCTAAAAGTTCTGATTCTCCATATACTTCATATATTTTACTACCATCAGCGCAATCTTAAAGGTAATTGCGTCTTCAAAAACTCTCAGATCCAGTCCTGTACTTTTCTGAAGTTTATCCAGACGATAGACAAGCGTATTACGATGGATATACAGCTGTCTCGAAGTTTCTGAAACATTCAGACTGTTCTCAAAAAACTTATTGATCGTAGCCAGAGTCTCTTCATCAAACTCATCCGGCGACTTGTTTTCAAAAATCTCCTGAATAAACATCCGGCACAAAGGAAGCGGCAGCTGATAGATCAGACGTCCGATTCCCAGTTTGGAATAGGCCACTACATTCTTTCCACTGTAAAAAATCTTTCCTACGTCCAGAGCAAGTCTTGCTTCTTTATAGGAACGGGAAACCTCCTTCAGATCATTCACGACCGTACCATAGGCGATCTGTACCTGACTCATCGCCTCCGTATTCAGCATGTCGAGTACCACATTGGCGACTTTTTCGAGATCCTCGTAACTCTCTCCCTGACGGACTTCTTTGACCAGGATGATATTTTTCTCATCGACTGCCGTAACAAAATCCTTTGTCTTGGAAGCAAACAGGCTGCGGACAATCTCCAGCGCATTCATATCCTTTTCGTGCTTCGTCTCAATCACATAAACCACACGGCGGACATTTGTCTCAATGTGAAGTTTTTTCGCACGATTATAGATATCCACCAGCAGCAGATTATCGAGAAGAAGATTCTTGATAAAATTATCTTTATCAAATCTCTCCTTGTAAGCCACAAGCAGATTCTGAATCTGGAAAGCCGCGAGCTTGCCTACCATATATACATCATCACTGCTGCCCTTGGCCAGCAGAACATATTCAAGCTGATGCTCATCAAAAACCTTAAAAAACTGATATCCCTGAACGACCTGGCTGTCCGCAGGCGAATCAACAAACGCAAGTACCGCATTCTCATACTCTTCCGCGTCCGAAAAAGTAGATGCCAGTAATTTCCCCTCTGTATCACAGATACACAGGTCAATTCTGGTAATTCCCTTCAGTCCGTCGATGGTAGACTGCAAGATCTGATTTGAAATCATGATGCACCTTCCTTAATTATCCTGATTAATATAGTTGCGATATGCCTTTCCGAAAAAATCCAATTCTATTTTAAAGCATATCATTAAAAAAAGCAAGAGTTCCGCTCTGCGGAACTCCTGTTTTCTCTTACATTTGTATTACGAATTTTTGTTCCCGCTTCTCCACCGGCCAACCTTCCACCTGACCGATCTTTGCGGCATCTACATTTTTAAACTAGTTTACAATTACCAGCTCGGTATCTTTATCGAAGATATGAATCTTGTTCATATCCATCGCAACTTTGATCACGTCACCCGGTCTTGCAGTTGTCGTCGGCTCTACACGAGCGATACAGCCGCTGTCATTGACATCAAAATGCAGGTTAACCTCTGCACCAAGCAGCTCGTATACACGGATCGTAACTTCGATTGTGCTGTCCGGATGCGCTGCCAGGAAATCTGCGTCATCATACACATTCTCAGGACGAATACCAAGGCTGACCGTCTTGCCAACATAACCTTTGGATTCGAGAACTTTACCCTTCTCCTGCGGGATCTTAATGGTATGTCCGTCAAAGCTGAGGGTGATATCCTTACCGCTCTTGCCGACAACCGCATCGATCATATTCATCTGTGGAGAACCGATAAATCCTGCCACGAACTTGTTGCATGGTTTGTCATACAGGTTCTGAGGAGTATCTACCTGCTGGATCACGCCGTCTTTCATAACAACGATTCTGGTACCCAGTGTCATAGCCTCAGTCTGGTCATGTGTTACATAAATAATAGTAGCACCCAGTCTCTGATGCAGCTTGGAAATCTCGATACGCATCTGTCCACGCAGCTTAGCATCCAGGTTGGACAGCGGCTCATCCATCAGGAACACCTTCGGCTCACGGACAATCGCACGACCCATAGCAACACGCTGTCTCTGACCACCGGAAAGAGCTTTCGGTTTACGATCAAGCAGATGAGAAAGGTCAAGGATCTTAGCTGCATCCTGAACCAGTTTGTCAATCTGATCCTTCGGAGTCTTTCTCAGCTTCAGACCAAACGCCATATTATCATAAACTGACATATGCGGATACAGAGCGTAGCTCTGGAATACCATCGCAATATCACGATCCTTCGGATCTACATCATTCATACGCTTGCCATCAATCATAAAATCACCGGATGAGATGTCTTCCAGACCAGCAATCATACGAAGCGTGGTAGATTTACCACAACCAGACGGTCCTACGAAAATGATAAATTCCTTGTCAGCGATCTCAAGGTTGAAATCTTTTACGCCGACGAAACCATTCGGATACACTTTGGTCACATTCTTGAGTGATAAACTCGCCATATTTACTTGTCCTCCATACTTTTAATTAATACGCGGCTGGAATGATTATTCTCTCCGCCCTCTTTCTATGCCTTTATCATACATGAATCTGCAAACGTTTTCCATATTGTAAATAACCAAAAAGTTTTTTTTATTTTGTCAAACTTGCCGATTGCGCGAGACATTTCGCCTTTTTTTTGCGTTTTTCACCAAAAATGGGGCTGGTTTTCTAGCCATATTTCCTATGGTCGGTTGACCTTTTCAATCGTTGTGTCTGTTATGCGAATTTTCTTCTCTTTCAGTAAACGTCCGACCGCGCGCTTGAACGCGTTCTTGCTCATCCCGAATTTTTTCTGGATCAGGGCCGGATCGGCTTTGTCGGTGAAAGGCAATGTTCCGTCGGCTTCCTCGATGCCCTGCATCACCAGCGCCGCGTCGGTATCCATCTGAATATAGGCTTTTTCTCTTGGGCTTAAGTCCAGCTTGCCATCCTCTCTCACCTTAATCACTCTGGCTTCTACAACATCTCCCGGATGATAATGGCTGTACATTTCCCTGCATGGAATCATCCCATAATAGCGGTTATCAACCGCGACAAACGCGCCCAGCTCCGGATTAATCTCATAGATCACGCCACTCACATGATCATCCTTCTGGTAAGGCGAGTCCGCACTCATATAAGAATAAATTCTCATCGTCGCTGCAAGGCGCTCACTCTTATCGATATACAGCGCCACCAGACAGGACTCCCCCGCCCTTACTTTGTGGTTCTGTTCACGGAACGGCAAAAACAGGTCTTTTTCCAGCCCCATATCCAGAAAAGCGCCGATCTTTGCCACATCCTTGACCTTCAATACCGCAGTCTGGCCCACCTGGATGAGCGGTACTGTAGTCGTCGCAATCAGGCGGTCTTCGGAATCCTTATAAAGAAATACTGCAATCCGATCCCCAAGTACCGTTCCCGGAGGTACCTGCTTCTTTGGAAGCAGCACCGTATGGGTCTCGTCCCCTTCTTCTCCTAAATAAATGCCAAAATCCTTGATCCTGTAAACGACTAAGGTCTGCATCTTTCCTAATTGAATCATATTCGTCTCCTTCCGGCCGCATCTTCACGGCCCTGTGATCGGGCAAAAAGCGGCTTTTTGCCTCTTACTCGCCGCGTCGGTTGCTATGTGCCAGTGGCATCTACACTTCGTTTC
>JAJQAC010000011.1 GCA_021204025.1 Clostridiales bacterium | reverse complement strand
GCCTGAATCAAGGCTTTGAGAGGATTTGAATTCAATTCAACTGTCGAAGACCCGTAAAAACAGATTGACAAATGAAAATAATAAGGGTAAAATAAATAAAAATCAGATGTTTTACAATTAAATATTTCTTATAAACCGATGATGCGGAGATAAAAGTAATTCGTGCACTTACAGAGAGAAGGGATGCTGAGAACCGTCAGAACGCAGCTTACTAAATGGACCGCGGAGGGCGCAGTCAAAGGGTGAATCGAAGTCTGGGATCAGACAGCGAGATCATTTGAGTATTCTGCGACGTAGGGCATACGTTAGTTGCCGGAGATATGATGGTATCTCGTAAAGAGTGCGAAAGCCGGGCGACCGGTTTCGTGAATCAAGGTGGCACCGCGGGTGGTACGATTTCCCGTCCTTGACAGATGTTAGAGGCATTCTGTCAGGGACTTTTTTTATGCACACGGGCGGATATGGGAATTTTGCAGCTGACGCTGCATCCGGTCTACGTTCCGCTTCGGTCGTTGCTAAACGGTCCTGTGTGCCAGTGGCACACGTTAAGGACGGACCGAAACGAAGTGTAGATGCCACTGGCACACAGCAACCGGCGCGGCGAGCAGGGGACCCCCTACTCGATTTCCATATCCGCAGGAAAGTACGCCTGTGAAACAAAAAGCCCTCCGGACAGAAGCACAGGGTAAAGGAGGAAGACAAAAATGATGACATTAGAGAGAGTCAGAGAGGTTGCCAAAGAAGGCATCTACGGCCGGATTCCGCTGTGCCGTGAGATTTATTCCGATATCCGTACGCCGATCGAGGTCCTGCGGATATTAAAGCAGGTCAGTACTCACTGCTATCTGCTGGAGAGTGTGGAGGAGTCCAAGCGCTGGGGACGTTATACCTTCCTGGGGTTTGATCCGGTGATGGAGATTACCTGTCAGGATGGCAATCTCCGAATCCGCAGCGGAGCGACGATTGAGCAGAAAGTCGATCATCCGGGTGAGGCAATCCGTCGGATCCTCCGGGAAAACCGAAGCCCGAAACTTCCGGGTATGCCGACTTTCAGCGGCGGACTGGTCGGGTATTTCGCTTATGATTATATCAAGTATGCAGAACCCGGATTAAAACTGCCGGACGCGGACGAAGAGTCCTTTCAGGATGTAGATCTGATGCTGTTCGATAAGGTAATTGCGTTTGATAATTTTCGACAGAAGATTATGCTGATCGTCAATATGAAGACAGATGCTGTGGATGAAGAATATCACAAGGCGCAGCTGGAACTGGATCGTCTGGTGCAGCTGATTCGTACGGGAACCCCCGCTCCCAGGCGGCCATTGAGACTTAAGGGAGAGTTAAAGCCACACTTTTCCAAAGAAGAATACTGCCGCATGGTAGAAAAAGGAAAACATTACATTTATGAGGGAGATATTTTCCAGGTTGTATTGTCCAATCAGCTGGAAGCAGAGATGGAGGGAAGTCTCCTGGACGCCTATCGTGTCCTGAGAACGACCAATCCGTCGCCGTATATGTTTTATTTTTCGAGCGATGACATCGAGATCGCAGGCGCATCGCCGGAAACTCTGGTAAAGCTGGATAACGGAGAGTTATATACCTATCCGCTCGCGGGTACCCGGCCGAGAGGAGCGACACTCGAAGAGGATGAGGCCCTCGAAAGAGAGCTGCTGGCAGATGAGAAGGAGCGTGCCGAACATAATATGCTGGTCGATCTTGGCCGCAACGATATCGGCAGAGTCAGCGAGATCGGGAGTGTACGGGTGGAGAAATACATGGCGGTTGAGCGTTATTCTCATGTTATGCATATTGGATCGACGGTGAGTGGACAGATCCGGGAAGGGCTGGATGCGGTTGACGCGATTGATTCGATTCTGCCCGCGGGGACACTTTCTGGAGCACCTAAGATCCGCGCGTGTGAGATTATCCAGGAACTGGAAGGCGGCCGTAGAGGGATCTATGGAGGAGCGATCGGATATCTGGATTTCTCAGGCAACATGGACGTATGTATCGCCATCCGGATTGCGTATGCCAGAAAAGGAAAGGTCTACGCGAGATCCGGCGCCGGCATTGTGGCGGACAGTGTCCCGGAACAGGAACATCAGGAATGTCTGAATAAGGCGGCGGCAGTTATGCTTGCGGTACAGAAGGCGCAGGAGGGAATGGAAGAATGATCATATTAATCGATAATTACGACAGTTTTTCCTATAATCTTTATCAGTTGGTCGGGAGTCTGCGACCGGATATTGAGGTTTATCGAAATGACAGGATTACGGTTGAAGAGATTCGCCGGAAAGCTCTGGAAGCGATTCTTCTGTCGCCCGGACCGGGCAGACCGGAGCAGGCCGGTATCTGCATTGAGACTGTGCAGAAGCTGGGAAGTACGATACCGATTTTTGGCGTGTGCCTGGGACATCAGTCGATCTGCAGGGCTTATGGAGCGGAGATTTCCTACGCGAAATGCCTGATGCATGGAAAAGTGTCGGAAATCACACTGGATTTAAACAGTCCGCTGTATCAGGGCATGGAGAAGAAAATTACGGTTGGGCGCTATCATTCCCTGGCTGCAGTGAAAGAAACCATGCCGGCAGAACTGAAAGCGACCTCCATGACGGAGGACGGAGAGATCATGTCGGTAGAACATCAGTCATATCCGGTATTTGGAGTGCAGTATCATCCGGAATCCATCCTGACTCCGGACGGAAAGAAGCTGATGGAAAATTTCTTCCGATATGTGGAAGCGTATCATAACGAGTACAGTCAGTCAAAATGAAATGGTTCCGGTGGCGATGGTCAAAATATAGTTGATTGACAATACTTTTATAATAAACATAAAGATCATAATGTATAGAAAGATGAAAAATAATAAAACGGAGGTTAATTACCATGATAAAAGAAGCAATCCAGAAACTGGCCAGAAGAGAAGACCTTACTTACGCAGAAGCCGAACAGGTAATGAATGAGATTATGGAGGGTGAGGCAAGCGATGTGCTGAAAAGCGCGTATCTGACTGCTCTCGCTGTGAAGGGTGAGACCGTGGACGAGATCACCGGTTCCGCAGCCGGGATGCGGGCGCATTGTGTAAGACTTCTTCATGATATGGATGTACTGGAGATCGTGGGAACCGGCGGAGACGGAGCGAATTCCTTTAATATCTCTACGACTGCATCTCTGGTGATCTCGGCGGCGGGAGTTCCGGTTGCCAAGCATGGCAATCGCGCGGCATCCAGTAAATGTGGAGCGGCAGACGTCCTGGAGGCGCTGGGAGTGAATATCCGGATCGCGCCTGCGATCAGCACAGAGATTCTGAATAAAATTAATATCTGTTTTCTCTTTGCGCAGAATTATCATGCGGCGATGCGCTTTGTTGGACCGGTTCGCAAAGAACTGGGAATCCATACCATCTTTAATATCCTTGGTCCGCTGGCGAATCCGGCAGGAGCCACGATGGAACTGATGGGCGTGTATAGTGAAGAACTGATCGAGCCCCTGGCACGTGTGCTGGCAAATCTTGGCGTCAAACGGGCGCTGGTTGTCTATGGAATGGATCGGCTGGATGAGATTTCCATGAGTGCGGCGACAAAGATCTGCGAAGTGAAGGACGGCAGTTTTACGACTTATGAAATCACGCCAGAACAGTTTGGCTTTACCAGATGCAGCAAAGAAGAACTGGTCGGCGGCACGCCGGAGGAAAATGCGGAGATTACCCGTTCGATTCTGAATGGCGCGACGGGTCCTAAACGGGATGTAGTGCTGATGAATGCGGGGGCCGCTATTTATCTGGGAGGAAAAGCTGCTTCGATTGAAGAAGGAATTCAGATTGCCGCTGAGATGATTGACAGCGGTAAGGCAAGAGAGCAGCTGGAAAAATTTATTGAGATGTCAAATTGCTGAATAAAACACACAGAAAACATTTATAGTAAACGACAAATAAATTTGCCGTTTACTATAACCCCTCCGGGGGATGCGCACGATTTTTGAGAGGTAGAATCTGCATTTACATGCAGCAAAAATCGGCGCAGGAAACGTCATAAGGAAAAGATTTATGACGTTTCCTGTAAAGCAGGGATGATAGAAATCTGGAAAAGGTCAGGAGTAATGAGATGATATTGGATGAAATTGCGGCAAAGACCCGTGAACGGATGATAAAGGAAAAAAGAGAGGTTTCTGCGGCGCAAATGCGCCGTATGGCGGAGCAAATGCCGGTGGATTCCGGATTCCGGTTTGAAGAAGCACTTCGGTCACCGGGGCTTTCATTTATCTGTGAGATCAAGAAGGCCTCGCCGTCAAAGGGGCTGATTGCGCCGGACTTTCCCTATCTGGAGATTGGGAAGGAATACGAGCGAGCAGGAGCAGCCGCAATTTCTATCCTGACAGAGCCATATTATTTCCAGGGGAGCAACCGGTACTTAGAGGAGGTTGCCAGGGAGGTAAGCATTCCGATCCTGCGTAAGGATTTTACCGTTGATGCGTATATGATTGACCAGGCAAAAGTGATCGGGGCATCGGCGGTTCTGTTGATTTGTGCAATTCTTGATGATGGGGAATTGTCAGAATATCAGGCACATGCCAGAGAACTGGGTTTATCAGCACTGGTGGAAGCACATGATGAGAGAGAAGTAGAGAGGGCGTTGAAGGCGGGGGCTTCGATCATTGGCGTTAATAACCGTGATCTGCGTACATTTACTGTGGATGTGAATAATTCGATCCGACTGCGGGCACGGGTGCCGAAGGAGATCGCATTTGTGTCAGAAAGTGGGATCAGGGGACCGGAAGATACCGGGAAGCTGTATGAGAATGGAACGGATGCCGTGTTGATAGGGGAGACTCTTATGAGAAGCTGCAATAAGCGGGAAACACTGGAAATTCTTCGCGCCGGGAGAAAATGATGACAAAAATAAAGATTTGTGGACTTCGAAGGAGAGAAGATATCGAGGCGGTGAACCAGTATCAACCGGATTACATCGGTTTTGTATTTGCGAAAAGCAAAAGACAGGTTTCGATCGGTGAGGCGGAGAATTTGTCTCATCTCTTAAGTCCTTCTGTTTGTCCGGTGGGTGTATTTGTAAATGCTCCGATAGAGATGATTTGTGAAATTGTCCGGCGCGGGATTATCCGTGTGATTCAGCTCCATGGGCAGGAAGATGAGGGTTATGTCCGGGAACTTCGGAAGCAGCTGGCAGAACCGATGATCATTAAGGCATTGCGTATGGAGACGGGGTATGAACCGGAATTGTGGAAAAAGAGTGAGATCGATTATCTCCTCCTTGATGCGGGAGCCGGGGGAACCGGAAAGACCTTTGATCATGAACTGTTAGAAAAACCAGGAGAGATTACAAAACCCTGGTTTCTCGCCGGAGGTATGTGTCCGGAGAATGCAGCCGAAGCAATACGAAAGTTTCATCCTTACGCAGTTGATGTAAGCAGCGGAGTAGAAACTGATGGCTGGAAGGATGCAGACAAGGTGCGGAAGATGATTGAAACTGTACGTAACGCGTAGAAAAACGCGTAGAAAAAAATTAAAAAAAGTGTTGACAGAATGTGACGAATTTGGTAGTATATGGCTTGTTCCGCGAAAACGGCTTCAAGTTCTAACAGGAATTTGAAAGAGATTTAAAAAAGATTTAAAAAAGCTGTTGACAAGCGACGCTGGATGTGATATATTAAATAAGCTGTCGCTGAGAAAAAGACAGCGAGATGAACCTTGACAATGTAAGATTGAAC
>JAJQAC010000027.1 GCA_021204025.1 Clostridiales bacterium | reverse complement strand
TGGATGGAAAAATAATTTGTAGTTTGCGTCTCCCTCAATTCGCCGTCCGACAGTTAACCTCCATATAACGCAAGGAAGAGAAGCGGTTAAACCAAGTGTATGCCACTTCCTCCAAAACCTGCTCATAGCCTTCCGAGCGAACTTTATGAATCAGCGCCTGTCTCTGGGACTTCTCAGTAAGCGATAGGACACGACCATCAATGCTGTCGGCATTGATGTCGCCATACCCCTTCGCCGTTACGCCATAGAACTCCGCTTTCTGAGATACACGGAAAATCAGTTCACGCCTTGCCCATGTCGCATATTTTTTAATCGCATTCTTATCCATTGCCATTTCCCTCACTTCAAATCAATGCCGTCGCAGTTCTTCAAAAGCTGCTGCAGCGTATCCTGCATTTTTTCAACATAGGCTTTGATGTCTTCCTCGTTCTCCAGCCGCTTTGCAGGGAAGACGATGGATCGGTTCAGGCTCTTATATACCTTCTTTGGAGCAGACTTCTTCGTGCCATAAGGAATTGGCGGCTCATGCACTGCAGTCGGCTTTGGCAGCTCCTTCGGACATTTTACCGCTTCCAGCCTCTCTACAGCCTTGTCCTTCTCCTGGAGCATCGGCGGAATCAGGCCGTCCAACAGAGCGAGGCTTCCATATTCCGCTATTTGCTGTTTCTTTACCGTATAGAAATTATCAGTCGTCTGGATGATATTCTTTCCATTAATAGTTCCATCAGTCGCTGTCTGAATCGCTTCCATGCACTGGCGTACAATTTCCAGAAGTTCCTCCCGTTTGGCAGCAAGCAGTCGGTCATGTCTTTCGTGAACTTTGGACATCAGCCCATTCAGTTCCGGGATGCGCTTGTAATCAAACTTCCCACCAGACTGTACGATGCAAATCAGCCGAATCTGATTCAGGGCATCGTTTGCTTCCGGCTCATGGGAGAGGTAGTCCAACTCATGATGCAGGTCAGCTTCCAGCTTGATTGCCGCATCAAATACCTTCACCTGGCTCTTGAAGAAATTCTCCACGCGCTGCATCTTTTCCTTGTTGTCGTCAAGGTCGTCCATGCGCTTCAGCAGTCTCTGCACAAGGGCGATATTGTCCTTCTGCTGACTCAGAACATCATCTGTCAGCTGGATTGCCTGCGACACAAGAGCATGGTCAGGGTATTTATGCCCAGCGTATTTCTTATCCAGTTCAGCGTAATAATCACGCTGCTCACTAAATTTCTTTATCATAAATGCAATCAGCCCGTCCTCATCTTGGGGAACGTCCATCACATCGAAATATTCCCGCAGGAAGTCCCTCGCGTCACGGATATTGGCGGCGGAGTTCAGAATACGCTTAGAGATGATGGTTTTCCCAATCTCACTCTTCTTGCGCAGCATATCCGGCAGCTTCGGATTGTCCGGCTGGATGGTGGTACCGGCATATTTGATGGTGACCTTCTGGTCAACAATCAGCTGTGCAGCCACAGCGGCGATATCAATCTCGCGCCAGCCATAGGGAATTCCCTGGTACCGGCTCTGCACATCTGCCATAGAAGTTGGGAGATTCCGCTTATACTGAACCTCCAGATATTCCTCCATCTTTGCCGCCGCATCACGGTTTGGTTCCGTGCCGGGGATCATGGTTTCTTCCTTGCGCAGAATCGAATAGATGTCGGCATCCGTCTCTGCGTTTTTGGTAATCAGGTCGAGGCCGCTGTATACATGTATAACGAGGTATTCCAGAGCCTGGTCTATCTTCGATTTTGCGTCGCCGCCCTTAATAACCAGATGTTCTCCGTCTACATAAAAGGCTGCGTTTTCGATTGCCTCTTTCAGCTCATCGGCAGAGGATGCCTCATAAGCATCCGCCTCTTCCTGCTGTTTTTTTATAATCGTCTGCATGGAGCCGGGAAGCTGCGACACGTTACGCTGTTTCACATACTTCCGAATCTTCATGGCATTTTCTATTGACTCATAATACTTTGATTCCGGCAGAACCACGAGAGCCTGTCCCTTAGACTGTGTCATAAGGTGCAGCTCGTTCTTTTCCGTCGGGTCAGTAGCAACCGTCAGGAAACACAGGTGCATCCCGCCGGTAACAGCGCCGACTGCCATGCCGTCCACCATCTTATCAAAGTCAAAGTCATATCTGCCGTAACGGAACTTCTTCGTCTGATAAATATCACCGAAAATCATACGACCAAGCTGCGTCACGATGGCAGAAGTGTCCACGTTTGTATTACGAATCTCCCTCGCAATATCCTGCTCCTCGTCGGTCAGGAAGTTATATACTTCGCCATTCCGTCCGATATAGTTCTGGCTGAGCAGGCGGTCAAGACTGCCACGCATCTTCTCACGAAGCGTTAGTTTATCCGTGCGGATATCATCCGCCATCAGAATCACAATATTATCGAGGTTTGCCGGAATGTCATCCACGTAGCAGATGAGATACAGGAACTTTAATACATCCACATCCTGCTGCTCAATGCCGAAACCACTGTCCGCCGCTTTCTGGCAGCGTTCAATTACCCGACGAATAGAACCGTCGAGGAAGGTATGTACGGTATCATAAAATCGGAAGAACGGCACGAGGGCGAACTCGTCCTTCTCCTGCACTTTCTGCGCAGCCTCCTGGAATCCGGAGAGCATGGAACGCTCGCCGCCTGAGAGGTGCTTGCCGGAGTTTCCGTGCTTACGAATTTCCGCGAACACCTTCTGCATGATGATAAACTGGTAAGGCACAAACGGGAAATCATCCGAGAATTCCTGCGGTCCTTCAAATCCTTTGATGTCAAGGATGGAGTCACGGAACGTATATAGATTCCGAAGGGTGGAATCGTTTGTATCATAAACTTCCTGCAGGCGCTTCTCGTACTCCGGCTTCTTCTTCAGCACACGCTTCTGGATAACCTCATCCACAGAAGAAGAGGACAGAGAGAGGCGTGTTTTGAAACGTGCTTGGATACGGGAGAACTCGTCCGCACGTACTTTAATAATCTCATCGATAGCCTCCTGCCCGGTGCATACCACCCAGACCTTCCCCTCGCACTCACTGCCGAGCTTCTCGGTCAGGGACTGGAGGTTTAAGAGCATATCGGTGTCCGTACCAACATACTGACCGACCTCATCCACCATGAACAGCAGGCGGAAATTATCCGGTTTAGAATCAACGTAAGCCTTGATGTCTTCCACAAGGCTGGAAATGGAATACTCCACGGAAGATTTATCCTGATACCAGTTTCGTGCATCTTCCTCGCTCATATCCAGCACTTCCATCAGGGTAGGAATGATGACCTTGCCGTTGAAAGCAAATGCCTTACGCTGCTCCAGCCACGGCTTGCCCTTTTTCTGCTCGAATACACGCCGGAACTCCTCGGTCTTTCCCTGCTGGTCGATGTACCGCTCCATCATAGCAACTTTCAGGTTCTCGCCGTAAAAGCCAAGATGCTTATAGAACATCTTCGCAAAGACGCGCAAGACAGCGGTCTTGTCCTTGTTGATGGAACCTTCAATATCAATATTGAACAGAATGGTCTCTGTATCATACCGAGTGGAATTATCAATCAGCATGAATGTCGCCGGATCATCCGCAAACTTGCTGCGGAACATTTCAACAGTCGGCACGCCATTCACGCGTTTATTCTCCAGCAGGTAGGACAGCATTTTCAGAAAGTGCGATTTACCACTTCCAAAGAATCCTGAAATCCACACGCCGATATCAGAGGTCGGGATCAGAAAACTTTCACTGTAAAAATCAAAGAAGCTGATGAAGTGCTTTTTCAGTTCCCTGGTAATGACATATTCCTGTACTTCCTGCCTTGTGACATCCTCCGAATCCTGGTCTACCTTGATAACACCATTGATAGGGCGGTTGATGTCCTCCGCAAACATTTCTCTTATCTTCATATCGGTGCTCCTCCCTCTATCTTGCGGTCACTCTATCACGTTGAACGCTCTGTAATAATCGTTTGGCTTCAATCTGTCGAATAGCTTCAAATGCCGCCCGTCAAATACTCCCGGATACATGACAAGGATAGGAACATCTGAAAAATCGACCTGCATGGATTCCAACAATGCATGAACCCTCATGAATGGGAACACATCGCCGACGCCGGTAAGCAGGATTACATCTCCGTATTCGTGCGGATCATATGACATTTTTTCTATAAATTCGCCTTCACCGATTGCACCGTGAAGCTGCTCCAGAAGATATTCCGGACCATCGTTTTCTTCCAGCTCCGGTATTTCTTCCAAGATTCCCATATCATCACACAGGGAAATGAACAACTTATACAGGTCGTACTCAATCAAGCGGCAGTTTAAGGACTGGTCGGTCTTCAACTGCCGAATAAAATGCCGAACCACCATCTCGTCCACAGCATCATAGCAGAATATCCGTATATTGACTTCATTGCTCAAGCCCTTTCCCTCAAGGAAATCCGGCTCCTGGATTAACGCCCTTAGCTTATCGAGGCGTTCGTTCAGATTTTCCATCTATCAGTTCCTCCTATATTGCAGTTTCGGCCTTTCACTGCGTACTTCTTATCCAAAGCAATTGAACGCCAGAAGCGCCTGGGTATTGCCGCTTTCACAAATGGCACCTTCCAAAATGGGGCTAATCAGCACAGGATTCAGCCGTTCCGATTTTGTGCTGTCAAGATACTCATTATCCATCAGCAGCTTTACGATGACCTGTTTCAGTTTTTCAATCGTCGAATCGCTCCAGGAAGCCACCCAGTCATCCTGTTCCTGAAGCCGCAAGAAAAATCCGTTCACATCTATTTTACTAAAGGACGTGTCCAATAAACGGTACTTCTCCCCGATGACTGTAATCATAAAATCCCATATCAGACGATACTGCTTCATCATCGCATACAGGCATATCTGTTTTGCCGTGTCCTGGGGACGGTTGGCAATCGCCGTCACAAGCGAATCATCCTCCAGGGCATCCAGCCGCCGGAGGCAGGCCAGCGCCATCCGCCGTACAGACTTCTCGGTCGGATACTGGAAAAGGTTGTCCGACACAATCCTCTGGGCAACCTCATCCCTGGACAGTCCCTCCGACAGCAATCTTGCTGTCGTTCTTGTCTCATAGAAGAGAAATTGCTCCCGTGTTATCACAGCACTATAAGGGCTTGTACCCTTCAAAGCCGCTGTATTCTTTATCGTCATTCACTGACCTCCTCGTCAGGCACAAAATCTAATATATCCCCAACATTACAATTCAGAGCAGCGCAAACCTTCAATAATATATCCATGCTCACCGTTTCTCCCTTTGACAACTTCGTCATCGAATTCCAACTGATACCTGCAGCCACCTGGAGATCTTTCTTCATCATATCCTTATCAATCAACAGTTTCCATAATTTCTTATAACTCGGTCTCATTTTGTTACACCTCAGGACTCTTCTTAAGATTGTAAAGCTATAAGGCATGATTTAAAAAAACACCCTAATAAGCCCTAATAAAAACAGTATAGCATTTCACTTTTTCTTTTACAAGTCTATCTCACGGAACTAATGAATGGTTCTTGCAATTCTGCGCGATAATTTCAGGGGGCCCTGTAGAATCAAACACGTGTAGGCAAATATAAAACAGAAAAACGAAGTTGAATTCCCATATTCTCAGAGAATTTCTAGACAAGCACAACAAGAAATTATCCCTTATATCTCCCACGGTTTCAAGAAATGTCCTCTGTCACAGCGAATATACGGTCCATACCTTCCAACCGCTCCCTCGATACAGCCTCCGTCCTTCGGACAGCATACATTCCTTGCAATGATGTACCAATTCATGAGTTCTTTCTCCAGATACTTTATGGTATCACAATCTTTCCTGGCGCATTTCAGGTACGCCATACCCTTCGCATTTCTGGTAAGAATCAGATGGCTTTTACATTTGGGACAGAATTCCTTTTCTTCCACAAATCCTCCCAACCCCGGCGGAATGATCTCGCCTTCTCCGCCATCACATGTCGACAGGTGCATAGAAGCACCTTTTTTCTGCAGCAACGGTCTCGTGTTTATCCCCGCCTTTATCGTTTCCAGATTAGTCAGGGCTTTGATCATCTCAACTGTGTTGTCCCCATCGATTCGAACCATGACAGGAACAACCGTATCCTGTCCTGTAGTCTTATCCACCTGAAAGCGCATTCTGGACGTCGGCAGGCCGTACCACGCAATCCTGTCATCGATCACAATCAAGGGAAATATCGCGTTATCTGCACCGAAGCAATACACTTTCCAGCGTTCTGGCAAATCCTGATAACCGTTGGATTTCATCAGGATCGCAACACCACGCCGATAAGCATCATCAATGATGCCAATGATCCGTTCTTCTGTTTCCCTGAGATTTCCATCCGGAATTGACAAGACCACCTTGCCTTTGGCTCGTTTGATATCTTTTTCAAGCTCAGCGATGGCTTCATTCTCTTCCGTATAAATACGAATCATCTTATCGGGGTTTACGGATTCCATATATGACGTCAGGTTATGATTCTGTGCGTGATTCACCACATTATGATTGGCTGACAGGTATTCCAGAAGCCGATAATAAATATGGTTTGTCCCTTTGAACGTGCTTTGCCAGAACCGGACATTGGCCACTGTGATCAATTTTCCCCTTGCACGAGTGACAGCAACATTAATCAATCTGGTAACGGCATCCTTATCTTTCCCCAACAGGAAGCCCACCTTATGGGTCGGATAACTTTCTACCGCATCGAAAATCAAAACATCTGATTCCGAGCCCTGGTACTGATGCACAGTTGCACAACTGACCTTCTCAGTGCCAGACCGATAATAATCCCGCAGCATGGCCCGAATCAGACGGGTCTGAGCTGCATAAGGTGTTATAATGCCTACCGTCTCCGCCATACCTTCCTGATCAGCCCTGACAGCTGTTGAGAAAGAAATAACAGCGCTTAATAGATTAAATCTTGAATTGTCACTGTTTTTATCAGCTGCACAGTACGTTCCGGTCAGATCAATCAGGTTCATGGCATCTCCCGGCAACGGAGCCGAAGCCACGATAGAATCTCGCTTATAAAGTACAGACTTATCGTTTTTCAACAACCTCTGATATACAAATCGATTGGGGAATGCAGAGATATCCGGATGCATGCGACGCTGTTCGTTCAACATGACAAGCCATGGATGACCGTACATCTTCCCCAGATTATCCGTAATTCGTAGATATGAAAAGATATCTCTCTGCAAAATTGGTTTTGCCCCGGTACTCTGGGCAATCGGCGACAGCTGCCTGAAATCTCCGACACACATAAATTTCTCTCTGGCCAGAGCTGCCGCTGCTATGATCTGCGGAACGTAAGCCATCGATACCTCGTCAAACATAACGAGATCATACTGGTGATCCTCAAACATACCATCTATGGTAGCTTTTGAGATCGTCGTCCCCAGAATCCTTGCTTTCTCCGCGTATTTCTTTTCCTCTTTCCGGATTGCCTCCCGGATCCCTTTCATATTTTTCTCAACCAGGTGATAGGCGTCTGTCTTTATCTGATTTTTTGCCTTCATCTTATCTTTCTGCGCACTCAGAACATCCAGCTCTTTTCTGAGCGTCGGATTCTTTGCGAGAGCGTAGTTAAACGAAGTCGCATATTCATGATTGGCAAGCTCGGTATCCCGAACATACCCATATCGAAGGATACTGCCTTTCTGCAGATACGATTTTACAGACGGATCCGGCATATTCAGCACCTGTTTGATCACACCATCCACAGAAACGTTACTATGAGAAACAATCAAAACCGATTTTCCGCGCTTCAGATAATCAATAGCAATCATAGCCATTGTATAAGTCTTACCGGTTCCTGGAGGTCCCCAGACTACTACAATGTCTTCTTTTTTCAGCTTGCTCATTACCGCTGGCTGACCTTTGGGAATTTTGGTAATATCCGATTTTCCGGCCAGTTTCGGTCCTTCTTCTATCAACTTTATGGCCAGTCTGTGGACATCGGGATTCAGGAAATTTATCTTTCTGTCCAGACTCTCCAGCAGTTTCCATGGTTCAACTGTAATATAAGCATTCCTTACACGGTCATTCAAATCCCTGTTTAACATAAGCGTGATCTGGAAGTCATCGCACACGAGTACAGAGCCGGAGGCATGCAATCCAGTGGCCGTATCAACCGTTACCGGAGCATCATCCGGCAGATGAAGCTCAGTCTCCATTTCAAAAGTATAGGTATAAATTCCCTGGTTGTCTTTATGAAGTTTCTCGCCATTGACAACCTTATACTTTTTTCCTCTGCCCTGTTTTAGAAAACTAATTTCTTTTTTCAGAGCTTCCGAAAACTGCTCGAGACTGGGAGAACTAAAAATCGATGCATCTGCTCCAACATTACTTGTCACTGTTGCTGAAGAGAGACTCTTCGATTTATCGGATTTGCCGATCACTGATACGGATCTATTTTTCAGGAGCCCGCGTATGTCCTGCATCTTCTCTCGCTCGGAATCGGTCATTTTATAAATGGAAATTTGCTGTAACTTCCAGCTTTTGGAATTGGGAAGGAAGTAAGTGACCACAATTTTCTTCTGATTACTGCAAAGGAACGTCAGCTCCACCTTTGAATCTTTCAGGTAAATTCTTTTTCCGGAAGTCGGTACTTCTACAGAAAACTTTGTGTTCTTTGTCCCAGAAAGGAACATCTGATAATCCATGACAGAAGAATGAACCCGCTTAAATGCATCCGTCACCTTGCATTTTTCCAAAATAGAATCTACAGTCTCCCCAGTTTCCTGATAATTAAATACAGACGTAATTTCCACATGATCACTATATTCCATGTAAATGGGAAGATTCAATTTAAAATGCACATCAAAATAATTTTTGCAGACTATCGGGTTACCATAACCTCTTTCCGCTATATCAGATAGTATTTTACTCATCTCCATCGTATGCCACATTACAGCATCCTGCCTTATCATCTACATTTGTATAACATTATATCAGATTTCGCATATCCTTACATGATTTTATTGATAAGATTACCATCTGCAACTGCAGAAAATCTTTATACCATCTTAATACCATCCCCCATTGCTTTACCCCATTTTTAAACCAGACTTCGTATAATAATCTCAACATTAAAACAGATCATCACTCGACACGAAGGAGGTGAACCCATGGAAGATTACCTGCGCAGAAAAAAACATTTTACTTCTTTCCAGATCATCCTCATGGGATTTGCGGGCGTGATTCTCATCGGCACGTTTTTCCTTCTGCTCCCGCTTTCTTCCAGGGACGGAGAGGCCGCCTCCTTTCAGGAAACGCTTTTCACTTCGGTCTCCGCCGTCTGTGTGACGGGGCTGGTCGTGCGGGACACCGCCGTCTCCTGGTCCGGATTTGGGCAGGCTGTCATCCTGGTTCTGATCCAGATCGGCGGCATGGGCGTGATCACGGTGGCTGCCGCGCTTACCTGCTTCTCCGGACGCAAAGTATCCCTGATGCAGCAGAGCACGATGCAGGAAGCGATCGCGGCGCCTAAACTGGACGGCATGGTGCGGCTGACGACATTTATCATCAAAGGGACATTTTTGATTGAGAGTATCGGAGCGCTTGTCATGATGCCGGGATTCTGCCGGGACTATGGAGCGAGAGGGATCTGGATGGCGGTATTTCATTCCATCTCCGCATTCTGTAATGCAGGATTTGACCTCATGGGTACTGCAGACAGATCGTATGCTTCTCTTACCGCCTATGCTGCCAATCCCGTGATTAATATCACAGTGATGCTTCTCATTATCATCGGCGGGATCGGATTTCTCACTTGGGAGGATATCTGCGGCAACGGACTCCGCTTTTCCCGATATCGGATGCAGAGCAAAGTAATCCTGACGACGAGCCTGCTCCTCGTCCTGCTCCCGGCGGCATACTTTTACCAATATGAATTCTGCGGTTTTCTGCTTGCTCAACGGCTTTTCTATTCCCTTTTTCAGTCCGTCACTCCGAGAACCGCGGGATTCAATACCGCTGATCTGACCGAACTTTCCGGAGCGGGGCAGTCCATCGTCATCGCTCTGATGCTCATCGGCGGTTCCCCCGGCTCCACGGCGGGAGGCATGAAGACGACAACTCTGGCCGTACTTCTGGCAAACGAGGTTTCCGTCTTTTTGAGAAAAGAATCCCCGCAGATGTTCGGACGCAGGATCGAACCTGATACGGTACGAAACGCGGCGACGATCGGGATGATGTATCTGGCGCTCTTTTTCGGAGGCGCTCTGATCATCAGCATATCCGAGGGACTGCCGATGGGCATCTGCCTCTTTGAGACTGCATCGGCGGTCGGTACTGTCGGCCTGACGCTTGGCATCACACCCGGACTTGGCGCGCTCTCTCGGATGGTTCTGATCGTGCTGATGTTCTTTGGCCGGGTCGGCGGGCTTACGCTAATCTACGCGGCGCTGTCCGGCAGGCGCGTCAATGTATCCCGGCTGCCGCAGGAAAAGATCATGGTGGGATAAAAATATTCCGTTTAAAAGGAGGCTCTTTATGAAAACAATCTTACTGATCGGACTGGGACGGTTCGGTCGCCATATCGCGCTTCAGCTGAACCAGATGGGACACCAGGTCATGGCGGTCGACCATATTGAAGAGCGGGTAAACGATATTCTTCCTTTTGTCACCAACGCACAGATCGGAGACAGCACCAATGAAGATTTTCTGCGCTCTCTCGGCATCCGTAATTACGACGTCTGTATCGTGGCGATCGGAGACAATTTTCAGAGTTCTCTGGAGACGACATCCCTGCTGGAAACGCTCGGAGCAAAGATGATCGTATCCCGGGCAGCGCGCGACGTCCACGCCAAATTCCTGCTGCGCAATGGCGCAGATGAAGTCGTCTATCCGGAAAAGCAGCTTGCCAGATGGGCTGCCATCCGCTATAGCTCCGACCACATTCTTGACTATATCGAACTGGACGAAGATCATGCCATCTTCGAAGTGTCCGTCCCCCGCGACTGGGTGGGCAAAAGCATCGGCCAGCTGGATGTCCGTAAAAAATACAATATCAATATCATGGCCGTTAAGAATCATGGACGGATGAATGTCTCCGTGACCCCGGATATCATGCTGACAAAAGATCAGACCATGCTGGTGCTGGGAGAATACAGATGTCTGCAGAAATGTTTTCATATATGAAACTGCAAGATCCGGTGAAAACCTCTTTTCCGAAAACCAGACATCAGACGGTTGACCGGTCTTTGCGCCGCGGCTATAATGGTAATAAAACTTTGAAGGTTTTATTACCATACATTCCTAAATACGGAGGGCTTACTCTTATGGATACAACAAAAGCAAAAGAAGCAGAAAAAGAACTGACACTGGCACTTCTTTACCTGTCCCGGTTTGCCCAGGGAGAAAAATTTTCAGAAGCAAAGGATTTCTATGCCTGGAAAGGATACAATTTTGATATTCTGAATGAACTTGACGAAGATGACTATATCCGTCAGGGCAATCATCCCACCAGAACTAAATCCGTATACATCACGGAAACCGGCATGCAAAAAGCCAGAGAGCTGCTGGATAAATATGGGATTGAAGATTGGAAGTGACCGGCATTTCATCAAAACAGGTATGCAAGTCCTCAGAACGGAGGTGACAGGATATGTCTCAGGCTGCTGATCAACAGGATATCGATACCGGCACACCGGGTGAACATATCCTCGTGTGCCTTTCTTCCGCCCCATCTAACGCGAGAATCATAAAAACAGCCGCCCAGCTGGCTCAGGCATTTGACGCGGGCTTTACCGCCCTCTATGTACGAACCGCAAACGCCGACCGGATGAATGACGCCGACAAGAAGCGTCTCCATCGCCACATCGCCCTTGCCGAACAGCTTGGCGCGGCGATCTCCACCGTCTACGGGGAAGATATCCCCTACCAGATCGCGGAGTACGCACGGCTCTCCGGCGTAACCAGAATCGTCATCGGCCGCAGCAATATCACCCGGCGCCATATCTGGAGCAAACCACCGCTCACGGAAAAGCTGATCGCGATTCTCCCCGATCTTGATATCTATATCATCCCGGACTCCTCCGGCGAAAATAATTATCAGGCCGGCAGGACTCCGTTCACGCATCCGTTTTTACCATCGGGGAAGGATCTGGCTGTGACAGCATTGCTTCTGGCTGCCTCGACCGGGATCGGATTTCTCTTTGACACGCTTCACTTTACCGAGGCCAACATTATCACGATCTATATCCTGGGCGTGATGCTCACCGCACTCTTCGCGGCAAGCTATGTATGCAGTATCGTCAGTTCTCTGGCAAGCGTGCTCGCGTTCAACTACTTTTTCACAGAGCCCAAGTTGACTTTTCACGCTTACGAGTCCGGCTATCCGGCGACTTTCGCCATCATGCTGATTGCGTCTCTGATCATCGGAATGCTTGCCGACCGGCTCAAGGAACATGCGGAACAGTCCGCGCAGTCCGCTTTCCGCACAAAGATCCTTTTTGATACCAACCAGCTCCTGCAAAAAGGAAATGAAGACGACGACCTGATCAGCATCACCGCCGACCAGCTCGTGAAACTTCTTGACCGCGAGGTGATCGTATATCCGGAAAGCGCCGGGGAAGGAAATAAAGACTACCGAAATCTTCCCATCCGCAATCAGACGACTGTCTTTGGCACCATCGGCATCTATATCGGCGATACGCCGCTCGAACCCTTTGAAAACAGCATCGTCCTCTCAATCCTGGGGGAATGCGCGCTGGCGATCGAAAACCGGAGAAACGCGCGGGAAAAAGAGCAGGCGGCCATCCTCGCGCGAAATGAGCAGCTTCGCGCGGATCTTCTTCGGACGATCTCGCATGATCTGCGCACACCGCTGACTTCCATATCCGGCAATGCGGAAACCCTGCTTACCAGCAACGAAAGCCTCGACGAACGCACCCGCACTCAGATCCTGACAGATATCTATGACGACGCTCTCTGGCTGATCAGTCTCGTGGAAAATCTGCTCTCCATTACACGCATTGAGGACGGCCGGATGCGTCTCGCCATGTCCGCGCAGCTCGTCGATGAAGTAATCACGGAGGCATTGCGGCACATCACCCGCAAAGCAGCAGAACATCAGATCCTGACAGATATCTCCGACGACCTGCTTCTCGCACAGATGGACAGCAAGCTGATCATCCAGGTGATCCTGAATCTCATCGATAACGCTGTGAAATACACGCCGGTTGGCTCCACGATCACCATATCCGCCTGGAAAGCCGACGGAGAGATCTCTGTCAGTGTCTCCGATAACGGCCCTGGTATTCCCGATCAGGAAAAACCGCATATCTTTGAGATGTTTTATACTGGAGAGAAAAAAGCAGCCGACAGTCACCGCAGCCTGGGACTCGGACTTGCACTCTGCCAATCCATTATCAACGCACATGGCGGAGAACTTACCCTTACCGACCATCAGCCGCATGGCTGCACATTTACCTTTACATTACCTTCCAGTGAGGTGAAACTGAATCATGAATAAAGCCCTGATCCTTGTCGTAGAAGATGACGTCCCCGTACGCAATCTGATCACCACGACGCTCAGAACCCACAATTACAAATATATCATTGCCAGAAACGGCGAAACCGCCGTCATGGAAGCGGCCTCCCATAATCCGGACATCGTTCTCCTTGATCTCGGTCTCCCGGACATCGATGGGGTGGAGGTCATCCGCCGCATCCGGAGCTGGTCTTATATGCCGATTATTGTCATCAGTGCGCGCAGCGAAGACGCCGACAAGATCGAGGCTCTGGACTCCGGCGCGGACGACTATCTGACCAAACCCTTTTCCGTAGAGGAGATGCTTGCGAGACTCCGCGTTACGCAGCGCCGGCTCGCCGTACTGTCAGACAGCAGAGGCGATTCTTCCTTTGTAAATGGCCGACTGCGCATCGATTATGCCGCCGGATGCGCTTTCCTCGGAGATGAAGAGCTTCATCTGACTCCCATCGAGTATAAGCTTCTCTGCCTGATGTCGCAGAATGTCGGCAAGGTACTGACACACACCTACATCACTCAGAAAATCTGGGGCAGCAGCCGCGAAAATGACATTGCTTCTCTGTGCGTCTTCATGGCGACCCTTCGCCGCAAACTCGAATCCGAACCGGATTCGCCGCAATATATCCAGACGCATATCGGCGTCGGGTATCGGATGATGAAAGTATAAAGTTTCTTGCGCGACAATGGTTTTCTCTGTATAATGAAGACACAAGAATTCACATCAGAGTAAGATCAGCGAATGAGTGGTTTGATATTAAGAAAGCAGGTGTACGTCGATGGGAGCCTATCTGGACAGTGGAAACGAAGGTTTTCGTACAATCCGAAACAGTATTTACGTGGATAAAACCGGTTTAATAGAATATATCAACAGCACGATCAACACACCCTTTCGAATGACCTGCTTTAGCCGTCCGCGGCGCTTCGGAAAATCTTTTGCGGCAAAGATGCTGTGTGCATATTATGATAAAAGTTGTGATTCTCAAGATCTTTTTAAAGACCTGAAAATTGCGGAATTCGTGGGTTTTGAACGATATCGGAATCGATTCGATGTGATTTACCTGGATATTACATGGTTCCTTTCACGTACTCAGGGAACGGGATGCAACGTCATACAAGAAATACAGACAGCGGTTATTACGGAATTAAGAGAGGCATTTCCTGACAATGTCCATGACAACGAGATTTCTTTGCCGGATGCTCTCTTTCATGTCAGCCAGAAAACCGGCAATAAATTCATTATCATTATTGATGAGTGGGATGCTATTTTCCGCGAAGCCAAGAATAATGACGCTCTGCAAAAAGAATATATTCAGCTTTTACGGGCGCTTTTTAAGGGCGGGCAGACAACCGACCGGATGATCGCCGCCGCGTATATGACAGGAATTCTGCCGATTAAAAAATATGGAACTCAATCGGCGCTGACGGATTTCCGGGAGTTTACAATGATTGAGCCACTGGGTCTCAGTGAGTACGTTGGTTTCACAGAAAAGGAAGTTCTTGCGCTTTGCACAAAGTACGGCCTGGATTTCAATGAAATGAAGCAGTGGTATGATGGTTACACGCTTTCTGAAACCGGTTCTGTATATAACCCAAATTCCGTGATGAGCGCCGTGATGTTCAAAAAGTTTAAAAGTTACTGGAAATTATCAGAAACGTATGAAGATCTGAAGGGATATATCAGCTGGAATTTTGACGGACTGAAAGATGCCATTGTGGAGATGCTGAGCGGCGGACAGGTCAGAGTCAATGTTTCCCGGTTTCAAAACGATATGACTTCTTTCCGCAGCAAAGATGACATATTGACGTTACTGATTCATCTGGGTTATCTGGCGTATGAAGAAACGTCGGGAAAAGCCTGTATTCCCAACAGAGAGGTCTTCGAGGTCTTTCAGGATGCCGTCGAAGGAGATGGTTGGGAAAAGGTAGAAAAAGCACTTTCTGCATCAGAGGATTTACTGAACGCGACGATTTGCAAAGACTGTACTGCAGTAGAAAACGCACTGGAAGAAATCCATGAATCGAACTTTTCCATTTTAAGGTATAATGATGAAAGTTCCTTAAGCTGTGCGATTACCCTTGCTTATTATACGGCGCGCAACGATTATGAGATCGTCCGTGAACTTCCCGCGGGGAAAGGATTTGCTGATATTGCGTTTATCCCATACCGGAGCAGCGACAAACCTGCCATGATCGTCGAACTAAAATATGACAAAAACGCAGATACCGCTATCCGGCAGATCCGCGAGAATCGATATGGCGGACGGTTAAAGGATTATGCGGGGCGGGTGCTTCTGGTAGGAATCAATTATGATAAAGACGCCAAAGGAAAAAATGCCAAAAAACATACATGCATCATAGAGGAAATATGATGTCGGAAAATACAGTTTCCTTTCGTATATTAACAAAACAGTGCTCTTTTAAAAAATCATTAAAAGATAAAAGATCGTTCCGGATTGAATCATATTTGTCAGGTATTGCCTGTGCTGAAATAAATATGATTCAATCCGGAACGTTTATTGTTACAGGCAGGAATATATGTGAATATACCTGCCCCAGAGGCAGAAGACGGCTCCGTCCCACTGCAAGTACTTGACTGACAGTTTTATGGATTGACCACAGTATTGCTCATCAGCCGGATCAACACCCGGATCCCCTGCGCATAAGCGCGTACGGAGATACGCTCATTCGTACCGTGGACTCCGCTGCGGACCTGATCGGGATTACCCATAAAAGGACTGCAACGCAGACAAGTATCACAGACGATCTCATAGTGATGCGCATCAGTAGCCCCGGCAGTCAGACACGGTATCATAACAATATCTCCAAAATAATGAGTCATGGCTTCTGTGAGTCGCGCGTAACCATAGCCGTCCGAACGTGCCGTCGCCGATGGGTCATTCGCCTGTAAGAAACGCAGAGAAACCGGCAGATCCCCGACGGCCTCCTTCACATGAGTCAGCAGTTCTTCTACTGTAGTTCCCTCCGCGATGCGAAAATTCACCACCGCGGTCATATTCTGCGGCATTACATTGCAGGCCGCGCTCCCGCCCTGGATCATGGTGGGCGCGATCGTAGTTGTCATGTACGGAAAAAGTTCTTCAATGCCGAGACAGTACTGCGCGATCTCATCGGCGTTCCGATCAATGTCCTGAACCAGCGTCCGCAACGGTTCTTCTGTCACATACGGCGCAATCGCCCTGAAAGCTCCGGTCATGACAGGAGTCAGTGTCGCCGGGAAGGGATGTTCGACGATCCGCGCGATCGCCTGGCTTAAAGTTGCCAGAGAAGTGCCGCCAAAGGGACGACTGGAATGACCGCCAATGCTCTTTACCGAAAGTTCCAGATCCGCATAACCCTTTTCCATCAGGTCGACCGTAGAAATACAGATCTGCGGCGCGCCATACGGAGCGCCACTCTCGATCTTACCGCCGCCCTCATCCAGCACAAATTCGAGCGTAACTCCCCTCTCACGCAGCGTCTGTGCCAGCCTCTGTGCGCCGATATTGAGCGTCTCCTCATCGTCGCCAAAAGAAAGGTACATCGTCCGCTTTAGTTTTGCGCCATGCGCGAGCAGATATTCCGCAGCTTCCAGACAGCCAAAAACCTGATTTTTGATATCCAGCGTTCCGCGCCCCCAGATAAAGCCTTCCTCGATCGCTCCGGAAAAGGCCGGATATTTCCAGTCATCTTCCGTTCCTTCTACAACCGGGACAACGTCCTGATGCGACATGAAAAGACACGGCCTTAAGGACGGATCGCTCCCAGGAATTGTAATCAGGAGACTGCGCCGGTCGATGACTTCAACCGTCGCCTGCGCCATCAGATGCGGATAGCTGCCGCGGATATGCTCGTGCAATCGGTCAAATTCGCTCAGATCCATCGTGCGTGGTTCGCTGGTGTTTACGGTTCTGCACTGAATCGCTTTTGAAAGACGGATGGCCGCAGCCTCAATGTCCAGATCCGCGTATTCGTCCTCTGCTCTGAAAAATTCATGAATGTCTTTCATTGTCTTATACTTCTCCTTTATCCTCCAAATACCGGCTTAAGAATTCACGGGTACGGGCTTCTCTGGGATTACCGAAAACTTCCGCCGGAGAACCCTGCTCGAGAATCACTCCCTGATCCATGAATACAACACGGTCGCTGACTTCCTTTGCAAAAGCCATTTCATGAGTCACAACAACCATTGTCATCCCTTCTTTTGCCAGATTTTTCATAACATCAAGCACTTCTCCGACAATCTCCGGGTCAAGCGCGGAAGTCGGCTCATCAAACAGCATGATCTCCGGCTCCATACACAGGGCGCGGGCAATCGCGACACGCTGTTTCTGTCCACCGGAAAGCAACCGCGAGTCGGCGTGAATAAAATCCGAGAGCCCAACCGTTTGCAGGTGATGAATGGCCGTCGTCTCTGCCTGAGCTTTGGGAATATGCTTTACTGTAATCGGCGCCATCGTACAGTTGTCCAGTACATTTTTATTATTAAACAGATTAAACGTCTGAAATACCATACCGATTTTCTGACGCAGGGCATTCAGGTTCGTAGACAAATCCATCAGATCCTGACCATCAAACCAGATATGGCCGGAGTCAGCCTCCTCAAGCAGATTGATACAACGCAGCATCGTCGATTTGCCGGAGCCGGACGCCCCGATGACACAGACAACTTCACCTTTATAAACCTCGAGGTCAATACCTTTGAGTACATGCAGATCCCCGAATGATTTTTCCAGTTTTTCGAGTTTAAGAATCGGTTCCATCAGAGTTCCTCCTTTCAATTAGAACTGGTGATGCCGCGGGAATTAGACATACCCAGCTTACCCGACAGGTATTTAAGCAGCAGGGAACTCAGATAAGTGAGGACCAGATAAATCAGCGCTGCGACACAGTAAATTTCAAGAGACCGGAAATAAATACCGCTTACGCTCTTGGTCGCGAACATCAGATCCATGACGCCGATCACGGACAGCACCGAAGAATCCTTAATGTTGATAATAAACTCGTTCCCGATGGCCGGAATGGAATTCTTAATCGCCTGCGGGAAGATGACCTTAACCATCGTCTGCCATTCTGTCATACCCAGTGAACGGGCCGCCTCCGCCTGTCCGGCATCAATCGCCTGGATCCCGCCACGCAGTACTTCGGCCAGATATGCCGTCGAGTTGAGCGAGATCGTGATAAGACCTGAGATAAAGAAACTCCACACTTCATTGATCTGTGAGACGCTCATGGAAGTATAATGCGTGAAAATATTAAAACCGGCATAGTAAAAGATCAGCGCCTGTACCATCATGGGCGTACCGCGGATAATAAAGATATAAAGAGCCGCAAAATTATGCGCGATCGTCTTTATGAATTTGATAAAATCATTGTCACGTCGTGTTGGCTGCTGAATCCGCAAAAACACCATAAGAATGCCCAGGAAAAAAGCAATTGCCGTTCCCAGAAGAGCCAGACGCACCGTAGTCCAGATACCGTATACCATCATACCGCGCCCGTTGTAAGTCATATAAATCATCGAACGGAAAAATTCAGTCGGGTTTGAAGTAAGAGCGATACACTCCCGAACGGTATCAATAAGTTTGATCAACAATCGGTCAACTGCCAGTATAAAAAATACAATAGCCAGGAACCAGCTATAGAAACGAGTCGCCTTAACCAGTCCGGGATTTTTGATCCAGGTGTGCGAATAGGTTTTCCAGTGTGTGAGCTTTACGATCAGCGCCAGCGCAGACACCAGCAGAAATACAGACGCACACGCTTTCAGCAACAGCACAAAGGGTGTTTCCGCGCCAAGGAAGCTGCTGACGCTTGGCTGTGAAGCAGCCAGTTTCAGACAGATAATCGCCAATACGCTGCCGCCAAGATAAGCGTATCTGTGGTCGGTCTGAATAAAATGTACGATTCCAGACGTTTTTTTCTTATTGTCCATAAAAATCTCCTCCATGAAAACTTATCTTACTATAGCATATAATGTCGAAAAAAGCGAGATCAGAAAAACCCTTTCTCACCAGCCAGACAAAAAAGCAGGGAAAGTCCGATGTCTTTCCCTGCTCTTTCGCAGAATGAATTCACTTTACGGTTACTGCGGTTGATTCTCCACAGCGGTTTCCCACATCTCATCGCGGGTCTCCTGATCAACAGTTGCCAGGATCTCATTAACCTGTTCCAGAAGTTCGGTATCACTCTTCCTCAGACCGACGCAGCCGCCCTTACTCTCAAGAGTAAAACCTTTTCCTTCCTCAAAGACAATCACCTTGAACTTTGGATTAGATGCCACATAGCCAGCAGAATTTTCCAGATTGATAACCAGCGCGTCACAGGTTCCCTGCTGAAGCCGTCCGAGCATATCCGGAACGCTGGAAACCGGTGTCAGATGGTTAACTCCCTCTATCTGATCGATTACCGTATCGAGCGCGGTATCTTTCTGACCGAGAACCGCTGCTCCGGAGAAGTCCTGGATACTGGTCGCGTCTGCATATGGAGAATCCTCATTAACCATCATAGAATAGATCGTCTCATGGTAAGGATCACTGAAGTTGATTGCCTCTTTGCGTTCCGGAGTATCCATCATGCCGGCAATAATTGCATCGATCTGACCCTGATTTAACGCATCAATCAGACCGTCCCAGCTCAGCTTGACGATTACCAGATCACGGTCAAGACCATCTGCGATAATGCGCGCGAACTGTACGTCGTACCCTTCGGCATAAGCTCCCGGAACATTTTCAATCGGAACATTCGTTTCCGTCGCTGCAGTTTCCTGCCAGTTATTCGGCGCATAAGCACATTCCATGCCGACACGTAACTGCAGGCGTTCGTTAGAAGCAGCTTCCGTCTCAGCGGATGCCGTTTCCGCCTCTGTTTCTGACGCTTCGGATTCCGTCTGTGCAGCTTCGGTTTCTGCAGCAGCAGTTGTCTCCGCCGCCGCTATCGTTGCCGCTGTCTGGCTGCTGCCGCAGCCGGTCATGCCAAACATCATCAACCCGGCCATAACCAGCGCTGTAAGCTTATGTAGTTTCATTCCAATATCCTCCCTTTAAAATCTCTTCATGCTGAAAAAAGCATTTGTGCAAGTTTACTCTCACAGAAATCGAATGTCAATATTAAGAGAAAGGATTCTTTATAAAATTAAGTGAAATCTTTGTTTTCACAAGCAGGTTCGTCCGACAGAAGATCAATCTCCGCAAAAACAGATTCCCACATAGTCCCTGACAATCACCCCGCCGCATTCTTCCCTTCCGCCATCTTCATATTCGTAATCAACATCTGCAGCCGGTTTTCGATATTCGCGAAGCTCACATCCGGATCGTAATCCAGCGGCAGGATCTGCACGTCCGGATACAGCTCCTTTAATTTCTTGCTGATGCCCCGCCCCACCACATGGTTAGGCAGGCAGCCGAATGGCTGGAGGATGACAAAGGTCCGGCACCCATGTTTGGCGTGGTGCAGGATCTCGCCAGGGATCAGCATCCCCTCGCCCGCGTCGAAGGTATGATGAATCACCGCGTCGCTCTCCTTTGCCAGATCGCCGATCCGGCATGCCGGCGTGTAGAGCGGATGTTTCTTCGCGATCTGATCCGTCATCTGATGAGCCATGTCAAAGATCCAGTCAACCAGCTGCAGATACGTCCGCTTCGCAAACGGCCGTTTCAGATGGTATTCCTTAATCTGTGCGTCCTGATAAAAATACGTCTTCTGGATGACGTCCGTCATCTGCGCTTCGATAATCTCAAATCCATTTTCTTCCAGATACGCCTCGATATCGTGATTCGCTCCCGGATGGAAGTTTAACAGATATTCTCCGACGATCAGCACCGTCGGCCTTGGCTCTGACCGGTCATACTCTACCTGCAGCATCCGGTCGACCGCTTTCTGAAAACCGCGGCGCGCTCCGGATACGCTGCCCCGGTCTATGCCGTCCACCACCGCGTCCATCGCTTCCTCAAACGCCTGATCCGCGCTCCCCGGCACTTTCTCATAGGGACGCATCTTGCGCAGCAGGCTCTCCAGCGCGTCGATCATCGGCAGCGCGAACGCGAGCCGCATCGCGGAGCGCAGATTCATCTTGTAGCCGGGATGCAGATGGTGGTAATCCGCGTCGTCATTGGTGACGATCGGCACGTCCGCGTATCCCGCGTCATCCAGGGCTTTGCGCAACAGCGCGCTGTAGTGAGTCAGACGGCAGTCACCGATGTATTTGCCCATCGCAATCGCGACTTCTTTGCCCGCATATTTTCCGCTCTCCAGCGCGGCGAGCGCCTCGCCGATGACGATCTGCGCCGGGAAACAGATATCGTTATGGACGTATTTCTTTCCCAGGCGGATCGCATCCTCTCTGCCGACCGGCAGCGGCTCCGCCTTCAGTCCCTGTGTGCGCAGCGCGGCGGACATGATCCGGCAAAAAGCGTGAGAGGTGTTGGGAACCAGTACGATCTTTTCCGCGATATCCGCCTTGGTATATTTCACCGGATACGGATCCTCCAGTTCTCTGACCGGCAGCGCTTTTTCTTTCTTTCTGCGCATCGAGATCGTTTCCAGAAATGAATTCACGCGGATACGCAATGGACCCTGGATATCGCTCTCGTCGACCTTGAGGATCAACGGCGTCTTGCCGGAAATTTCTTTCATCAGACGAGTAATCTCATCGGAGAGATAGGCATCATGCCCGCAACCGAAGCTCACAAGCTGTATGTACTCCAGATGTTCGCTCTTTGCCGCGAGGATCGCGCCGGAGAGCATCCTCGCGTGATAGTTATTCACGATATCCAGACGGCTCTTACTCAGATCAACGTCGTTAATATCCGGCAGCGAATCTGCCGTCAGTACCGGGATTCCCAGCTTGACCAGCATATCCGGCAGCTGGTGATTAACCAGCTCGTCGTTCTGATAAGGACGGGACGCAAGGACGACAGCAAAGGTATCCTTCTCTGTGACCTCGTCGATCACCCGCTTTCCTTCTTTTTTCAGTTCCCGCTCAAAGGTTTCCTGCGCCTCGTCTCCCGCTTTGGCGGCAGCGTCCGTAAGCTCCGCAGAGATGCCGAACGTATCCCGCATATATTCCCGCAGCTGGCGCGCGCGGTCCTCCTTCTGATACCAGTGGAAGAGCGGCGCGTCAAACGGGATCGCCCACTGTTTTTCCGGGTTGTCTGAGTTGCCGATCACGAGCGGATAGCCTTTCACCACCGCGCACATCGACTGGCTCGTTTCCTGTGTGTTTTCTGACGGCACCACTGTGATCGACGGCATGAAGATGCGGTCTACCCCACGGTTTTTCAGATTACGCAGATGTCCATGCACCAGCTTCGCCGGAAAGCAGACCGTATCGGACGCCACGGCATAGAGTCCGTTCTCATACATCTTGCGGCTGCTCTTATCTGAGATCCTCACCTGGAATCCCAGCGAACGCCAGAATGTCGTCCAGAAAGGCATCGTCTCCCAGAAAGAGAGTACCCGCGGGATACCGATGGTAATCTTTCTCTCCCCGCAAAGCGTCGGGCAGGGATAATCGCGAAACAGCAGCTTCTCCCGCGTCTTGTAGAGATTTGGCGCAGACGCGGTCTCCTTCTCCTTTAATTTACCAGCTGCCGCCGCGGTCCTGGGATCCTCCAGGATCTCGCCGCGCTCACAGCGATTATTGGTGATCCAGTGTTCGCCGTTAGAAAAAGTCACGATCGTTCTCTGGCAATGATTGCCGCAGAAAGGACAGGGTACATTGGACTTTCTCGTATAAGAGAAGTCCTCCAGCGCGTCCAGATCAAAGAGCGGCGGCTTCTCTGCCAGGGCAGCGTACTGTTCCTTCACGATCAGCGCCATACCGATCGCGCCCATGATCCCCGGATACGGCGCACGGGTTACCTCATGTCCCAGATACTGCTCCAGCGCGCAGAGAACCGCGTCATTTTCAAAGGTGCCGCCCTGTACGACGACCCTCTCGCCCAGAGAATCCCGATTCGAGATACGGATCACCTTGGTAAATACATTTTCGATAATCGAGCGGCAAAGTCCCGCCATGATATCCGCGGGCAGCTTTCCGTTGCGCTGCTCGGTGATGATACTGCTGTTCATAAATACCGTGCAGCGGCTGCCAAGCACAGCCGGACTCTGCGAGGAGAATGCCGCGGACGCAATCTCTTTAACCGGGATCTGCAGCGAAGCCGCGAAGTTTTCCAGAAAGGATCCGCACCCCGACGAACACGCCTCATTGACCAGGATATTGGTAATAATCCCGTGATCCAGCCAGATTGCTTTCATGTCCTGCCCGCCGATATCCAGGATAAATGTAGCGTTTTTCACATATTTTTCCGCCGCGCGGGCATGCGCGACCGTCTCTACCGTATGACACTGCGCGTGAAACGCTTTCGCAAAAAGGAGCTCTCCATAACCGGTCGTCCCCATCGCCAGGATCTGAAGATCGGCGCCGGCTGCCCGATAGCGGTCGCGCATGGCGATCAGCGCGTCCTTCGCCACCTGCAGCGGTTCGCCCCGGTTGGGCGCATAGAACGAATCCAGAAGATTCTCATTTTCATCGATCAGGACAAATTTTGTCGTCGTACTCCCGGAGTCGACGCCGAGGTAAGCCCGCACCGTCTCGCCGGGCCGCGGGCGCTTCCACTCACGCGCGAGCAGCGCGTGTCTCTCCTCAAAACGTATCTTTTCCTCCTCTGAGGCAAAAAACGGCTTTGCCCCGTTGGCCGACACTCCGCGGTTCTTCTCCTGATTATCCCGGATAGCGGCGAGAAGCTCAGACGCCGTGTATTGCCGGGTCTGTGACGCATGGATGCTCTCTAAAGATATCGCCGCTCCATACGCGACCATCAGCTCCGGATGTTTCGGAATGATCGTTTCCTCTTTTGTCAGCTTCAGGCGCTCCGCAAAGACTCGGATCAGCACCGGGTTAAAGGTCAGCGGACCTCCCTCAAAGACGATCGGCCGAAGGATATCCAGTCCCTGCGCCAGCCCGCCGATGGTCTGTTTGGCAATCGCATGGAACGCGGAGAGCGCCAGGTCCTCTTTTGCTGCGCCCTGGTTTAATAACGGCTGGATATCGGTTTTCGCGTACACGCCGCAGCGGCCGGAGATATCATACACGCAGGTTCCCTTTGCCGCCAGCGCGTTAAACTTCTCCACCGGCGTCTTTAACAGTGTCGCGATCTCATCGATAAACGCGCCCGTGCCTCCGGCACAGCTGCCGTTCATCCGCATATCCGCGACATTTAAAAGCCCGGTCTGAGAGTCCTTCTGAAAAAAGATCATCTTCGCGTCCTGACCGCCCAGCTCGATTGCCGTGCGCACATCCGGATACTTTTGTCTCAACGCGATGGAGTTCGCGACAACCTCCTGCACGAAAGGCAGGCCCAGCGCATCCGCGACGATCTTGGAGCCAGAACCCGTCAGGCAGACCCGAAGACGCGCGTGCGGGAACTTCTCATCCAGACGCTCCAGCGCGGAGGCCACGCTTAAAAGCTGCGCGGCGTTGTGACGCCGATACTCCGAATAGACGACCTCGTCTGTATTGGCATTGACTGCTGCGATTTTGGTAGTGGTAGAACCGATATCGATACCGATTAAAAGTGGATATTCTTTCGATGTGTAGATTACTGATGTCATATTTTGTTGTACTGCCTCTTATCTCTGTCTCTTACTATGAAAGTGGTGCTGCGGGAGCGCAGATCATCTGACTTTCATGTCTGATGATACGCCGCACCTGCGGCGCATGTCCGTTTACTCTGAAATCATTCAAGGGCAGCATCTTTCCACGCTGCCCGAATTTGCTGTTTATAAAGCTATCTCACACAATTTTACATTATTATAAGTCCTTTAACACGATTTCTAAAGAGGAAATTTCAACAAAATTCGACAGGTATGGACGGGTCGATTTTTCCCCTTAATTCCGGGATTTTAACGAAATCTTTATCTGCCAAAAATCAATAATGCACCACTTCTCCCGCCTTACGGATGCGTTCCATCACCGGCCGGAATTCTTCGCTCGTTATCATCTCAAATGTCGTCGCCGGCACCAGTTCTTTTAATGCTTCCAGATCTCCATTCTGGATATACTGACGAACGGTGGAAGCGCTGATCGCCTTCCCCCCGCTCTCCCTGCGCGGGATAATCCGGCAGTCGATCCCGCCCGCGGGCAGCGTCTCAGACAGGATCTGATTATAAATCCCCGTCACCTGGCTCATCGGTTCCTCACCCACATAGCGGGCAAAGATATTCATCGCCTGCGCGATGCGCACAAAGATTGCCGCATCCAGTTTTGCGTGACTCTCAATCACAGTCGTCTCATCTTTCAGAAAATAGCTGGGAAATGTGGCATTGCTGATCATATATGGACCGCTGTCGTGGCAGATGACGTTAGGCAGATGTGCCACGCCCTCCTCCACCAGCTTTTTCCGGATGGCGAAGGGCACCAGGCTGGCGTCCTCACTGACGACAAAGATGTGCAGCGTATCGCACTCCGCCGCGGCTCTCTCCGCCAGATACTGATGTCCCAGCGTAAATGGATTGGCGTTCATGACCAGAGCGCCGCAGTGTCCCTCTGTCCTGGTTTTTGCCAGCTTTGCCACATAATCGGCAAATCCATTCTTCCGGTTCTCCATGAAGACCAACCGATCATCGACACGCGCAATCTCATAAAATCCCAGATCACCGAAAAACTGCGCAGTTGCGATCTTAGTATAAAGAAAAAGCCGGATATTTCCCCTCTCGTACTGCACCTGGATCAGATGCGAAATAATCTCATTTAAAAGTCCCTCTCCCTGATGAGCCGAACTCACAGCAAAGCAGCGGAGCGTATTGCCAAAGCAGCTCCCGGTCGCGATCACATCATAATTCTCGTCGTACATCCCACAGATATAGTCCAGATTGGCGTCGCGGCGGATTCCCTCCTGTGACAGCAGCGCGTCGATCCGCGCCAGTCCGCGCCGGTCTGTCGGGTCGATCCGGGATATTTGATAATCAGACATCATTCACCCTCACTTTCCAGAAAATAGAAAAAATAACAGATTGCCAGCAGATCCGCGCTCCCTCCCGGGGAAAGGTTTTTGTCGATAAAGCGCCGGTCCAGTTCCTCCAGCATCTTACGCCCCGGATAGGGATACTGCGTAAGCAGATCTTTTAACTCTGCTACCACCCTGTGCTGTGTCTCAATATCGCTCCTGGCAATCAGATTCGTATCGGTCGCCGCGGTGATCAACGCCAGCAGCGACGCGGCGCCAGCGTCATTGATACTCAACCCGCGCGCAACTCCTTCTTTGAGGACCGGGAGTCCCACCATAAGGACCGCCGGGAGTCCCGCTTCCATCTGCCCGCGCACTCCGGTGATCCCATACTCCAGATACAGCCTTTGCCCTGTGGTTACAGCATTTTCCGGCGTCAGCCCTTCAAAGTCAGTCTCCACAAGTCCCTGTGTCATCGCGGCACATTCCCTGGCGATGGTCTCCGGATTTCCCCAACTGCGGCGCGGCAGGCGCCCCAGCGCCGCGCAAAGAATCCCCATGGAAAAAATCGCTCCCTTGTGGGTATTGACTCCCTTTGTCGCCGCAAACATATCCGCCTCCGCCCGCCTGCCGGCGCGGCGAAGTTCTGCAAACGTTTCCCCAGGTATCAGCGCCGCCGTATGTCTCCCAATCCGGGTACAGGTTTCAAAATACGGATACAGCGCCGCGCTGCTGTCCATAAAGGTAAAGATCGTCATATCTCTGTGACTCCCGCAATTCATGCGATCCACTAGACCCGGCTTGGGCGTCGTGCAGACCTCATAAAGCAGTGCGCTCACTGCGCGTCTCGCCGCCTCCTGCGCCTCCTCCTCTGCAATCGCCTCGTCCAGTATCTGAGCGGTCTTTTCCTGTAGTTCCTCCACCGTATGTGTGCGACTCCTCGCGCACTCTTTCGCCGGTCTGCCACAAACCAGGCAACGGCGTCCGGGCAATCCGATCTCCTCACGGTCCGCCTTGCTTCCGTCCGCGCCCAGGACATCCATATCAAATAACCGGCCAAGAGCGGATTCCTCCTCGATGTCAGCCGCAATGCTTTTGATGAGCTGCGGATCCTGCTTTAATACATAGATCGCTTCATTTCCGGTCTTTTCGTTGATCTCCTCCCTCACGGTCCAGTGAATCTTTGCCGCCCGGAATCGATCTTCCAGCCGTTTTTTCCCGATCTCATAACCGGCGCGGATTCGGTCACTATTTTTAACCGGGCCTGCTATATTCATGGTGAAGCAGAGCAGGGTTTCGTGATAGGTTTCCAGCAGCTTTCGCTGCTCCATGGCACGGCGCTCTCTCGCGTCGAGCATTTCCGGTAGTGTTACCTGATGTTCCATAGTGGGTCTCCTCATTGATTTTATCTTGTGTTTATCATATAGCCATTTTTCAAATTTGAAAAGAGAATAAAATATGTCTGATTGCAATTGTTGCAACCGACCATAAGATATCCGTGACTTTTCTGTATCTTTTTGTTACAATGAACGAAAGACATAAGTTCCCGGAAGGTTTGTTGATTTTCTGTGGCAGTATCTGTAAATTAACATCATGCAATCAAGATCAACCAGAAGAGGTCCGTACTATGCGATATTTAAAACAATTCCTGATCATCATCACCGTCTCTTTCATCGGCGAGATCTGTAAACGTCTGATCCCTCTCCCGGGTCTTCGACACTTACCTAATTTCAAAATAGTCTCAAAGCCTTGATATAGGCT
>JAJQAC010000035.1 GCA_021204025.1 Clostridiales bacterium | reverse complement strand
TGATGCCTTCTTGTTTTTCTCTACCCGCTACCTCTCAGTTTCAAACTTTTCCTCCATTTATGGCTGGTACAGTATATGTAAAAAGACGCTTACTTTTTCACGAACAATTTCAAAAGAGTTTGTTTCTGATTCAAGGATTTTTCACAACACCTTTACCATAAAAAGAAAACTCTTGAAGTTCTTCCGCATCATCCATTAAAATAAAGTCGTAAATCCGTCGTTTCCATCATTTATAAACATCAGGAGGATCCATGAGATTATTAAACGAAACACTTGATCTTACCGGCATACTTCCCGACGAAAGGAAGAAAACTCCCGCCGCGTCCTTCACCGCATACCTTCCCGACACACCCACCAATCAGCCGCCTGACGCTTTGCCGGAAAGAAAATCCCTCCGCCCCGCCGTCATCGTCTGCCCCGGCGGAGGCTATGAACGTCTCTCTGTGAGAGAAGGCGAACCTGTTGCCCTCAAATATCTGGCGATGGGATATTCTGCGTTTGTCCTGCACTACAGCGTGGCTCCCGACTATTTCCCCACTGCGCTCCTGGAGCTTGCGATACTGGTTGGCCGCATCCGTACCAACGCGTGCGAATGGGACATTGACCCGCATAAAATCATCGTCTCCGGATTCTCCGCCGGGGGACATCTCGCTGCCAGTCTCGGCGTTTTCTGGAATCAGCAATTTGTCTGGGAGACTTCCGGACTGACACCTGAGACCATTCGCCCGAACGGTCTGCTTCTTTGCTATCCGGTCATTACCTCCGGCGAATTCTGCCACCCCGGCTCCTTTGCGCAGCTTCTGGGCAAAGAAAAAGACGACGCCGAAAAGCGCCGTCTCGTATCGCTCGAACTTCAGGCCGGATCGCAGGTACCTCCGACCTTTCTCTGGCATACCGTCACCGATGCTTCGGTTCCGGTGGAAAACTCGATTCTCTTTGCTCAGGCTCTGCTCCGCTCTCACGTCAGCGTCGAGCTTCATCTCTTCCCTCGGGGCTGCCACGGTCTGGCTCTCGCCACGGAGGAAACCTGTAAGGGGGAAGCAAGATATATTGAGCCCTGCTGTCAGAGCTGGCTGTCGTTAGCGGAAACATGGCTGAAGAATTATTGTTATCGTAAACAACCTTAAATCGTTTACGATCGCGCCGATCGCGGGCTGCGTAAGCAGCCATTCCCTGCGCGATCGTGTGCATCATTTATTTATATCATCACACAGCCGCCCGCTTGGTAACTGCCGCAGTGTTTTCTCTGTATACCAGCGGATATACAACCATAGCCATCAGCAGCGCGCCCAGAATATCTACAACAGAATGCTGCTTTAAAAATACCGTCGACGCGCAGATCAGCAAAGCCAGCACCGCCGACGCCCGGCACAACCCCCGTTTTTCCCTTATCACCTCATTTTTTGACAGAGCAATGTGCGTACCAATCGAATTATATACGTGAATACTCGGACACACATTTGTCGAAGGATCGGTCTTCTGAATCAGGCCAATCAACCGGCACAGGACATCCTTTTGAGGATCAACTACGATTCTCAGATCCGTCGCATTCGGGAAAAACGTATAGATCAGCAATGCTGTCGTCATTCCGATAATCAGGAAGATACTGTAACGGTAAAATCCCTCTTTATCGTAAAAGAAAAAATAACAGCCCGCTGCCGCAATATACACAAACCACAGCAGATACGGGATAATAAACCACTCCTCAAATGGGATCAGGTCGTCCACAGCCGTGTGTACGATCGCATAATTATCCGCCGTATTTTTTTCCAGATAGCAGAACCACGGGCCATAGATCAACGCGTAACCCAGCACCCATATATGACTATATTTTTTAATCAGGCTCTTCACGGCAAATACACCTCCTGTCTGTTTCCTGTCTTATAGTGAGCGTTAAAAACATTTGCCGTTTACTATACAAAAAGTACTTAAACAAATCGGAGGTGCAATGTTAAACAATTTCTAAACAACCTGTAAAAATTCACTTATTCAGCCGGTATCCAGCTCCCCAGACAGTTTCTATAATCTGGGGATTTTTACAGTCCTTTTCAATTTTTTCCTGGATACGGTTGATATGTACCATAACAGTGGCAGTATCGCCCGCATAATCATATCCCCATATTTTTTCAAACAGCTGGTCTCTGGAAAATACAATATTCGCGTTTTCTGCCAGAAATAAAAGCAGTTCAAACTCTTTATTCGGCAACCGCAGCTCCGTATCCCCGCGGTACACTTTTCTGGACTTTCTCTGGATACAGATATCACCGATATGGATCTCATCCTGTGCCGCCTCATCCTCTGAGGAGCGGTTCCGATAATACTGACGGATATTCGCTCCTACCCGCGCCACCAGTTCAGCCGGATCAAATGGCTTGGTGATATAATCATCCGCCCCGATATTGAGTCCCCTGATCTTATCCACCGCGTCCGTCTTTGCAGTTACCATAAGGATCGGTATCAGATATTTTTCCCGGATCTCCTTACAGACCTCATAACCATTTTTCCCCGGCAGCATCAGATCCAGCAAAACCAGATCGAACGAATCCGATTCCATCGTCCCTGCCACATCTTTGCCGTTTCGCACAATCTGCGTTTCATAACCGCTGTTTTCCAGATAGACCTGCTCGATCATACTGATATCTTCATCATCTTCTACGATTAAAATCCGATATTTCTCACCCACTCTATCTTATGCCTCCTCCACTATAGGAAATGTCATCTGAATCTGCAGTCCCTGCTGATTCTTCGCCTCCACAGTTCCGCCCATCGCCTCCACCAGATATTTTACAATATGCAGACCCAGACCATTTCCTTCCGTCTGATTTCTCGACTCATCTGCCCGGTAAAATTCATCAAAGATATAGGCAATCTTTTCATCCGGCACCCCGTGCCCGTTATCCGCGATTGTGATAACCGCACAATCCCCCTTTCGTTTCAGACGAAACGTAATCATTAACGGCTCCACTCCCGCATATTTTCTGCTGTTTTCAACAATATTGTCAAAAGCTCTCTCAATCTCGTGTTCATCTACCAGAGAACAGAGACGTTCCTTCTTCCCAAACAAATCATAGGTCACCGTATTATCCACACCGGTATTCTGCTGCTTTTCCCTGTAATCAGTCAGAAAACGGTTCCACTCAACCACCTTCGACTGCAACGGCATATTGCCTGTCTCCATTTTAGAAAGATAAAATAACTGTTCCAGCAAATGGTCCATTTCCAATGTCCGGCGATAGGCAGTATCCAGAAATTTCTCCTGCATCTGAGACGTCTTTGCCACACCGTCCCGAAGTCCCTTGATCGTACCGCGGATTGCGGTCAGAGGTGTGCGCAGATCATGCGAAATCCCTGCCACCATATCGATTCTTGTCTTTTCATAGGCATTTTTTCGCTGTTCATTTTCATAAATGTTTCGCTGCATTTCATTAAAAGAATCACACACATGTTCAAATTCCCATTCGCCTTCATAATCGATATGGTCAGAATAGTCTCCTTTTTTCATGTTTTCCGACGCACGAATCAATAATCGGATCGGCTCCATAATATGACTGGTCAGCCGGTTCGCAAAAAAGAAACTGACTCCGCACAGAATCAGCACGAAAAATGCAACACTCGCCAGACAAAACAAAATAAACAGTGAAATCGTCTGTGCTGTAGGCGTCTGTTCCAGTGCTTCTCTGTCAATCGCGTAAACCACGGTACCAGTGCCTGCGTCACAAAATGTAATCAGTGTTATCTTGTCGATCATATAAATATGCGACTGTGAATCTGCGCGCAGGAAATATTCATATTCCTCCAGATCGTCGCTTTGCATATCTTCCATATTGGAAAAAACCGGTTCTCCATCGATAAAAATGGCCGTGTAAAACCCATACCTGTCCAGTTCTTCGCCCAGACGGTCAAGATCTGCCCCGTCTTCCGGAGAAGACCAGTCCCGGTTTTGCAATGCTTCGCCGGCCATTACACTCCCGGACGACAATTCTGATTCGCTGACTACTCTGCTGCGTTCCAGATATCCATACACTTTAATAGAAATCGCATACACCACCAGAAAAATTCCCAGAGTCAGAACGACCATAAATGCATTGGAAAAAAAGACATAATGACGAATACTTTTTCTGCCGTTTTTCATCTTCCCACCGCTCCTTTTCCCCATGTGATTGTATCTCATTCTGTTTCAGAAATCCAGATAACAACCGGATCTTTCCCCTGTTTACCGCCCCGCCCGGAGGGCTTTTATCTTATAGGATGAACTTTCCTACTAAGATAAAAATCAGCGGCAAACGGATGCTTCCCATCCCTTGCTGCTGAAAATTTTTCTTTCTTCAATTGTTCTCTCTGTCCGCCGCCACTTCACGAAAACATACTTCCGACGCCGGTTCCGCAAACACAAGTTCATACAACCTGCGCATCTCCTGATACGGTGCTTCTTCTCTCAGATCTGACAGACTCTCCAGCAGTCCGCGATAATACCACTGCTGCATACTTTTTCTTTTCTCATTAAAACGTTCCCAGACCTGATCTCCTGTCGCCAGGTAATCTCTCGCAGTAGCCCGGAGATTGCATACTTTATCCGCGAGCGTCAGAATTTTTACTTCACGGGACGCTGTCTTCACGTGCTCGATCGTATGCCCCTTTCGCTCCCGCCAGCTTCTGGACTTGTCCTCAGTCTCCTGTGATACCAGTTCCAGTACCCGGCAGCCAAAAGCCGCTCTAATCTCCTCTGCCGTCACTGGTGTATCCTCAAGGACATCATGCAGATAAGCCGCAGCTATGATCGCCTCGTCCTTCGTCATCATCGAAACTACTAATGCCACTTCCATCGGGTGGTAAATGTATGGGATCCCACTCCCCTTGCGTACCGCTCCCTCATGTGCCTTTGCCGCGAATGCCACCGCTTTCCGTATCATTTTTTCCCTCGTAAGATCCTGATGATCTTTATCTGCCGACGTGTCAGCGAAAACTGCTCCAGATCTGATTATAACACGTTCCCCGTAATCTGGAAAGGGACTCTTCACGAATTTCTTTACTGATAAGTTTCAAAAATTTTACGAACTTCTTCCATAAAACTTCACTTGTAATAAGAAACATTTTCTGCTATGCTATCAGAAGCTATTTATGAAAGGGGTTTTGTCATGGATCAGTCTTCGGTATTTCCGACTCGCGCGGATCTTGAAAAATATCGCAAAAAAAACAATGACGGCTTCCTGCACGTTTTATTGTTTTACATACTTCCGTTTATTATCTTTAACCTGATTGTCTTCTTCTGTGTCACTGCTTCACCGGAGATTTCCCTCGAGGTGCCGGATACAGAAGATTATCTGACCGCCCAGGCTATCATCACCGTCGAAACCCGTTTCCCGGTCAAATCGATTACCGCAGATCTGGACGGCGAGGAACTGACTCTTAACAGCACCGGTAACCGTACTTATACTACAACAATCACAAAAAACGGCGTCCTGGAAGTTACCATTACCAACTTAAACGGTATGGCAACCGCACAGTTTGAGCATATCGATATTCTTGACGACAATCCGCCTTCTATTGAAAATGCTTATGTGGAAAACGGTATCGTCACCCTGACCATCTCCGATAGTCAGTCCGGCGTCAACTTTGAATCCGTCTATGCACTCGATTCCTCGGATCAGGAGATCTCACCTCTGACTGCCGACCAGGAAACCAACACCTTTTCTTTTACAATGGATCCGGACGGTCTGCATGTCCATGCACAGGATCGAGCCGGCAACGAAGTCCAGGGTACCTTCACCTCACATCTGGAGGGTGATGAAGAAACATTGGATTCCGATATTGAAGAAGAGGATGATGGTTCCACAGATGACAATACCGTCTCCGACTGAAAAGATCCGCTCTGATCACGAAGTCAATACCACCGGCTTAGCCGGTGGCTTGTTCTGCCCCTATAAGGGGCTATT
>JAJQAC010000049.1 GCA_021204025.1 Clostridiales bacterium | reverse complement strand
ATTTTAATGCTTGGGAATTTTTCTTCTATTTTAATGACAAGTATTGATAGGTGGTTCGTAAAAGGTCTTTTGACGACAGCTGATTTTGCCTATTATTCGTTTGTAGTAAGTACAGAAAATTTAGTTGCTGTGTTTATAAATCCTGTAGTTACAACAATGTATAATTATATATGTATTAATTCTAATTATTCAACATTACGCAGAATTAAACGTATGTGTATGATTTTTGCACTTTTTCTTGTATCAGGTGCTTTTGTAATTAAGTTTATTCTGGAAATATATTTAACAAAATATATTTTATCAGAACGTGTTCTTTTTGTGCTATTTGCTACAGAAATATTATTTATTGTTATTAAGGGTATTTATGTAAATATTTATAAAGCGAGGAAAAGACAAGATATATACTTCAAACAGTTAGTTGCAGCTATTGCGATAGGATGTATTCTGAATTCTGTGTTTTATTTTTTGTTTAGGTCCAACGAAGGAATTGCATTTGCCACGCTATTGTCAGTGATATTTTGGTATATAATTTGTAGTTTCTCGGTAAAGGAAATTAGGCCGGATTTTAAGGAAATAATTGTTTTGGTATCTGGAATAAGTTCTTTTATAATTTTAGGATTTTTCATGCCATCTATTATTGGATTTTTGCTTTATGTCTTTGTTATATTAGTGTTATGCATACTATTTATGAGGAAAGACTTAATTGTACTTGTTAATATGGCGCTTGATATTATTAAGAAGAGAATAATTAAGAAATAGGGATTTTATTATAAACCATCATTCTGATTGTGTTAATTTGAAATTATGTCACTACAGATAAGTATGTTATCCTTTTAGCATCAAGTTGAAAGAAGTGATCGATTTGGCACAAAGCAAAGGACTACATTGAAGTCAGGTTCCTTTAACGAGATGGTAAGAATGTTACAAAATATTCAACGAGGGAAAATGACGGTGAGAATCAATAACAAACCTTAGAACGAATGGACAGGGGATGATCTTAAAGTCCTTTTAAGTAATGCTGATTTTCGAAAATCATAGTTTTTGTATTATAAAAGAACATTCGAATTGAAAAAGGTAATTTTAAGCCTTATATGACAATAGAGAATCAGATGGTATTTTGCTTTTTCGTTCTTCATGGAAATCGTAAAGAAGCTATGAGCTATTCAGAAATCAGAAATAGTTTTTTATATGCGGTATCTCTGGTGTCGGAGATTAAGAAGTTTCGACTGGAACGGGTATCGGAATTATCAGAGGATAATTCTGGTTTGTTTGGTGTGATTTATGTGATACCGGCAATATTCTGCAATCCAGCAGATTTCATCCCAATGTGTGACTGGGCGAAAGCAGGGAAAATTCCAGTCCCGCAGGAATTCAATCATCATATTAGGGGCAGAATGCTTTCTATGCCGATGGCATATGGTTCCCCTTGGAAGAAAGGGGAGGTTTTGAACTGCTGACAATTTTTAATAATGGGAGTGCGGAATTCAAGCAGAGTCTGTATAAGCGTATAGCGTATGATTAGAGAAACTGAGTATTTGTTCAGTGATGGTTTGCACGTCAATAATCGGATGCAAAGGATATTGGAATTATGATTCTGTCTCCACGATTCACCCGATGCCGTCTAAGGTAGACCGGGACAAGATCTTGTGTGCGCCGATAGTAATCAGGGATATTTTGGACGCGGAGCGCGTTAGTGGGATGATCGAAGAATGTAAAAAGAGAACCGGATACGCGCTTGAAATAAAAAGATAAGTTTATCCTGAAATAAAGAAACGTAAAAGGGGAGAACAAAAGAATATTATGAAAAAGACTACACTACTTATCATGGCAGCCGGTATCGGCAGCCGATTCGGAACTGGAATTAAACAGTTAGAACCTGTGGGCATGAACAACGAAATCATCATGGACTTTTCCATCCACGATGCAATCAAAGCAGGGTTCAATAAGATTGTATTTGTCATCCGTCCTGATATCGAATCTGATTTCAAAGAGCGCATCGGTGACCGGGTGGAGGAGATATGTGGGAAGATGAATGTCGAGGTGGCTTACACTTTTCAGACAATCGACGCGATTCCGGGAGAATTTCCACAGGGCAGAACTAAACCGTGGGGAACCGGACAAGCTGTTCTTTCTGCGAAGCCCCTTATCCACGGGCCGTTTGCTGTGATTAACGCCGATGACTACTATGGGAAGAACGCCTTTCAAATCATGCATGACTGGCTGATACTTGACCATGCAGAGAACGCAATCGCTATGGCGGGATTTATTCTGAAGAACACACTGTCCGATCATGGCGGTGTGACCAGAGGAGTGTGCAAGGTAGTGGAAGGGCATACGCATGTGATTGACGTTGTGGAGACCAGCAATATAGTGAAAACGGAGGTCGGTGCGGAAGCTGATGGTGTTGTACTTGATCCGGAAAGCTATGTATCCATGAACTTCTGGGGCTTCCCGGCTAAAGAGAATTCTGATCCGTGGTATATGGAAGTTCTGGATGAAGGTTTCACTGAATTCTTCAAAACCACAGTTCCGGCCAATCCATTGAAAGCGGAGTATTTACTGCCGACACACATCGGTGGCTTGCTCCGTGATGGAAAGGTCACAGTGAAAGTCCTGGAAACGAACGATAAGTGGTTTGGTGTTACCTATCAGGAAGATAAAGCTGTTGTGATTGAAAGCATAAGAAATCTGATTGAGGGTGGAGTATATGCGGAAGATTTGTATAGTGACCTGTGATTCTTGTTTGTTGTGTGATTAACATGGTAAGATATGGGAAATTTTTTATCAGATGAATAGATCTGTGTGATGCACGGGGGTCTGACCACATTGAGGTCAGGCGCGATTACGAAAATATCCGGGATCAATAGTGTTACAGCAATGATCGCCGAGGCCTTAAAAACATTAAGGAGGAAGATTATGAATGTAAAGACCTTACCGACACCCGTGAAAATGATAGGTGTGGTTTTGTTACTGATCGTTATTACTTTACTGGTTCGGGCGGTTCTGAAGGCCATTCGGATCAAAAATCACAGGATTCAGACCATCCTTACTCTGACGTACAGCCTGGTTCAGTACGTTGCTTTTATTGTAGGGCTTGCCTGGTGCCTGAGTATTGCGGGTGTGGACGTCAATATGATCCTCGCGAGCGTAGGAGTGGTCGCATTGATCGTGGGTTTCAGTGCAGAGAGTCTGATTGAGGATGTCATTACCGGCCTGTTCATGATATTTGAAAATCAGTTTAATGTCGGGGATGTTGTTGAGATCGATAACTATCGCGGCACTGTGGAAAATATCGGGATACGGACAATCAGCTTGCGGGATTCCGGTGACAATGTTAAGATCGTCAATAATTCCAATATCAAAAATATGGTGAACCTTTCCACCAGTACTTCTCGGGCAGTTTGTGATATCCGAGTTTCTTATGATGAAGATCTGGTGAAAGTTGAGGGACTGATTGAAAAATTACTTTCCGTGATTTATGAAGAGCACAGGGATGTATTTCTTCATAAACCAGAATATATCGGAGTGCAGGATATGGATTTACTATAATGTCCTTTTGGGTAATGCTGAGGATATTAATAGCGGATATTGCGTCTGCTTTGACCTTTATCTCAGCGCCGGAGATGAATATCGGATAGATTACTATAAGGGGGATTCACAGGATGGCATAGCCCATGGACAGGGAAATCTATTCTGGATTGACTATACAGAAGATGATTACTGGGAACACTCGGAAACTGGAGAATTTCAGAATGGCTATTTGTTTAACGGAACGATGGAACGACTAAATTGGCAGTATGTAGATGGAGTTTATATTGATTATATTGAGGACAAGGCTGTTATTGAAAACGGCGTCATAGCGCATAACACGAGTAAAATGGACCATTTTTCGGAGGGTGAACATGTATATGTTGACGGTGCTGTCGGCAAATCCTGGAGCGACACCGGTATATATGTTCAGGTTGGAGAGGTGATTGGTGGCTGGGGCGATTAAAGGGGAGATTTGCCTGTAAGTTCTGACTGCCGCATGAGGATTTTCTGTGCGGGAGCCCTTTCCCCTACAGGAAAGGGCGCATTGGCAGCGGAAAATAAAAATTCCAAACGGAAGGCCGGCGACGGGGTGAACGCCGCTCTGGTTTGCGAATATTATCAGGGAAACTCTGACGAAATGTATCAGCATGGATCCGAGATACACAAAAGGGTGGAATTTAGGGAGGAAGGAGGGAAAGCAACCGATGCCGGACAAAAGACGGCTGGTAATGGTTAAGGCGGAAACACTTAAAAATTACACAAAATAGCAGTTGGAGGACCTGAACAAGGACTCCCTGATTGATCTTTACCTAATTGACGGTAACTGCCGCCCTTCGTGGCGGCTAACTTAAAGCACCGTACTTACTATCGCGCGTTTACCGATATTGTGAGCATGGTTGAGAAAATTGTACCGACATTCTATCCGGTGGGAGAAAAGCCGGACGGAAAGGCAGAATTGTTATTCAAGTGAGAAGCCCTGCTTTAAGATATGGAGCCAGTTTCTCTTTTTATAGAGAAAGCGAATGATGTGTACAGTTTTATCTTCCTCAGCAACAACATAGAATGCGAGATAGTTTTTGACTATGATAAAGCGTACACCCCATGAGAAAAGGAGTGGATCATCTACCGGGCGGTTACGTTCGGGATTGTGATCAAGTGAATTTAAGATGTCGTTTGCAGAAACAAGCAAATGATAGGCGGTATCAGGATTCAAAAGCGTGGACGCGATATAGTTGGCAGCATCGTCCATGTCATTTTCAGCCTGTAATGTTACATGGGTGGAATAAATCATACTTTGTATTTTTTTAAAAGATCATTCATTGCTTCGTTTAAAGGGCGTGTACGACCGGCTGCCACATCGTTCATCCCTTCTTGCAACAGGCTGTAAAGTTCAAGGCATCCAGCCAGTTGCTCATAAGTTTCGATACTCATTACTGCCAGATCACCCTGACCATTTTTTGTAATGAAAACAGGCTCGCGGTAGGTGTGGCAGAATGTTGAGATGTCATTGTAGTTATTGCGTAAATCTGTGCTTGATTTGATAGTTGGCATAGAAAGCACCTCCTTTGATAAAGAAATTGTAAAAGAATATCTTTAGGATGTCAAGGGGCAGGAGGGTATCAATTGATGTGATATGGGTATGTTGTTGCTGATTTCATGAGTTGTCTCTGGCGTCGGCTGACTTTATCGGATCTCAATGGGAATCTGGATACGCTCCGGACAAAATGGAAGGAGTATTATAATCCACAGATTGTTAATAAAACGTTCTCAAAACGGATCTTGATTTGACGGGCGGCTCTATGGTAAGCTATAGGCAAAACAGGTTAGTTATACTTTGCGGCCTAAGAGGAGATGAGTGGTGTGGAAAAGGAGAAAATGCCAATGGATATTACGACATTGCAATCGAGATTGAGGATGAAGAAATTGGTATTGTTATTGAAGTGAAGTATGCAGAGAACGCACGGTTTGAACAAGAGTGCATAAAGGCGATAAAGCAAATCAACGACAATGACTATACTGCGGAACTAAAGAACGATGGTATGTGTATCCTGTGGAAGTATGGTGTTGCCTGCTACAAGAGCCAGTGTAAGGTGGTTGTTGAAGGGGAAGAGTACGACCCGGACGGACCAGAGTACAGGGAAATGTTGCGATTTGAATGAGAAAAAATGTTGAACGAATGATTGAGAAGGGATATACTAAAATACTGGAATAAGTTTTTGACGCAAATTACGATAAGTTGTTATGTATGCCAACAAAGTAGTCCCTCTCAGGGACGGGCGATTGCCAATTCACACAAGGAGAACCAAAAATACCACATGAAAACCTCAGAAGACCTAAGAACCCTGCTCGACCGGATTGACCACAAGGGTTATCCGGCCTATAAAGACACGGCAGGCAAATACCAGTTCCGTGGATACGTACTGTCCATAGACCATGTCCAGGGAGATCCTTTCGCGTCCCCGTCTGATGTAAGCGTATACGTGGCTGCCGGGACAGCCAGCTTCCCCAGAGAATATTACACGAGCCGCTGCCGGAAGATCGCATTGCAGGATCTCCTGATCCGCACCTTTGGCACAGAGGCAGGAAAATTCTCTTTTCAGGCGAAAGGCTCGGGGAAAAGCGGTCTGATCTCCGTCAGCCGCTGCGGTCAGGAGATCCTGGAACGCAGCACGTGTGAGATAGTCGCGGATGGAGAAGTAGTTTTCCGTCTGCACGTTGGATTTCCGGCAAATGGGAGGACGATCAATGCCGGAGAATTGATCCGGATTTTATTTCAGTTTCTGCCGCGTTGCGTAGAGCGGGCGCTCATTTATCGCAGCTATGACGCAAAGAAGGTGCGCGGAGTGATGGATCTGGCAGATGACCAGCAGGCGATTCGCGATCAGCTGGAGGGCCTGGGGCTGGCGGCATTTGTGGCAGACGGATCGGTTCTGCCCAGAGAGTCCGGAGTCTCCTCCAGACCGATGAAGAGCAGTGTCGCGTTTCACTCGCCGGATTCGCTGGCAGTGACGCTTATGCTGCCGCACGCGGGCGCGGTGCGCGGGATGGGAATCCGCCGGGGGATCACGATGATCGCGGGCGGAGGATACCACGGGAAATCCACACTGTTAAAGGCGCTGGAGATGGGCGTTTATAACCATATCGCCGGGGATGGCAGGGAATATGTGATTACCGATAATACTGCTGTAAAATTACAGGCGGAGGACGGCAGAAGCATCACCGATGTAGATATTTCGATGTTTATCCGCAATCTGCCAAATGGGAAAAATACAACTTCGTTCAGCACAGAGGACGCCAGCGGGAGTACCTCCCAGGCAGCAAATGTGATCGAGGCGATGGAGTCAGGGAGCCGGGTATTTCTGATCGATGAGGATACCAGTGCGACGAACTTTATGATTCGGGACGAGCTGATGCAGCGGGTCATCAGCCGGGACAGTGAGCCGATTATTCCCTTTATTGACCGGGTGAGGGAATTATATGACAGTTTTGGCATCTCGACGATCCTCGTGGCGGGGAGCTGTGGCTCTTATTTCCACAAGGCCGACTGCATTCTCCAGATGAAGCAGTATCAGGCTGTCGATATCACGGAGATGGCGAAGAAGGAGGCTGCTGCCTTCCCACTCGCAAAGGAGGAGCCGGAAAAGGCAGTGCGGCCGGACAACACCCGCCGTCTGCGTGCCGCACAGCGGCTGGAGGAGCGCACGAAGATCCGTTCGTCCGGGATTGACAGCGTCTCGATTGACCGGGAGATCATTGATCTGCGGTATGTGGAGCAGCTGGCAGATCCGGAGCAGGTGGCTTTCCTTGGTTATATTATGAAATATGCGGTCGCGCGGCTGTTAAACGGGTCGCGCCCGTTTACGGCGGTGCTGGATCAGATTATGCAGGAAATGGAAAGGACAGGGATGGCGGGCGTCTATGGAGGCCGGTTCCTGCCCGCGGGATTTGCGACGCCGCGCAGGCAGGAGATCGCGGCCTGTATCAATCGTTATCGGAGGTTGAGTGTCTGATGATTAAAAGATGGATCATAACATTGGTTCTGGCGCTTTCGTTGCTGTGCGGCGGGATATTAACGTCTTATGCCGCGGGTCCCGGAGCCGGTTACTTTTATGATGTGCAGGGAAATCTTTATTATATGGATGATGTGGGTCAGCTGTATTCGAAGAAAAATTCGTACGGTGTTTTCTTTGATGAAAATGGGATTATGCAGAATCCTGCAGCGGTAGACATCCACACGCAGAGGGAACTGGCGGAGCGTTTTGAAGCGGGGGAAACTCTCGTTTTTACAGATGTAGAGTCCTATTGCAATTTCTTTGAATATTATACGTCCTGCTACCGGCTGCTGGACGACGAACTGGATCTTTCCTTTATCGTATATGATGATGGCAGTATTGAGCTGACAATTCCGGAATCCGCCCGTTATGACAGGGCTGCGATACAAAATCAGATCCTGCAGACTTTTGGAACGGTCAGTGGTGAGACGGTAAAGGAAAAGATAGAAAACGCCTGTCAGGCGGTTGCGAGGAAGATGTCCTATGACAGCGCATATGTGAGTGTCGATATGCCGACTGCGATCACGGCGGGCAGAGGTGTGTGCTGGCATATGTCAAAGATCGCGCATGTCCTGCTGGAAGAAGCCGGGGTATATGTGGAGATGATGTCCGGGTTTTACGATGGTGAGAGTCATTCTTGGCTCCGCTGCTGGGGAGACGGGAGATATATTTATGTGGATCCTACGCAGTGGGCAGCCGGTGACAGTGCGGCCAGTGATATCCTATATGAGACATTCGTCGCAAACTATGTCCCGGTGCTGCAGACGACGATCGTGATTGATCCGGTGAATGGAACGTCAGGTCCGTAACCGGAGAAAAGCCGGCGCCGGCATCGGGAATCCTATGGAAATACACAGAAAGATCACAGGATCGTTGGAGAATCGTAAGTTTTTTCGGGAAGTTTTTGTGATATGATAACAACCAGAGAAACTATTTTACGTAAATTGTGGTAAATGAGATTTTATTTGCCGGAGAAAGACGAGGAGTGATCATAATGTTAAAGCGCGGATTAAAAAGAAAAACCATGTTGATGATGCTGGCGGCGGCGTTAAGCGCAGTGATGGTATTTCCGTCGATGGCAGCGACTTCTATCACCAGTATTTCACTGGGTCTGTCGTATCATATCAGCGAGGGAGATACCAGTACCAATGTACGGGTGACTTCCGGTTCTAACAAATACGAAGTGACGGAGGTAGAAGTTACCAACGAGCCGGATGATGATGACGGCTGGGAGGAAGGCGATAAGCCGAAGATTAAGGTAACTGTCGAGACAGACGAGGATGATTACAAGTTTTCCGGCGTGTCCAAGAGCGATGTCACGGTAAATGGTGACGAGGGAACGGTAACGTCCGTAACGAAAAAGAGCAGTTCGAAGCTGTATGTGTATATTACGCTGGACGAAGTAGAGGAGAGTAGTTCAGCCTCCAACAGCCGGCCGCAGGGGATGCCAAATAACCAGCCCATGCAGCAGATCAGTCAGCAGCCAGGCAGTCAGTCTGTTCAGACAAATACAAACAGTGGCAAAAATGGCTGGGTGAAGGATGCAAAAGGCTGGAAATATCGCAACGACGATCAGACAGAGATGAAAAACCAGTGAAAATCCATCGGTAATAAGTGGTACTATTTCGATGGAGACGGCTATATGAAGACCGGTTGGTTCCAGCAGGGCGGAAAATGGTATTATTGTAATGAAGACGGCGAGATGCTCGCCAACACCCGTACGCCGGACGGATATTATGTCGGCGCGGACGGAGCCTGGGTGCAGTAATTGCTGCTGCAGGTCATTCAATCAGAGTATCAGGTGAAGATACGAAGATACAATCAAATAAAACCAGAAGGCTGAACCCGGCGGGAGATCGATCCTGCCGGGTTATTTGATGCGCCGGAACGGTTATCCAGAGCCTCGGGTCGAGGCAGGCGATGTCGCAATTGGATATCAGTATGGTAATTCCAATAAAAATAACCGGTAATTATTGAGAAATATTTAACAAATAGGAAATCCTCATTTGCTCTGTCTTATGGTATAATGAGCGCAGCTGGATGCATTTTCATTTATTTGCGGTGTATACAGCTTTGGGTATCTGTTCATAATAATTGTAGTGATTCGGAGATGCTCCGCAATGACTACATAGGAAAAAGAAAAAAGAGAGGGAAACAGGATGAACCGAGTGGAACCGTGGGAAGGTTTTAAGGGACGTAAATGGAAGTCAACTGTCAATGTCCGTGATTTTATTCAGAATAACTATACGCCGTATGAGGGAAATGAAGATTTCCTGGTGGGACCGACAGAGGCGACGGATAAGCTCTGGGGCAAAGTGCAGGAGCTGCAGAAAGAAGAGAGAGCAAAGGGCGGCGTCCTGGATATGGAAACAGAGGTCGTATCTTCGCTGACCGCTTATGGCGCGGCCTATATCGATGACAGTATGAAAGAACTGGAGAAAGTCGTCGGACTTCAGACCGATAAACCGTTAAAGAGAGCTTTTATGCCTTATGGCGGCATCCATATGGCGGAGCAGTCGTTAAAGATGTACGGCTATGAGCCGAGCGAGAAACTGCATGAAATTTTTACGAAATATCATAAGACGCACAATCAGGGTGTGTTCGATATCTATACGCCGGAGATGAAGCTGGCCCGTCACAATAAAATCCTGACCGGACTGCCGGACACCTATGGCCGCGGCCGGATCGTAGGCGATTACCGCAGAGTCGCTCTGTATGGCATCGATTACCTGATCGTCAGGAAGCAGAGAGATTTCGCGGCGACTGAGCGTCAGGGTATGAGACGCTATGATTTCCAGCTCCGGGAGGAGATCGCGGACCAGATCACTGCGCTGAAGGACATGAAGACGATGGCGGCGGCTTACGGCTATGATATCTCTGTGCCGGCAAAGGACGCGAGAGAGGCGGTTCAGTGGACTTATTTTGGATATCTCGCCGCGATCAAGACGCAGAATGGAGCCGCGATGAGCGTGGGGCGTATCTCCACTTTCCTGGACATCTATATCCAGAGAGATATCGACGCGGGAATCCTGACAGAGAGCGAGGCGCAGGAGCTGATCGACCATTTCACGCTGAAATGCCGTATGGTCAAGTTTGCGCGTATCGCTTCTTACAACCAGCTCTTTTCCGGCGACCCGGTCTGGGCGACGCTGGAGGTGGCCGGTCTGGGACTGGACGGACGCTCGATGGTGACAAAGACGGACTATCGCTTCCTGCATACACTGGAAAATATGGGACCGTCCCCGGAACCCAATTTGACTGTCCTGTATTCGTCCAGACTGCCGGAGAATTTTAAGAAGTACGCGTCACACATCTCTGTGACGACAAGTTCGATCCAATATGAGAATGACGATGTTATGCGTCCGATCTGGGGCGATGATTACGCGATCTGCTGCTGCGTATCCGCAACGGAAACCGGCAAAGAGGTGCAGTTCTTCGGCGCGCGCGCGAACCTTGCGAAGTGCCTGCTCTACGCGATTAACGGCGGCGTAGATGAAAAGAGCGGCGACCAGGTCGGGCCGAAATACCAGGCGGTTACGAGTGAATACCTGGATTTTGACGATGTGATGGAAAAATTCGATACCATGATGGACTGGCTGGCGCATCTGTATGTGTCGACGCTGAATATGATTCATTATATGCACGATAAATATTACTACGAGGCAGCGGAGATGGCTCTGATTGATTCGCATGTGCGTCGTTCCTTCGCGACCGGTATCGCGGGTTTCTCCCACTGCGTCGATTCCCTGAGCGCGATTAAGTACGCAAAGGTAAAGGCGATCCGCAATGACAAGGGCGTCACGACGGATTTTGAGATCGAGGGCGATTTCCCGAGATATGGCAACGATGACAACCGGGCGGATGATATCGCGGTATGGCTGCTGCGGACTTTCATGGAAAAGCTGGAACACATCCATACGTACCGGGATTCGGATCCGACGACATCCATCCTGACGATTACTTCCAATGTCGTATATGGCAAGGCGACCGGTGCTCTGCCGGATGGCCGTAAGGCGGGCGAGCCGCTCTCACCGGGCGCAAATCCCTGCTACGGAGCCGAGCAAAACGGCCTGCTGGCATCTTTAAATTCCATTGCCAAGCTGCCGTATGAGCTGGCGCTGGACGGTATCTCCAACACCCAGACGATCAATCCGGGCGCACTTGGGCATACCGATGAGGAACGTGTCAATAATCTGGTTCATGTGCTGGACGGTTACTTCGACCAGGGCGCACATCACCTGAATGTCAATGTATTTGGTGTGGAGAAGCTCAAAGACGCGATGGAGCATCCGGAGAAAGAGGAATACGCGAACTTTACGATCCGGGTGTCTGGTTATGCGGTGAAATTCATCGATCTGACCAGAGAACAGCAGCTGGATGTCATCGCGAGAACCTGCCATGACCACATGTAACGTTCATTCCCTGGAGAGCTTTGGTTCCGTCGACGGCCCTGGGGTGAGATATCTGATCTTCCTCCAGGGCTGCCGGATGCGCTGCCAGTTCTGTCACAATCCCGATATCTGGGATCAAAACGGAGAGTCACAGACCTATACGGCAGACGAACTGCTGGCAAAGGCGCTGCGCTACCGCAGCTACTGGGGAAAAGACGGCGGCATCACCGTGAGCGGAGGTGAGCCGTTGATGCAGATCGATTTTCTGATTGAATTTTTTCAGAAAGCAAAAGCCGCCGGCGTACACACAACCATCGACACGGCCGGCAATCCCTTCACGAGAGAAGAACCATTTTTCAGTAAATTCCAGGAGCTGATGAAAGTGACGGATCTGCTGTTGCTGGACATCAAAGAGATCAACGAAGAACGTCATCGTCGCCTCACTGGACATACCAATCAGAATATCCTGGACCTGGCGCGATATCTTTCCGACATCGGAAAACCCGTCTGGATCCGTCATGTACTGGTTCCCGAACGCAGTGATTACGACGAAGACCTCGCGGCCCTGGGAGACTTTATCCGGACACTGAAAAACGTGCAGAAGGTTGAAGTCCTGCCGTACCATACCCTTGGCGTATTCAAGTGGGAAACAATGGGGAAAGAATACCCCCTGAAGGGAATCGATCCTCCGAGTCCGGAGAGAGTAAAAAATGCAGAAAGGTTACTTGGTATCCGGACGGATGATTTCATTATTGTTTAATAATTTGCTTATTGAGAAATACTATCACTACGCCGGCTTGTCTTTTACAGGGCTGCCTGATATGATGAAAGCATCAGCATGAGAAAAGAAATGTCTGTTAGTGAAAAGGAGGACTCAAATCATGAATTATCTGGAAATCGAAAAAGTAATTGGCCGTGAGATTATCGACTCCCGCGGCAATCCGACCGTAGAGGCGGAGGTATATCTGGCGGATGGCACGATTGGCCGCGGCGCGGCTCCGAGCGGAGCGTCTACCGGCGAATTTGAGGCGCTGGAGCTCAGAGACGGCGATAAGAGCCGCTATGGCGGCAAGGGCGTATCAAAAGCAGTAGAAAACATCAACACGGTCATCAATGACGTCCTGGTTGGCATGGATGCGTCGGATATCTACGCGGTCGACCGCGCGATGATCGAGGCGGACGGCACCGAAGATAAATCCAGACTGGGCGCAAACGCGATCCTGGCAGTTTCCATTGCGGCGGCAAGAGCGGCGGCGATTTCCTTGGATATCCCGCTGTACCGTTTTATCGGCGGTGTAAATGCCAACAATATGCCGGTGCCGATGATGAATATCTTAAACGGAGGCGCACATGCGGCAAATACCGTTGACGTGCAGGAGTTTATGATCATGCCGGCGGGCGCTGAGACCTTTGCCGAGGGACTTCGCTGGTGTACCGAAGTTTTCCATGCTCTGCAGTCTCTGTTAAAATCAAAGGGACTGGCGACCTCGGTCGGCGATGAGGGCGGCTTCGCGCCGGATCTGGCAAGTGATGAGGAAGCGATTCAGTATATCCTCGAGGCGATTCAGAAAGCCGGTTATGAGCCGGGCAGGGACTTCGTGCTGGCGATGGACGCGGCTTCCAGCGAGTGGAAGGGCAGCCAGAAGGGCGAATATATCCTGCCGAAGGCAGGGACAAAGTTTACCTCCGCCGAGCTGGTTGAGCACTGGAAGGGGCTGATCGAGAAATATCCGATCTACTCCATTGAGGACGGCCTGGACGAGGAAGACTGGGAAGGATGGCAGCTGATGACCAGAGAACTGGGCGATAAGGTGCAGCTTGTGGGCGACGATCTCTTTGTGACGAATACAAAGAGACTGAGCAAGGGCATTTCCCTTGGCTGTGGCAACTCCATACTGATCAAGCTGAACCAGATCGGTTCCGTATCCGAGACCCTGGAGGCGATCAAGATGGCTCACAACGCAGGTTATACCGCGGTGACTTCGCATCGCTCCGGCGAGACCGAAGACACGACGATCGCCGACCTGGCGGTAGCGTTAAATACCCGCCAGATCAAGACCGGCGCGCCGAGCAGAAGCGAGCGTGTCGCAAAGTACAATCAGCTTCTGCGTATCGAGGAGCAGTTGGGCGAAAGCGCGGTGTATCCGGGAAAAGCAGCATTTCGTTTTAAAAAGTAATCAGAGATTTTCGGGCGGCGCCGGATATCCACTGGACATCCGGCGCCGCTCGGCGAGCAGGAAAATCACCCTGCTCGTTTACGAATAAAAACGAACTCTTTCACATAATCTGAATTAGCCGGTGAACCAAGAGAGTGGAGGGGTTAGTTTGAACGATAATTATCTGAGTGTATTGCAAAAATATGATGGGGAAGCGACTGAGGTACGCCGGGGCCGGGGAGCATGGATCTGTACGTATCCGGAAGGATTCCGGCTGTTAAAGGAGTATCGGGGAAGTGTGCGGCGTCTGGAATTTGAAGAGACGGTTCTCTGCGAACTGCGCCGCCGCGGGATTGCGATGGTAGATTGCTGTGTACGTAATCAGGAGGGAGGTCTTCTGACGTCGGCCGACGACGGGACACATTTTATCCTGAAAGAATGGTATCAGGAGAAGGAATGTATGCTGGGCGACAGCCGGGAGGTTATGCTGGCGGTATCCTGGATCGCGCTTTTGCACCGTGCTTTTCGTGAGATCGGCTGGAGAGATGAATGGTCTCTGGCGTCCATGAACCCTCCGGAGCCGGGAGAGGATATGCGCCGGCATAACCGGGAGCTGAAGCGCGTGCGGGCCTACATCCGTGATAAAAGGAAAAAGAGCGAATTCGAGTTGTGCGTGATCCGTAATTTTTCCTCTTTTTATGAACAGGCGGTTCAGGCGCAGACGGAGTGGGAGCAGCTTGAGAAAAGGCAGGGTCAGGACGCCCTTTTTTTGTGCCACGGAGATCTGGATCAGCATCATATTCTGTTAAAGGACAGTGATGCCTGTCTGATTGATTTTAACCAGATGCACCGTGGCCGCCAGGTGACTGATCTGTATCATTTTATGCGCAAGGCACTGGAAAAACATAACTGGAATGAACGGCTGGGACTTTCGATGATTGAGCAATATGACCGCGAACTGACGCTGACAGAGGCTGACCGCAGGATGCTCTATTATCTCTTCCTGTATCCGGAAAAATACTGGAAGCAGCTCAATTATTATTATAATGCCGGTAAATCCTGGCTGCCTGCGAGAAATGTGGAAAAATTAAAACGCCTGGAGGCACAGCAGGAAAACAGAAATCGTTTTCTGGCAAAGATACGTTAGGTTTGCCGCGTTTCGACGTCTGGTATTGACGGACTGAGGCGGGTTATGTAGCAAAAAGTGACAAAATTTCACTGGTGCAGAACGAGATTAATTGACATCATTTTCAGAATGAGGTATAGTTAGAGTAGTTTTTAAAATTCACTACGGGGGTGTTTATTATGTATCAGGATGATTATAAGCGCTGGCTTGCAGCCGATCTTGAGGACGCTGATCTGAAACCGGAGCTTGCCCGCATCGAGGGTAATGACGAGGAGATTAAGGATCGTTTTGCAGTAGCGCTGAAATTCGGCACGGCAGGACTTCGCGGGGTGCTTGGAGCGGGAACGAACCGGATGAATATCTATGTGGTCCGTCAGGCGACGCAGGGACTTGCCAACTGGGTCAAGACCCAGGGCGGCAATCAGACCGTGGCGATCAGCTATGACAGCCGTTTAAAGAGTGATGTATTCGCCAAGACAGCGGCGGGTGTGCTTGCGGCAAACGGGATCAAGGTGCGGATTTATGACGCGCTGATGCCGGTTCCGGCGCTTTCTTTTGCGACCCGTTACTATCAGTGCAACGCAGGTATTATGGTGACGGCATCTCACAATCCGGCAAAATATAATGGTTATAAAGCGTATGGCCCGGATGGCTGTCAGATGACAGACGACGCGGCGGCGATTGTTTACGCGGAGATCCAGAAGACCGATGTTCTTGACGGAGCAAAGTACATATCCTTTGCGGAGGGCGTTGAGAACGGTCTGATCCGTTTCGTGGGCGACGATTGCAAGAAAGCGCTGTATGACGCGATTGAGTCCCGTCAGGTTCGTCCGGGTCTGTGCAAGACTGCCGGTTTGAAACTGGTATACAGCCCGCTCAACGGTTCCGGTCTGGTTCCGGTTACGCATGTATTAAATGACATGGGAATTACGGATGTGACGATCGTACCGGAGCAGGAGTATCCGAACGGATATTTCACCACCTGCAGTTATCCGAACCCGGAGATCTATGCGGCTCTGGAGCTTGGTTTAAAGCTCGCCGAGGAAGTGGGCGCGGATCTGATGCTCGCCACTGACCCGGATGCGGACCGTGTGGGTATCGCCATGAAGTGTCCGGACGGCACCTATGAGTTGGTAAGCGGTAATGAGATGGGCGTCCTGCTGCTGGATTATATCTGTGCAGGCCGTATCGAGAAGGGCACGATGCCGAAGAACCCGGTAGCGGTCAAATCCATCGTTTCTACACCGTTGGCGGATGCAGTTGCGGCTCACTATGGCGTGGAGATGCGCAATGTGCTGACCGGCTTTAAGTGGATCGGCGATCAGATCGCGAGCCTGGAAGCAGCGGGAGAGGTTGACCGTTTCATCTTCGGATTTGAGGAGAGCTACGGATATCTGGCTGGCCCGTATGTCCGCGACAAGGACGCGATCATCGGTTCCATGCTGATCTGTGAGATGGCTGCTTATTATCGCAGCATCGGCAGCTCGATTAAACAGCGTCTGGAAGAGATCTACGCAGAGTATGGCCGTTACCTCAACAAGGTAGACAGCTTTGAGTTCCCGGGTCTGACCGGTATGGACAAGATGTCCGGCATTATGCAGGGACTGCGCGACAACCCGCCGGCAGAATTCGCTGGCAACAAGGTTGTTAAGGTTACCGACTATAAGAAGTCCGAGGAGACCGGACTTCCGGCAGCAAACGTTCTGATCTATGGTCTGGAAGACGGAGCGACCGTTGTCGTTCGTCCGTCCGGCACCGAGCCGAAGATCAAGACCTACTTCACCACTCTTGGCAAAGATCTGGCAGAGGCACAGGCAGAGAAGGATAAGCTGGCAGAGGCGATGAAACCGATCCTGGCGTAAGATTTCGTCTGATGGGAATCGTTACAGGAAAAGATCAATCTATATTGTAGACGGTTTCTGGTAAAATAGCATCGAAAAATGATTTGCAGTTGACGTATGAGACAGGATGAGAAAAGGGTGATATCTGGTTTTTGAAATCAGGTATCACCCTTTTCTTGTCTTTCCCTGATCCGGCTCGAGGCAGCGGTTCTCCACGATTGAAAACTGAAATACTATTTAAGCAGGATTCGCCCCGAAAACCTCCTTGACAGTAAGCCACTAGAAAAAACAGAATTCACAGACTTATAAAAGGATTCACACCGGCATATCCACAATAATCGGTTCATGATGAACAGCGGGCAGAAACTTCTCAAGCACATCCGCGGTGCGCATTTTGAGACTGGAGGTATTGACGCAGGGATGGCAGCCGAGAGTCTCACTCTCGATCACCGGACGGTCGATCAGTAACTGCACATGATTTCCCGTGTCATTCATCAACCCCATGATGGATACCGCTCCCGGGTGGATATGCAGATATTCCTCCATATGCTCTTCATCCGCAAAAGACAGCCTGGCAGTATGAATCTGTCCGGACAGATCCTTAGTCTTGAAAGGCTTGTCTCCCGGCATCATCAGCAGATAGAAATTTGTCTTCTGACGATTGCAGAGGAAAAGATTTTTACAGATGATCGTATCGAGAACCCGGTCAATCTCACGGCACGCCTCCATCGTATCTGCGTGTTCGTGATCTGTGCGTTCATATTCGATACCCAGCCTGTCCAGCAGATCATAAACCGCGATTTCCCGTTCCAGGCGACCGGTCGTATCGGTCGGACGGCCTTTCACTAATTCTATCATAATCACACCTCCTCAACGCAGAATAGTGTAACAGCATTTGATAAAAAGTGCAACCGGAAAACGGGCATAAAAATAGCCATAAGCAAACTTACGCCGCTTGCGTGCAGAGATAAAGTGTGCTAAAATCACAGAGAATCAGCGATAGACCGATGGTTGATAAAGAAAGGATTCCCGAAATATGAGTATATCTTATCAGAGTACCAGGGGCGGAGAAAAAAATCTGTCCGCCTCGATGGCGATTCTCAAAGGACTGGCAGATAACGGCGGCCTGTTTATGCCGGATGCGATCCCGGAGCTGGACGTACCGGTAGAGAAACTTGCCGACATGAGCTACCAGGAGGTGGCTTATGAGGTAATGAAGCTGTTTTTGACAGATTTTACAGAGGAAGAGTTAAAATACTGCATTACACATGCTTACGACAGTAAATTTGACACGGAAGAGATCGCTCCGCTGGTAAAGGCCGACGGCGCATATTACCTGGAGCTTTTTCATGGCAGCACAATCGCTTTTAAAGATATGGCGCTGTCCATTCTCCCATATCTGATGACAACCTCCGCAAAAAAGAATCATGTGGAAAATGAAATTGTCATCCTGACTGCGACCTCCGGGGATACCGGGAAAGCAGCTATGGCAGGATTTGCGGATGTGCCGGGAACGCGGATCATCGTCTTTTATCCAAAGGGAGGCGTGAGCCGGATCCAGGAGCTGCAGATGGTGACGCAGAAGGGCGGGAACACTGCGGTGGTGGCGATTCATGGCAATTTTGACGATGCGCAGACCGGAGTGAAGAAGATCTTTGGCGATCGTGAGTTCGGTAAAAAGCTGGATGAGAAAGGCTTCCAGCTGTCTTCTGCCAATTCGATCAATATCGGCCGTCTTGTTCCGCAGGTGGTATATTATGTCTATGCCTACGTGAAACTGGTGAAAAACGGCGAGATCAAGAACGGCGAGTCGATTAATATTACCGTGCCGACGGGTAACTTTGGCAATATTCTTGCCGCCTATTTCGCAAAGCAGATGGGAATTCCGGTAAAGACCCTGATTTGCGCGTCGAATGACAATAAGGTGCTGTATGATTTCTTCCGGACAGGTGTCTACGACCGCAATCGTGAGTTTATCCTGACCTCATCCCCGTCGATGGACATCCTGATCTCCAGCAATCTGGAGCGGCTGATTTATCTGAGTGCCGGCTGTGACGCCCGCAAAAATCAGTCTCTGATGGCGAAACTTTCCGAGGAAGGCGCCTATGAGGTTACGGATGCCATGCGGGAGGAAATGGGTGATTTTATCGGTGGTTATGCGGATGAAAAGGCCAATGCGGAAGGGATTAAAGAACTTTATGATCAGACCGGCTATGTGATCGATACGCATACCGGAGTAGCTTCGCGGGTTTATCGGGATTATGTGAAGGAAACCGGCGATCATACTCCGACGGTAATCGCATCTACGGCGAGCCCGTTTAAATTTGCCCACAGTGTGATGGAAGCGATCTTTGGCGATCAGTCCGGAAAGGATGAGTTCGCGATTATCGATGAGCTGAGTCGTGTGGCAAATGTGCCGGTGCCGGCGGCGGTTGAGGAGATTCGTCATGCGCAGATCCGTCATAAGAGAGAGTGCGATGCGGAGACGATGGAGAACATGGTTGCGGAGATTCTGGAACTATAATCGAAGCCGGGAGAATTCATCGAGAAAATGGGATTGCTAAGAATACAGTATATTCCGGTTAAATTTAAAAGTTTCCCTATTCAAAATCCGAGAAATGTATTATAATTAAGCTAGTGTTTCTAAATAAATATTCAAACGGAGGTATTTTGAAATGTTAGTATCTGCTACAGAAATGCTGCAGAAAGCAGTAGAAGGCCATTATGCTGTTGGCCAGTTCAATATCAACAACCTTGAGTGGACAAAATCGATTCTACAGACAGCTCAGGAACTGAATTCTCCGGTTATTCTGGGCGTATCCGAGGGTGCAGGCAAATATATGACCGGTTTTAAGACCGTAGCTGCGATGGTATCGGCGATGATTGATGAGATGAAGATTACTGTTCCGGTTGCGCTGCATCTGGATCACGGCACCTATGATGGCTGCTACAAGTGTATCAAAGCAGGTTTCTCTTCGATCATGTTTGACGGATCTCATTATCCGATTGATGAGAATGTAGAGAAGACCAAAGAACTGGTCAAGGTTGCTCACGCGATGGGTATTTCGATTGAGGCAGAGGTCGGCGCGATCGGTGGAGAGGAAGACGGCGTAGTCGGTATGGGCGAGTGCGCGGATCCGAATGAGTGCAAGATGATTGCAGATCTGGGTATTGATTTCCTGGCTGCAGGTATCGGCAATATCCATGGCAAATATCCGGCAAACTGGCAGGGACTGAGCTTTGAGACGCTGGCTGCGATCAAAGAGAAGACCGGCGACATGCCGCTTGTTCTTCATGGCGGTACCGGTATCCCGGCTGACATGATCAAGAAAGCGATCGATCTGGGTGTGGCCAAGATCAATGTAAATACGGAGTGCCAGCTTTCCTTTGCGGATGCTACCCGCAAGTATGTAGAGGCAGGCAAGGATCTGCAGGGTAAGGGCTACGATCCTCGTAAGCTGCTGGCTCCGGGTGCGGAAGCAATCAAGGCTACCGTGAAGGAGAAGATGGAGCTGTTCGGTTCCGTAGGAAAAGCCTGAAAAGAGGCCGACTGAATATTTTTAAGAAATTTTAGAAAAAGTGCTTGCATTTTTCGCATGAATGGTTTATCTTATTAGAGAATAAAGGCGTTCTTTCTTGAAAAAAGAAAGAACGCCTTTTCCGTTTATTTTGTGAGAAACACTGAAAATAACAAAATAAATGAGAAAATTCAAAAGAAACAAAAACCGACATGGCTTAGTGACAAAAAAGCAATCAAAAATCACTTGACGGAGCAGGGGAAACCTAAGATAATTAAGTGGTGTGCTGTAGTCGGCGCGATGAGGAGAATCCGAAAAAGAGGGAGGAAATTCTATGAGCGATGTTTTAAATGTAGCAGAGATTTTCGGTAATAACGTCTTTAATGAGAAGGTCATGAGAGAGCGTCTGCCGAAAGATGTATTTAAAAAGATGAAAAAGACGATGGAGGACGGCGCAGAGCTGGATCCGTCGATCGCCGGCGCTGTCGCGCACGCGATGAAAGAGTGGGCAATCGAGAGAGGCGCTACACACTATACGCACTGGTTCCAGCCGCTGACCGGTGTGACCGCAGAAAAGCATGATTCCTTTATCTCCGCGCCGAACTCTGAAGGCAAAGTGATCATGGAATTTTCCGGTAAAGAGCTGATCAAGGGCGAGCCGGATGCTTCCTCGTTCCCGTCAGGCGGTCTGCGAGCGACATTTGAGGCGAGAGGATATACTGCCTGGGACTGCACTTCACCGGCATTTCTGAGAGAAGACGCCTGTGGTGTGACGCTTTGCATCCCGACGGCGTTCTGCTCGTATAAAGGTGAGGCGCTGGATCAGAAGACTCCGTTGCTGCGTTCCATGCAGGCGGTAGATACTCAGGCGCTGCGTGTGCTGAGACTTTTTGGCAATACAACCTCCAAGAGAGTGGTTCCGTCCGTGGGACCGGAGCAGGAGTATTTCCTGGTAGACCGTCAGAAATATTTACAGAGAAAAGACCTGATCTATACCGGACGCACACTGTTTGGCGCAATGCCGCCGAAGGGCCAGGAGCTGGAGGATCATTACTTTGGCGCGATTCGTGAGAGAATCGGCGCTTATATGAAAGATCTGAATGTAGAGCTGTGGAAACTTGGTGTAACCGCCAAGACCCAGCACAACGAGGTTGCTCCTGCTCAGCATGAGCTGGCGCCGATCTATGACGAGGCAAATCTGGCGGTTGACCACAACCAGATGGTAATGGAGACGATGAAGAAGGTTGCGAGCCGTCATGGACTGACCTGCCTGCTGCATGAGAAGCCGTTTGCGGGTGTCAATGGTTCCGGTAAGCATAATAACTGGTCACTGACTACGGATGACGGCATTAACCTGCTTAATCCTGGCGATACGCCTCACCAGAATATGCAGTTCCTGCTTGTTCTGGCCTGCATCCTGAAGGCGGTTGACGTACATGCGGATCTGCTGCGCGAGTCAGCTGCAGATGTCGGAAATGATCATCGTCTGGGCGCAAACGAAGCTCCGCCGGCTATCATCTCGATCTTCCTGGGCGATCAGCTCGAAGATGTGGTGGATCAGCTTTGCAGCGCGGGGGAAGCGACGCATTCGATTAAAGGCGGCACCTTAAAGACCGGTGTAGCTACCCTTCCGGATCTGGATCGGGATGCTACTGACCGTAACCGTACGTCGCCGTTCGCGTTTACCGGTAATAAGTTCGAATTCCGTATGGTAGGATCTTCTGATTCGATCGCTCCGGCAAACGTAGTGCTTAACACCATCATCGCAGAGGCATTTAAGGATGCGGCGGATGAACTGGAAAGGGCAGACAATTTTGAAACTACGCTTCACAGCATGATCAAGAAGATGCTGATGGAGCACAGAAGGATTATCTTCAACGGCAATGGCTATTCGGATGAATGGATTGCAGAGGCGGAGAGCAGAGGGCTGCCGCATATCCGCTCGATGGTGGACGCAATTCCTGTGATTACCACAGAAAAGGCAATCAATCTGTACGAGAAGTTTGGTGTATTTACCAAGGAAGAGCTCTTCTCCCGTGCGGAGGTCGAGTATGAGAACTATGCGAAATGCATCAACATCGAGGCCAGAACGATGATCGATATGGCCGGCAAGCAGATTATCCCGGCGGTCATCAAGTATACGACGGAACTGGCGGAATCTCTCAATTCTGTCAAGGCTGCCTGCCCGGAGGCGGATATCAGTGTGCAGAGCGAGCTCCTGGTTGAGACCTCAGCGCTTCTGTCGGATATGAAAGTGGCGCTGGCTGCTCTGACCGATATTACAGAGAAATGCGTGGCGATGGATGACGGAGCTGCAAAGGCACATGCTTATCATGACGAGGTTATGCCTGCGATGGCGGCGTTGCGCACACCGGCGGATAAGCTGGAAATGATCGTGGATAAAGATCTGTGGCCGTTCCCGAGCTATGGCGATCTGATCTTTGAGGTGTAATCGGGAATAAAAATGGATTTGGGAATGGTAAAAAGATAAAAATTCAGGGGATGCCGGATTGCGGCATCCCCTTCTTGCGGTTATAATGTAACTTATTGGAAATTATGTTATATGTGAAGAGTCCGTTTCTGCAGGGGAAAATATTATTACTGATCGGAAACGATAGGATACGCGTTGACAGAAGGAGCCTGATATATGTTGCAAATATTATATGAAGATAAAGAACTGATTATCATATGGAAGCCGGTCGGGATGGAATCGCAGTCGTCCAGAGGCTTCGGCGCGGATATGGTAAGCGAGATCCGTAAGCATCTGGTGAGTTCGTTATCCACCAATTCCTCCACAAAATTATTAACACCGGGTCAGACGCCCTATGTGGGAGTTATCCACCGTCTGGACAGGCCGGTAAGCGGAATATTGGTATACGCAAAGACAAAAAAGGCTGCTGCCGCGCTAAGTAAGCAGGTTTCTGAGGGGCGGATGGATAAAAAATACCTGGCTGTTGTTTGTGGAAAAGTGGATAAATCGGTGGATAACCTGGTGGACTATCTGGTAAAAGATGGGGATAATAATTGTTCCAGGATTGTGGATAAGTCCGTCCCCGGTGCAAAACGTGCAGAATTATCCTGGAGAGTCCTGGGGGCCGTGACAGATGATACAGATGGAGAGCTGACGCTGGTGGAGATCCAACTGAAAACCGGCCGCCATCATCAGATCCGGGTGCAGATGGCGGGGCACGGGATGCCATTGTGGGGCGACCGCAAATATAATCCGGATTGCCGGGGCGGCGATGTGGCGCTGGCGGCGTATCATCTGAGTTTTCGGCATCCGGTGAGTGACAGGGATATGACTTTTGAAAGGATACCGGAAACTGAGATTTTCAAAAAATTCAATATTACATCCGGCTGATTTTCTGCCTGTATTTGGTGAAATCAAAAACGCATACTTGCGGACGACATGGACAAAATAAAGTTTGTACAAAAGAAGTACAAATCAGAAATGGGTGAGTCCATGGGTAAGCCATATAAAAAACTGAAGAGAACTTTCATTTATATGGGAGTCACGGGGGCAGTATACGGGGGATTCCGCTTTCTGCTGCCTCTCGTGATTCCCTTCTTTATTGCCTGGGGGATTGCGGTACTGCTGCGCCCGTCAGCGACGTGGATATCCGATCATCTGCGGGTTCGCATTACTATTTGCAAAAAACAGCGATCATTTGGTGTGGCAGTCGGAGCGGCGGGAATGGCAGAATTACTGATGATTCTGGCAGGAGTGCTGGTCGTATTTTATTGTGGAATCCGAAGATGTGCAGAGGAGGCAGCGGCACTTAGTACGCAGGTACCGGTATGGATTGAGAGCCTGGACACGGTCGTTAGCGGATGGTGTCGTAGGACGGAAGCATGTTTTCAGTTGCGTCATGGACTTCTGGTTTATCTGGTCAGGAAAATGCTGATGGGGTTGTGGGAGAGTGTAAAAGAGGGAATAATGCCTTTTGTGGTGGCTAATTCGATGACATTTTTCCGGTGGGGAGCAGGCTTTTTGGTTTTTGTCGCCTTGGATGTAATCGCGGTCGGGCTTTCTCTACAGGAGATGGATCAGTGGAACTGCCGTATGAAAACTTCGGTTTATTGTGAGGAAATTGCACGGATTCGCGGATGCTTGAGCCGGGTGATCAATGCCGGTTTCAAGACACAGGTGATCTTGCTGATGCTTATCTCAGGAATCTGCATGGTAGCATTCTGGATAATGAAGAATCCTTATTATATCTTGGCCGGCCTTGGAACGGGCATCCTCGACGCGCTTCCGATCCTTGGGGCGGGCGCTGTGCTGATTCCCTGGATGTTGATCTGTTTTTTGTGCCATCAGTGGCAAAAAGGTATTTTCCTTTTCCTGTTATATCTGGTATGTTATTTTTTAAGACAGATTCTGGAACCGCGGCTTATGGGAAAGCAGATCGGGATCACGCCGCTGGAAGAACTGATTGCGATGTTTGTTGGGCTGCGCTTGTTTGGAATCCGCGGAATATTTCTCGGACCGCTGGGATTATTGCTGATACGGGAACTGGTAAAGGGGGAAAATCGTGATTTATAATAAAAAATTTTCTGAATTTTGTGCTTTTAAGACATGAGATATGGTAAAATGAACACATATTAAAACTGATCTTTCTCATATGCGGGATGGAGTGATAGCTGGGATGGATATTGTTGATTTAAGAAAAATAACCGAAGGAAAAAACCTGACAGAGACAGAAACTGATGTGCTCCGTTATATTATTACACATATGGATGATGTGCTGAAAATGGGTGTCAGGGGAGTAGCAAAGGAAAATTTCACATCGACATCCACGATCATGCGATTGACGAGAAAACTTGGATTCGACGGATTTATAGATATGTATTACAGGCTCCTGCCGTTAACAGGGGAAAAAGCAGAAACAGCGGCGACAAACCTGGAGTTTATAAACAGCTTTTGTTCCAATTCGCTGCTACAATATAATTCTTATGACGACATAAGGGGATTTGCCAGAAAGCTCCGGGGCATCGGAGACGGTTATGTATTTTTATACGCGACCGGATTTTCTGCGATTCCCATGGAATACCTTACAAAGAAACTGCTGGTATTGGGGATTCGCTGTATCGCCTCAAATGGGATGGACTCGATAGGAGTATTTGAAAATAATCTGCGGCAGATGAAGCTGTTGATTGTAATATCGAGATCCGGAGAAACACAATGGGTAGTTAATCGGGTAAAAATAGCCAGAGAAAATGGAGTTGATACCGTTTCTTTTACAAATGAGGTCGATAATCGCGTCAATACTCTGGCGGATATGAAGTTTCGCATTGAGGACAGCAATAAGCTGGATGACCGAAATATGATGGCAAATACGTTTTTTCCTAACGTGATGATGCTGATGGAACTGTTGATTTATGAATATCATAAAGTCCTTCTGGAAGATGAAGCGGAAACCTGTTACCAACCTGAGTAACAGGTTTTCTTTGGCTTTAAAACCATATACAAAGAAAAAAATGATGATTATAATAAAACCATCAACTTCACGTGGAGGAAATACCGGTCGGGCGGGCGCAGGCTCACCGGAAAAAGAAAATGGAGAAAAGAACATGAAAGATAAAATAATGGATCAATTGCAGCGATTCTCAAAAGCAATGTTTGTTCCTGTATTGATTTTGCCCATTGCCGGTATTCTGATAGCGGTTGGAAACCTGTTTACCAACGCGCGGCTCCTTGCGGTTTTGCCATTTCTGAATAATCCCATTACTACAGGGTTTGGCACATTACTGTCGGGTTCGCTGGTATCAATTTTAAATAATCTGGGTCTGATTTTCTGTGTGGGACTCGCGGTAGGGCTGGCCAATAAGAAAAAAGCGGAATCAGGTTTCACAGCGTTGTTGGGCTTTTTAGTTTTCATCAACGCCATGAATAAATTCATGGGGCTGACAGGTATTCTGGTTAGCGCGGATTCCTTGCAGGGTACCGGACAGGCGCTGGTGCTTGGAATCCAGATTCTGGATATGGGTGTGTTCCTTGGTATTATTCTGGGTATTGTGACCGCTATGGTACATAATCGGTTTAGTGATACGGAATTTAAAAACGCGTTTCAGATCTATGGCGGAACCCGTTTTTCGTTTATTGTATTAATTCCGGTAGTAGTACTTCTTGCCGTAATGCTGACTTACGTCTGGCCGTTTGTGCAGGCGGGGATTTCGGCCATGGGAAACTTCATCAATCGTACGGGCAATTTCGGTCTCTTTATTTATGGCGCTTTGGAACGTCTGCTGATTCCGACAGGTCTGCATCATTTGGTATATACGCCGTTTTTGTATACTTCTTTGGGTGGCGTGGCGACTGTGGGAGGACAGATTCTGGAAGGTTCCAGAAATATTTACTATGCCGAGATGGCAGATCCGTCTGTAGCTGTGTTATCTCGGTCGGTGATCTGGGATGCAAGAGGCATTTCTAAAATGTTTGGTTTGATCGGAGCGTGTCTTGCGATGTACCACACTGCCAGACCGGAAAACCGCAATAAGATTAAAGCGATCCTGATTCCGGCGGCAGTAACGTCTTTTATCGCGGGAGTGACGGAGCCGATCGAGTTCTCCTTTATGTTTGTGGCTCCGATTCTGTTTGTGGTGCATGCATGCCTGAGCGGTTTCAGTATGGTTGCGCTGAATCTTCTCAATGTTCGTGCAATCGGTCCAAATGGGTTTATCGATTTCCTGCTTTATAATGTGCCGCTTGGCATTGCCAAAACCGGATGGCCCGTGTATATCGCCGTAGGGCTATTGTTCTTTGTAATTTATTATATTGTATTTCGCATTCTGATCAGCAGACTGGATTTGAAAACACTGGGGCGTGAAAGTGAGGGTATGGAGATGAAGTTGTATACCAAAGCGGAATATAATGAAAAAATTTCTGCTGAAAAAACTCTGAAGGCTGAAAAAAGGATCGATGCGGCGCTGATCGTCAGTGCTTTGGGCGGTGCAGACAATATCAAAAAAGTGGATAACTGCTATACACGCCTGCGGCTGATTCTGGAAGAACCGGAACTGGTAGATGAGACAGTTCTTAAGCAGGATACAGGGGCAAACGCCGTGATCAGAAAAGGAAAAAATGTGCAGGTTGTTTACGGGCTGCAGGTTACAGCAGTAAGAAAAGCAGTGGATGCTGAACTTGGCTTGGGTGAAGAAAAATAAGAATGAGGAGGAATTACCGGATGTTAAAGAAATTTGCGGTGATAATTGCTGGAGGTGGGAGTACCTATACACCTGGCATTGTAAAAATGATGCTGGAGCATCAGAAAGATTTTCCTTTGAAATCCATTACACTTTATGATAATGATGAAGAACGTCAATCGGTGATCGGAGAAGCGTTGGCAGTTTTGATGCGGGAGGAAGCGCCGGATATCGAGTTCTCCTACACTACGGATCCCAGGGAAGCCTTTTCGAACAAAGACTTTTGTATGGCACATATCCGCGTAGGAAAATATGCAATGAGAAGGCTGGATGAGAGAATTCCACTGAAATACGGAGTCGTAGGGCAGGAAACATGCGGACCGGGTGGAATTGCCTATGGGATGCGAAGCATTACGGGGATGCTGGAAATTATTGATTATATGACGACTTATTCACCAAAGTGCTGGATGTTAAATTATTCCAATCCGGCGGCGATCGTAGCGGAAGCGTGCAGGGTCCTTCGTCCGGAAGCCCGTGTGATCAATATCTGTGATATGCCGGTTGGAACCCGTCGAAGAATGGCTTATATTGTAGGAAAAGAGTATGACGATCTTGATGTCCGTTATTTTGGACTGAATCATTTTGGCTGGTGGACGAGTGTGAAGGATACGGTTACAGGAGAAGATTATATGCCAAAACTTCGGGGATATGTATCTCAAAATGGGTACCTGACCCAGAAGGCGATTGAGACTCAGCATATGGATGCAAGCTGGCAGGAGACGCACAGAAAAGCGAAGGATTTGTTGGCGCTGGATCCCCAATTTCTGCCAAATACTTATCTGAAATATTATTTATATCCCGACTATGTAGTAGAACATTCGGATCCGGAGTATACAAGGGCAGATGAAGTGATAGATGGACGGGAGAAAGAGGTGTTTGGCGCTGCAAGAGAGATTATACGCAAACAGACTGCTACGGGTGGAGAGTTTACAGTGGACAATCATGCGTCATTTATTGTATCATTAGCGAGGGCGATCGCGTATAACACCCACGAAATCATGCTTTGCATTGTAGAAAATAAAGGAGCGATCAGCAATTTTGATTCAGACGCCATGGTTGAAGTACCTTGCGTGGTTGGATCAGATGGACCGGAGGCTCTTTGCCAGGGCGAGATTCCCACTTTTGAACGGGGAATGATGCAGGAGCAGCTGGCGGTAGAGAAGCTGGTAGTAGAGGCATATGTGGAGAAAAGTTATCTGAAGTTGTGGCAGGCTCTCACATTGTCTAAAACTGTGCCAAGTGCCTCTGTAGCAAAAAAAATTCTGGATGAACTGATAGAAGCAAATAAAGAATATTGGCCGGAGTTAAAGTAAGATGGGACTATTTAGCAGATTATTTAATAAAAAAGAGGATGTGGCTGTCAACGGGAAAGAAAAGGTTGTCTGCAGCCCGCTGGACGGTGAGGTGATTCCTCTGAGTGAGGTGGGAGATCCTGCTTTTGCCGGAGGAATGATGGGGCAGGGCGTTGGGATCCTGCCAACGTCGGGAAAATTGTTAGCCCCGGTGGATGGAGAGATCGCTGCCGTATTTCCTACAGGGCATGCGTTGGGAATACGGACTGATAACGGTATGGAGCTGATGCTTCACATTGGGATCGATACGGTCGAACTGGATGGAAAAGGGTTCAAAGCCCATATAAAAGAAGGTGACCAGATCCGAACCGGAGACCTGCTGGTAGAATTTGATATCGAAGAGATCGTATCTGCGGGATACAAAGTTACTACTATGGTACTGGTATCGAACGCTAAGGAGATGGGAGAAATGAAGGTGCTGGCATCCGGTCACATAGCTGTATCGGAAAAATTGTTTGCATTTCGGGTATAAAGAGACAGGTGGCCGGTAGTAAGGATTTCTGATCAAGGTGCAGGCGCTCATGGAAAAGCGATTTCGGTGAGCGTCTTTTCCAGTGGAGGCCTGATGAACCGTATTGTGGTGGAAGATTTAAGTTTGAAACTGAGAGGTAGCGGGTAAAGAAAAATAAGAAGGTATCACAAACAAGCCATCTTTCGGTGGCTTCAAAAAATGAATATAGGCGAAACACC
>JAJQAC010000061.1 GCA_021204025.1 Clostridiales bacterium | reverse complement strand
AAGAGGAGTCGTATTCGGCTCCTCTTCCAATCTCTCCAAGTGGCAAACTCGGGTTGTAGCACCAACCTCTGATTTATTCAAGTTCCCGATTTCTCTCAGACAAAGTTTTAAGCAAATTTTTATCTTCTATGAACTTACACAAATAGACAGAAAGTAACATAAATCTTTATATTATCGTCAACCTGGCAATTTGCACAAAAAATATGTTCTTTTTTGGTACTATCCACTTTATCCACATTGTCCACATGGTTTTCCACCGATTTTTTCCACCGCTCAAAACAACCTGTTTCCGCACATTTACGGTTATACACCAGGTTATCCACATTGTCCACAATTGTTTCCCCTGGTCATAACTATTGTCAAGCCATTTTTTCAACTTTGTACAACTCTTCCAAATTCGACAGGATTCTTTAAAACTACCGCAAAATCCCTTCGTTATAATTGTCAGCACAATTCATCATTTTTCATTGAGTTTTTCAGAAAAAGATGCTATAATTATGACATCTCAACAAAAGGAGCTGATGATATGCGTTATACGATTACGGGAAGAAATATGGATGTAACTCCGGCACTGCGATCAGCCATCGAAGACAAGCTTGGCAAGCTGGAGCGGTATTTTCAGCCGGAAACAGAAGTCATCGTCACGTTAAGCGTACAGAGGGAGAGACAGAAAATTGAAGTTACCATTCCGGTAAAGGGAAACATCATCCGCGCCGAGAAATCCAGCACAGATATGTATGTTTCCATTGATCTGGTCGAAGAAATCATCGAACGTCAGATCAAGAAGTACAGAAAAAAACTGATCGATAAGAAACAGTCGGCTCAGGCTTTCTCCGACCTCTTCATCAATGAAGAGAGCGTCGGAGACGAAACCATCGAGATCGTAAAATCCAAGAGATTCGCAGTAAAACCTATGGATCCGGAAGAAGCCTGCGTACAGATGGAACTGTTAGGACACAGCTTTTATGTATTCCTCAACGCACAGACAGAACAGGTCAATGTCGTTTATAAACGCCGCGGCAATACTTACGGTCTGATCGAACCCGAATTCTAAACCAGCTTTTTTAAAAAGTTTCCTCTCTCCGTCCCGGAGAGAGCCGTCATAAGCCCCGCAAAGATCAGAACTGGAATCAGTATCATAAGCGTGATGGAGCGATTGGTAAACGGAACCGGATTCAGCGGTCTGGTCCATACAAGGAAATGAAAGAAATAAAAATGAGCGAAGTAAATCCATTCGCTCATTTTTCTTATTCCCGGATAAACCCTGCCGCCCGGAAGCCGCAGAGCCTCCGCCGTTGTGAACAGGAAAAATGCCGCAAAAACGGTTGTAAACACAAAGTTTGTCTCATAACAGCGCATGGACTCCCAGCCAGTCAGCACAAGGCTTGCCACTGCGCCTGATACCGATAACCAGAAGGGCGGCCTCCTGCGGATCTTCGCGAGAGCCAGTCCAAGCGCGACAAAAAATATTCCATAAAACAGACCGTTACGCATCGTAAGGAAATAACGGGAATACAGATGCATCACATCCTGGACCGCCTCCGGGAGCCGCTGATTAAAATACCAGTTGTTTCCGATCGTTCCCGTGGCAAATAACAAGATACCGCCTGTAAGAAGCGGAGCAATCCCGATCCCGTGTACATACACGAATCCGACAACCAGACAGGCAAACGCCAGTGCAGGCAGATACCACAGCTGTGGAATCGTGCTGTCAAACGCAAAATGATGCAGATATGTCAGAATCCCGCTCACGACGCTGTGATTTTCCTCATGATACCAGTTATAGATATCGATCGGAAGATAAATCAGCGACCAGATCACATACAGTCTGAGGATCCGGAAACAATAACGATATACTACCGAACTGTCCGGTCGCCTGTCATCCAGCTGACGGAACAGGAAAAAACCGGCTATCGTAAAAAACACCGGAACCGCAAGGTTGGAGAGCCAGTAGCCAATCACCGCGCGCCACGGACTTCCTTCCTCATAAAAGATCTGGATAATATGTCGCTGTGCCACCAGCAGCGCCATACACAGCTTCAGCACATCCAGACCCGGATAATAGGTTTGCTTTCCCATATCAGACTCCCATCAATCCAAAAAGGTAACTGCCTTGCACGGAGTCCGGTAATCATACGCAGCGATACAGATACCTGTTCGTTCTGTCCCGGCATGAATGATCTGTCCATTGCCTATGTACATCGCCACATGATTGATCGTCCCGCTGCTTCTGCTGGAGTAGAACAGCAGATCTCCCGGCTGTGCCGATGTGATGGAAATCGCCTTGCCGTTTGCTGCCTGATCGCGCGAGCTCCGCCCGGTCGTAATTCCAAAATGTGCATAAACTCCCTGAGTAAAGCCGGAACAGTCCGTACCGTTCGTCAGGCTGGTTCCTCCATATACATACGGATTGCCAAGGAACTGTTTCGCATACGCGACAATTGCAGTTCTTGTGGCAGAGGTCACTGCAGCTGACGCAGCGCTGATACCCGGTCCTTCTGTAATCTGAGTAACCTGAGAACCAGAACTTCCGGACGACGATCCTCCCGGGCCGGAGGATGAATCCGAGGAGGATCCGGATGAACCGGCTGTTCCCTCCGTCACCCCGGATGGGATCTCAAAAACAGGAGCCGTCGTGCTGTGAGAATTGTCACTTTCTTCCGGATTGGCCAGAATAAAACCGGATGCTTCTGCCTGAGCCGCTTCCTGTTTTGCAATCTCAAGAGCGGCAATCGCATCCTCGGCGTCCTTTTTTCTCTGATTTTCCTCGTCGATCTTTTGCTGTTCTTCTTCCAGAGAAACTGCCTGATCAAATTCTACCTCTGTCCGGCAGTATTCCTTTGCGATATATCCGATCAGATCCGCATCAACCTCTACCTTAAAGAAATCTCCCTCTGCTCCCTGAACCAGATACCGCTCACCATTGGACAACAAAGTCAGGATCTCGCTGTTCAGATCCGGCTCCGCACGCAGGCGCAGCCCTTCTGTATCAATCGTAACATATTCCCTGCCGATTTCCATTGCGAGCTGCTCCGCTTCACTGCCGGTAATAAAATATTCCGCTTTGATATAGCCTGAAACACTCCCGGACTGAATCTGATACCAATCCCCATCCTCACCTGAAACCGTTTCCAGGATCGTCGCCGCACAGTTATTATAAATTTTTCCCACAATGCCGCTGTCTGTATTCGGTTCTTCCCGGATATTCACATAATCCGTAACCTGCGATACCGCTACGTTGGAATAATCCTCCTGAGCGGCAACCAGTGTCACCGAATGTACAGATTTATCCAGATCTGCATACGCGGTCACCCCGCCTGTAAACACTGCGCAAAGACAGCTCACTGCCAGTACTTTATACCATCTCTTCATATCCTGTGGCCCCTCTCGTAATCTCCCGCTTATATTTGCACAGAGCCGGTAAGCAAGTTTGCGGCTGTGCCGCGCCCGGCCTGAGCAGACGAGTATGAGGCAAAAACCGCCTCCTGCCCGATTGAGCGGGAACGTTCATTCTTTCGAAACCAGATCTCATTTCTCTTTTATGATCTCAACAGGTACCTCTCCGCACTGACAACCGCATTCGCCCCGTCAGCCGCCGCTGTAATGATCTGGCGCATCGGTTTTGTCCGGATATCTCCCGCGGCAAATACCCCCGGTATAGAAGTCTCCCCTGTCTCACCGGCACGGATATACCCGTGATCCATCTCCAGAAATCCCTCAAAGGATCTGCTGTTTGGTTCGATTCCCACTGCGATAAAAACACCGTCGACAGAAAGTTCCTTCCTCTCTCCGGTTTTCTTATTTTGCAAGGACAGCGATTCTACCCCGTCTGTTCCCAGGATTTCCTCAACTATCGTATCCCATATCACTGTGATATTGTCCAGCGATAATACTTTTTCCTGCAGGATCGCCGCCGCACGCAGCTCATCGCGACGGTGAATCAGATATACCCTCTCACACATACGGGAAAGATAGATCGCGTCCTCGACCGCCACATCTCCGCCTCCTACTACCGCCGTCACTTTGCCGCGATAAAAAGCGCCGTCACAGGTCGCGCAGTAACTGACGCCTGCTCCGGCAAACTTCGCCTCGCCCGGCACACCTAATTTTTTATGCGTCGCTCCGGAAGCGATGATCACGGTCTTTGCCTGCCAGGTCCTTTTTCTTCCATAAACTTCCTTGATCACCGGCCGGTTCCCGCTCCCGGATAATTCTGCCGCCCGCAAAAGCTCCGCCTCTGACGCCGGCACCTCGCGGATCTCCCGCACAGTATCTTTGGCAAACTCCGCGCCGAGGCCGTCGGCATGCTGCCGAAAGCGTTCCCCCAGTTCCATCCCTGAGATGCCGGGAAGTCCCGGATAATTATCTACCTCCCAGGTGTTCAGCACCTGGCCGCCGCTGATAAACTCTTTTTCAATCACAAGCGTACGCAGTTTAGCCCGCTGCGCGTAAATCGCAGCAGTAAGCCCGGCCGGACCGGCTCCAATAATAATCAGGTCAAAAACCTCTGTCATCGCCATCTCCCGTCTTCAAAATGATTTTATTTTCTTCTTTTCATTTTCGCGTTCACAGTATACCATAATTTGCACGAAAGATACATAGAGTTCGAAAAATCGTAATTCTTTTTTAAAGTTTTGTGTTATACTTATATCTCGGAAACCTGCCGATGCAGAACCCTGTAATACGGCAAAACATGAACTTTTTATCAGGAAATCATTCATGTGAAATACCACAGAATCCTTGATCACAATTTATAAAACCGCCCCAGGCGGCCGAATGGAGATTATCATGAACAGAAAAACAGCTCTGGTGACCGGTTCCTCGCGCGGCATCGGCAAGGCGATCGCCATGAAATTTGCAGAAAACGGATACGACGTCATCATTAACTGCGCTCACCGGGAAGCCGAACTGCAGTCGGTCAAAAGGGAGATCAATGACTTTTGCGGAACCTGCACCGCGTTTTACGGCGACATCGGCGACTTTACTGTCTGCGAGGAACTGTATACCCTGATCCGGCAGCAATATGGCCGCCTGGACGTCCTGGTCAATAATGCCGGCGTTTCCTATGTCGGCCTTCTGCAGGATATGTCCCCGGAAGACTGGTCGCGGATCATCCGCACCAATCTGACCTCCGTTTACAACTGCTGTAAACTGGCGATCCCGCTGATGCTGCAGGTTCACCGCGGAAAAATCATCAACATCTCTTCCGTTTGGGGAGATGCCGGCGCTTCCTGTGAGGTCGCGTACTCAGCCAGCAAGGGCGGCGTCAACTCGCTTACCCGGGCTCTGGCCCGTGAACTGGCTCCCAGCAACATCCAGGTCAACGCCATCGCCTGCGGAGCGATTGACACCGAGATGAATCACTGGCTTTCCGATGAAGAACTGCGCGGTCTGATTGATGAAATCCCTGCCGGACGGCTCGGCTCGCCGCAGGAGGCCGCCGATCTCGCCTGGCAGCTGGCGTCTGCCGGCTCCTACCTGACCGGGCAGGTGATCACCCTCGACGGCGGCTGGGCCTGAGCCGTATCAATATGTGCGGATCGCATCCCCGCTGTCATCCGTATTTTCGATTCTGCGGATCACCACATAATACGTATAACCGGTATCCGTTGTGACAGCTATGCGGTCGCCCACCTTTTTCTTAAAAATCGCCCGGCCGAGAGCTGACTCCGTACTGATTCTGTTATTCAGTGAATCGCCGCGGATACTGGTCACCAGTTTATAGGTTTCCTCCTCATCGTCATCTTCCATATAAAGGGTAACCGTATTATTCATACCTACCTCGTCCGCAGCGGACTCGTCTGAGATCACAATTGCGTTTTTCAGAATATTTTCCAGGTAACGGATGCGGCTCTCATTGCGGTTTTTCTCCCGCTTCGCCGCATAATACTCAAAATTCTCACTGAGATCGCCCTGCGCCCGTGCTTCCTTTACTGCCTCCAGACACTGCGGACGCACGACCAGCTTGCGGTGCTCGATCTCTTCCTCTATCTTTTTCACATCACTGTTTGTCAGTTTTTCTCTCATCTTCTATTCCTCATTTTCTATTCTTTCTCTGGTCAAAATAATTTCTCCTATATGTATGATATTATACTATAGGCGAAGAGTCCGTCTCTGCAAGGAAATCATATCCTCCGAGGACCGTTCGCACTTAAGTTTTCACGTAGCGGTACTAAGTTCGCAGGAAAAGCATCCTGCTCACTAAGTGCCGACGTGAAAAATGTCCTCTACGGATATGATTTCCTTGCAGAGACTACTTTATCGGTATACATAATAGTCGCCGCCACCCGTAAAACGGGTGGCTCGGCGCGCTGGGTATAACCCCCTGACACCGGACAGCGTCTCAAGGCGCCCCAGACTTTCTCTCCGTTCAAGTCACTATTGCACT